>NZ_JBJXEN010000108.1:0-28843 GCF_046153165.1 Flavobacterium sp. | reverse complement strand
GTTTCGTTTGGGAATTAAATAATTTATGTAAAACACTTTTGTTTTTCTATCGCGTAAAGAAACTCACGAAAAACAAAATACAAATTTTTATCAGCATGTCTGAAACATTAAAATCACAAGAACAGTTTTTAGCAGATTTTAACTGGCACAATTATTCTGAAGGAATAGATCCAGTTGATGCAGCAAACTTAAGAGAATTCGAAGAATTAGTAGCAAAAACATTTATCGCAACTGACCAAGAGGAAGTTGTAGAAGGTGTAGTTGTTAGAATTACTGACAGAGACGTTATCGTTGATATCAACGCTAAATCTGAGGGTGTTATTTCTTTGAATGAATTCCGTTACAATCCATCACTTAAAGTAGGTGACAAAGTTGAAGTTTTAATCGACATTCGTGAAGACAAAACTGGACAACTTGTTTTATCTCACAGAAAAGCTCGTACTATCAAAGCATGGGATAGAGTTATTTCTGCAAATGAAACTGGAGAAATTGTAAACGGTTTTGTAAAATGTAGAACTAAAGGTGGTATGATCGTTGACGTTTTTGGTATTGAAGCTTTCTTACCAGGATCTCAAATCGATGTGAAACCAATTAGAGATTACGATCAGTATGTAAACAAAATGATGGAATTTAAAGTTGTGAAAATCAACCACGAATTCAAGAATGTTGTTGTATCTCATAAAGCGCTTATTGAAGCGGATATCGAAGTTCAGAAAAAAGAAATCATCGGTCAATTACAAAAAGGACAAGTATTAGAAGGTGTTGTTAAAAACATTACTTCTTATGGTGTGTTTATTGATTTAGGTGGAGTTGATGGATTAATTCACATTACTGACCTTTCTTGGTCTAGAATTAATCACCCAAGTGAAGTTCTTGAATTAGATCAAAAATTAAACGTTGTAATCCTTGATTTCGATGATGAGAAAACAAGAATTCAATTAGGATTAAAACAATTAAACGCTCACCCTTGGGATGCTCTAGATGCTAACTTAGCAATTGGAGACAAAGTAAAAGGTAAAGTAGTTGTAATCGCTGATTACGGTGCATTTATCGAAGTTGCTGAAGGTGTTGAAGGTTTAATTCACGTTTCTGAAATGTCTTGGTCTACGCACTTGCGTTCTGCTCAAGATTTCGTAAAAGTAGGTGATATCGTTGAAGGTGTTATCTTAACTCTAGACAGAAGCGAACGTAAAATGTCTCTTGGTATCAAGCAAATGACGCAAGATCCATGGACTGATATTACTTCTAAATACCCAGTAGGTTCTAAACATACAGGTACTGTAAGAAACTTTACAAACTTCGGAATTTTCGTAGAATTAGAAGAAGGAATCGACGGATTGGTTTATATCTCAGATTTATCTTGGACTAAAAAAATCAAGCATCCATCAGAATTTATCGCTGTAGGTGAAAAATTAGACATCGTAGTTCTTGAACTTGATGTAGATGCTCGTAAATTATCTTTAGGTCACAAACAAACTACTGCAAATCCTTGGGACAAACATGAAGCTGCTTTTGCTGTTGGAACAATCCATAACGGTGAAATCGCTGAAATCGTTGAAAAAGGTGCTACTGTAGATTTTGGAGATGATGTTGTTGCTTTTATTCCTACTCGTCACCTTGAAAAAGAAGATGGTAAGAAATTGAAAAAAGGCGATACTGCTGACTTCAAAGTTATCGAATTCAATAAAGAATTTAAAAGAGTTGTAGCTTCACATACTGCTATTTTCCGTGAGGAAGAAGAGAAAAATGTGAAAACAGCTTCAGATAACAATTCTAACTCTAATGCATCTTCATCTAATAACAACGCAGCTGCTGCAACGTTAGGAGATAATAATGATGTATTGGCTGCTTTGAAAGCTAAAATGGAAAAATCAGAGAAAAAATAATTCTCTAGTTTTTTAGATATAAAGCCTCACAGAAATGTGAGGCTTTTTTTGTTTAATTTTAATGGGGAATTTTAAAAACTTGTATTTATATATTAAAAGTTTAAGCTAACAAAAAGAATTAAAGTAATTTCATTAATTCTTTTTGTACAGTTTTCATTCCTTTAGAAGCTATTGTTTCAATAACTTTTAGAGGATTGGGTAAATCATAAACAGTTGCAGGATTAGGGTCAATATAATAAATAGGACTATTCTGTGGTGCAAAATTCATGAGACTTGCCGCAGGATATACTTGTAACGATGTTCCAATAATAATTAAAACATTTGCTTTTTCGACAATACTGATTGCTTTTTCTATAGCAGGAACATCTTCTCCGAACCAAACTATATGAGGGCGAAGTTGGTTGCCATGATCATCAAAATGGCCGAGATTTAAATCTTCAAACCAATCTAAAATATGATTTTTGCTTGTAACACTTCTCACTTTTGTTA
This sequence comes from Flavobacterium sp., assembly GCF_046153165.1. GTDB lineage: Bacteria > Bacteroidota > Bacteroidia > Flavobacteriales > Flavobacteriaceae > Flavobacterium. The sequence goes on along the minus strand of NZ_JBJXEN010000108.1, from coordinate 26,468 downwards.
GTTCTCCGTGAAGATGTAACACATTCGAACTTCCTGCTTTTTCGTGTAAATTATCTACATTTTGAGTGATTATATGTACATCGAAATCATTTTCTAATTCTGCTAATATTAGATGGGCTTCATTGGGTTTTACAGTTTTAAGTTCCTGACGACGTTTGTTATAAAAATCGAGAACTAATGCAGGATTTTTTTTCCAGCCTTCGGGCGTTGCAACATCTGTAACATTATGGCCTTCCCAAAGCCCATCACTGTCACGAAAGGTCTTAATGCCGCTTTCGGCAGAAACTCCTGCTCCTGTAAGTACAACAATTGTTTTTTTCATACCTTATTTTTTTGAGGAAATCTATATAAAAAAAGTTGCCTAATAATTTCAGTAAAAACCGATTTTATTAAGCAACTATTTTTATACTATTGGAAACTATTTTTTTCCGAACAAACTATTTATATCGGCTTTACTCATAAAATCAGAAATCCCAGTAACAGATGTAGCTTTATCTTTACTCATAAATTGTAATGTAACAACTTTTTGTAAGCTTTTAGTATAGTGTAACCAAACAATATCGTTTGGTAAATCTAATTTTATATCAGCTACAGGAGATGCATTAAAACCATCTGAAATGATAGTATACAAAGCTTCGAAATCACCTGTTAAATCTTTGAAATTAAATTTTGTAGATGAACTAGTTTCAGTAGGCTCTATATTTTTAAAAAACACAGTATACTCATTTCCTTCTTTCTGAATGTAGATGTCACTAGATCCATTCTCACCAATTCTTCCAATTTTTTCGATAGGAATAGTTGGGATAACTTTTATTTGACTATAACCTAGATAATTAATAAATAAAAATGAGATTGCAATAATTTTTTTCATATTGTATTTGGGTTTTTGGGTTAATTTTTTAAAATTAAAAATTTCAACAAACATAATTAAAAAAATATTACTTACAACTGCTTTTTATTTTTTTTAGTTGCTTATTATTTGATTACTAAAAATTAGGGCTCAAATTATATTTCTTATAGAAATTATCTAAAGCTTCAACAACTTCCTCAGCATTATCTACTATTTTTATCAGTTTCATATCATCTGCAGAAACTGTTTTTTCTCTTTCAATCATGACTTGTTGTACCCAATCCATTAGTCCAGACCAAAAACTAGTACCAACTAAAATAATAGGAAATTTTCCAATTTTTTTAGTTTGAATTAACGTTATTGCTTCAAATAACTCATCTAAAGTTCCAAAACCTCCTGGCATAACCACAAAACCTTGAGAATATTTAACAAACATTACTTTGCGTACAAAAAAGTAATCGAAATTTAGATTTTTATCTTTATCAATATATGGATTGTAATGTTGTTCGAAAGGCAATTCGATATTTAACCCAACCGAAGTTCCTTCACCACGGTGCGCACCTTTGTTTCCAGCTTCCATAATTCCAGGACCACCACCAGTAATCACACCATAACCAGCTTTACTTATTTTATAAGCGATTTCTTCGGCCAAAATATAATATTTGTCCTCTGGTTTTGTTCTTGCAGAGCCAAATATAGAAACACAAGGCCCAATTCTCGCCATGCTTTCGTAACCATTTACAAACTCAGACATAATCTTAAAAATTGCCCAAGAATCGTTCGAACGAATCTCATTCCACGTTTTTTGTTTTAACTTATCTTGGATTACTTTATCCTCGTCATTATCAAAATCTTCTAATCTCATTTTTTATTTTTATTTATTATTTAGAAGCTATTCCTGCTTTTCACTATATCTTTTCCTTGCTAAAGGAGCAAGAAAAAGGATGTCGTTTCAATCAGGGCTAGGCTTCACGATTTAATTCATGTTTTTTTGTAAAAAACAGCCTGCTAAAGTAATTCTTTTTTCAAAAATTGTGCAGTATAACTTTTTTTATTTTTAGCAACTTCTTCAGGAGTTCCTTTGGCGACCACATTTCCTCCACCTTTTCCACCTTCAGGACCAATATCTATAATATAATCGGCGAGTTTTATCACGTCCATATTGTGTTCGATAATCAGGATTGTATTTCCTTTGTCAACTAATTTATTAATCACATCCATGAGAACTCGAATGTCTTCAAAATGCAATCCAGTTGTGGGTTCGTCTAGGATATAAAATGTATTTCCTGTGTCTTTTTTAGATAATTCACCAGCGAGTTTTATACGTTGTGCTTCTCCACCGGAAAGCGTTGTACTTTGTTGACCTAAAGTAATATAACCTAAACCAACATCTTGTAGAGTTTTTACTTTTCGATGTATTTTCGGAATCATTTCAAAAAAAGGAACAGCTTCGTCAATCGTCATATTCAACACATCAGAAATAGATTTTCCTTTGAATCGTATTTCTAGTGTTTCTCTGTTAAAACGCTTTCCTTGACAGGTTTCACATTCTACATAAACATCGGGCAAGAAACTCATTTCGATAGTTCTTACTCCAGAACCTTCGCAGGTTTCGCAACGTCCTCCTTTTACATTAAAACTAAAACGTCCCGCTTTGTAACCACGAATCATACTTTCGGAAGTCATAGTAAACATATTTCTTATTTCCGTAAAAACTTCAGTATAAGTGGCTGGATTTGATCTTGGTGTTCTTCCAATTGGACTTTGATCAATATCAATAACTTTGTCGATATGTTCTAAACCTTCAATTTTCTTGTATGGTTTTGGTTTTTTTACTCCATTAAAATAGAATGCATTCAAAATAGGGTAGAGCGTCTCATTTATTAATGTAGATTTTCCAGAACCTGAAACACCAGTCACACAAATAAGTTGTCCTAAAGGCAATTCTATCGAAACATTTTTTAAATTATTTCCAGTAGCACCAGTTAATTTTAGAAATTTTCCATTGCCTTCACGACGTTTTTTTGGAATGTCGAATTTCATTGTTCCATTTAGATATTGTGCTGTAATGGTATTTTCTTTCAATAATTCTTTTGGGGTTCCTTTGCTTATAATTTCCCCTCCATATTTTCCAGCTTTCGGACCAATATCAATAACATAATCGGCACGTTCTATCATGTCCTTATCATGTTCGACCACAATAACAGAATTGCCAATATCTCGCAATTGTTCTAACGAATGAATTAATTTTTCGTTGTCACGCTGATGCAAACCAATACTCGGTTCATCTAAAATATACAAAACACCAACCAATTGTGACCCAATTTGAGTTGCCAGACGAATACGTTGTGCTTCGCCACCAGAAAGGGATTTTGAACTTCTACTGATAGATAAATAATCTAAACCAACATTCATCAAAAAGTTTAATCGGTCTTTAATTTCTTTAATAACTTCAGATGCTATGAGCTTTTGTTTGTCAGACAAATGCTTGTCTAAATCATGAAACCATACTGTTAAATCGGAAATATCCATATTAGATAAATCGGCAATATTTTGTTCGTTTATTTTAAAATATAGTGATTCTTTTTTCAGTCGTGAGCCTTCACAAGTAGGACAATTTACTTCGTCCATAAATTCTTTAGCCCAACGTTTTAAAGTTGATGAACCCGAATCGTCATGTTGCGATTTTATAAATGCAGAAATCCCTTCAAATTCGATTTTGTATTCTTTGGTAACTCCAGCAGTTTTTGAAGTTACAGAGAATTTTTCTTTGCCACCATTTAGAATCATTTCCATGGCTTCGTCGGAAATGGTTTCGATAGCATCGGTTAATTTGAACTCAAATTTTTCGCCAATAATTTCCAATTGTTTAAAAATCCAAGAACTTTTGTATTCCCCAAGAGGAGCAAAACCGCCAGATTTTATCGATAATTTAGGATTTGGAATTATTTTTTTAATATTTATTTCATTAATTGTCCCCAAACCGTTACAGTCAGGACAAGCTCCTTTTGGAGAATTGAACGAAAATAAATTGGGTTCTGGATTTTGATACGAAATTCCAGTCGTTGGACACATTAAGTTTCTAGAAAAAAAACGGACTTCGTTACTATCCTGATCTAAAATCATCAATACATTTTCTCCGTAATGCATTGCTGTATTGATGCTTTCGGATATTCGTTTCTGAACATCATCAGTATTATCAACTACAATTCTATCAATTACTGTCTCAATATCATGGGTCTTATAACGATCAAGTTTCATACCTGCAGTAATATCTTTGACTTCACCATTAATACGAACTTTCAGAAAACCTTGTTTGGCAATTTGTTGAAACAATTCGGCATAATGTCCTTTTCTAGCACGAATAATCGGAGCGAGGATGTTGATTCTTTTTCCGGAAAAATCTTTGATAATTAAATCTTTAATTTGTTCATCAGAATAAGAAACCATTTTTTCGCCTGTATTGTAACTGTAGGCATCTCCAGCACGAGCAAATAGCAAACGTAAAAAATCATAAATTTCGGTGATGGTTCCCACTGTTGATCGTGGAGATTTAGAAGTTGTTTTTTGTTCTATAGCAATTACTGGTGATAATCCATCAATTTTATCAACATCAGGACGTTCTAATCCGCCGAGAAATTGTCTGGCATAAGCTGAAAAAGTTTCTATATAACGGCGTTGTCCTTCGGCATAAATGGTATCGAAAGCCAAAGATGATTTTCCCGAACCAGAAAGTCCAGTAATAACCACTAGTTTTTCGCGAGGAATAGAAATATCTATATTTTTGAGATTATGAACGCGAGCGCCAATAACTTCGATTGTATTATCGTTTTCTAACATAGTTGGAGTAAAAAACAAAGGTACAATTTTGGATTTTAAATTTAAACCTTTCCTACTTTCAAAACTATTAATATTAACTTTTAATTTTGTATTTTTATGACTTATTGTTAATTTTCTTATAATTATAATATAATCTGCAAAATATCTCATAATGAATAATTACATTAGCCTAACAAATTTTTAGCATGAGATATTTTATACTTTCATTTTTATTTTTTTCAGTTTCAACATTTTCACAAGAGACTATAATTTCAGGTACGGTTGTAAATGATAACACTTTATTGCCTTTGTGGAATATTAATGTTGTAAACATTAATTTAGTAAAAGGTGCCGTTACTGATGCAAAAGGTAATTTTAAGATCCCAGCCAATTTAAATGATGTTTTACTTGTTTCTAGTTTGGGTTTTCAATCGATTGAAATAAAGGTGACAAATGATTGGATAAAAAGTAATGCAAACAGAATTCACCTTACAGAAAAAGCTTACGCGCTAGAAGAAGTTGTTATTCCTCCTTATGACTTAACTGGTTATTTAGAAGTTGACTCGAAATTAATTCCCGAAAGAGAAAATTATTGGTATAATATCTCTGGTTTAACAAGTAGATATGAAGCAGGAGAAAGTTCTCCAGGAGCTTTTGGTAGAGTAATGAGTTCTTTGTTTAATCCAGCCGATATGCTTTATAATTTTTTTGGTAAAAAACCTAAAGAGCTTAAAAGGCTTAAGGAATTAAAAAAAGATGAAAACCTAAGAAACTTGCTTCAAACAAAATATGACCATCAAACTATTTACTTGCTTTTAGGGATAGATAAAAAAGAGCTTGCAGAAATTTTGCAGCGTTGTAGTTACTCTGAAACATTTGCACAAACCGCAAATGATTTACAAATTCTAGATGCTATAAATGGTTGTTATGAGGAATATAAGGTTTTAAAAAAGTAAAAAATCTTATATTTTTTCTTGCAAAGCTTTAATCTCATCTCTCAATTTTGAGCGTGCATAAAATCTAAATCCTTAGCGGCTTTTTCTATCGCTTTTTGTTTTTCATGAATGCGTTTTTTGATTTCAGGTTTTGAGTAATTGTATGGTTAGTAAAATAATTACCATAGAGTATGTTTTTATGTCGTCTATATAAGGATAAAAAATTAAATTACCTTAATCTTAATTTTAACGTTAGTTCCAACTGAGGCACCATTTTCATCAAAAAGATCTTCATAAACCACGAGATTTTCAATTTGGTTGTTATTTAACATTTTTAGTCTTTGGTTAATTGATTGTATTGAAAAAGATTCGTGCTTAGAATTATTTTTTTTATTTATTTTTTCAGACTCTTTTCTACCAATACCATTGTCAGTTATTTGTGCTATTAGAAATTCATCATTTTCAGATAAATAAAAATTTATGGTAAGTTTTTTTTCTCCTTTTTTATGAAGCAACCCATGTTTTACACTATTCTCTACAAAAGGTTGTAACATCATAGGTGGGATTTGTGTGTAATCTTCATCGATCGAATCATTTATGGTTATAGAATACTCAAAATTGTTGTCGAAACGCATTTTTTCTAGTTCTAAATATTTGGTTAAAATATCTATTTCTTTTGAAAGTGTTATTTGTTTCTTACCGGATACTTCAAGAATTTGACGAGTTAAATAAGTGAAATTCCCCATTTGCTCATTTGCAACCACCTTATCACCATACATAAACTGTTCTTGAATACTGTTCAGCGCATTAAAAATAAAATGTGGATTCATCTGGCTTTTCAGGGCTTTCATTTCACTATCGGAAGCATTTTTCTCTGCAATTATGGTTTTTTCTGCTTCTTGAAGTTGTACTTTAAGTAATTCGTTTTGTTTTTTTGTTTTATACCTAATAAACATAAAATAGAAAAGCAATCCAAGCGCCAATACACTTCCTATTATACTATAAATTAGGAATGTTTTTTGTTGTGATCTTAGTTCGCCTATTTTTTTGTCTTGTGTCAAGTTTTTTATGGCTGTTTCTTTTTTTTCTGTTTGGTATTTGGTGTTTAATTCTTCAATAGTCTTTTTTGATTCTATGCTATACATTGTATCTTTTATTGATATAAAATTTAAACAATTTAAATATGCATTCTTAATGTCATTTGAATTGTAATAGGCAGAATGTAAGTTTTCATAGACTGTTAATAATGTCTCTTTATCGTCAATTTGAATAGCATTTTTTTCTGAAAGTTTTAAATTTTCTATACCGAGTTTGTTATTTTTTAAGGCAATATAAGTTAAACCAATAGTTTTGTAAGCACTTGATTTTAAGAAACCAAGCTTGTTTTCTTCGGCTATTTTTAGTGTTTCTGATGCCGATGACAAAGCCATTGGATAATTATTTGACTCATAATATTCACTAGCTAAATTGGCTGAAGTAATCCCTAAACCAAAAACAATATTTCCTTTCTTACAAATGGAATATACCTTTTTATAATATAGAATTGCAATTTCATGTTTATCAATAGATGAAAAAGCAGTTGCTAAATTGGTTAAAATGGCTGCTCTATTTTGTGCCAAAGAATCACCTCTTTTTAATAAAATAGCATCACATTGTTTAAGTAACTTAATAGCCTCTTGCTGTTTACCTACTCTACAAAAAATATTTGCCAAATTACTTTTACCAATAACTATGTTATTCTGATCATTTGTTTTTTCAGCCAATTGTAAAGCTTTCATGTATAATTCTGTTGCTTTATCAAAATTTGATTTTTGAAAATAGTAGTTTCCTATACAATTAAGAGAGCGAATTTTTCCTAATTCATAATTAATTTTATTTGAAATAAAATATGCTTCTTTAGCATAAGAAAGCATTACCGAATCGGCTTGAAAAGTTCCTGCAACACAAGCATCAACAAGTAGTTCAACTCTAATTGTATCTTGTTTTGCATGAGTTTTTATTTTTTCTAAAAGAATTTTTGAATTGTTTTGGGCAATCGAACTAAAACAAATAAAAAGTAAAATTATTTTTTTCATATCATACACTTATTCCACTAATGAAGTTATCAAATTCAGATTTTTTTTCTCTAGCGACAGGGATTATTTTTTGATTATCAAAGAGTAGAGTAGCACCTTCTTTCTTATTGTATTTTTTTATTTGTTGCACATTAATAAAATAAGAACGATGTACTCTAAAAAAGCGAGAATCATCCTGTAAAAGTTCATCAAATTCTTTTATTTTTTTACAAACCAAATATTTTTCGGAGCTAGTAATTACATGGGTATAAGATCCATCTGCTTCAAAATATAAAATATCTTCAATTTTTACAAAGGTTAATCCGTCAGATAGAGGTAAAGCAATTTTTTGTAATTTATTTACGGTTAAATTATCCCGTAATGTTTGAACTTTTTGAATAATCTGGTTTAAACCATGAAGTTTAATCACTTTTTCTACAGCCAATTTGATATTACTAATACTAATTGGTTTTAAAATATAATCTACTGCCGAAACTTCAAAAGCTTTTATGGCATATTCAGAATAAGCAGTACAAAAAATAGTTTCGAAAGTTGGTTTTTCAAAATAATCGAATAGCGCAAATCCATTTTCATTTGGCATTTCTATATCCAAAAAAACTAAGTCAACAGGGTATTTGTTAATTAGTTTTACTGCCGTTTTTACATCTGGTGCTTCCTCTATTATTTCAATATCTGGACAATGTTCAGAGATTATATTTCTTAATAACGAGCGTGCATTGGGTTCGTCATCTACAATAATGGCTTTCATTTAGAGTACTTCAAAAATTCATAGGCTAAAATACAAGATTTTTTTATTAAACATATTAATTGTTTTTAATAATAATTACCGTTCATGAAGTCATAACTACCGTTCATGAAGTAAGCAATTATATAGAGTGTTTCTGTTAGTAATATTGTCACATAAACTTAAAAACAACAAATTATTATGAAAAAGATTTACATTATTTTAGTATTGCTAATAGGCACAAATTTATTAGCTCAAGCACCAATTTTTCAATGGGGAAAACCAATTGGAGGGACTACTGATGATATGTCTAATTCTGTAGCGATTGATTTATCTGGGAATATTTTTACTGTTGGTAAATTTACTGGTACAGTAGATTTTAATTCTGGTGCTGGTGTTACAAATTTAACCTCGAGTGGAGGTTATGATATTTTCATTACAAAAACCGATTCAAATGGAAATTTCATTTGGGCTAAAAGTGTTGGGAATTTGTATGGAAATGAAGACGCATATGCTGTAAAATTAGATAGTTCTGGCAATATTTTTATTTGTGGAGTATATTACAATAATTGCGATATGGATCCAGGAGCTGGTTCAACAGTTTTGGCAGGACTTACAAGTCCTCTTGGTGGGGTGAGTTCGTTAAATGATTCATTCTTGTTAAAATTAGATCCAAGCGGAAATTTTTTATGGGCTCGTGCTCTTGCAAAATCTCAATATAATGCTTCACCAAGATGGAGTAATTATGCTAACGCACTAGCTATTGATGATCAAGATAATGTAATTGTTACTGGTTATTTTACGGGAATTGCTTTAATTGCAGATACGGTTTATTATACAGCAACTGGTACTGCGACAGATTTTTTTGTAATGAAATACTCTACAGCTGGTATCATCCAATGGGCTAAGCAAATAGGTTCCGGCACAGCAGAATCAGCCAGTTCAATTATTGCTGATGCTTCAGGAATTTATTTGACAGGACATTTTAATGGTATATTAGATTTTGATCCAAGTGCGGCTATTGTAAATGTTACTCCCACAGGAGGATATGATGCTTTTTTGTTAAAAATGAATACTTTAGGAGGTTTTGTTTGGGTAAAGAAAACAGCAGGAAGTGGTGATGAATATGGTCGAGCTATCACTATGAATGCCACTGGAGAGATCTTTTGGGGGGGGAATTATACAGGAACCGTAGATTTTGATCCTTCTGTAGGAACAAATAATTTGACTTCTACTGGAAATACAGATAATTTTGTTTCAAAATTTAATACATCAGGAAATTATTCTTGGACTTATGGATTTGGGGGAGTAAATGGTGATTTTTTAAGCGCTTTAGCATTAGATTCTCAAAGTAATGTATTTGCAACTGGAAACTTTTCTGGAACTGTTGATTTTGATTCAGGTAGCGGTACTTCTTCATTTACTTCAAACGGCGGACCAGATGTTTATCTAACAAAAGTTTCTTCGTTAGGCGCATTTACATGGGCTTGGGCATTTGGGGGGCAATCATTAGGAGGTACAGTTGATGTAGGAAATGCAATTGCTATAGATTCGGCAAATAATTTAACTTTAGTAGGCAATCTATATGGGAACGCTGACGTTTGGTTGGATCCTAATTTCACGGCTGGTTCTAGAATAACTCCAAATGGAGGTTATGATGGATTTATGTTAAAATTACAAAGTGGAACTTTAGGAACACCTGATTTTGATATAAAATCTTTTCAATTGTATCCTAATCCAAGTAATGGACTGTTCAACTTGACTTCCGAAATAGATGCTAATTATTATATTGTGAATGCTTTAGGTCAAGTGCTCCAAAAAGGTAAGGTTGAATTTGGTTCTAATATTATTGATATTCAAAACCAACCAAATGGTTTGTATTTCTTACAATTTAACGACAGAAAATCATTGAAAATAATTAAGGAATAGGTTGTTTTTTATTCAAAAGTTCCAAAATGTAACGTTTTGGAACTTTTGTTATATCTTTTCTTTCAAAGCTTTAATCTCATTTCGTAGCTTCACCGCTTGCATAAAATCTAATTTTTTTCGGCTTTTTCCATAGTTTTTCGTTTTTCACGAATTCAGTTCTTAAGTAATTATATTGTTAGTAAAATAATTATTATAGAGTGTATTTTTTATATTCGTCTACAGAATAATATACTTACCAATTGTTTATTACAATTTAATTTGTTGAGAATTATCAACTAAAAAAAGGATATGGTTTAAAAAAAAAGAGTGCTTTCAGAAATGGAAGCACTTTTTTTTGGTTGTTATTATTCAAGAATAAAATTAACAAACTTTGTATTTTAATAGATTAAAAAGCAAATAGTAAACAAAGTTGAAGGGAATATTTATTTTATTGTTTTTAAAATATTATATTGGAGAAGGAATCATACTGCCAATTCCTGCATAAATTCCACAACCAATACAGGCTCCTAAATAATATGCTGCTGTCATCGAACCAACTATAGCTAATCCGTCTCCTAAAACTCCTTTTGCAATCAATTCTTTGATTGTAACACTAGTACCATATTTCACTACTACGGAATAAATAGCATTTATATTGGTAACTGCTGTAGTAACGGTTCCAAATATAGAAGAGGGTGTAGGTAAACCTTGAAGATCCATACAAGATTTAAAACTTTCAGAAAAACTAGTATCACTAGCAACAGTTATTAAGTCTGGCTTTGAAGCTTCTAAAAGATTAACAATTGGAACATTCAGACTTTTTCTAGAATAATTTAAAAAATTCTCCTGTGATTCCATCTTAAATTCATAGTTTGGTTTTTGTTTACTGGTTTCAATTCCTAAATGAAGACTTTCGGTATGAACTTTGACTAGACTTGGATTTTTGAAAGAGGTAATTGAACTATTTACCTTTTTGAACCAATCATTGGAATCTACTCCAGGAATTGGCCAAGCCGTAGGGTCAATACCTTCTGTGGAACTTCCCCAATAATGATAGGCCATATATTGAGTTATGCTTCCATCTGGATTTATTCCAAATAACTTATCTTCTATTAGTGGTCCTGCAACCTTTGTAATCAAAGATAAAGTAGCACCTATTGCTACCGTAATTCCCATTGAAGCAGCTGCTCCACCTGTTGCAGTTGTTATAAAGAAAGCTGCTAGACCATCTATAATAGTTCTAAAACCTTTTAATTCTTGATCTGCGGCGGTTTTAGTAAAATTGATAATAACAAAAGGTTCCGTATATTCGGATTTGCCATCAAGATAATTCACTTCATAGGTTTGAGGAGCTGTCAATTCCATTGTAACTCCTTGTTTAATTGTGATTTTCATATTTTTTGTATATTTAAAATTATTATAATGATTCTAGTACTACCATATTTTCTTCAATAATTAGTCTTCTATCTCCATCAGAGTTAGAATTGCCATTTATTGCTCTTCCAGGGCTTTCAAAACCTCTCATTGACCATTTAACTTTCCCTCCAGTTTCCCATATAAAAATTTTATTATTGCTAGAAAAAAAGGTTATTTCAATTACTTTGTCGTTAAATTCTTGCTGATTTGAAACCCATGGTATCCATATTTCTTCATTCGAAACCTCGTTTGGTCTTAACGAAATATTATCTTGATCTTTATTTTCTCTTTTTACAATTCCAATGGGACCATTGGTTTTGTTAACTATCGATTTAATTGCTGTAATAGACATAATTATTTTAGTGTTTTTATTTTCCCTACTCATATAGCTTTTCGGTTCCGCCCCGTTTGGATGGTTTCTGGTCTCCATTTGATTGCTGTTATTTGCATAACTTTTTTGACATGTCATTGTTTATTTGGTCATTAACAACATTGTAAAATTCCTCATTTCAAACCAAAAAAAAATCCCCAACAATGGGGATTTTTTGTATCATTAGCTCTAAATATTCAAAATTAGTAAACTTCATCAGGATTACTTATATCTTGTTCTTTCTTATTTTTGTCTCTAGGGTCAAGTCCAAATTTATTTACTCCTTTTGTTCCTGGGTATAAACAAAGAATTAAAATTATTATTTCAAATATTATTGGAATAAATAGTAGTAAACAATACCAACCTGGGAAACGACAATCTTGAAGTCGTTTGTACGTTAAATAAAATTCTAAAGAAAATAAAACAATAAGAAACACTAATAAAATAAACATTTCGCTTTTTTTTACTGAATAGCCTGAATACATTGGGTAATAGATAAAAACATCATAAAGTATTATAAAAACGGATTGGCAAAGAATTTGCCATAAAATATAGTTTGTACGTCTCATACGTCCTTTTGGAAGGGATAAATTCTTGAGCTTTTTCATGTGATTTAATTTAGGATTTAAGTTATCGTTTCAATTTGTATTTCTGATTCTGTAAAACATTCAATTATTTAATATTTCTATTCAAAAAAACATCAATTGGAATGTTTTATACTCTATTAAAAAAAACTCTCAATAAAGTTACTAAATGGTAAAATTCTTCATTTCAAACCATAAAAAAATCCCCAACAATGGGGATTTTATAATGCAATCAAAAAAAATTAGAAATCATACTTTCGCTCTACCGCAAATCTAATTAAATCGGTCTTGCCATAAATGTTCATTTTTTTGATGATGTTTTTGCGGTGCGTATCTACTGTGCTCTTACCAATAAAAAGGATATCCGCTATTTCTTGAGACGTTTTTCCTTCGCCCACAAGTCGCAAAATTTCTTTTTCGCGAGAGCTCAAAACAATTTCGTCTTTGGTTATCGAATCTTTGGTGGCTATCGCATCATCGAAAAAAGTTTTGTTTTTGTGTACTTCACGAATGGCTTCCAACACTTTTTTTAAAGAAGAGTTTTTCATAATATAACCCGATGCACCTGCTTGTTTCATTTGACTTACAGCTTCGGATTGGTCAAACATACTAAAAGCAATTACTTTTATTTCTGGAAACTCCTTTTTGATAATTTTTGTTGCCGTTATGCCATCGCATTTGGGCATACGTATATCGGTGATAACAAGGTTTGGACGCTTTTTTCGAACCAAATCCAAGAGCATTTCGCCATCTAGTGCTTCTCCAACCACACAAATATCGTCTTCGTATTCCAAAGACAATTTAATACCGTCAATCAATGCTTGGTGATCTTCGGCTATAACAATTGTAATCATAAGGGTAGGTCTATAATTATGGTGGTTCCATTACTAATTTTGGAATCTATAGTAAAAGTACCACCCATTTGTTCTACTTTTTTCTCTATGCTTTTGAGTCCTATTCCGTCGCTATTGCGAATTACTTTCGTATCAAAACCTTTTCCGTTGTCTTCAATCATTAAATTGATTTCTGATGTATTGTCCTGAGTAAGATAAATGTTTATTTCGGTAGCTTGAGCGTGTTTGATACTATTGGTACACAATTCCTGTATGATTCTAAAAAGGGTAACTTCTACCTGATTTTCCAAACGCTCACTCAGTCCAAAAGGAATTACATTGACCGTAAGTAGTTCTAAAACGCTCATTTTTTCTGCCATTTTTTTTACAGAAAGTAACAATCCATCACCAGCAACAACCCCAAGATTTTTAAGATGTGCAATGTTGCGTACTTTTTGGTAGGCTTCTTCTATTAAATCATCGGTTTTGTTGTATAAATTGTTTTCTTGACTAGAAAAATATTCTTTTTGTCTCTTTAGGTTTTGAAAATTCAATTTTAGTGTCGCCAACATGCTCCCAAGATTATCATGAAGCTCATTAGCTATTTTATGACGCTCTTTTTCTTGACTTTCCAGCATAACATCTATAGCATGTAGTTCATGATCTTTGAGTGTTTTTTCTAATTTTTGCTGTTCTATTAATCGATCTTGATCGGCTATTTTCTTTTTTCTTGAAAAATTTTTGTAAATTAAAGTAGCAATTATGATACTGGCTAAAAGTAATAAGATTATCGAAAAAGTAATTTTTTGGTTGAAATTCAATTTGTTTTTTAAACTATTATTTTCGATTTCCTTAGCTTTAGTTTCGTATTTTGTCTTTATTTCATTGATTGCAATATTTTGATTTTGAACTTCTAAACTATCTCTAAAAATATTTGCTTTTTCAAGATAAGCCAATGCTTTTTTGGGGTCATTATTGGCTTTGTAATATTGATTCAAAAAAGTATTAATTGAAAATTTTATATCATTCACATTATTGAGAATCTTAATACTATCGGCACTATGTAGTAATTGAATGGCTTGGGTATAATTTTTCTTTTTAGAAAAAGAGGATGCCTGATTGATATAATTGTAACAAATATTATCTTGCTCTTGATGTGTGATTAAATAAGGTAAGTCTTTTTTTAGATAATACAAAGCCGAATCGGGTATTCCTTTTATTTCATTATACAATACCGCCAAATTATTGTAGGCAAAAGATTTTTGTTTCTCATTATTTAATTTTTTACTCAAAAACAATGCTTTTTGAAAAAGAGCAATACTCTCATTAGCTTCTAATTGATTAATTTTCATCGAAGCAATATTCAAATAACCTTTTACCTTAATATGGGGATTTGAACAAGAATTATAATATTTCAGTGACTCATTTATATAAGATTTATAATCAATAGTATTATTTTTTAACGATTTTAAAAGATAAACAATTTTTAAATTGATGGACATAGCTACGTCAACACTATCCAATTGGATGTAAATCCCTTTTGATAACAAATATTCTTTATAAGATTCATCATTTTTAAGCAACATGGCTAGCGCATCTGCTTTCAGTTGATGTGAGTAGGCTTTGTCTAATTTTTTAGAAAGTGAATTTTCTAAAATTTTACACTTTAAAATGACTTCCTGATATTCTTTATTAATATATTTTTTATTTAAATCTAGTAATCTTTTATCATATTGTGCCAAAGTATTATTCGTTTGCAAAAAGCAAACGAATAATATCGGTATATTTTTTAAATTAGTCATTATTCAACTAAAGGACCACGTATTACCCCAGTCCCAACCGCAACGGGTCTGTCTTTGTGCAATAAATCGTTATAAAAATGTTCAATAATTTTTTCAACTTCGTTTGTAACTTCATTGCAATTAATGACCATAACATTGCCATCTTGTGTGCTTACATTAAAACCTGTACTACCATTGTATCGTTTTAATTGTTTGATTTTAAACTTATGATTGTATTTTTTCGTTGTTTGATCGCTTTCGGCAATTACAACTTCGGGTTTTACCAAAATTACGACACCATTTACTTTTGGGTTTGAAATGTCATAATGTTCAAAAAAATCAAAGTCATTTTCTGTAACTTCTGCGGGCAGGTTTATATCATAATCAATATCTCCATTTTTAGTAAATGTACCACTACCTTCATATAATCTTGTGCTGTTAATTTTCATGTTTTTATATTTAAAATTTGAATTCAAAATTCTGAAGTTGAAATATAAAAAAAATCCCTAACAATGGGTATTTTATCTGTTCATAAAAATGTTTTTTTTTTAATGTAAAATTTACACTATTAGATAGAATAAAAAAGTGCTTCCAATTCTAGAAACACTTGTTTTTCTTTTATACATTTAATAAAACTCTAAAAAGTATTGTGATAAAACTTACTAAATTTTTTCTTGTAGCGATTTAATCTCGTCTCTCAATCTGGCCGCTTGCATAAAATCTAAATCTTTTGCGGCTTTTTCCATCGCTTTTCGTTTTTCACGAATGCGTTTTTCGATTTCAGGCTTGCTTAGATATTCGGTTTCAGGTTCTGCTGCTATATTTCCAGAAGTGTAACCCAATTCGTAATCTACCAAAGGATTTTTGGTAAATGCAGATTCAATTTTTTTGTTCAATGCCATTGGCACAACATTGTTTTGGGTATTGAAATTAATTTGCTTGGTTCTGCGATAATTGGTTTCATCGATGGTTTTTTGCATACTTGCCGTGATTTTATCAGCATACATAATTGCTTTTCCATTCAAATTTCTTGCCGCACGACCTATTGTTTGGGTTAATGAGCGATGACTTCTTAAAAAACCTTCTTTGTCAGCATCGAGAATTGCTACTAATGAAACTTCTGGTAAATCTAAACCTTCACGAAGTAAGTTGACTCCAATTAAAACATCGAAAATTCCTTTTCGTAAATCTTGCATAATTTCTATTCGTTCCAGTGTATCTACTTCAGAATGAATATAACGACAACGAATATTAACTTTTGTTAGATATTTAGCCAATTCTTCTGCCATTCTTTTAGTTAAGGTAGTTACTAAAACACGTTCGTCAATTTCTGCACGGACTTGTATCTCTTCTATTAAGTCATCAATTTGGTTTAAACTAGGACGAATTTCTATAATTGGATCTAATAAACCTGTTGGGCGAATAACTTGCTCGACGACGACACCATCAGTTTTTTGTAATTCGTAATCGGCTGGAGTTGCCGAAACATAAATTACTTGGTTTTGCATCGATTCGAATTCATCAAATTTTAATGGACGATTGTCCATAGCTGCGGGTAAGCGAAAACCATATTCGACTAAATTTTCTTTACGAGAACGGTCACCTCCATACATAGCATGAACTTGAGAAAGTGTTACGTGGCTTTCGTCAACAACCATCAGATAATCTTTTGGAAAATAATCTAACAAGCAAAAAGGTCTTGTTCCGGATAATCTTCCGTCAAGGTAACGAGAGTAATTTTCGATCCCAGAGCAATAACCTAATTCTCGAATCATTTCTAAATCGAAATTGGTTCGTTCTTCTAATCTTTTTGCTTCGAGATGTTTGCCAATTTCCTTAAAATAATCGACTTGTTTAACCAAATCTTGCTGAATTTCCCATATTGCATTTTGTAAAACATCAGGAGATGTCACAAACATATTGGCAGGATAAATGGTCAGTTTTTCAAATTTTTCAATTACTTGAGATGTTTTTACATCAAAACTTTCAATTTCTTCGATTTCATCTCCAAAAAAATGAATTCTAAACGCATCATCAGCATAACTTGGGTAAACATCGACAGTATCTCCTTTTATTCTAAAATTACCAGGATTAAAATCCATTTCAGTTCTCGAATACAAACTTTGAACCAATTGATGCAATAGCTTAGTTCTGGAAATCATTTGTCCTTTTTCTATAGGAATCACATTTTTTTGAAATTCGACAGGATTTCCAATTCCGTAAAGACAAGAAACAGATGAAATTACAATAATATCTCTACGGCCAGATAGGAGAGAGGATACCGTACTCATTCGCATTTTTTCTAACTCCTCATTGATAGATAAATCTTTCTCGATAAAAACACCAGTTACAGGCATAAATGCTTCGGGCTGATAATAATCGTAGTAAGAGACAAAGTATTCCACCGCATTGTTTGGAAAAAATTGTTTAAATTCAGAGTATAGTTGTGCTGCCAGTGTTTTATTGTGTGCTAGAACTAATGTTGGTCTTTGTACTTCTTCAATTACATTAGCAACTGTAAAAGTTTTCCCAGAACCTGTAACACCTAATAAAGTTTGATATTTTTCTTCATCAAGAATCCCTTTCGAAAGTTTTTCGATGGCTTGTGGCTGATCGCCTTTTGGTTTGTAATCAGATACTACTTGGAAGTTCATTTATTTGAAATGAAGTGTTAAACTACAAAGATAATGAGATTTTATTCAAAAAGGTGATGCGTATTTTTTTGAATTGTAAAATTTATTTATAGAAATAATTTAATAGTTTATTCTTATTTTTACAGAATGAAAAAAAGTCTATTATTTCTTCTTGCAATTGTATTTGTGGGTTGTTCGCATAAAGTTGATATTTCAAAAATTGATGCTATAAATGGTTATTGGCAAATTAGTAAAGTTATAGATGGTGAAGGAAATAAAAAAGAGTATCCTATAAATGAGACTTATGATTATTTTCAGATAAAGAATAATAAAGGTTTTCATAAAAAAGTACTTTGGCAACCAGACGGAACTTTTTTAGTTAATGATTTGCAGGAAGATTTAAATATTTTTGTAAAAAAGGATGATGTTGTTTTGGATTTTTCTTCAAAATTCGGCAAACATCAGGATAGATTAGAATCTATTTCAGACGAAGAAATGATTATAGTTTCTAAGGAAGCAGTAAAATTTTATTACAGTAAAGTCATTTTAAATTCCGACGATAAGAATGGCAAAACGAACTAGCAATCAGAGTTTAGTTGGAGATATTTTAAACCAAATTATCAAAACTAATAAGCTTGAAACGGGATTAAATCAAGTTTCTGTTGTAGATGCATGGAAAAATCTAATGGGAAACGGTGTAAATAATTATACTAAAAGTGTTGCTTTACGAAACGAAACATTATATGTCGAATTAAGTTCTGCGGTGCTTCGAGAAGAATTAAGTTATGGAAAAGAGAAAATCATCAAAATGATAAATGAGGAAATAGGAAAAGAAGTTATAAAAGCAGTAGTTCTTAGATGATTGCTAAGCAGAAAATATAAATAGTAAATCTCAACTTTATAGCAAATAACAAAAAAAGCCGTTCCTAAAATAATTGGAACGGCTTTTTATATTAATCTTTTACACCAAGTTTAGTTAGAATATCTTCCATCAAACACCATTTTGTAATGGACGATTGCAAAAGATTCGCTCCTACAAAGGCAGTAAACCATAACCAATTTGGGCTTACATAAATAGACAATACTAAACTGAGGAGTACAAAACTTCCTGCAATAGCTCTGATGATTCTATTTTTCATAATATTAATTTTTTATTAATTAGATTTTTCAATATTTAGTACTGCAACATAAATAGTAGATAAGCTTTCTTGTTTTTTATTAAAATCGTTTACCAGTTCAAAAAGCAGGTCTACATTTTCTTTTTTTACAAAAGCATAATAGAGAATAGATTCATTTTCATTTATTTCGCTTCCAAACCAATTACTATCAATCGATTCTTCCGAAGTGTCATTAAATCCTTTTACTTCTTTGTAAGTAAAGGTTTTTACACTGGCTTGTTTTAGCATTTTTTTGATGTCTTTGTCAAAATCTGCAATAGCTGTTATTATAAGTAGTTTCATAGAAATATCAATTAATAATTTATGAATTAGGGATGTCGTTATTTATTTCTTCAACAGTTTTTTCCCATTTTTTTCTTTCAGTTACATAATAAATAATAGGCACCACTAACAAGGTCAATATCGTAGAAACAATCGCTCCAAATACCAACGAAATAGCTAATCCTTGAAATATCGGATCAAATAATATGATAGAAGCTCCAATTACAACTGCTCCTGTGGTTAGTAAGATTGGTGTAGTTCTAACTGCACCTGCTTCAATAATAGCTTGTTTTAAAGGAATTCCATCGTTGAGTCGGATTTCAATAAAGTCGATGAGCAAGAC
The DNA here is from genome assembly GCF_046153165.1 of Flavobacterium sp. Taxonomy (GTDB): domain Bacteria; phylum Bacteroidota; class Bacteroidia; order Flavobacteriales; family Flavobacteriaceae; genus Flavobacterium. The sequence continues at coordinate 6,758 of NZ_JBJXEN010000108.1, read as the reverse complement.
AGAGTTCCTTACCATTACTCCAGCCAAAGCAATCATTCCTATAAAAGAGGTTGCTGTAAAAAATGCACCTAACAACCAGTGTCCAAATACAATTCCTATTAATGATAGTGGTATTGCCATCATCATCACCATTGGGGTTTTAAAATTTTGGAACCAACCTACAATCAACATATAAATAATTACAATTACGACCATAAAGGCAACTCCTAAATCACGGAAAACTTCTAGTGTAATTTGCCATTCTCCGTCCCATTTTACGGTAAAATCACTTTCGTCTGATGGTTGATCCATATACAACTCATTGACTTTATAGCCTTTTGGCAAGTGCATTTTTTGGAGTTTTTCATTCATTCCTAAAATGGCATATACAGGACTTTCTAACGCTCCAGCCATATCGGCAGTTACATAAACTACACGTTTTTGATCTTTTCTGTAAATAGTTTTTTGTAAAGTATCTTTAACCACTTTAACTAAATCGCTTACAGGAACTACATTGCCACGACTGCCTTTGATTTTCAGATTTTCGATGTCTTGTAATGAAGTTTTGTCTTTATCGTCGAGTGAAAGAACAATACCTACATTGTCATTGGAATTTTCATCATATAAATTAGAAACAGGGTATTCTTTTAATATATAAGTTAAATTTCCAATGATTTGCTGAGGTGCAATTCCGTTAAGCATGGCTTTTTCTTTATCTACTTCAAGTTTATATTCCGTTTGATTGTCTTCGGTCATCCAATCGACATCTACAATATCTGAAGTAGTTTCTAAAATACCTTTCACTTGATTGGCAACTTTGATTTGGTCTTTGTAATTAGGTCCATAAATCTCGGCAACCAAAGTAGATAATACTGGTGGTCCTGGTGGAACTTCGATAATTTTTACATTGGCACCATATTTTTTAGCAATTTTTTGAACTTCAGGACGAACTATTTTAGCAATGCCATGACTTTGTAAGTCACGATTTTCCTTGTGCAACAAATTTACCTGAATGTCTGCTATATTACTTCCGCCACGTAAATCGTAATGACGTACTAATCCGTTGAAGGTAATAGGAGCTGATGTTCCTATATAGTTTTGATAATTCACCACTTCTGGAACAATAGAAAGATATTGCGCAATTTCTTGAGTCACTGCGGCTGTTCTTTCTAAAGTGGTTCCTTCAGGCATATCAATTACTACTTGGAATTCGTTTTTATTATCAAAAGGCAACATTTTCACAATCACTGATTTGGTAAAAAACATCATCACCGAACCTATTAAAAGCAACATAGTTATTCCGACTAAAATGCGTCTTTTTTTGCTACTTTCTAATAAAGGACGTTCTAATTTGTTGTAGATTTTATATACCCAATTGGTTTCTAAACCTTGTTCCTCTTTATGTTTTTGTTCGTCTTTTTCTTGTAATAAATGATAACCCAAATAAGGAGTTACAGTCAATGCAACAAATAACGAAAGTAACATCGCAATCGAAGCTCCAATCGGCATCGGACTCATATAAGGCCCCATCATTCCTGATACAAAAGCCATAGGTAAAATTGCAGCAATAACCGTAAATGTGGCTAAAATAGTTGGATTTCCTACTTCATTTATAGCATAAATAGCAGCTTGTTTGAACGGTAATCGCTTCATTTTGAAATGACGGTGCATGTTTTCCGCAATGATAATACTATCATCGACCACAATTCCTACCACAAAAACCAAAGCAAAAAGCGTAATTCTATTTAAAGTATAACCTAATAAATAATAAGCAAACAATGTTAAGGCAAAGGTTAAAGGAACAGAGAAGAAAACGACCAATCCGCCACGCCATCCCATAGCCAATATTACTAAAAAGGTAACGGCTATAATGGCTATTCCTAAGTGCATTAATAATTCTCCTACTTTATCTGAAGCTGTTTCTCCGTAATTACGAGTTACTTCTACGTGTACATCATCGGTGATAATAGTTTTCTTAAGTTGCTCTACGCGCTCTAATATCTTTTCTGATATTTTCATCGCATCAGCACCTTTTACTTTTCCGATAGAAATAGTCACGGCAGGATATTCTGATTTTGAAGTTTTGAATTTATCGTTGGTTTTGCCATATCCAAAAGAAACATAACTACTTGGTGTAGAAGGTCCGTCTTCTACTTTTGCTACTTGTTTTAAATAAACTGGTAAATTAGCATTGACACCTACTACTAAATTCTCAACATCTTCTGATGATTTTAGAAATTGTCCTGTAGTTACCAAATATTCTTTGTCATTATTAACAAAGCTTCCCGATTGCGAACTTCCATTATTGGCTTGAATCATTTGCATAATTCCCAAGGCATCCATACCGTTTTCTGCCATTTTATCTTTGTCCAAAACTACTTTTACTTGGCGGTTTCTTCCTCCAATTTCTCTAGTAATGGCAACATCTTTCACTTTCTCAATTTCAGATGTTACTTCTTCAGCAATTTGACGGATTTCAAAATCATCTAATTTATCACTCCAAAGTGTTAATCCCAACATTGGAACATCGTCAATAGAGCGTGTTTTTACTATTGGTTTGTACACACCTTGTGGAAACATATTTTCGTGTTTCGCCAATTCGTCATATAATTTCACATACGAACGTTCTACATCTTGACCAACATAAAACTGAACAATCAATACTGCTTGTCCGTTCATAGTCATACTATGTACGTGTTCAACACCTTTTATATTGGATAGAATTTTTTCTAATGGTTTTACGACACGACTTTCTACTTCGGTTGGATTAGCACCTGGATAACCCACCATGACATCGGCCATGGGAACATTTATTTGTGGTTCTTCTTCACGCGGAATTAAGAACGAACTGTATACGCCAATTATCATCAAACCTACCATTAACAGAATGGTCAATTTCGAATTGATGAAAAAGTGAGCTATTTTACCTGATATACCTTCTTGCATGATTTTTTGTTTAAAGTTTAAGGTTTAAAAGCTTAAAGTTGTTTTCCAACCAAACCTGAAACCTGTGACTGTTTACTGAATACTAACTTTAGCTCCGTTGTATAATTTGCCTTCTGCTGAAACTATATATTGCTCGTTAGATGATAATCCGGATAAAACTTCGACTTGATTCCCGAATGATTTTCCAATTCGCAACCATCTTAAAATGGCCGTGTTTCCGCTTCCTATAGTGTAAATTCCAGTTAGTTGACCTTGTTTTACTAAAGCGCTTTCAGGAATTAATACTTTGCCAGATTGTTTTGTTGAGGTTTGAATTTGATTAGCAACAGGGAATTGCACATTGACAAACATTCCTGATAATACTTTGCTTCCAGTAGTGTTTAAGTTAATTTTTACTAAATATTGTCCACCAGTATTTTTTGCCGAACCACTTACTTCTGAAACTTTTCCAGATAATTCTTGATTAGTTGATTTTACTAAAATTTTTACGCTCATTCCATTTTTAATCGATGTGATGTCACTTTCCGACACCATAGCGGTAACTTGCAAACGAGAAGCACCTTCAATACTTACTAATGGCATTCCTGGATTTGCCATATCGCCTTCTTTTACAAACGTATTGGTTACTTCTCCAGAGAAAGGAGCTGTAATATTGGAGTAAGAAAACTGCGCCATTACTTCGTTACGCATTTGTTTTGCACCTTCTAAACCTGCTTTTGCCATTTCGTAGCGTGAAGTCATATCGTCTAGTTCTTTTTGCGAAGCACTTTGTTGATTGAATAATGCAGTGAATCGATCATAATCTTTTTTAGCATTGTTAAAAGCTGCAGTTGCTTGTAAAATAGAAGCATCTACTTGTGCTTTTTTGGCTTGTAAATCGGTGTTGTTTACGCTTACTAATAATTGGCCAGCACCAATTTTTTGTCCAACTTTTACGTGAACTTTTGTAATATAACCCATCATTCTGGTAGAAACATTGGCGCTGTTTTCGGCTTCAATTTTTCCGCTTGCAGTTACGAAAGGCGAATTATTATCGGCAGAAATTCCGCTTACTTTTACAGCAATTGCAGGAGTATTATTTGTGATTTCGGTTTTCTCTTTTCCACAAGAAAGGAATAAAGTAAGAGAAAGTACTATACTTGGTAAAAATATTTTTTTCATAATTATCTTGTTAAAAATTGTAAGTATTGTTTAGTAAAATTATATTCGAAAACCGATTGCAAGTATTCTAATTCTTTTTGGATCATTTGTGTTTCGGATTGTAATAAATCGGTTGTTTTTTCTAATCCCTGGGTGAAACGATTTTGACGTATTCTATACGCTTCTTGAGATTGTTCGAAAGCTAATTTTGATAAGTTTACTTTGTTTTCAGCATCTTTCAATTGGCGATTGGTTTTGTTTAAATCCAATTGACTTTGCGCTTTGTATTGCTGAGTTTCGATTTCTGATTTTTGAAAATCGGCTTTGGCTTTTTCCATTTTTCCAATAGATTTATAACCATCAAACAAGCTCCAAGATAATTGAGCACCAACTAAGTAGCCTTTTGCACTTGTGCCAAATAAAGTACGATCATACAACTCATAACTTCCAAAAGCGTTTAACCTAGGAAAGAAATTCATTTTACTCGATTGAAGCATTTTTTGATAGGCCTCTGTCGATTTATTCATGGCCTGAATATCTTTTCTGTTATCAGATAACTGAGTGTTTACAACTTCTATCGATATGGTATTGTCTAATTCTTCGATAGGTTTAAATACTTTATTTGTGGTATCTTCATTAAGAAGAAAGCCTAAATAGTCGGAAGCATTTTGAATATTACTTTTCGCGTATTGTAACTGATTTGTGATTTCATTGACACGAACTTGAACATTAAGCAAATCGGTTTTTTGCAACATTCCTTGTTTAAAATAGTTTTCGACAAGTTTTAAGTTGGCTTTGCCAGTTACATCTGCTTTTTCTAAAACTTTTATCGCTTTGTAAGCCAATTGTAATTGCATAAATGCCTTAGAAACATTAAGTTCTAAATATTCTTTTGTGCGTTCAGTTTGCAATTGAAACGCTTCCATTTTAGATTTTGCAGCTTGTCTTCCGTAAATCCCATCGATATTAATTAATGGTTGTTGGATTTCAAATTTGGTTGCAAAATTTTGTGTTTTAGCGGGATTATTCAACATATCAGGATTAAAATCTGAAGCAGTTAGTATTTCCTGATTTAATTTAGAACCAAAAGCCATCAAAGGATTTGTTGTAGAAATTGCAGTGTGTGAAGCAGTAATACTAGGTAAGAATAGTGAATTGGATTGTCTATAATCTGCTTGTGCAGATTTGTAATCCTGATTTGCAATCTTAATTTGCAGGTTTTTATCAGATGCTTTTTGCCAAATATCTTTTTTAGAAATCGTTAAAGTATCCTGACTATAACCAATAGTTGAAATGGAAATTGTTCCTAATAGTACTATTAAATTTATTTTCTTCATAATTGTATCTCTGAATTATGGAGCAAATATATAGTGCGAAAAATGGGAACTTAGTAACAAATATCACATAGATAAAAAAAAAGTGCGTTTGATAATTCAAACACACTTTATAATAATTAATTCATAAAAACATTATGATTTCATTTCTGCTTTTTTAGCAGAACAGCATCCCCCTTTTTTCTCTGCTGCACAAGATTTTTTCTCTTCTGCTGAGCAAGTTTTTTCGGTTTTAGCTTTTCCTTTTTTAGCTGGTTTTGTTTCTTGAGCATTAATAGTCATAGTAAACAATAAAGTAGCTAATGATAATATTGAAATTACTTTTTTCATTTTGATATATTTTATATTAATTTTTTTAATTTTTGTTGTATTCTTTCTAAGTTTCAAATAAAATTTCGGGTGGTTGCCAAATGTTGTTTTTATAATTTTTCACAAGAGCTTTTTTATAATATAAATTTTCTTTTTTTTCTTTTTTAAAATTTCTATTTAAAGAAATATTTTGAATTTGGCATAAAATAAATTGGCTTGGACTAAAGCTAGTACATAGAATGCATTTATCTTTTTGACAACTATTTTGTGTGTTAGATTCTTTTTTTTGACAAGAAGATTCGCATTTTTGAGCAAAATGTTTTTTTATTATACTAATAGTTGGTGCAGCTGTTAGTGCAAATAAATAAAAACATAATATAGTAACCCATAACTTCATAATATCAAATGTAGAAAAAAAATAATTTTAAAAGTAAGATTTTTTAATCTTGTGTAATTTTTAACATTCTTCTTGTTTTTTAGTTACTTTTCTCTAAAATGATTTTAATAATTTCATCTTTAGACAAAATACCCGATTGTCTCCACAATTGTTTTCCGTTTTGATATAAAATCATTGTAGGAACGCCTCTAACTTGATATTTAGCAGCTAATTCTTGGTTTTTATCAACATCAATTTTAATGATGGAGATACGATCGCCAATACTGTCTTTTACTTGTTTTAAAATTGGAGCTAGCATTTGACAAGGACCACACCATGTTCCAAAAAAATCTATTAAAATAGGTTTTTCGGAATTTATAATATCGTGAAAAGTATCATTCATTTTTACTTTTTTTAGGGTTAGGAATTGTGCAACCGTTTTGGCCACAGCCTAAATTGAAAATTACTTGAAACAAGAAAAACAATCCAAAAGCGATAAAAAACCATTGGCCAGTTGTATATGCTTGACTAAATAAAAATAGTGCAAAAGCTAATCGTGCCCAACGCATTAGATGCCAATTTGTAAATAGTAATTGTTTCATTTTTACTTGTTTAGTAATTGATCTATTTTGTTCCAAGTACCACCATTAATGACATTTGTAAAACCATTTTGT
>NZ_JBJXEN010000068.1:0-2830 GCF_046153165.1 Flavobacterium sp. | reverse complement strand
CATGCGCATATAAGGCAATATAATACCTTAAATTATCTTTTTCTTCTTCTGTTGGTATAGCAGATAGTGTTGGCATAGTTCCTATTTTTATTTCTAACCTTTTTGTAGTTGGATTATAAGAAGTAGTTGCTCTATCCACTAAATTAGGGTCAATAATTATTTCTAGCTCCAATCCGCTTTTATTTTTTTCTATACGTGTCATAATATCAAGTGCATCTTTAAGAGCATCTGCTCTTTTTCCTAGTGGATACCTAAGTAAAGACCTAGGTAAAGATGCTGTTATTCTTGCCCTTGTTTGCCTAAATAAACTATCTGTTTGAATTTTAATAGCATTATACGTATTGGTATCTCCTTTTATTGGCTTTATTAATGGTTGATTAGTATCATCTTCCAATTCCCATGACACACCAGTATCTTTTGGGCTCGGTTCATTAGAATTAGTACCATTATTGCCATTACTGTGTGGTTGTCCGCCTGTGCTTGGATTTGAAGTACCATTATTTGGTGTACCATTATTGCCATCACTCACAAAACATTCTACAAATTGGTAAGACATTTCAAAATGCCCCTCTGTACTTCCACACAAACCATCAGCATCATTAGGTCCGCTACAACTTGTAGATGGATTTGTCTGCCCTGGTATCCATACATTAACCCACACAACACAAGTACTTAATCTGTTTGGATCAGGTGGCGCAACTTCCATTTCTATAGTAGTAGTTTCTTTAAACATAGCATCAGCATAAAAAGATGCTTTTTGCAAAGTATAATCCAATTCGTAAATACTAATAATACCCGTAAAACCACTAATAACAGTGTTTTTGTAGTTTTTAAAAATTTCTTTATAGTTTTCTGGTAAAAAAGAATTTCGTCCAATAATATCCACAATATTTGCTTCTAGCAAATCTTCATTTTCATCAATACGAATACAAAGTCTGCGAATAAATGCAGTTTTTTCGCCATAATTTACCTGCAAGTATCGTACCACAGGTACAATCAGCATTTTTTCGTTGTTGGGCAAAAGTTCTACTTCTGTTTTATCCCACTGTGGTTCAAAATCTTTGAAACGAGCAGAATCAGCAGCAGTCATTCTTTGATTTCCAGAGGTCTGTTTTGGTTGGTTTTTGTACCTTCCTTTCTCATAAAAACCTTTGACTTTGTCAAATTGGGCTTTTTGAGGAAGATGTGTTTGAGAGTTTAGTGGGTCTAAAATCTGACGTTTGCAGCCATATAATACGCCCAACATTAGCAAAAATACAAGTATTTTGCTTTTGTAGCTTTTTATCATATTAGTTTTATTTGAATTATTGCGCAAAGGTAAGCAAAAAAAGCGTGTTTATTACTTTATTTTATATAAACTTTGCTTAGGGTTTTCAACTTTATAAATTGGAAAAATTTGAGGGTTTAAAACAAAAAACTTGCACCTCTTTGATGCAAGTTCTGGCGATTTTTCTCGCTCTTGATTTACATATTCCTTGATGAGTTGCACCTCTGCATTGCTCATCTCCGCTTCTGTAAATATCTTTATGTAACTTCTAATTTTCTAGCGAAAAGTTCTTTGTTAATTGAATATGTAATTTAATTTTAAAATATCTTAATGCGCCAACTTCCATAGAAGCGTTATATGCGCAAAAACCTAAAATACCACCTGTAAATTTAACAATACACATATTTTCTACAATATCAATAATTGTACCTTGATGCCTCTCGCCCATAGGAAATTCCTTTTTAAAATAATCCCATTTATCATCATTAAAAGAATTATTATTACAAGCTAAATAGTAATCCAAATCTTTAACACTAAGATTATGTAAATTAAGACTACTTGAAGCAACAAAATCATCTAAAATAAAATGTATGTGTTCACTTAACGATATATTTTTAGATGCTGCAGCTTGTGTATGCCACGCCAAAACATCTTTGGACACTCTCGCAGAAATTTGAACTAATGCTTTTCTCTTTTCTATCATTTTAGCGGATTTTTAGCGTTTTTATCGTTTATTTATACAAATATAACTATATCTTTTTTAGAAAACAAAAAAGAAAACGAATTAGAAAACGAAAACGAATTGGAAAACGAAAAAGAATTGGAAAACGAAAACGTTTTTAGTCGTTTTATTTTTTTGTTCTTTTACGGTTTACAACGATATTATAGCGTCTTGTTAGGTTTTTTGAGCATTTTTTAACCAATTCCTTAGTTACATCTGAAGGCTTGTAACCTGTTAGAATTTTGCCTGTCTGTGTTTCCCAATCATTGAGAACCCACCTTAACACTAAACCTGCCTGACAACCTTCAAAATTTGGCGGTAGTGGCGTTGCGTACAATTTTGCATCAATATCTTCACTAATCAATTTTATCCCACCAAATGGCTGATAAGTCCTCTTTCCAACCAACGCCCTAAAAATAACGTCCAAACGGTCAAACTCGTCAAAAACCCTTTCATCAGATTTAGAAGTTATCAATTTTGTAAAATACTTGAATATTTCTTTGTAAGACCGTTCATCTGCTGGACGTATATCTTGCGCATCAGCACTGGCAAGGTCTGGAAATCGTTTTAACCATTGGTTTACAAGCCAGTTTGCGTTATCCTCGCCACTAACTAGCAAATGCAAATGATAATGATACATTCCGTTAGGGCGTACTGTACACTCTACTTTACGAATACCTTTGAAATTAGAAAGTTTAATATGACTAGCAAGATTAGTTATTTTACGCCATTCAACCTCAATGTCCTTAATTCTCTTAGGCAAATCTTCTTCATTGACCGTTTTGAGAGTGAGCGTAACAAATTGAGGATTTTCTAAGCCTTGTAATTGGCTTAAATACCCA
>NZ_JBJXEN010000045.1:0-6439 GCF_046153165.1 Flavobacterium sp. | reverse complement strand
TCTGGTAATTCCGGATTTAAAATTATCTGACAAAGGTTTGTTTAGTGGAAATACTTTTTCGTTTGTAGATTTAAATGTGGAATAAATTATTATTTTAATACTAAAGGAACTCCTTCAAATCTTATTTCATTCCAACCCGTTTTTATAAAATTACGAATGTTTTGATGATTTGTACCTTCTGGATTTCCCAAAACTTCTTCAAAATAATAAGAACCAAAACAAGAAAGCATTTGAATTGCAGATAATTTTTGCAATAATCCAAAAGCAAATAATTTACAAGAACCTGAATTCTCGCCTATATTGTTATATTGAGAACCATTTTGAAAAGCTATTGGAGTAAAAATATAATTTTGCTCAATAACTGCAATAGTTTCTTCAAAAGTTATATTCTCAGCGGACTCATTTAATTTTTCTATAAAATCTTTTAATTCCATAAACTAATCCTCGTTATCAAATTTGCCTTCTTTTTTCTCTTTTACAGAAATTTTTCCACCCACAATAACTACAATTTCCCCTTTTGGTGGTTTTGTTTCAAAATGTTTCAAAACTTCTTCGGCAGTTCCTCGAATGGTTTCTTCGTGTAGTTTAGATATTTCTCTAGAAACAGAAACAGGTCTTTCAGCTCCAAAATACTGTACAAATTCGGCTAATGTTTTTACTAATTTGTGTGGTGAAACATATAAAATCATGGTTCTAGTTTCTTCAGCTAAAGCCAAATAACGGGTTTGACGACCTTTTTTTTCGGGCAAAAAGCCTTCAAAAATAAACTTATCATTTGGAAAACCACTATTTACTAGAGCGGGCACAAATGCCGTAGCGCCTGGCAAACAGTCGACTTCTATATTATTTTCGACACAAGCTCGAGTGAGCAAAAATCCTGGATCGGAAATGGCTGGCGTTCCTGCATCGGAAATTAGCGCAATATTTTCACCTGTTTGTATGCGTTTTATAATATTCTCGATGGTTTTGTGTTCGTTATGCATGTGATGACTGTGCATGTGTGTCGAAATCTCAAAATGCTTTAAGAGTTTCCCACTGGTGCGTGTATCTTCTGCGAGAATCAAATCGACTTCTTTAAGCACACGAATGGCGCGAAAAGTCATGTCTTCCAGATTACCAATTGGTGTTGGAACAAGATATAATTTCCCCATTTATACAAATTTACTTGCTACAAATTCCATAAACCTTTCTGCAAATTCTTCTTTTCCTTTCCAATCGTTGTAATCTGGTTTTACCAGTTCATCAATAAAATTTTTAGCATCTTCTAAGGAATCGAAAGTCGATATTTGTGAAACTACTCGGTTAAAATCTTCTGCACTTCCATCAAACAATTGTTTTTCGAAAGCCAATTTGTCATTTAAACCAATATTTACAGTTTTATTCAGTTTATCATTAAGATTTATAGCTGGTTTTGGCTCTGCTTTTTCGAAAATAATTTCTGTTTCAATTTTTATCTCTGGAATTGCTTTTTCTTCAATTTTATCATCAATAATTTTTGATATTTCAACTGGAATTAAAGAATCTTCTATTTTTTTAGTATTAGAAACTCTTTCAAAAATAGGTTCTGGTTGCATATTACTTAAAAAATCATCTATCGAAACTTGCTTTTTTTCTAGCTTAGGAATTTCGATAATTGGAGATTCTTCTATTATTATTTTTGGCTCTTCAATAACCTCTTTTATTTCTTCAACAACAGCTTTTACTGGAATAATTTCTTCATTTATATCATGAACAATTATTTCCTTTTCTTTAGCTTTTGTTTCTGGAATTTTTTCATCAAAATCGAATGCTTTTTCAATTACAACTTCTATGTCATGCAAACCAATAGTTGGTTTTACTTCGCTAAAATGCTCTTCTACAAATAACAGAACAGAGAGTTTTTCGTATAGTTTTTGAGTTTCATGAAGCAATTCACGAACATCTTCTTTATGTTTTAGTTGTAAAATTCGGTGCGCAATGCTGATTAATTCGGCTTCTAACTTTTTTTTCATGTGTATTCTATATTTTTATATTTTGGAACATGCAAATAATTATTGGTACTAAATTTATTTATACAAAAATTATTTTAATAATTATTTCATAACTTTTACTATTATACTCAATAAAGCTTATCTTTTTTAATAAATTTGTTCTGTTACAAAGTAATAAAAACTATTCATTTTTATCGTTATAAAAATAAAAAATGTTTCTCGAAAATACAGTAAATCATAAAGAGCAGTTTGGTTGGATTGAAGTTATTTGCGGATCAATGTTTTCGGGCAAAACCGAAGAATTAATTCGTAGATTAAAAAGAGCACAATTTGCCAAACAAAAAGTCGAAATTTTCAAACCATCTATAGATACCAGATACGATGAAGAAATGGTCGTTTCGCACAACAAAAACGAAATTCGCTCTACTCCTGTTCCAGCCGCAGCCAATATTGCTATTTTAGCTCAAGGTTGTGATGTTGTAGGAATTGATGAAGCACAATTTTTTGATGATGAGATTGTCAAAATTTGTAATGATCTTGCTAATTCTGGCATTCGAGTTATTGTTGCTGGATTGGATATGGATTTTAAAGGAAATCCTTTTGGTCCCATGCCAGCGCTTATGGCAACTGCCGAATATGTTACAAAAGTGCACGCTGTGTGTACTCGAACAGGAAATCTTGCCAATTATAGTTTTCGTAAAACCGATAATGACAAACTCGTTATGCTTGGTGAAACCGAAGAATACGAACCGTTAAGTCGTGCTGCTTATTACAATGCAATGCGAGAAAATATGATTGTAAAAGATGCTGAACATTTATCAAAGAAAAAATAATTAGACCAATTGACAATTTCCTTACATAATATAACCTCAATTCTAAATGCCAATTTTCAAGGCATTGAAACAGTTATAAATTTCGACAATGTTTCTATAGACAGTCGTTCTTTACAAAATAACAATAAAACATTGTTTTTTGCGCTAGTTGGCCCTAATAATGATGCTCATGTTTATATCGAAGATTTAATTTCTAAAGATGTTAATAACTTTGTTGTAACTCATATTCCAAAAGGATTAAAAGACAAAGCTAATTTTCTAATTGTCGAAAACACATTAGTTTCTTTACAAAAATTTGCCATTTATTACCGTGATTTATTTCATTTTCCAATAATAGGAATTACAGGAAGTAACGGAAAAACTATTGTAAAAGAATGGCTTAATTTCCTTTTAAGTCCTGATTATAATATCATTAGAAGTCCTAAAAGTTATAATTCGCAAGTGGGAGTTCCTCTTTCAGTTATAGGAATTAATGAAAATCATAATTTAGGTATTTTTGAAGCAGGAATTTCTACTAGAGGAGAAATGGAAAATCTTCAAAAAATTATTCAACCTAACATTGGTATTTTAACCAACATAGGAACTGCTCACGATGAAGGCTTTAGCAATATTTCTGAAAAAATAAAAGAAAAGTTAAAACTATTTACTAATGTTGATGTTCTAATTTTAAACAAAAATAAATCCATTGAAGCTTTTATAAATAATGATGTTAAAACATTTACTTGGAGCTTAAATGATAAATCCGCTAATGTTTTTTGCCACAAAAATACCTTCGTAGATTATTCAATTCTAAATATAACATTTGAAAATAAAAATTTTGAATTAAAAATTCCTTTTACTGACGAAGCTTCGATTGAAAATAGTATGCAATGTATTTTGACAATGTTGTATCTAAAATATGATTTAGAAACTATTCAAAATCGTATTTCTCAATTATTTCCTGTCGAAATGCGATTGAAAGTAAAAAATGGAATTAACAATTGTACTTTAATTGACGACAGCTATAGTTCTGATTTTCAATCATTAAAAATCGCTTTAGATTTTCTTGAAAATCAAAAACAGCACAAAAAGAAAACACTTATTTTATCGGACATTTTTCAATCAGGATTAGAAAACGAAAATTTATATACTCGGGTTTCGGAACTCATTATTTCAAATAAAATAAATAGGGTAATTTGTATTGGAAATATAATTTCTAAATATAAAAATAAGTTTTTAAATGCCGTATCCTATATTTCAACACAGGATTTTATTGCCGATTTTGAAAATTTAGATTTTGCAAACGAAACCATTTTAATAAAAGGATCAAGACAATTTGAGTTCGAGAAAATTGTAACCTTACTCGAAGAAAAAACACACGAAACAGTTTTAGAAATCAATTTGAATGCCATAAGCCATAATTTGAATTATTATAAATCGAAACTAAATCCGAAAACCAAAATTATGGTTATGGTAAAGGCCTTTGGTTATGGAAGTGGCGGATTTGAAATTGCAAAACTCCTCGCCCATCATAAAGTAGATTATCTTGGTGTGGCTTTCGCCGATGAAGGAATCGAACTCCGTCAGGAAGGAATCCAATTGCCTATTATGGTGTTAAATCCAGAAATGACCAGTTTCCCATCTATCATTCAATACCATTTAGAACCCGAAATTTATAGCATTCGAGGTTTAAAAGCATTTATAAAAATTGCCGAACAGAAAGAACTCATTAATTATCCCATCCATATTAAGATAAATACAGGGATGAATCGGTTGGGTTTTGATGATGAAATCATACCTGAACTCATTGCAATTCTGCAAAAAAATAATTCAATTCAGGTAAAAAGTATTTTATCACATTTAGCTGCCAGCGATGATTTAAAACAAGATATTTTTACCAAAAAACAAATTACTAATTTTGATGCAATATCTAGTAAAATCAAAACGGAACTGAAAATAGATCCTATTCGTCATATTTCAAACACTTCAGGAATAAGTAATTACCCCGAAGCTCAATTTGATATGGTTAGATTAGGAATTGGTTTGTATGGCGTTTCTAATGATGAAAATGAAACTAGGGAACTTGAAAATGTTGGGACATTAAAATCAATAATTTCACAAATACGAACTTTAAATATTGGTGAAAGCGTAGGTTATAATCGCCGATTTATGGCTGAAAAACCAACAAGAATTGCTACAATTCCTATAGGCTATGCCGACGGAATTTCTCGCGCTTGGGGAAATGGAGTTGGTTATGTCTTAATTAATGACAAAAAAGCATCTATTGTAGGAAGTGTTTGTATGGATATGCTCATGGTCGATGTAACCGAAATTAATTGTTTTGAAGGAAATGAAGTAATTATTTTTGGTAAAAATCCATCGGTAACAACCATTGCAAAAGCTATAAATACAATTCCTTACGAAATATTGACCAGTATTTCTAGCAGAGTAAAACGGGTTTTTTATCGAGAATAATTAAAAAACATTTGGCTATTATTTGAATAAAGTGTTAAATTAGCTTTAAAATTAACCTAAAAACAAACAAATTATGGGAATGTTATCGGAATTTAAGGCTTTCGCAATGAAAGGTAATGTAGTTGACTTAGCAGTCGGTGTGGTTATTGGTGGTGCTTTTGGAAAAATTGTAAGTTCGCTAATAGATGATGTAATTACGCCATTATTGTTAAAACCAGCTTTGTCAGCAGCCAACTTATCTAAAATAGAGGAATTAACTATTTTTGGAGGTGTAAAATATGGCATGTTTATCTCCGCAGTAATTAATTTTATTATTATTGCTTTTGTTTTATTTCTGATTATTAAAGGAATGAATGCTGCAAAAAAGAAAGAAGAAGCAGCAGCACCAACTGGACCAACTCAAGAAGAATTGCTTACACAAATTAGAGATTTATTGAAAAAATAATTTCCGCTACACACATATTCTAACTAAACCGTTTCTTAATTGAAACGGTTTTTCTTTTTCATTTGTTTTCTTAAAATCAAATCAATATTTATTACTTTTGTATTTCCAAAATTAAAATAAAAATTTATGAGAATTGCAGTTGTTGGTGCAACCGGAATGGTTGGAGAAGTAATGCTTCAAGTATTAGCCGAAAGAAATTTTCCTGTAACCGAATTAATTCCTGTTGCTTCAGAGCGATCTGTAGGAAAAGAAATAGAATTTAAAGGTACAAAATATAAAGTAGTCGGAATGCAAACCGCGGTAGATATGAAAGCAGACATTGCTTTATTCTCTGCTGGTGGCGAAACTTCTTTAGAATGGGCTCCAAAATTTGCTGCTGCTGGTACAACTGTAATAGATAATTCGTCGGCTTGGAGAATGGATCCAACTAAAAAACTGGTTGTTCCAGAAATAAATGCTTCTATATTAACCAAAGAAGATAAAATTATTCCAAATGCTAACTGTTCGACTATTCAGTTAGTGATGGTTTTAGCGCCTTTGCATAAAAAATATAATATTAAACGTGTCATTGTTTCTACTTATCAGTCTATAACAGGAACTGGTGTAAAAGCTGTACAACAACTAGAAAACGAATACGCAGGAGTTTCTGGCGAAATGGCTTATAAATATCCAATTCACAGAAATGCCATTCCACAATGTGATAGTTTTGATGAAAACGGTTATACCAAAGAAGAAAT
>NZ_JBJXEN010000029.1:0-4486 GCF_046153165.1 Flavobacterium sp. | reverse complement strand
ACATTATTTCTTTTTGCCATCGAGATTTGAGCAGTTGTTGCTCTTCCTTCATTTCTTAAAACACCTAAACGCCATGTTAGTAATTGCGCTTTGGTAATTTCGGTAATCATTTCGGCTAATTTCTTTTGTTGTAATTGTGTTCCAGCGATAGGTTTGTCAAATTGAATACGCTCTTTTGCATAACGCAAAGCTGTATCATAACAATCCATAGCTGCTCCAATTGCTCCCCATGCGATACCGTAACGAGCAGAATCAAGACAACCAAGTGGCGCTCCCAATCCAGATTTGTTTGGTAATAAGTTTGCTTTAGGAACTTTTACATTATCAAATATTAATTCTCCAGTTGCCGATGCACGTAGTGACCATTTGTTATGTGTTTCGGGAGTAGAAAAACCTTCCATTCCTCTTTCTACAATAAGACCATGAATTCTTCCTTCTTCATTTTTTGCCCAAACTACTGCGATATCTGCAAAAGGAGCATTCGATATCCACATTTTTGCGCCATTCAATAAATAATGGTCTCCCATGTCTTTATAATTGGTAATCATACTTCCTGGGTCTGATCCGTAATTTGGTTCAGTTAAACCAAAACAACCAATGAATTCTCCAGTAGCTAATTTTGGTAAATATTTAATCCTTTGCTCTTCATTTCCGTATTTCCAAATTGGATACATTACTAATGATGATTGTACTGATGAGGTAGAACGAACGCCAGAATCTCCGCGTTCAATTTCTTGCATGATTAATCCGTAAGAAATTTGGTCTAATCCAGCTCCTCCATATTCTACAGGAATATAAGGACCGAAACCACCAATTTCACCTAAACCTTTTACAATTTGTTTAGGAAATTCTGCTCTTTGTGCAAAATCTTCAATAATTGGAGATACTTCTTTCTTAACCCATGCACGTGCAGCATCACGGACTAATTTATGTTCTTCAGACAATAAGTCATCTAATAAGTAATAATCAGGAGATTGGAATAAATCTGGTTTCATTTTGATGGTTTTTTAAATCGATGCAAATTTACAAAAACAAATATGACAAATCAATGAACAAATGTTATAATTTATCGTTTTTGGGATATAAACACTTTGAAAAATAGATTGATGAGATTATTTAAAAAATAAATTCTTCATTGCTAATGTTTGATTTTTTAAGTTTTTCTATTAAAATTTTATTTTGAATATAACTTTCATAACTGCAATTTCTGTCAAAACATAGAATATAATTTGTACCAATTAAAGTGCTAAGTTGTTTTTCTAATTCTGATTTTTTCACAAAAACTTTGTTTATAAAAAGCTCATTTTTTTTATTAAAAAAAATAATGACACCAGATTTAGGTTTTTTATCGAAGTAATAATGCGTGTTTGTGAATGGTAAAAAAGCTAAACTCTTTTTTATATTGTTACTGTAAGAAAAATAATTTTCACTTTCTTCATTTTTGTGGGCACTGCTATTCTTTTTTTCTTGTAGTTTAATTATTTCTGGAATGATTAATTTGAGAGGTAAGCGTTTATCAATATTAAAAATCCAGTTTGTAGTACTAATTGTATTTTTTCTATTTACTTCTGCTATTGTATCTTTTTTGTCGGTTTTAAAGAATATATAAACTGGAGAATGATCTTTTACATCCGAAACTATGGTGGTGTCTGCTAGAGGCAAAAATATTTTTTTGTCATTGCAGGAGAATAGTAGAAAGGCTAATGCAAAAAGGAATAATTTATTCATCTTTTAGAAAGTTTTTTACTAGTTGATAGGCTTCTTCTTTAGCTACATCTAAATCGTAATTTTTTATAATTTCATCAAATTGTGGCGCAGTTGCTAGTTCGACATGTGCTTTTGCAATACGCATATTTATTTTATCGTCACTTTCTGTCGAGCGTTCTTTTAGTCTTCTTTTAAGCTCGTCAACACTTGGTGGTTTTACAAAAACAGCTAATGTTTCTTGTTTAAATTTTGATTTAATGCGCAAGCCACCGGCTACATCGATATCAAAAATTACATTTTTTCCTTTTGCCCAAATGCGTTCGACTTCACTTTTTAAAGTACCATAAAAATTATCACGATATACTTCTTCCCATTCAATAAAATCTTCTGCTTTGATGTGTTTTTTGAAATCTTCTAATGAAATAAAATAGTAATCTTTTCCATCCACTTCTTCACCTCTTGGTTCACGAGTTGTACACGAAATCGAGAATTCTAAATTTAATTCTTCTTTAGCTAATAAATGTCTGACTATGGTTGTTTTTCCAGATCCTGATGGCGCTGAGAATACGAGTAATTTTCCTTTGTTCATTGTGATATTTTTATTTACTTTCTATTGAAAATAAAGTGTTTTAGCTTGATTAATATTTATTGTTTTGTCAAAAGGGATTTCTAAAAAATAAGACAATTGCCATTTTTGTGTTTTTTGAGATTGTTTGTTTTCTGTTTTGTCCCAAGGAGGATAAACTCGAATAGCTCTCTTGCCTTCTTTTTTGTCTGAAACAATACCTTTTTCTATTAAAACAGATTTAGGAAATACAAACTGACCAAATCGTTTTTCTGTTTTTACCGTTATTACAAATAAATCAATATTATCAGTGATTTCGAAAGGTTCAATTGGATCTTTTTCTTTTGTCCGTTTCCATAAAGTTACAAATTGACCAACTTTGGTTGGCGTAATTTTTGCTTGACGAAACAAGATTTTTAGATTATTAATCTCAAATCGATGTGCAGCGTATTCTGCACTTTCTTTTTCGATTTCAATATTTGATAATTCAAAACCGCATAGATCGTAAAGTAAGTTTTTGGCATCAATTAAAATAGAGTTCATATAAATAAAAATCTTTTATCTATTTGTCTAAAGAACATTCAAAACCTGTTCTTTAATTTTCTCCAACTCATCTTTCATCATTACCACCAGTTTTTGCATTCCAGCATGATTGGATTTTGAACCAAGTGTGTTTATTTCTCGTCCCATTTCTTGGGTAATGAATCCTAATTTTCTACCATTAGCTTCGCTTCCAGTAATAGTTTCTAAAAAATAATCTAAATGGTTGTTTAGACGAACTCGTTCTTCAGTCACATCTAGTTTTTCTAGATAATAAATGAGTTCTTGCTCGAATCTATTTTCGTCGACATTTACTTTTAGTTCTGTAATGGCGGTTTGCAATTTGTCTTTAATGTTCTGAATTCTCTCTGGATCTAATGCAATAGCATCACTTAAATACTGACGAATATTTGCTATTCGTAACGAAAATTCTTTTTCTAACGAAAGTCCTTCCGCTTGGCGAAAGTTCTGAATATTATTTAATGCTTCAACGATTACTTTCTGAATTTCTGCCCATTCATTTTCGTCTATTTCGTCACGTTCTGTTTTTAATGCATCTGGCATTCTAACTGCCATTTTCATCAGTTCGGTTTCATCAGCATTAGCTAAAATAGCGCGCATTTGGCTGATGTACGCTTTTACAATTGGCGCATTTACTTTGGTCGATGTTTCCTCACCAGTCACTTCAATAAACAATGAAAAATCGATTTTTCCTCGTTCTAATTGTTGTGCGATTTGGTTGCGTAAACCCAATTCCATCTCACGGTAAACGGATGGCATTCTTGTATTTAAATCTAAACCTTTGCTGTTTAAAGATTTTACTTCAACTGTTATTTTTTTGGTTGGTAATTGCAAAGAAGCTTTCCCAAAACCAGTCATGGATTGTATCATATATAAAATTGTAATAGCTACAAATGTATTGAAAATTTAGGATTTAGGATTTAGGATTTAGGATTTCTTCTGTGTAACTAAATAAACACCCGAAAAAATCAATAGAGCAGACCCGATTTTTATCACATTCAATTCGTCTTTTCCTAATCCAATAGCAAAAATAGTCGCAAATAAAGGTTGTAAATAAATGAAAACAGCTACTGTTGTAGGTTTTAGTTCTTTCATAGAAAGTAAATTCAATAAATACGTTAAAAATGTCGAAAATAAAACGACAAAACCTATTTTCCAAAAAATATCGACTGGAAGAACAGACCAATTTACAGCTTGAAATTCAGTATATCCGAAAGGTAAAACCATTAGAAATCCAAATAAATAAATCCATTTCACAAAAGAAAAAGCATTGTATTTGTCCATTAGTTTTTTAACAATAATAAGGTAAAATCCGTAGGAAACAGCGTTGATAAAAACCAATAGATTTCCCAAGCCTGCTTTTGGCGCATTATTCATCGATTTCCCATACAAAATAAGAAATAATGTTCCTGCTAATCCTAAGATGATGCCTAGAATTTTTCTGGTTTTCATTCTTTCTTTTATCAAAATGGCTGACAAAATAAGGACAATCATAGGCGTTGTAACCATGATTACGGCTCCCATAATAGGAGAGGTGTAACTTAAACCTTTAAAAAAAGTAAGCATATTAAGTGCTACACCAAAAAAAGCAGCGGCAATTATTCTAGGAAAATCAGCTTTCTCGATTTTTTCTGTTTTAATAAACAAAGAAAT
>NZ_JBJXEN010000015.1:0-58140 GCF_046153165.1 Flavobacterium sp. | reverse complement strand
TTGTTAATTCAGGCAATTTTAATCCTACATACGTTTTGTAAGGAGAATAGGTTGTTGCCATCACATCTGTACTAAAATCGCCACCTTCCTCATACACTTTGGTCATAAAAGCAGCTCGTAACATTCCGGGTGCTTGACCTTGTAGTTTAGGATCGATAGTGACTGATGCTCTTCCGTTTGCATCTACTTTTCCTGAAAAAACATTAATTTCTTCGGTATTAAATTGACGAACTTCATCATCAAAATCATATTTCTCATAACCTTTGAAACTAGTAACATCTTGTGAAAATTTGGCTTGCATTTCTACCTTTAAATCTTTTGCCACAGCACCATGAAGCCAATTGACTTGCAAATTACTGGTGTTTGGATAAGAAGAAGAAAGTACTGCGTTTTTGAAAACATTTTTAATTTTTAAACGATTGGGTTTGATGGTTTCAATTTTAATGTTTTTATAAAATTTTGCACCACCTACGCTAACCATCGCTTCCCAACTTCCTGTTGGCGCATCGGCATCGGTAGGAACTATAAAACTATAATGATTGAGTTCGTTCGATTTCTGAATCGTTTGATACGTTGTTTTTCCGTTAGGATCAGAAAGTCTGAATTTTATTGGATGCGCATTTGGAATTTTATTCGCGGCATCATTAAAAATAAAGGACAAGTACAAATTATCACCAGGACGCCAAACGCCACGTTCTCCATATATAAAACCTTTCAAGCCTTTTTGCAAAGCTTCTCCAGCGACATCGAAATTACTAACCGAAAGTGAATTTCCGTCATCTAGTTTTACATAAGTAGATTGGTCTCCAAGAGTAACGATGGCAAAATAAGCGAATTTATCCAATTCAAATTTTGCAATTCCTTCGCTATTTGTGGCTTCGGTGGCTAGTTTTTGCTGCTGAAAATTGTATAATTCAACTCTTGCATTCGAAACTGGTTCAGTAGTCACAATATTATTTACAGCAAATAAATAGGACTTGTTTTCGCCACGTTTTGCAATTACTCCTAAATCGGAAGCTAAAATATTGGTTCCTATTGTTGTATTATAAAAGTAAGATTGCGAACAAGCATCTTCGCTTTCTCGCCAATCATAATCTTCATAATAATAGTCATCATAGCTGTTTCCGCTATAATTCACATCGTTTTCATCAGTTTCTTCCTCTTCAGTAGCTTCTTCTTCGTCAGTTGAACCATCACATTTGTAAAGAGAGTATTTCTTTTTGAATGAAAATTCGACACGATATATTGCACCTGGTTCGGGTGTGATAATTTTTGATAAATCGAGTGCAAAAGTGTTCCATTCTGCAAAATTCACCAATTTGTTTTCCTTCAGATTTATGGTGCTTTTAGCAATTGGTTGTGCTACTTTTTTTAGATTTTGCGCGCCATTTAAATCATTATATTGCAAAAACTGAAGAATGTTGTTTTTATATATTTTATACACTTTAACATCGACAGCACTTAAGTTTACGGCTTCAAAGTTTAGTTTTAAATTGTTAGAACTTGGCAGAATAGTTCCGTTTTTAGTGAACTTTACATTTGGTTTTATTTGGTCGAACGAAACGGTTGTTGAGAAATTTTGTTTCATTTTATAACCATTCTCACTTTCAATTCCTTGAAAAACTTCTACTAAAACATTCCCAGATAGTATTTGTTCTGGAGTTGTCGTTTCTTCGATTGGTTCTACATATTCGACAGCTTCGTCAACTGCAACTGCAGCCGAATCGACAGCAACAGCAGCAGAATCTACCGCTTCAACAATTGCTTCCGTAACAACTGGTTTTATTGGTGCTTTTTCGACTTCGTTGTTGAAAAACACCTTCAATAAATTGCCTTGTGTGCTAAATTTTAAATTTTTTGTATTTTGAATAGATACCAATCCTTTAAAATCTTGTCCTTTTTGTAAAGCATCAGAAAAATTGATTAACAAGGTTTGATTGTCACCTTCTGGAATAGAAACATTGACCACTTTGAAGTTGTCTTTTCCAATAATAGTATAGTCAATTTTGCCTTTTTGATCTATGTCAAAATCATTTCCATCGTATAAAATCTCGAGATTACTATCGTTGTCTGAGCGTTGAATACTATCAATAATAAATTTGAATTCAGTAGATGTACTTGTAGATTTGATGAATTTTACAGCGACATTTTTTCCACTTTGTTCAGCAGTTACTAATTTTTGAGCAGTTTCAAAATCAATATTATCGGCTGTTTTTAGTGTACAGTTTAGGTATTGATAATCTTTGCTATATGATTGAATATCTTGTGTGGTGACAAGAAAATCTTGTTTTAGCGTTTTTACAGTAAAATTGAAATCTGCTAATTCTTTTTTGACAGTCGTTAAGATTTTGTCGACTTTCAACGTGACTTGATATTCTGTATCTGGATCTAGTTTTTTTTCAGGAATAAAAGCAATAGTGTTGCTAGATAACGCCACTACTTTTCCATTTATGCTTGGAGAAATATCAAATAAATCATTGTCTAAAACCTGATCTTTAACCCAATCTTTTTTATCAAAAGCAAGTACAACTCGAATGTCGGATTGCGCCGAGACAATACCTCCAGTAAAGTTTGAAATTATACCCTTAAATAATGAAAAATCTGAATTAAAATCGGCGGCTGATTTTCTGCCACAAGCTTGAAAAATAAGAACTGCAATAAACAAATAAACAAAATTTTTCGTTTTCATTTGGATTAAAAAATTAAGAGTAAATAGATGGTTAAAATTTCATTAAAACTATATCAAAATTAGTACCATTTTTGTTAATTTTTTAGACTATATTGTATTTATTTTAAAGATTTTCTTAAATAAATCTAATTGTTTGGATTTTGAGTTTTTTATTGATTTTAATTCATTCTTTTTCTTCAAAATCAAATAAAAATTTAATGTTTAACACGTTGTTATTTAGAAACAATAAAAATAACTAGATAATATGATTTTTTTTAGTTGAAATTGCCATTTTTGGTTGCGATTTAATTCCAGCCATGTATCTTTGTAAATGATAAAAACTAATTTGTAAACAATGCAATCAAATCAATTAGATTATTTACCAATATTTATGCAAATGGGACTTGCTGTCGGATTTGTGGTATTAACTATAATTGGATCAAGTTTTTTAGGTCCAAAAAGATCATCTGTAAATAAAGATAAAAACTTTGAAAGTGGTATCGAATCTATTGGAAACGCTCGTATTCCTTTTTCTGTAAAATATTTTTTGGTTGCTATTTTATTTGTGCTTTTTGATGTTGAGGTGATATTTTTATATCCTTGGGCAATCAATTTTCAAGAATTAGGAATGGAAGGCATGGTTAAGATGGTAATTTTTATGTCATTATTGTTGGTAGGTTTTTTCTATATTATTAAAAAGAAAGCCCTTGAGTGGGATTAATTTTATTTTAAATGATTTATCATTTATAATTCAAAATAATAAAAAATGAGTTCAAATATAAATATTGTAGAAGCTCCAGAAGGAGTAACTGGTGAAGGTTTTTTTGCAACAAAATTAAATGATGTTGTAGGATTAGCTCGTGCCAATTCTATGTGGCCATTGCCTTTTGCAACTTCTTGTTGCGGAATCGAGTTTATGGCTACTATGGCTTCTCATTACGATTTAGCGCGTTTTGGTTCAGAAAGAGTAAGTTTCTCTCCTCGCCAAGCAGACATGCTAATGGTTATGGGAACCATTTCAAAAAAAATGGCGCCTATTTTACGTCAAGTTTACGAACAAATGGCAGAACCTCGTTGGGTAATCGCAGTTGGAGCTTGTGCATCTTCGGGAGGAATTTTCGATACCTATTCTGTTTTACAAGGAATAGACAAAGTAATCCCAGTAGATGTTTATGTGCCAGGTTGTCCACCAAGACCAGAACAAATTGTAGATGGCGTAATGCGTTTACAAGAATTGGTTAAGTCTGAATCTGTTCGTCGTCGTAGCTCGCCAGAATATCAAGAACTATTAGCATCTTATAACATTAAATAAGAACATGGCTTTAGAAAACACCCAAATTCAAGATAAATTAACAGCAACTTTCGGAGAGAGCGTCATGCATTTTCGTCAAGAAAAAGACATTTTTACTTTCGAAGTAGCATCTGATAAAATGACTTCAGTGATTTTATTTTTGAAGAATGAAGAATCTTTAAATTTTCACTTTTTAACCGATTTGTGCGGCATTCATTATCCAGATAACGATGTAAACGAGCAGTTTGCTGTAGTATATCATTTGCACAATTGGATTGAAAATAAAAGAATCAGAATCAAAAGTTTTATCAATGGAGAAATACCTGAAATAAAAACAATTTCAAATATTTTCTTGTGTGCCAATTGGATGGAACGTGAAACCTATGATTTCTACGGAATCAATTTCATAGGTCATCCACAATTAAAAAGAATCTTGAATATGGACGAAATGGTATCTTTTCCGATGAGAAAAGAATTTCCAATGGAAGATTCAGGAAGAACAGACAAAGACGACAGATTTTTTGGTAGAACACCATCAAATTCATAAAAATAAATAATTCAACATTATAAAATGTCAGAACTATTATTACCACCAGAGCATCGCTATGCTAAAATAATTAAAGAGAAACTAAATGAAGACGGAAGTGAACTTTCGATCTTGAATTTAGGACCTACTCACCCAGCCACTCACGGTATTTTTCAAAATATCTTGTTGATGGATGGTGAACGTATAGTTGATGCCGAACCAACCATTGGTTATATTCATCGTGCGTTCGAAAAAATTGCCGAAAATCGTCCTTTTTACCAAATCACTCCGTTGACAGACAGAATGAACTATTGTTCTTCGCCTATCAATAATATGGCTTGGTGGATGACATTAGAAAAATTATTAGATATTGAAGTGCCTAAGCGCGCACAATATTTAAGAGTTATTGTAATGGAATTAGCGCGTATAACGGATCACATTATATGTAATTCGATTTTAGGTGTCGATACTGGAGCCTATACCGGGTTTTTATACGTATTCCAATTTAGAGAGAAAATTTACGAAATCTACGAAGAAATTTGTGGTGCTCGTTTAACAACAAATATGGGAAGAATTGGCGGTTTCGAAAGAGATTGGTCACCAAAAGCTTTCGAATTATTAAACACTTTCTTAGAAGAATTTCCTGCTTGTTGGAAAGAATTTGAAAATCTTTTTGAAAGAAATAGAATTTTTATTGACAGAACGGTAAATGTAGGACCTATTACTGCCGAACAAGCTATGGCTTACGGTTTTACAGGTCCAAATTTACGTGCTGCGGGTATCGATTATGATGTTCGTGTTGCTGAACCTTATTCTTCTTACGAAGATTTTGAGTTTATAATTCCTGTAGGAAAATCAGGTGATACGTATGACCGTTTTTGTGTTCGTAATGCCGAAGTTTGGGAAAGTTTAAGCATCATTCGTCAAGCATTAGCTAAAATGCCAGAAGGAAATGTGTACCATGCAGAAGTTCCAGATTATTACCTTCCTCCAAAAGAAGATGTGTATAACAATATGGAATCATTAATTTATCACTTCAAAATTGTAATGGGAGAAGTTCCTGTTCCAGTAGCTGAAATTTATCACGCTGTAGAAGGAGGAAACGGAGAATTAGGTTTTTATTTAACTACCGATGGAAGTCGTACACCGTACAGATTGCATTTCCGTCGTCCTTGTTTTATATACTATCAAGCATATCCAGAAATGATTAAAGGAGCATTATTATCGGATGCTATCGTAATATTATCAAGCCTTAATGTAATTGCGGGCGAATTAGACGCTTAATAATTATGGAAAAAACACAGATCAAACAAAATATCAATATCACGGAAGCTTTGATGACGCGTATCAATGAATTGTGCAGTCATTATCCAGAAGATAAAAGAAAATCGGCATTATTGCCTGTTTTGCATGAAGTGCAAGATGCTCATGACAATTGGTTGAGTATTGAATTGCAAGACAAAGTAGCTGAAATTTTGTATATCAAACCTATTGAAGTGTATGAGGTAGTTACATTTTATACAATGTTTAACCAAAGACCTATAGGTAAATACATGTTCGAATTTTGTCATACTTCACCTTGTTGTTTGAACGGAACCGAAAATTTAATGGATTACACATGTGATAAATTAGGTGTAAAAGTGGGAGAGCCAACTACTGATGGACTATTTGAAGTTCGTGGTGTAGAATGCCTTGGAGCCTGTGGTTATGCTCCAATGATGCAACTAGGTGATTTTTACCAAGAACACCTAACGGAAGCAAAAATAGATCAGTTAATTGCAGATTGTAAAGACAATAAAATAATATTACACGATAAATAAGATGTCAAAAAAAATATTATTAGACAAAATAAACGTTCCAGGAATTAGAACTTACGAAGTATACCGCAAAGAAGGCGGTTATGCATCGGTAGAAAAAGCACTAAAAACGTTAACACCAGACGAAGTAGTCGAAGAGGTAAAAACTTCTGGAATTCGTGGTCGTGGAGGAGCAGGTTTTCCAGCAGGAATGAAATGGAGTTTTATCGATAAAAAATCGGGAAAACCACGTCATTTGGTTTGTAATGCTGATGAGTCAGAGCCAGGAACATTCAAAGACCGATATTTGATGGAATTTATTCCTCATTTATTAATCGAAGGAATGATTACTTCTAGTTATGCTTTAGGTGCAAACCTATCTTACATTTATATTCGTGGAGAATATATGTGGGTTTACAAAATTTTAGAAAGAGCCATCGCCGAAGCAAAAGCTGCTGGTTGGTTGGGTAAAAATATATTAGGAACTGGTTACGATTTGGATTTATATGTTCAAATTGGTGGTGGTGCCTATATTTGTGGTGAAGAAACCGCATTAATCGAATCGTTGGAAGGGAAAAGAGGAAATCCTCGTATCAAACCACCATTTCCTGCAGTTTCTGGACTTTGGGGAAATCCAACGGTTGTAAACAATGTAGAAACAATTTCCGCAGTGCCATGGATTGTAAATAATTCAGGTGCAGCTTATGCCGAAATAGGAATAGGTCGTTCTACAGGAACCAAATTAATTTCAGCATCAGGAAATATCAAAAATCCAGGAGTTTACGAAATAGAAATGGGGTTAAGCGTTTACGAATTCATGAATTCGGATGAATATTTAGGCGGAATGAGTTCAGACAGACCTCTAAAAGCATTAGTGCCTGGAGGAAGTTCAGTACCTGTTTTACCAGTACATTTAATATACAAAACAGCCAATAACGAAGATAGATTAATGTCTTACGAATCTTTATCAGACGGAGGTTTTGCTACAGGATCTATGTTAGGTTCAGGCGGATTTATTGTATATGATGATACGGCATGTATTGTTCGTAATACATGGAATTTCTCTCGTTTTTACCATCATGAGTCTTGCGGTCAATGTACACCTTGTCGCGAAGGAACAGGCTGGATGGAAAAAATATTACATAGGATAGAAAACGGTCACGGTCGTGAAGAAGATATCGATTTACTATTGAGTATTCAAAGTAAAATTGAAGGAAACACGATTTGTCCTTTAGGTGATGCAGCAGCTTGGCCAGTAGCCGCAGCGATTCGTCATTTTAGAGACGAGTTTGAATACCATGTTCGTTTTCCAGAAAAAATAAAAAATAGAGACCATTTTGTGAATGAGCCATTTGAGAAAGTGAAGCATTTGATAGGAAAAGTAATAGTGTAATTCAAAGAATCATGAAAAAAATTATTTTAATTATTTTAATCTTTTTTTCTAAAAATATTTATAGCCAAAATTTTAATGGATATGTGGTGACAAGTTCAAATGATACAATCAATTGTAAGTTTTTTGTTGAAACAAACCTTTTTGATAATACAATATTTAAAGCAGTTTCTGTTAGAAGCAAAGTAAAAATACTAAATAATAAAAATGAAAAAATTGTTTTTAAACCAAAAGATTTAGCTTCTTTTTTAATTAAAAACACAAAATCGGGAGATTTTAAATTTGTAAGTTTTGAGCAAGATAATTATAGTTATTTTTATCACGAAGTTATAAAAGGAAAATTATCGTATTTTAAATTGTATCAAGAAGATAAATATAGCGGAGGTCCAAATTCTGGATTTCATGAGTTTGTTTTGAAAGATAATATTTTGTTAAAATTTGGAGTTTTTGATACAAGAAAAACATTAGGTGAACAAATTAAGGATTTTCCAGAATTATATCAAAAATGGATGGATTCAAATAATTATTATAAATTATATCAAATTAAAGAGGTAATCAAATTATATAATGATTATTTCTTAAATAAAAAGTAGGCGATTAAAAGTTATATGTTTAAAGGTTGATATTTACAAACTTTAAATTCCCAAACAAAGATAGAATGAAAGTAACAATAGACGGACAAAGTATAGAAGTAGAACCAGGAACAACAATCCTGCAAGCTGCGCGTATGATTGGTGGAGAATTAGTGCCGCCAGCCATGTGTTATTATTCAAAACTAAAAGGTAGTGGCGGTAAATGTCGTTGTTGTTTAGTTGATGTAACTAAAGGTAGCGAAGCAGATCCAAGACCAATGCCTAAATTGATGGCATCTTGTGTAACGGGTTGTCAAGACGGAATGGAAATAGCGAGTAAAGCTTCTCCAAGAGTACAAGAAGCAAGAAAATCGGTAACAGAATTTTTGTTGATTAACCATCCGTTAGATTGTCCAGTTTGTGATCAAGCTGGAGAATGTGATTTGCAGAATTTAAGCTTCGAACACGGAAATCCAAAATCTCGTTTTATTGAAGAAAAAAGAACTTTTGAGCCAGAAGATATTGGTCCAAATATTCAATTACACATGAATCGTTGTATTTTATGTCAAAGATGTGTTCAAGTAGCAGATCAGTTGACAGACAATAGAGTGCATGGTGTTATGGATCGTGGTGATCATGCTAATATCTCAACGTGTATTTCAAAAGCGATTGATAATGAATTTTCTGGAAATATGATCGATGTTTGTCCTGTTGGGGCTTTGACCGATAAAACTTTCCGATTCAAATCGAGAGTTTGGTTCAATAAACCTTACAATGCACACAGAGAATGTACAACTCCAGGATGTTGCGGAAAAACAACTGTTTGGATGTTTGGTGGAGAAATTCAACGAGTAACAGGTCGTAAAGACGAATATCATGAAGTAGAAGAGTTCATCTGTAACGGATGTCGTTTTGATCATAAAGATGTTAATGATTGGACTATTGAAGGGCCTCGTGAATTCGAGAAAGATTCGGTAATTAATCAAAATAATTATACTCAGAAATTAGAAAAAGTTGAAATTGCTACTGAAAAATTAATATTAGAAGGCAGAGAAGAAGATCATAAAAAAATCAGTATGTCTGAGATTGATTACAACGAAAAAATTGATGGCAACCTTATAGATTCAAAGAAAAATGGATAGTGCATTTATAATAGAAAAAAGTGTTGTGATTGTTGCAGTTTTTGCTTTAACAATGCTTATGGCGATGTATTCTACTTGGGCAGAACGTAAAGTTGCGGCATTTCTTCAAGATAGGGTTGGACCAAATCGTGCCGGTTGGGGCGGATTATTACAACCACTTGCTGACGGATTAAAATTATTTTCGAAAGAAGAATTTGAACCTAATACACCTAATAAATTTTTATTCGTTGTAGGGCCAGCTATTGCTATGAGTACTGCTTTAATGACTAGTGCTGTAATTCCTTGGGGTGATAAATTACACCTTTTTGGAAGAGATATTTTATTACAAGCTACCGATATTGACAATGCATTATTATACATATTTGCAGTAGTTTCTGTTGGGGTTTATGGTATCATGATTGGTGGTTGGGCATCAAATAATAAGTTTTCTTTAATGGGAGCGGTTCGTGCAGCATCACAAATGGTTTCTTATGAAGTTGCCATGGGATTATCTATGATTGCTTTATTAATGATGACTGGAACATTAAGTTTGAAAGAAATATCGGCACAACAATCAGGTATGAATTGGAATGTATTTTATCAACCAGTTTCTTTCTTGATATTTTTAATTTGTGCTTTTGCAGAAACAAACAGAACGCCTTTCGACTTAGCAGAATGTGAATCGGAATTAATTGGCGGTTATCATACCGAATATTCATCAATGAAAATGGGATTTTACTTGTTTGCTGAATATGCAAATATGTTTATCTCATCAGCTATTTTAGCTATTTTATTCTTTGGAGGATACAATTATCCAGGAATGCAATGGATGGTGGAAAACGTTGGAGTAAATACCGCCAATATTTTAGGTTTCTTAGCTTTATTTATCAAAATTTGTGGATTTATTTTCTTCTATATGTGGGTTCGTTGGACAATTCCACGTTTTAGATACGATCAATTAATGCATTTGGGTTGGAAGATTTTAATCCCATTAGCAATTCTAAATATAATGGTTACAGGTGTTTGCCTTTTACTGTTTAAATAAAAGATTTTATGTCAACGACTATACAAAATATATCATTATCAGGTAGAAAAAAACAAGTTTCCAATAAGGAAATGACTTTTTTAGAAAACCTATATCTTGTGGCGATTGTAAAAGGATTACTTATTACAATTAAACACTTTTTTAGAAAAAAAGTAACTATTCATTATCCTGAACAAGTACGTGAGATGAGTCCAGTTTATCGTGGACAACATATGTTGAAACGTGATGAACAAGGTCGTGAAAATTGTACTGCTTGTGGTTTATGCGCACTTTCTTGTCCTGCAGAAGCGATTACAATGAAGGCTGCTGAGAGAAAACCTTCTGAAAAACACTTATACCGTGAAGAAAAATACGCAGAAATATATGAAATCAACATGTTACGTTGTATTTTCTGTGGTTTGTGTGAAGAAGCTTGTCCGAAAGACGCAATTTACCTAACGACTTCAAAAGTTTTAGTTCCTTCTAATTACGAAAGAGAAGATTTTATCTTCGGAAAAGACAAACTGGTTATGCCTTTAGATATCGCAATGCAAAATGCACAACTTAAAAACGCTAACTAATGAGTACATTATTAATTATTTTCTACTTTTTGTCAGCCATTACATTGGCGACTGCATTTTTAACTATCATTAGTAAAAACCCTATTCATAGTGCTATTTATTTGGTAATTTGCTTCTTTAGCGTAGCAGGTCATTATTTATTATTTAACGCACAATTTTTAGCGATTGTTCATATTATAGTTTATTCTGGAGCGATAATGGTTTTATTTTTATTTACGATTATGTTGATGAATTTAAACAAAGAAGACGAACCTCATAAAAAAATAGCAACAAAACTGGCAGCAGTTGTTTCTTTTGGATTGGTTTGTTTTGTGATGTTAGCCGTTTTCATTAAAGCAATGCCAAAAATGGAAACGTATAGAACTTCTGGTCAAGATTTTCAATCGATAAAAGTTTTAGGTAAAGTGTTACTTAATGAGTATATGGTTCCTTTCGAATTTGCTTCTGTATTATTGTTAGTAGCAATGATGGGTGTAGTGTTATTGTCTAAAAAAGAAAAATCAATTCAATAAAATGAATAATATATTAGTAGAAATAGGAATTGAAAATTACATTTATTTGTGTGTAATTTTGTTCTGTATCGGAATTTTTGGTGTTTTGTTTAGAAGAAATGCCATCATTATGTTTATGTCTATCGAAATTATGTTAAATGCGGTTAATTTACTTTTTGTAGCGTTTTCAACTTTTCATCAAGATGCACAAGGACAAGTTTTTGTATTCTTCTCGATGGCTGTTGCTGCTGCCGAAGTTGCCGTAGGATTAGCAATATTAGTGTCAATATTTAGAAACTTAAGTTCTATTGATATTGATAATTTAAAAAATTTAAAAGGATAAATACTAATGGAAAAAAATTTAGCTTTAGTATTATTATTAGCGCCACTTTGTGGATTCTTATTTAATGTTTTTCTTGGGAAAAAAGCAGGAAAAACCATTGTAGGAGCTATAGGAACATTATCGATTCTGATATCATTTTTCGCAACTACATACTTCTTTGCACTTATTCAATCGAATGTAAAACCAATTCAAATTGATTTGTTTCAATGGATTTCTTTAGAGAAATTCAATGTTAACCTTTCATTTTTATTAGATCAATTGTCTATTCTTTGGTTGTTATTTGTTACAGGAATTGGAACATTAATTCATTTATATTCTATTTCTTATATGCATGATGATGAGAATATGCATAAGTTTTTTGCGTATCTGAATCTATTCGTATTTTTCATGATTACATTGGTAATAGGAAGTAACTTATTAGTCATGTTCATTGGTTGGGAAGGTGTTGGTTTGTGTTCTTATTTATTAATTGGTTTTTGGTACAAAAATCAAGAATATAATGATGCGGCAAAAAAAGCTTTCATCATGAACAGAATTGGTGATTTAGGTCTGTTGATTGGAATTTTTATTTTAGGATATTTATTTAACACTCTTGATTATATTCAATTAAAAGTATATTTGACAAACATCAATTTTAGCACTAATACGATGCCATTTTTATTGGGATTGGCTGCTTTATGTTTGTTTATTGGTGCTTGTGGAAAATCAGCTCAAATCCCATTATATACTTGGTTGCCAGATGCGATGGCTGGACCAACTCCAGTTTCGGCATTAATTCACGCTGCGACAATGGTAACGGCTGGGATATTTATGGTAACCAGAATGAATTTCTTATTCGATTTAGCACCGTATGTTCAAGATATAATGGCAATTGTTGGAGCAATTACTGCAATTGTAGCTGCTTCGATAGGATTGGTTCAAAATGACATTAAAAAAGTATTGGCTTATTCTACCGTTTCACAATTGGGTTTAATGTTTTTAGCATTGGGGCTTGGTGCTTATGAAGTGGCTGTTTTCCATGTTATTACGCATGCTTTCTTCAAAGCTTGTTTGTTCTTAGGTTCGGGTTCGGTAATTCATGCTTTGCACGGAGAACAAGATATGCGCAAAATGGGCGGTTTAAAAAAATACATGCCAATTACATTTTGGACGATGATGATTTCGACATTAGCCATTGCAGGAATTTTTCCTTTTGCAGGTTTCTGGTCTAAAGATGAGATTTTAATGACGGCTTTCCATGGAAATATGATTCTTTGGATTATTGGTTCGATTGCATCAATCATGACGGCATTTTATATGTTTAGATTAATGTATTTGACATTCTTTAAAGAATTTAGAGGAACGGATGCGCAAAAACATCATTTACACGAAAGTCCTAGTTTAATTACCATTCCATTAATAATTTTAGCGTTTTTAGCAGCTATTGGAGGACTAATTAATTTGCCAGGAAATAGTTGGTTAAATCATTATTTAGCACCATTATTTGGTAAAGTTGGAATTGAAGAACATCATTTAGACGGAACTGCTTATATGTTGATGGCAGTTGCTACTGTTGGTGCTTTAGTCGGAATTGGATTTGCTTATTTTAAATATATTAAAAACAGCGAAGTCCCTTCAGAAGATTCTGAAATTGCAGGTGTTACTAAAGTTTTATACAACAAATATTATGTTGATGAAATTTATGATGCAGTTATCGTAAATCCATTATATAAAGTATCCCATTTCTTCAGAAAATATATTGAAACTGCAGTTTCTGGATTTGTTTTCGGTTTAGGGAAAATAACGAACGAAATTGGAAATCAAGGAAAATTAATTCAAAATGGAAGCATAGGATTGTATCTTTTTGCTTTTGTATTAGGGATTTCTTCAATTTTAATTTATTTATTTTTAGTTTAATAATTACACACAATGAACGTATCATTTATACTTATATTTTTATTATTCGGTGCTGTGGCAACTTATTTTGCTGGAGATAAATTTGCTAAAACGGTGGCTTTATTTTTCAGTTTAGCGTCAATTGTTGGATCAATATTTATATTAAATCAATACAATCACGGACTCAGTTCTGATTTTAAAGCCAATTGGATTTCAAATCCTAACTTATACATTGCTTTAAAAGTTGATGGATTGTCCTTAGCAATGTTGCTTTTAACGACAGTTTTAACATCAATAATTATCTTTTCTTCTTTTGGTAATCAATATAAAAACAATAGAAATTTCTATGCCTTAGTATTGTTTATGTCATTTGCAATGGTAGGAACATTTCTAAGTGCCGATGCTTTCTTGTATTATATTTTCTGGGAGTTGTCATTAATACCAATTTATTTTATAGCTCTTGTTTGGGGTAATGGAGATGCTGAAGAACGCAAAAAAGCAGTAATCAAATTTTTCATTTATACATTAGCAGGATCATTATTCATGTTAGTTGCTTTTATGTATTTGTTCCAAAAAGCAGGAAGTTTAATGATTGGAGATTTGTATGCTGTACATTTAACCGATCAAGAACAATTTTGGATATTCTTAGCCTTATTTTTGGCTTATGCTATCAAAATCCCAATTATCCCTTTTCATACTTGGCAAGCAAATGTGTATCAAAAATCACCAACTGTTGGTACGATGTTGCTTTCAGGAATTATGCTAAAAATGGGATTGTATAGTGTTATTCGCTGGCAATTACCAATAGCGCCTTTTGCTGCAAAAATGTATATGCCAATTCTTATTGGATTAAGTGTAGCAGGAGTAGTATATGGCTCGATTGTGGCTTTGCAACAAAGAAATATTAAAAAATTATTGGCTTATTCATCTCTTGCTCACGTTGGTTTAATCGCTGCTGGAGCTTACACATTAACTTTAGATGGTTTGCGTGGTGCAGTTTTGCAAATGATTGCTCACGGATTTGTAGTTGTTGGACTTTTCTTTGCTGCCGAAGTAATAGAAAGACGTTTCAATACACAAGAAATATCTGAAATGGGCGGTATTAGAATTCAAGATAATAAGTTTGCTTCGATGTTTATGATTATCATGTTGGCTTCGGTTGCATTGCCTGGAACTTTTAATTTTGTTGGAGAATTTACTTTGTTATACAGTTTATATAGTGCTAATATTTGGTTTGCAATTATTGCAGGAACAACGATTATATTAGGTGCAGTTTATATGCTAAAAATGTTCCAACATGTTATGTTGGGAGAGGCTAATGCAAAAGTATTTAAAACAATAACTGTAAATGAAATGATAGTTTTTGTGGTTATAATTGTTGTTTTGTTGTTTTTTGGATTATTTTCAAAACCTATTACAGATTTAGTTACACCTGCTTTACAAGAAATTGTTTTTAAAATTAATAGAGTTTAAAAATTTAAGGAATTAGGATTTAAATCCCTCTCAATATAAAAAGAAATATAAAGAATGAATACTCTTATATACATATCAGGATTAGGAATTGTAAGTTTACTTGCAGAAATTTTTAATGCAAGAAAAGTGATTGTGCCTGTAACAATTATTGGGCTTTTAGCTATTTTAGGATTTAATATTTCCGAATATAACCATCTAGGTTCTTATTTTAATAACATGATGGTTGTCGATAAATTTTCGGTAGCATTTTCAAGTTTATTTATTATAATTACTCTTTTTTTAGTAGCACTTAGTCATGAATTCTATAAGGATCAGATAACTAAAATTTCTGATTATGTTGGGATAAAAATATTTTTATTAGCAGGAGCAGTGGCAATGGTGTCATTTGGAAATTTATCTATGTTCTTTTTAGGAATAGAAGTTTTATCTATTTCGTTATATGTACTTGCGGCAAGTAATAGATTAAATCTAAAAAGTAATGAAGCTGGAATGAAATATTTCCTAATGGGTTCATTTGCTTCAGGGATTATACTTTTTGGAATCTGTTTAATATACGGGGCAACAGGAAGTTTTAATTTGAATTCGATATCACAAATAATACATACTACAAATTACCCACAATGGTATTTTATAGGAATTATATTTTTGTTAATAGGGATGTTGTTTAAAATAGCAACTGTTCCCTTTCATTTCTGGGCGCCAGATGTCTATGAAGGTGCGCCAGCGCTAACTACTGCAACTATGAGTAGTTTAGCTAAAGTGGTTGCTATGGCAACATTATATAAGTTAATAATGTCTCTTTTACCAATTCAAACATATTCTTTCCAACTCATTATTGTTTGTGTAGCAATAGGATCAATGGTTTTAGGAAATATTATGGCGTTGCGTCAAAATAATGTTAAACGTATGTTTGCCTTTTCTGGTATATCACATGCTGGTTTTATGGTTTCAACACTTTTATTAGCAAATAATGCTGCAAGTACCTTATTGTATTATGCTTCGGCTTATTCAGTTGCGGGAATTGCTTTTTTTGCAGTTGTAATGTATGTTACTAAAGATAAAGAAAACGAAACTATTGATAGCTTCAATGGTTTTGGGAAATCAAATCCATTATTAGCTGGAATATTAACGGCTTCCTTATTATCTATGGCTGGGATTCCTATTTTGTCAGGTTTCTTTGCAAAATTCTTTTTATTGAATCAATTGGTAAATACTGGTTGGATTGTTTTAGTTATAGTAGCAATCATTAGTTCTATAATTAGTGTGGGTTACTATTTTAAAATAATTCTTGCTATGTACGCAAAAGATAATGAAGAAATTTTACCTAAAGTTCCTGTAATGTACCAAATTGTTGCTATACTAGCTATGATTTTAAATATTACTTTGGGATTGTTTCCTAATATAGTTTTGAATTTGTTGGGGTAAATTTACAAGAAAAGAGATTAGATTTATTTTTATATATAAAAAAACCTTAGTGTTAACTAAGGTTTTTTTCTGCTAATTCTTTTTCGCTATTTATTATGTAAGCCATATTCTTAATTAAATTATCGTGTTTTTTTACAAACGGATTGGTTTCATCCCAAACGTAACCAGCTAAAACAGCACAAATTTTACGCTTCACATCTGGATTTTCTGGTTGATGGAAAAATAAAGTTTGTAAATTACCAGTATACCATTCTTTTACATAAGTAGTAAAAACGCTAATTCCACGACGCATATATCCTGTAAATTCAGTTTCCCAATCTACAGTAATTCCTTGTGATTCTTTAATAAATAATTTAGCGGCAAGCATTCCAGATTCAGTAGCAAAAGCTACGCCTGAAGAAAAAACAGGGTCTAAAAATTCAGAACTGTTTCCAGTTAATGCAAAACCATCTCCATACATACTTTTTACAGAACGAGAGTAATTTTCTAACTTAATAGGTTCGAAAGCAAACTCAACATTTCCAAATCGTTTGATGTAGTAATCTGACATATTAATGGCATTATTTAAAGCTTCAATTTTATCATTGTCTTTAGATAGAGAATTGATAAAATTTGTTGGGCCAACTACACCTAAACTTGTATTTCCATTAGAAAAAGGAATAACCCATAACCAAACTTCTGTTTCTAAAATATCAAAAGATATTAAAGTTCCTTCTTCTCCTTCAGGTCTATTTACATCTACTACATGTGTAAAAATTGCAGAGTGGGGGTCTAATTTCGATGGTGTGTCTAAGTCGAGAAGTCTCGGCAAAACTCTTCCATATCCACTAGAGTCTATAATAAACTTGGCGTGAATCTCTTTGAAAATTCCCTCTTTATCTTTTACAACAGTGATAGAATTTTTTCCTTCAAAATCAACTGATATTACTTCGCTTTCAAATTCTAAATCTATTCCTTTGCGTATAACTTCTTGAGCCATAGTGTTGTCAAAATCAGCTCTTGGTACTTGCCAAGTCCAATCCCAACCCTCACCATATTTATCACTAAAATCAAACACACAAATTTCATTTGCACGAATAAAACGTGCGCCTAATTTTTTTTCAAAATTCATTGCGTCTAGAGATTCGAACAATCCTGCTTCTGCAAAATGATCCATAACGCGAGGTATTAAGCTCTCTCCAACGACTATTCTAGGGAATTTTGTCTTCTCTACAACTTTTACTTTAATGTTGTTATTATGTAGATGTGATGCCGAAACACATCCTGACGGACCAGCGCCAATTACCAAAACATCGACAAACTCCTTTAACATATTTAAAATATTACTGATTATTACACTATATTTGCAGCTTCAAAGTTAACAACATTAATTTCAATAAAAAATTAATTTAGTAAAATAAAAAGGGTTAAATGAATACGATTAATGAGTTTTTAAGTTTAAAAGAATTTGAGGCAATAATTTTTGACAATAATAAAGTTGAGATAAGCGATGTTGTTTTAGATAGGGTAAATAAAAGTTTTGAATTTCTTAAAGAATTTTCAGAAAATAAAGTGATTTATGGAGTAAATACAGGTTTTGGCCCTATGGCACAATACCGTATAAAAGATGAAGATAGACTTCAATTACAGTATAATTTGATTAGAAGTCACTCGTCTGGAACTGGAAAACCTTTGAATCCACTTTGTGTAAAAGCCGCAATTTTAGCAAGATTAAATACACTGTCTTTAGGAAATTCTGGAGTTCATCCATCATTAATTCATTTGATGAAGGAATTAATAAATAAAGATATTACACCTCTAATTTTTGAGCACGGTGGTGTTGGTGCTAGTGGAGATTTAGTGCAATTAGCACATTTAGCATTAGTACTTATTGGAGAAGGAGAGGTTTTTTATAAAGGAGAAAGAAGGCCAACGCCAGAAGTTTTTGAATTAGAAAACTTAAAGCCTATTCAGGTCGAAATCAGAGAAGGTTTGGCGTTAATGAACGGAACTTCTGTAATGACAGGAATTGGTGTTGTAAATGTTCATAATGCTAATAAATTGTTAGATTGGTCGCTTAAGTTTTCTTGTGCAATAAACGAAATTGTACAAGCTTATGATGATCATTTTTCGGCAGAATTAAATAATACAAAACGTCATAAAGGGCAGCGTGAAGTAGCCCAAAGAATGAGAGAGAACTTATCTGACAGTACATTAATTAGAAAAAGAGAAGACCATTTATATACTGGAGAAAATACCGAAGATGTATTTAAAGAAAAAGTACAAGAATATTATTCTTTGCGTTGTGTGCCACAAATTTTAGGGCCAGTTTTAGAAACTATAAATAATGTAGCATCAATTTTAGAAGATGAATTTAATTCTGCAAATGACAATCCAATTATCGATGTAAAAAATCAACATGTTTATCATGGAGGTAATTTTCATGGAGATTATATTTCACTTGAGATGGATAAACTAAAAGTTGTTATTACAAAGCTAACAATGCTTGCAGAACGACAATTAAATTATTTATTAAATTCTAAGATAAATGAAATTCTTCCTCCATTTGTAAATCTTGGAACCTTAGGTTTTAATTTTGGGATGCAAGGAGTTCAATTTACAGCAACATCAACAACTGCCGAAAATCAAATGCTCTCTAATCCAATGTATATCCATAGTATTCCTAATAACAATGACAATCAGGATATTGTAAGTATGGGAACAAATGCTGCTGTTATTACATCAAAAGTTATTGAAAATTCATTTGAAGTTTTAGCAATCGAATTAATTACAATCGTACAGGCTATAGATTATTTAGAACAAAAAGATGCTATTTCATCTGTAACTAGAAAAATATACAATGATGTTCGCAAAATAATCCCAACGTTTACCCAAGATCAAGTAATGTATCCTTTTGTACAAAACGTAAAAGACTATTTGATAAATAATTAATACATTAGTATTTAAGTTTCACTCAAAATTATATAAATTATGAAAAAAGTAATATTTTTTTTGGTTTTAATGATGCAGTTTGCGAATGCTCAAGAGTTGTCATTAGTAAGGAAAGAGGGTAAGTTTGGTTATATTTCTAAAACAGGAGAGTTTGCCATTCAGCCAAAATTTAAAGTAGCTAAAAATTTCTCAGAAGGATTGGCTGCTGCCGAGGATAATAAAAAATGGGGTTTCATAAACACAAAAGGAGAATGGGTTATTCCGGCTACTTTTGATGACGCTAAATACTTTAATAATGGGTATTGTGTAGTTGCCAAAGACAAAAAATGGTTTTATATAAATAAAAAAGGAGAAGAACAAAAATCTCCAACTTCGGATAAAGTATATGATTTTGAAGATGGTGTTGCATTCATAAAACAAGGGGATAAAACAGGATTAATTAATGCAAAAATGCTAGTAATCCTAGAACCAAAATATGATGTTATAAAATCTTTTCAAAACGGATTTGCCAGAGTAAGAAATAATGACCGTTGGGGAATTATAGACAAAACAGGAAAAGTTGTTGTCGAAATAATATATGACGAAATAGGTGATTATTACAAAAACACTACTTGGGCAAAAAATGGAACTTCATTCGGATTAGTAATTGCAGGAAAGTTTAAAGCGATTGAAGGTGTTGACAAAATTTGGGATTTCTTAGCGCAAGACATAACCTACGCTAAGAAAAACGAAAAAATAGGATTTATAGATTTAAAAGGAAATTGGATTATCGAACCTAAATTTGACAAAGCAAGGGCGTTTGTGAAAAATTTAGCACCAGTTCAAATTGGTAAAAAATGGGGTTATGTCAATACAAAGGGAGCTTTTGTCGTAGAACCAGTGTATAATGATGCTGAAATTTTTAGCACAGACGGTTTTGCGCCTGTAAAAGACAAAGAATGGGGTTTTATTAATGAAACTGGAAAATTAGTTGTTCCTTGCGAATACGGTATTACAGCAGGTCTTTTCGCGATGTTTAAGGACGATGAAAAAGGATTTGTAAACGGATTAGCAAGAGTAATTAGCAAAAAGAAATATGGCTTTATTAAGCCAGACGGGAAAGTATTAGGAGATCAATGGTTTGATAGTGCAGAACCTTTTAAAAAATAAAACAATTTAGTATGAAATGTGCTTTAGTAACAGGAGGTTCAAGAGGAATTGGGAATGAAATTTGCAAAAAATTAGCTGCGGATTCTGATTATCATATTCTTATAAATTATCAATCGAATAAGGTTGCTGCCGAAAAAACTTTGGAAGAAGTAAAACAATTAGGCGCAACAGGTGAAATAATTCAATTTGATGTTGCTGATTTTGAAGAAGTAAAAAATGTATTGACACAATGGCAAGATGCAAATCCAAATGCTATTGTTGAAGCGATTGTGAATAATGCAGGAATTGCAAAAGATGGATTATTCATGTGGATGACTCCTGAAGATTGGACAAGTGTTGTAAATACAAGTTTGAATGGGTTTTTTAATGTAACTAATTTTTTTATTCAAAAAATGTTGCGTAACAAATACGGACGAATAGTAAATATGGTATCTGTTTCAGGTGTAAAAGGAACTCCAGGACAAACTAATTATTCTGCAGCAAAAGGAGCGGTTGTTGCTGCTACAAAAGCATTGGCACAAGAAGTAGCAAAGAGAAATATTACTGTAAATGCTGTAGCTCCAGGATTTATAAGAACAGATATGACAAGTGATCTCGACGAAAAAGAACTTATAAAAATGGTGCCAGCAAACCGTTTCGGAGAAGCGGAAGAAGTAGCAGATTTAGTAAGTTTTCTAGTATCAAGAAAATCAAGTTATATAACAGGAGAAGTTATTAATATTAATGGTGGAATTTATTCTTAAATAAATAATATAAATAATGAATAAAAGAGTTGTCATTACCGGAATGGGAATTTACTCCTGCATAGGAACTTCATTAGACGAGGTAAAAAATTCATTATATGAAGGTAAATCAGGAATTGTTATCGATCCAGAACGTGAAGAATTTGGTTTTCAATCTTCATTAACAGGAATGGTTCCCAAACCAGAATTAAAAAATTTACTTTCTCGAAGACAGAGAATAAGTCTTGGAGAAGAAACAGAATATGCCTATATGGCAACTATTGAAGCGTTAAAAAATGCTAATATAGACGATGCTTTTTTTGATAACAATGAAGTAGGAATTATGTACGGAAACGATAGTGTTTCTAAAGCAATAATTGAAGCTACCGATGTGATTCGTGAAAAAAAAGACACTTCACTCATAGGTTCTGGGGCGATTTTTAAATCGATGAATTCGACCGTAACAATGAACCTTTCTACCATCTTCAAATTAAGAGGAATAAACTTAACTATTAGTGCAGCTTGTGCAAGTGGATCACATTCAATAGGATTGGCTTATTTTTTAATAAAAAGTGGTTTTCAAGACATGATAATTTGTGGAGGAGCACAAGAAATAAACAAATATGCGATGAGCAGTTTTGATGGTTTGGGTGTTTTTTCTCCAAGACAAGACGAACCAACCAAGGCATCAAGACCTTTCGACGCTTCTCGTGACGGATTAGTGCCAAGTGGTGGAGGTGCAACTTTAATTTTAGAAAGTTACGAATCGGCAATAAAACGAGGAGCAAATATTATTGCAGAAGTAATAGGTTATGGGTTTTCATCAAACGGAGGACACATTTCCACACCAAATGTCGAAGGACCAGCCACTGCCATGCAAAGAGCGCTAGATGAAGCCAATGTAAAAGCTAGCGAGATAGACTATATCAATGCACACGCAACATCAACGCCAGTTGGAGATGGAAACGAAGCCAAAGCAATATTGGAAGTTTTTGGTGAAAGTAATCCTTATGTAAGTTCAACAAAATCGATGACAGGTCACGAATGTTGGATGGCAGGAGCAAGCGAAGTCATTTATTCTATACTCATGATGCAAAACGATTTTATTGCACCAAACATCAATTTAGAGAATCCAGATGATGATGCAGTAAAATTAAATTTAGTTAAAACAACGTTAAATAAAAAAATTGATATATTTTTGTCGAATTCTTTCGGTTTCGGAGGAACAAATTCTGCATTAGTTATAAAAAAGTTTAAAAAGGGTGATGAATAAAGAAGAAATAGTAAAGAAAATAAATGATTTTTTGGTCGATGAGTTCGAAGTAGATCAAGATGATATTCAACCAGAAGCTAATCTAAAAGATACTTTAGGGTTAGATAGTTTAGATTATGTAGATTTGGTAGTCTCTGTCGAATCTAATTTTGGTGTAAAACTAGTTGAAGTAGATTTTGTAGGTATAGCTTCTTTTCAAAGTTTTTATGATTTAATAGAAAACAAAATTAAGCTTAAAGTATAATTTAAATTTCTTAGACAGTTAGACTTCTTAGATACTTAGATTTTCACATCTAAATAATCTAAGAAGTCTAACTGTCTAAAAGGTCTAGCAATCTGCAATATAAAATGGCTCAATGGGATGGAAAATCTAGGGGAACAGTCTTAGGCTATAAGATTTTTGTTTTTTTTATAAAAAAAGCAGGAATCAAGTCCGCATATTTTATTCTTTATTTTGTAGCTTGTTATTATTTTCTCTTTCTTAAGAAAAGTAATCGGGCTATTTTTTATTATTTTAAAGAGCGATTAGGTTATTCTTATTTCAAATCAAAAAGAATGGTTTTCATGAGTTATTATACTTTTGGACAAACCATTCTCGATAAAGTGTCTATTTCTGCAGGAATGCAAAATAGATTCACTTATGAGTTTGATGGAGTAGAAATACTAAAAAAATTGTTAGAAGAAAAAAAAGGAGGTGTACTTATTAGTGCACATATTGGAAACTTCGAAATAGCAGAACATTTCTTTAGCGAAATAGATGTCGATTTTCAAATTAACCTTGTAACTACCGACTTAGAGCATTCTGCAATAAAGAATTATCTCGAAAAAATCTCGAAAAAATCAAGTATTAAATTAATCTTAATAAAAGATGATTTATCTCATATTTTCGAGATAAATGCTGCTTTAGCTAGAAACGAATTAGTTTGTTTTACAGGTGATAGATATTTTGAAGGAGTAAAATCATTATCAGAAGAATTATTAGGACAGGAGGCAAAATTCCCTGCAGGACCATTTCTTATTGCCTCAAGACTAAAAGTCCCAGTGGTTTTTGTCTATGTAATGAAAGAAAAGAACCTACATTATCATCTTTATACCAGAGAAGCACAGGTAAATCACCGCAACGAAAAAGCATTGTTAAAAGAATATACACAAAGTCTCGAATCGATGCTAAAAGAATATCCATTACAATGGTTTAATTATTTCGATTTTTGGACCCAATTGAAAGAATAAAATAAAGACACATTTTTTATAAAACTTCAAAACATATTATGGAAGAATTTGATACAATAATAATAGGTTCTGGAGCGGGAGGATTAGC
Source organism: Flavobacterium sp. (assembly GCF_046153165.1). Lineage (GTDB taxonomy): Bacteria > Bacteroidota > Bacteroidia > Flavobacteriales > Flavobacteriaceae > Flavobacterium. Next base: position 34,171 of record NZ_JBJXEN010000015.1, on the reverse strand, counting down.
AACAGCTCTTTGTTTGTCAAGAGCAGGACAAAAAGTTTTGGTGCTAGAACAACATTATGTACCAGGAGGATGGAGTCATAGTTTTACGATAAAAGGGCAACGTTTTAGTCCAGGAGTTCATTATATGGGCCTGGTAGATGAAGGTCACTCAACAAATGAATTGTATAAAGGATTAGGAATTGCAAATGACCTTGTTTTTTTTAGAATGAATAAAAATGGTTATGACCATTGTATTATTAATGATAAAAAATTTGATCTTCCTGCGGGGACAAAAAATCTAGAAGCGAGTCTTATTAAACAATTTCCAAAAGAAGAAAAGAATATAAAGGAATACCTTCATTTAATTAAAAAAGTTAATGAAGAGCTACAATTAATACCAACCTTAAAAGGGTTTTGGCAAAATATAACAGTGCCATTTAGAACAAAACATTTTGGGAAATTTGCACTATTTACCTTAAAAAGAGTTATCGATTGGCATATAAAAGATCCTATGCTAAAAGCAGTACTAAACTCACAGTGTGGTGATCACGGTTTGCCTCCAAATAAAGCCAGTTTTCCTGTTCATTGTTCTGCGATGAACCATTACCTAGAAGGAGGTTTTTATCCCATGGGCGGTGGTGGCGGTATTGTAAAAGCAATGACAAACAAAATAAAAAGTTATGGAGGCTTAGTTAGAACGCAACAATCAGTTTCTAAAATTTTAGTAAAAAACAATACAGCTTTCGGAGTTGAATTAGCAGATGGAACCCAAGTTTTAGCAAAAAATGTAGTGTCTAATGCTGATCCTGCCGTGACATTTCTAAAATTAATTGGCAGTGAAAATATTAGCAAAAAATTAAATAAAAAATTAACAAAAACTAAATATTCAGTCACATCATTAATTCTTTTTTTGACATTAGATATGGATGTAACTAAACTGGGAATAGATTCAGGTAATATATGGAGGTTTAAAGACGAAAATCTAGATCAACATTTTGAAACATTAACCAAAGGAGATATTCTTTCAGGTGACGAATTTCCGGCTCTTTTCTTTAGTTGTTCTACGCTAAAAGATCCTACAAGTTTCAACGGAAGATATTATAATTTTGAAGCTGTTACTTATGTAGATTATGATAGTTTTAAAGAATTTGAAGGAATGGATGATTATCATTGTCCAGAATATCAGAAATTTAAAGAACGAATCATCGAAAAATTTATGAATAGCATAGAAAAAATGATTCCAAATGCGAAACAAAATATTGCTCAAGTCGAATTAGGAACACCAAAAACCAATCAGTTTTATATAAATGCAACAAGAGGAAATGTATACGGAACCGAAAAAACGTTAAATCAAGTAGGTCCATTTACATATAAAAATAAATCTGAAATAGACAATCTATACCTTTGCGGATCAAGTACATTGTCTCACGGAGTAACTGGAGCAACCTATTCAGGAATAGAAACTGCAGCAAGAATTCTTAATTGTACAAAAGATGATTTGCTAATAGAAGATGCAAACCAGAAATTACGAATTTATGATGCTGAAGACAAAACTACTTGGCCAGAATGGATAAATGTAAAAAGGTCAGATAAAGCTAGAACTTTTAAGGAAATAAATACAATTTAGAATATTACCACTTTTTAAATTAAATTTGCGTTGCTAAACAATTACTCAAATGAAAAATGTTCTTGTCATTTATTATTCGCAATCAGGTCAATTAGAATCTATCGCTAGAAATATTGCAAAACCATTATTAAATTCTGAAGAAATTAATGTTGTATTTCATGAAATTCAATTAGAAAAACCTTTTCCATTTCCTTGGGATAAAGAAGCTTTTTTTAATGCTTTTCCAGAATCTTTTTTGCAAATTCCAACAGAATTAAAACCTATTCCTGCCGAAATAGTAAATCAGAAATTCGATTTAATTCTTTTGCATTATCAAGTTTGGTATTTGTCACCATCTATTCCTATTAACTCGTTTTTAAAAAGTTCGGAAGCCAAAATACTTTTCAATAATACACCTGTTGTAACTATCAGTGGTTCTCGAAATATGTGGGTTATGGCACAAGAAAAGATTAAAGTTTTATTAAATAATAATAATGCACAACTAAAAGGAAATGTAGCTTTAGTAGATAGAGTGGGCAACTTAATAAGTGTGATTACTATTGTAGAATGGATGTTTTCTGGAGTAAAAAAGAAATATTTAGGAATCTTTCCCTTGCCAGGAGTTTCCGAAAAAGATATTTTTGAATCATCAAAATTTGGAGAAATAATCAACAAAAACCTTCAAAACAACAATTTTGATCAGCTTCAAACTCAATTATTGGAAAATAATGCAGTAAAAATAAGTTCTTATTTAGTTAAAGTTGATAAAACGGCTAATAAAATCTTTAATAAATGGGCAAATTTTATCAATAATAAAAAACAATCAAGAAAAACATGGCTAAAAATATTTAATATCTATTTATGGCTTGCAATATGGTTAATCTCACCAATTGTATATATCTTGCACGTTTTTTCATATCCTTTTGTGATTAACAAAATTAGAAGAGAAAAAGCATATTATCAAGGCGTTTAAAATACAATAACAATACTATGTTTGATGTTTACATAACAAAATCTGGAAAATATTTACCAAATCAAGCTATCTCAAACGATGAGATGGAGAACTACTTGGGACTTATAAATGAAGCAACATCTAAAGCAAGAAGAATAATTTTACGAAACAATAAAATTGTGAGTCGTTATTATGCTATAGATAAATATGGAAATAGCACACACAGCAATGCTGAATTAACAAAAAATGCAATAGCGGAATTGTTCGACCAAAGTTTTACAGCTCAAGATATGGAATTATTATCCTGCGGAACTTCTACACCAGATGTATTCTTGCCGTCTCACGCAGCAATGGTTCACGGATTGTTAAAAAATAAATCAGTCGAATTAAATTCTTCTACGGGAGTTTGTTGTGCGGGAATGAATTCATTAAAATTCGGATATCTTTCAGTAAAATCAGGAAACACAAAAAATGCAGTTTGTACAGGTTCAGAAAAAGTATCTACTTGGATGAAATCTGAAAAATACGAACAAGAAGTTGTTAATTTAAAACACCTAGAAGAACAACCAATAGTAGCGTTCAAAAAAGATTTTTTACGTTGGATGTTATCTGACGGAGCAGCAGCTTTCTTGTTAGAAAATGAACCAAAAGGTGAAATTTCACTCAAAATAGAATGGATGGAAGCCTTCTCTTACGCTTATGAGCTTGAAGCTTGTATGTATGCTGGTGGAGATAAATTAGAAAATGGAGAATTAAAACCTTGGAGTGATTACCATCCAGAGGAATGGCTTAATGAATCTATATTTTCTATCAAACAAGATGTGAAATTATTAGACAAAAATATTTTAATAAAAGGAGCTCAAAGCATGAAAGAAGCGTTGGATAAAAACAAGGTTTCAGCAGATCAAATAGATTATTTCTTGCCTCATGTTTCTTCTCATTATTTTGTCGAAGGGCTAAAAAAATCTTTCGCCGAAAACGGAATGATTATTCCAAGCGAAAAATGGTTTATGAACCTTGCACAAGTAGGAAACGTCGGTTCGGCTTCAATATATTTGGCATTAAATGAATTAATGAATTCTGGAAAACTTAAAAAAGGAGACAAAATTCTTTTATCAGTACCAGAAAGTGGCCGTTTTTCTTATGCGTATGCTTATTTAACTGTTTGCTAGAAAAATATGGAAACATCAAATGCTATTTTTGAAAAAGAGTTTGTAGAAAATTTGTTGCCACAAAAGTTTCCTTTTGTCATGGTCGATAAAATGTACTCTTATACCGAAACCTCTTTAGTTTCAGGACTAAAAATACAAAGTGATAATATTTTTTATCATAACGGAAGCTTCGTGGAAGCTGGATTAGTAGAACATATGGCGCAATCAGTAGCGTTACACACAGGATATCAATTTTATTTAAAACAAGAACCTGCGCCAACAGGTTACATAGGTTCAATTAAAGATATTGAGATAAAAGAATTGCCAAAATTAGATGACGAAATTCAAACAACAGTTTCTATTCTTCAAGAATTTGGAGGAATAACTTTAGTTGATATTGTTACAAAATTAAATGGTGTAGAAATCGCTACTGGCCAAATGAAAACGGTTTTAGCCAAATAATTTCAATAAGAAATGGATACAACTATAGACATAAAAAACTATTTGCCTCATCGTAAGCCTTTTTTAATGGTTGATATGATTCTGATAATGGATGAAGAAAAAGTTGAAACCATTTTTGAAATAAAAAGCGATAATATATTTATTCAAAACAATACTTTTATAGAAGCTGGATTAATAGAAAATGCGGCTCAAACCTGTTCTTCAATTGTTGCAAAAGATTATTTTGTAGATGAAAATAATGAAGACAAATCTGGCGTAGATGTGGTTGGATTTATAAGTGCAATAAAATCATTAAAAATTCATAAACTTCCAGAGGTTGGAAGTACAATCAAAACAATTTCAACTTTAGTATCAAAATTCGTAACAGACGATTATAGTTTATGTACGATGAGTTGTCAAACTTTCAATAATGAAGAATTACTTTTAGAAGGAGAGATCAATCTTTTTATTCAAGAAAATCATTCAAAACAATAGAAAGCTATGAAAGAAAACGAAGTTCCACAAGACAAAGGCAATCTTTCTAAAAGCAACATGAAAGAATTGGTTTATGCAACAGATGAAAAAGGCAACTATACAACGGCTTTAAGCACAGGTTGGGAACCAAAAACGATAGCGCTTTCTAATTCTATTGATGAAATAAACGAACGAATTGCTACTGCAAAAGAACAAGTAAAAAATGGAGAAGTAAGTCCAATTGTTTATTTTATGGAATTCTCTAAAATGGATATTGGTGTGCTGTCTAGTTATGTTGGTATGTGGCAATGGCGAGTAAAAAGACATTTCAAGCCTACCATTTTTGCTAAATTAAATGATACTATTTTACAGAAATATGCCGAAACTTTTAATATTTCGGTTCATGAATTAAGAAATTTTAAAACAGATTAATGGAAATCAATTTCACACATCATCAATCTGCGCATTGCGAAAACGGAGTAGCTTCTAATTTGCTTAAAAACAATGGTTTGAATATTAGTGAACCTATGGTTTTCGGTATTGGATCAGGGCTTTTCTTTGTTTATTTACCATTTATAAAAGTAAATTATGCCCCAGCAATAAGTTATAGACCAATGCCTGGCGCTATTTTCAACAAATTAGCAAAACGATTAGGATTAAAAATAAAAAGACAAAAATTTTCTAGCGAAGCAAATGCTGTAAAAGCTTTGGATGAAAATCTGAAAAATAAAATTCCTACAGGATTGCAAGTGGGCGTTTACAATTTAACCTATTTCCCAGACGAGTATCGTTTTCATTTCAACGCTCATAATTTAGTCGTTTACGGCAAAACCGAAACCGATTATCTCATCAGCGATCCAGTAATGGAAACTGTGACGACACTCACACACCAAGAACTAAATAAAGTACGTTTTGCTAAAGGAGCTTTTGCGCCAAGAGGACAAATGTATTACCCAATTCATATTCCTGCTACTATCGATTTAAAAAGTGCTATAATCAAAGGTATTAAGAATAGTTGTCGAGATATGTTAGCTCCTGCGCCCATTATTGGTGTTAGAGGAATAAAGTTTGTAGCCAGTCGAATTAGAAAATGGCCAGTAAAACACGGAACCAAAAAAGCCAACCATTATCTAGCTCAAATGGTCAGAATGCAAGAAGAAATAGGCACTGGTGGTGGTGGTTTTCGATTTATTTATGCTGCTTTTCTACAAGAATCGGCTGTAATTCTAGAAAATGAAAAACTAAAAGAATTATCACAAGAAATGACAATAATTGGCGATTTATGGAGAGATTTTGCTGTAAATGCCTCTAGAGTATACAAAAACAGAAGCACACAAGCTGATGTTTACAATACCATCGCCGATCAACTATTAGATATTGCGAATAAAGAAGAAGTTTTTTTTAAAAAATTAAAAGCAGCCATTAGCTAATATTATTTTGAAACCCATTATCCAAATAACCCAACTCTCCAAAAAGTACAAAGATGCCGAAATGTATTCTTTGAGTGACTTTACACTTTCTATATATGAAGGTCAGATTTTTGGTTTGTTAGGACCAAATGGAGCTGGGAAAACAACTCTAATATCCATGCTTTGCGGATTAGTAAAACCAACATCAGGAAGTTTTTCGATTGATGATTTGTCGTATGCAAAAAATTCTAGCGAGATAAAAAAAATAATTGGAGTAGTTCCTCAAGAATATGCATTATATCCAACATTAACCGCAAGGGAAAACTTACTATATTTTGGAAGTATGTATGGTTTAAAAGGAAATGATTTAAAGGAAAAAGTAATCGAAAGCCTTGATTTTTTAGGATTGTTAAAATTTGCCGACAAACGAATAGAAACTTTTTCTGGCGGAATGAAACGCCGAATTAATCTCATCGCAGGAATTTTGCACAATCCAAAAGTGCTTTTTCTAGACGAACCAACAGTTGGTGTCGATGTGCAATCTAAAAATGCGATTATCGATTATCTGAAAAAACTCAACAAAAACGGGACGACTATAATATATACTTCACATCATTTATCCGAAGCACAGGATTTTTGTACCGATATTGCTATTGTCGATAGAGGAAAAATTTATGCAGAAGGAACACCAAATAACTTGATTGCTTCCACTGCAAACGCTCGAAATTTGGAAGATGTTTTTATTGCATTAACCGGTAAAGAATTGCGAGATGATATATAAATTGTTCATGTCGGTTTACAAAGAATTCCTACTCTTAAAAAGAGATATAGGCGGCGTTGTCATTCTGTTTATCATGCCATTGGTGCTCATAATTACAGTAACTTTAATTCAAGACAGCACTTTCAAAACAGTTAGCGATGCCAAAATCCCGATTCTTTTGGTTGATAACGACAACGGGAATGTATCTAAAACGGTTTTCGATAATTTACAAAAAAGCAATATTTTTACGGTTGTTACCAAAATAAATGACGAACAACTAACCGAATCATCGGCTAAAGAAGCCGTTTTTAAAGGAAAATATCAATTAGCCATTATTATTCCAGAAAAACTAAGTGTCGATTTGCAATCTAAAATCGACCAAAATGTTGAAAAAATAACAGCTAGTTTAGGAATGACCGATACTTTGGCTAAAGCTGAAAAGACTACAATTGTCAATCAAAAAGAAGTGAAATTGTATTTTGATCCTGCGGTGCAAATGAGTTTCAAAAATGCTGTCATGAGTTCTATTGACAAAATGATTTCTCAAATAGAAACTAAATCGATTTATGCTACTTTCCAAGCGCAATTAGGAGAAGAAACAACCAGTTTCGAACAAAAAAGTTTTATCACATTCAAAGAAATTGTTCCAAAAGTGAATAATGAAGAAATTATTCCAAATTCTGTCCAACACAATGTACCAGCTTGGACTTTGTTTGCTATCTTTTTTATTGTAATTCCATTGTCTATCAATATTGTAAAAGAAAAATCACAAGGGACTTTTGTTCGGCTAAGAACTAATCCAGTTCCTAATGTGATTGTTATTGCTGGAAAAACGATTACGTATTTAATTATTTGTATGATTCAGTTTTACATGATGATTTTAGTGGCAATTTTTTTATTTCCACACATTGGCTTGCCATCATTAAATGTAGAAGGCAACTTATTTTTGATGAGTATAGTAGCGCTATTTTCAGGATTTGGAGCTATTGGCTTCGGAATATTATTAGGAACAATCGCTAAAACACAAGAACAATCTGCACCGTTTGGTGCCACTTCTGTTATTATATTGGCAGCAATAGGAGGTATTTGGGTTCCTGTTTTTGCTATGCCAAAAATGATGCAACTCATAGCGCAATCTTCTCCTATGAATTGGGGATTGAATGCCTTTTATGATGTGCTTTTGCGTCATGGTTCTATTGTAGATATTCTACCAGAAATAAGTTTATTATTTTTATTTTTCATAATTACCACAACCATTGCATTGAAGTATGATAAGAAGAAAAGAGCAGTTTAACGAAGCCTCTCAATTAACAATTTCACATGAAATTAGAGTGAGATTTAATGAAACAGATCCTTTAGGAATCGTGTGGCATGGTTATTATATTACTTATTTTGAAGACGGTCGTGAAGCATTTGGTCGTCAACACGGGCTTTCATATCTCGATATTTTCGATAGTGGATTTACAACACCCATAGTCAAATCAACTTGCGAGCACAAGTTGTCTTTACGTTATGGCGATGTGGGTCGAATAGAAACTACAATTGTAGATACGCCTGCTGCCAAAATGATTTATAGATATGTTATTTATGATGCCAATAACGAGATTGCTTGTACAGGAGAAACTGTTCAGGTTTTTTTAGATAAAAATGGCGATTTAATGCTAACCAATCCACCTTTTTATGAGGAATGGAAACGTAAAGTTGGTTTAATAAAATAAAAATGGTCAAAGAAGTATTTATTACCGAAACAAACTGCATTACACCGATCGGGTTTGATGTTATCACCAATATTCAAAACATTGAAAGTGGCATTTCTGGTATTCAATTACATCAGAATGGCATGTTGAACAAACCATTTTATGCGTCAACAATCAATAATGAGGAATTAAATTTGGCTTTCGCTAAAATTTCTCCATCAGAGAATTTCACAAGATTAGAAAAAATGATGATTTTGGCTTTGCAACCCATAGTTGAAAACTCAAAATTAGATTTGAATAATAAAGTTGGTTTCCTACTTTCTACAACCAAAGGAAATATTACAGCATTAGCAAATCCCTCAGAGGAGAGTTTTCAAAATTCACATTTACATCAATTAGCAAAAAATATTTCTAATTTTTTCGGATTCAGAGCCGAACCAATTGTCGTTTCAAATGCTTGTGTTTCTGGAATTTTAGCAGTTTCAGTTGCCAAAAGATTGATTCAGTGCGAAATGTTCGACAATATATTTGTAGTGGCTGGCGATGAAGTTTCCGAGTTTGTTTTGTCCGGATTCAATTCCTTTCAAGCCATGAGCGATTTACCATGCAAACCCTATTCAAAAAATAGAACTGGAGTTTCTCTTGGCGAAGCAACAGCAGCGGTTTTGGTTTCAGCTAATAAAGAAAATGCTAAAATAAAAATTATTGGTGATGGTGCTATAAACGATGCCAATCATATTTCTGGACCATCAAGAACGGGTGAAGGACTTTATCGAAGTATCGAAAGGGCTTTGGCGGAAGCCAAAATAAACGCAAATCAAATCGATTATATTTCTGCTCACGGAACAGCAACACCTTTTAATGACGAAATGGAAGCTATCGCATTCAACAGATTAGAATTAGAAAATGTTCCGATAAATAGTCTAAAAGGATTTTACGGACATACTTTAGGCGCTTCTGGATTACTAGAAACCGTTATTGGAATTCAATCTGTTTTACAAAATAAATTATTTGTTTCTTTAGGTTTTGATGAGATGGGAGTTACTCAACCCATTAATATTATTAAAGAAAATCAAGATAAAAACTGCAACTATTTCTTAAAAACAGCTTCTGGTTTTGGTGGTTGCAATACAGCAGTTTTATTCGAAAAAATAAAATAATGTTAGAAAATAAAACCTACATACAATCCTTCTGCACCATTCAGAATAATGAAATTATACTGAATGGGGAATCGATTTTTAAATCAGATTCTGATCTGTTTTCTGATTTTTCAAAAAAAGCATATCAGAATTTCGATATTAATTACCCGAAGTTTTTCAAAATGGATAGTTTGAGTAAATTGGCTTTTCTGGCGGCTGAATTACTTTTAAAAAACGAGATAGACGAATCTAAAGAAAATAATATTGCTTTGGTTTTTGCCAATAAATCATCAAGTTTGGATACCGATGTAAAATACCAAAACTCCATTTCCGATAAGGAAAATTATTTTCCGTCTCCAGCAGTTTTCGTTTACACGTTACCCAATATTTGCATCGGAGAAATTAGTATTAAGCACCAATTGAAAAGTGAAAATTCTTTTTTTATCTTTGACGCGTTCCATTCGGAATTCATGACAAATTATGCCAACGTACTTTTGCATACAAAAAAAGCAGAAAAAGTACTTTGCGGTTGGGTCGAATATTATAACGAAGAATACAAAGCATTCCTTTATTTGGTTGCCAACGAAGGGAAAACAGAACATAATAAAGAAATAATAGAAAATTTATATAACAAATAATATGGAAGCGTTAAAACAAGAATTAAAAGAAAAAATCATTGAAGTTCTAAACTTAGAAGATATAAATGCAGCAGATGTAGCAGATAATGATGCCCTATTTGGCGACGGATTAGGATTAGATTCTATCGACGCTTTAGAGCTTATTGTTATGCTTGACAAAGATTACGGAATCAAATTAGTAGATCCAAAAGAAGGAAAAAATATTTTTCAATCTATCGAAACTATGGCAGCTTATATCACTGCAAACAGAACAAAATAGTTTTTTGATTTTGGCGTTACCACAAGGGTCGGGCTTTTCGTTGCAAACAAAGTTCACTGAACTCAAATGAAAATAGAAGTGTAGTGAAGTAATCTTTTTTTTCGAAGAAAAACCTCAAAAAAGGATTTCCACTGCAATCCCTAACGCAAACCATCGAGTTATAAGAAACCAGTTGGCAAGATTTAAGAAAAATTATATTGACAATATGGATATAAATGTTAGAGAAAAACTAATTAGATTTTTAGGATATATATTAGCATCGATATTTTTTTTAGGATTTATAATTCTATATGTAGGTCTTGATGGGAATATATTATTTGCTGGAATTGGGACATTAATTTTATTGCCATTTGTAATTTGGTTTTTGATTCTAAACTTAAAAGAGAAAAAGTTAAACACAGAAGAGAAAGCAGAAATTCAGAAACTAAAAAAATATGGTGAAAAAATAATTGTTAATCTTGAAAATGTTAAAATAAATTCAAATTCTTGGAAACAAGAAGTTAGAAAAACGTCAAGATATGAAGATGAAGTTTCTCACGTTGATATTAGCTTAAATTCGATTGAGATAAAAATTCCATATAGGAGTGAATTCATTAATTATAGTATTCACGTAAATATGGAAACGACTAAATTGAAAATGCATTTTGCTATAAAAAGAGAAACTATTCTATACGTAGATTTAAAAGACAAAAATAAAAATTATTTAGATTTAGAATTTCTAAATTAAATAACTTTTACAACACAGAAATCTAAAATTAAAATGAAAGGAGTTGCAATCACGGGAATGGGAATTATTTCGGCAATCGGAAATTCGGTTGAAGAAAATTATGCTTCATTACTAAATAACAAAACGGCAATTACAACCATCGAAAATATTTCGACGGTACATGCTGATTTGAGAAAAGTGGGTGAAATCAAGAAAACCAACCAAGAGTTAGCTGATGAACTTCAACTTCCTTTGGATAATAATTTTTCGAGAACCACTATGATTGGTGCCATTGCAGCCAAACAAGCAGTTGCAAATGCAGGAATTACTTCGATAAATGAATACAAAACAGGACTAATTTCGGCAACTAGCGTTGGTGGAATGGACATGACCGAAAGATATTATTACGATTATTTCGAAAAGCCAGAAACCATCAAATATATAAGTTGTCATGATGGTGGCGATGTGGCTCAAAAAATAGCAAATGAATTAGGCTTAAACGGAATGGTAACTACAATAAGCACTGCTTGTTCGTCGGCAGCCAATTCGATTATGCTAGGTGCGAGATTAATAAAATCAGGAAAACTAGATCGAGTGATTGTGGGCGGAACTGATGCTTTGGCAAAATTCACCATCAACGGATTTAAAACCTTGATGATTTTATCGGATGGATATAATATGCCATTTGATAATGATAGAAAAGGATTAAATTTAGGTGAAGCCGCAGCTTTTTTAGTATTAGAATCCGATGAAATTGTAAAAAAAGAAAACAAAAAAGTACTTGCAAGAGTTTCTGGTTACGGAAATGCAAACGATGCTTTTCATCAAACCGCCTCTTCCGAAAACGGAGATGGTGCCTTTCTAGCCATGGAAAAAGCTTTTCAAGTTTCGGGTTTAAAATCAGAGCAAATTGATTATATCAATGTGCATGGAACAGCAACGCCTAACAATGATTTATCAGAAGGAAGAGCAATAGTTAGAGTTTTTGGCGAGAATAATATTCCCGATTTTAGTTCAACAAAACCATTTACAGGTCACACATTAGCAGCAGCAGCAGCAATTGAAGCAGTTTATAGTGTTTTGGCAATACAGAACAATGTGGTTTTTCCTAATTTGAATTTCAAAACACCTATGGAAGAGTTTAATATGATTCCGCAAACCACTTTAAAACAAAAAAATATCGAACACGTTTTGTCGAATTCATTCGGATTTGGTGGAAATTGTTCGACTGTAATTTTTTCTAAAAGCGAATGAGAAAGACATATATAAATGGTGTAGGTTGTATTTCGGCGCAAAAAACGTTCGACACAATTTTTTTGGAAGAAGCAATAATAAACGAAACAGAGAATGTTTTACCATTAGAAATTCCTGTTTACAAAGATTTTATCTCACCAACAGCAATTCGAAGAATGGCAAAAGGAGTGAAAAACGGCATTGTAGCTTCTACATTAGCTATGAAAGAAGCGAATACTGAAAACTTTGACGCTATTATTACAGGAACTGGAATGGGTTGCATAGACGATTCTGATAAATTCCTAAGAGCATTAATCGATAATAAGGAAGAATTTTTGACACCTACTTCTTTTATCCAATCTACTCATAATACAGTGGGTTCTCAAATTGCTTTAGGATTGCAATGCAAAGCCTATAATTTTACGTATGTAAACGGTTCAGTCTCTTTTGAATCTGCACTTTTAGATGCAAAATTACAGTTTGATGAAAACGAAGCTTCCTCAATTTTAATTGGCGGAATAGACGAAATGAACGATTATACAGCATCGCTTTTTAAATTGGCTGGATTCATAAAACAAGACAATGAGAGTCCGTATAAAGTCTTAAATTCAACTACAAAAGGAGTTGTATATAGCGAAGGCGCTACTTTTTTTGTTCTTGAAGATAAAAAACAACAGAATTCGTATGCTGAGGTTTTAGATGTTGAAATCATTAATAAACTTCATATAGATGAAGTTGAAACAAAAATAATTGATTTCTTGAAATCAAATAGTTTGCAAATTTCAGATATCGATGTGGTAGTTTTGGGTTATAATGGTGATGTAGAAACGGATATTTTTTATAAAAATATTGCTGAAAATACTTTTGCAAAAACACAGCAAGTTTATTATAAACATTTGTCAGGCGAGTACAATACAGCTTCCGCTTTTGGATTATGGGTTGGCGCAAAGATTATAAAAACGCAACAAATTCCTGAAATTCTAAAAGTCAATCATTTAGGAAAAATAGACTATAAAACCATACTTTTATACAATCAATACAAAGGAATCGATCATAGTTTTACTTTAATTTCAAGATGCTAAATTACAGAAATACAAATATTGTTTTTTTTGTACTTCTTGCCTTACTATTACTTCTTAGTTTTTTTGTAAGGGTAAATTGGTGGTTATTTCTGTTGCTATTTACAGCTAGATTTATAATTATTGTCATAGGATCTTCTCAAATCCCTTTAAATTTCCACTTGAAAGCGTATTGTAATAATCCATCAGAAAAAGAAAAGAATGTTGCGCTAACATTTGATGACGGGCCACACGAAATGACATTATTGGTTTTAGATATTTTGAAAAAACACAATGCAAAAGCTACTTTTTTTTGTATTGGTAAGAATGTAGAAAAACATCCTGAAATTTTAAAAAAAATTATTTCTGAAGGTCATATCGTAGGGAATCATTCTTTCAATCATTCTCGTCTTTTCGATTTTTATAGAAAAGACAAATTAATAGCCGAAATTTTAAAAACGGATGCATTAATTGAAAAAATTTCAGAAAAAAAAACTATTTTGTTTCGTCCACCTTTTGGTGTTACAAATCCTTCTATCAGAAGAGCTTTAGAGGTAACAAAACACCATGTTATTGGCTGGAATATTCGTTCGTTAGACGGAATTATTAAAAACGAAAAACTGGTTTTTAACAGGATAAAAAAACTAATTTCTCCTGGCGGAATTGTACTTTTGCACGATACGTCCTTACAATCTGTAAAGGCATTGGAACAGTTATTGCTGTTTATTGAAGAAAATGAATATAAAGTTGTTTCGTTAGAGCAACTTTTAGAGATCAAAGCTTATGAAGATTAAAATATCTATAATTGCATTAATTTTATGTTTTTGCAACTTTTCGCTACTTGCTCAAGAGCAAAAAATGACTGAAACAGAAATTGTTTCTTTCAAAAAAACAGTCAAAGAAGTAGCGACAAAAATAAAATCTTTAAGTACGGATTTTGTGCAATACAAACACCTAGATTTTTTATCGAAAGACATAGAAACTTCAGGGAAAATGGCATTCAAAGAACCAAATATGTTACAATGGCAATATAAGAAGCCTTATAGTTATAGTATTGTTTTTAAAAATGGAAAGATTTTTATAGATGACGAAGGTAAGAAGAGTTCAATGGACGTGAGCAGCAGCAAAATTTTCGGAAAAATAAATAAACTTATTGTGGGAAGTGTAAGTGGTGATATGTTTGATGATAAGGAATTTGTGATTTCTTATTTTAAAAATAAAACCAATAACATTACGAAGTTTATCCCAAAAGATGCAGCACTAAAAAAATACATTAAGCAAATTGAGTTAACTTTCGATAAAGATGATGCTACAGTAATTCAAGTTAAATTGCTAGAATCATCGGAAGATTATACACGTATTGTGTTGAAAAATAAAATATTAAATGCAAAAATCGACAGTTCTATTTTTAATTAGTATTCTGTTTTTAGTTACTTCTTGTGCTACAAATCATCTCGAAAAAGAGCTGAAGCCGGTAACTTTAGAAACTACAGTTTATAACGTCCCGTATTTTGCTAATTCCGAAATAGATTATACTTATAAAGCAAATATTTCGGTTTATGGCAATGATATGTCGGGAATTTTTATTGCAAAAAAAATAAATGCAACGACACACAGAGTTGTTTTTACGACCGAATTTGGAAATAAATTATTAGATTTTGAGATTTCTGAAAACAATTTTAAAATAAACTCTATTGTAGATGAATTGAATAGAAAAATATTAATTAATACTTTAAAAAGTGATTTTAAATTGTTGCTAAAAAATCAATTTTTAATAAAAGAACAATTAGAAAATACCGAAAGTAAAGTATATAAATCTGAAGAGGGAACTAAGTTTAATTATCTTTTTGCATCAAAAACAGAAGGTAAACTCTTTAAAATTATACATTCAACCAAAAGAAAAGAACAGATAAATATTGCTTTTAAAGCGGAAAACAATACTTTTGCCGAAAATATTATTATTCAACATTATAATATAAAATTAAGAATAGAGTTAAATTATTTAAAAAATTAAAAATGAAAAAATTATTTATTGTTGCAATTATTGCTTTATTAGGATTTACACAAATGCAAGCACAAGTTACATTCAAACCAGGATTACGTGGAGGATTGAATTTTACTCATTTTACAAAAGGAGATGCCTATAATAATGATTTGTATTACGGAGGGATATCTAATAATAATGATTTTGCATCAAAAACAGATTTTTATGTAGGTTTTTATGGTGCCTTACATCTTACTAAATTTTATACATTACAACCAGAGATAGATTATTCTAACCAAGGTTCAACAATAAATTATATAGACAACAATGTTTCTAGAAGCACAAAACTAGATGTTTCTTACTTATCGATTGCAGTTATAAATAAGTTTACTTTTAACAAGTTTAATGTTCTTCTTGGGCCAGCTGTAGAGTTTGTTGTAGATGAAAAAAATATGCAAGCGGAAAACGATATTGATTTAACATTTCAATTAGGAGCAGGTTATGATATCACAAAAAACTTTGGTCTAGAAGCAAGAATTAAAAAAGGAATAGTCCCTTCATACCACAATAATAATTATTATACTAATAATGGTTATTACAGCAGCAACAGTAGTGATCATACAAATGTTGTATTTTCTATTGGAGCAACTTATACATTTGATATAAAATAAAAAAATATGCTTTTAAAAGATTTTTATAAAGTAATTTCATTAGAAAAAAATGATAGCCAAAAATATTTGGCTATCATTTTTGTTAATGAAAAACATGAAGTTTTCAAAGGACATTTCCCAGGTAATCCTATTATGCCAGGAGTTTGTATGATGCAAATTATTAAAGAACTTACGGAGCAAATCACAGAGAGTTCTCTAATTATGCAAAGTTTAACGAACGTTAAATTCATGGCATTAATAAATCCAGAAGTAACACCAGAATTGCGCTTAGAACTAGATGTCACAATAACTGAGGAAGGGTTGGTTAAAGTAAAAAATACAACTTACTTTAACGAAACTGTAGCTTTAAAATTGAGTAGCGTTTATAAGAAAATTTAATTAAACGTTTAAATACAAAAGATGAAACTTCTATTTTCTATTTTTTATTTTCTGTTTTCTTTCAGTAATCCAGATATTTCTGAGGTTAGGAAGTTGTATCCGAATGCAGCAAGTTCAGAGGCTACATCAAAAGAATTTTTATTAAAATTATCAGAGGTTACAACTGAAAGCAACAAAACATTATTAGCCTACAAAGGATCATCAATTACCATTTCTTCAAAATTTGCAAAGAAAATTTCTGATAAAATTAAAAATTTTAAAGAAGGTGCTAAATTAGTAGAGCTTGCCATTGAAAGCGAGCCAAATAGTGTTGAAATCCGATTAATCCGATTAAGTATTCAGGAAAATGTACCTGCAATTGTAAAATATAATAAGAACAAAAAAGAAGATGCTATGTTTATTTTGTCTCATTACAACGAGCAGTCTAATGTTTTGAAAGCTTATTTGAAAAACTTTATATTACAATCTAAAAGTTTTTCTTCCGATCAAAAACAAACTATCAAATAGTTAAAGTCCATCAATGGAAACTTTTATTCCCGAAATAAATCGAACAAAATCATTAAATTTTTGTGTTATTGTACCCACGTATAATAATCATAAAACATTAGCGCGTGTTTTAGATTCAGTTTTAGAATATACTGCCAATGTGATTGTTGTAAATGATGGTTCGACCGATTCGACAGCGGAAATTTTAAAAAACTATTCAAATCTTACTCAAATACACCATCCAAAAAATGCTGGAAAAGGAATCGCATTACAAAATGGTTTCAAAAAAGCTTTAGCGCTTAATTATGATTTTGCAATAACTATCGATTCCGATGGACAACATTTTGCTTCAGATATTCCTTCTTTTATTAATGAAATTAATCTTAATGGAGAAGCTCTACTCATAGGAAGCCGAAATATGACACAGGAAAATGTGCCTAAGAAAAGTAGTTTTGGAAACAAATTTTCAAATTTTTGGTTTTGGTTTGAAACAGGAATCAAGTTAGAAGACACACAATCGGGTTACCGATTATATCCTTTGCAAAAGATTCCTAAAAACTATTTTACAAATAAATTTGAGTTCGAAATTGAAGTGATTGTGCGTGCTGCTTGGAAAGGAATTAATGTGAAAAATATACCGATTCAGGTTTTATATGATCCAACCGAAAGAGTTTCGCATTTTAGACCATTTAAGGATTTTACACGAATTAGTATTTTGAATACAATTTTGGTAGTAATTGCACTTTTTTATATCAAACCAAGAGATTTTTTTTTGAGGCTAAAAAAAAAAAAGGAATTAAGAAATTTGTACTAGAAAATATATTGCATAATGAGGATAGTATTGCAAAAAAATCCTTTTCAATTGCATTAGGTACTTTTATAGCGATTTCTCCTTTTTGGGGATTTCAGACTATTATTGTGCTTTTTTTAGCTGTTTTTTTTAAGTTAAATAAAGTGATTGCATTTGCTTTTTCGAATGTTAGTTTTCCTGTTTTTATTCCTTTTATAATTTATGGATCTCTAAAAATAGGAAGTTACTTTGTGAGGACTGGAAAACCTTTATTGCTAGATACTTCGATGACATTTGCCGATGTTCAAAACAACATTAGCCAGTATCTCATAGGAAGCTTTGTTTTAGCAACCATAACGTCAATTATTTTTGGTCTTTTCGGTTATTTTTTGTTAATGGTTTTTAGTACTTTTAAGGGCAAAAAATAAAGCATGCAAAATTTCTTCTTTAACGTTAATTCATTCGCCAATAAAAATAAATTGCTATTTTCAGCAATTGTATTTGCATTACTACTTTCTTTTGGTTTTTTTGCTTCAAGAATTTCTTTTCAGGAAAACATCACACAACTCATACCGTCAAATGATCAATCTGGAGTTACATCAAAAGTATTGGAACAAGTTAATTTTGCCGATAAAATAACCATTATTATAAAAAGCAAAAACAATGGTTCTCCTGATGATTTAACCCAATATGCCAATGAATTTATTAATGAATTAGAAAGTAAATGTAAGCCTTATGTAGGTAAGCTTCAAGGAAAATTAGATGAAGAAAATATACAAGAAACTTTCGATTTTGTTTATGCTCATTTGCCGCTTTTTTTAGATAAAAACGATTATGCAACCATTCAAAATAAAATAAATAACGATAGTATTTCAAAAATTGTTGAAGCCGATTATAAATCGTTAGTTTCTCCTACAGGAATGGTTACTAAAGATTTTATACTTCAGGATCCGTTGGGAATTTCATTCATAGCACTAAAAAAATTACAACAATTAAGTATTGGAGATGATTTCGAATTACAAAATGGCTTCGTTTTAACCAAAGATAAGAAGAATTTAATGTTGTTTATTACGACAAAACTTCCTGCAAATGAAACCGATAAAAACACTTTGTTTATTGGTGAATTAGAAAAGATAAAAACTAATTTGAATGCTAAATTTGGAAATAAAGTTGCCATGAGTTATTTCGGAGCTACTCCTGTTGCAGTTGCGAATGCTACACAAATAAAATCAGATGTGCAAAAAACTTCCATTTTTGCAACAGTAACTTTGATTCTGATTTTAGCTTTTTTTTACAGAAATATTTCAACACCAATTCTGATTTTTATACCTTCTATTTTTGGAGCTATTTTTGCTTTAGCTGTTTTGTACTTTTTTAAAGGAACAATTTCGGCTATATCGCTCGGAATTAGTTCTATTTTATTAGGAGAAACGACAGATTATTCTATTTATGTCTTGACACATTTGCGGAATAAAAAAGACATTAAACTGTTGTATAAAGACATTTCAAAGCCATTGATGCTTTGCGGAATTACAACTGGAATTACTTTCTTATGCTTGTTTTTTATTAAATCGGAAGCTTTGCAGGATTTGGCAATTTTCGCTGCTTTAAGTGTTGTTGCCACTTCATTTTTCTCATTGGTTTTAATTCCACTTTTGTACAAAACAAAAGAGAAAATTGTAGTTCCAAAGCTAAATATTATCGATAAATTAGGTTCTTATTCCTATCATAAAAATAAATTTTTAATTGCTTCAGTTTTTGTTTTACTAATTATTTCGCTTTTCACTTATTCTAAAGTTACCTTCAATAATGATTTGTCATCACTTAATTTTATGACGCCGGAATTGAAAAAAACAGAAAAATATTTAGAAAATATCGCCAATATTTCTTCAAAATCTATTTATCTGGTTACACATGGCAAAAATTATGAAGAAGTTTTAGAGAACAACAATAAGTTGTTTTCTGTATTAGAAAAAGAGAAAAAAGCGGCAAGAATTCTAAATTTTAGTTCTATTGGTGGTATTATTTTTTCTGAAGAAATTCAGAAACAAAAAATTCAGGATTGGAATTCTTTTTGGGATTCAGAAAAAAAGCTGAGTCTTAAAAGAAATTTAATTTCCAATGGGAATAAATATGGGTTTAAAGACCATACTTTTTCTGTTTTTTATGAAACTTTAAATCAAAATTTTAATGCTATTTCTTTCCAAGAATATGCAAAAGTAAAGTCATTCTTTCTAGAAGAATTCGTTGCTAATAAACATAATTTTTATACCATTTCTACTTTGGTAAAAGTACCAAATGATAAAAGAGATTCATTTGTAAACGATATAAAAAAGCAAGTAAATACAGTTGTAATTGATAGGCAAGAAACAAACGAGGTGTTTTTAAACTCATTGAAGGCCAATTTCGAAAATCTTGAAAATTATTCTTTCATTATTATATTTTTAGTTCTTTTTATTGCTTTTAGAAGATTAGAATTAGCAATTGTAAGTATTATTCCAATACTAATAAGTTGGATTTTTACGACTGGAATTATGGGAATTTTCGATATTCAGTTTAATGTGATTAATATTATTGTTTGTACACTAATCTTCGGAATAGGAGTCGATTATAGTATTTTTATGACTATGGCTTTGCAAAAGGAACACACTTTTGGGAAAATTGAATTACCAACCTATAAAACTTCCATTTTACTATCGGTAGCCACAACTATTTTAGGAATTGGAGTTTTAATTTTTGCCAAACATCCTGCATTAAAATCTATTGCATTAATTGGAATTATTGGAATATTTTCGTCTTTGATAATTACGTTTGTCATTCAACCTTTGGTTTTTGCTTTTTTTGTAACTAATAGAACCAAAAAAGGAAAACAACCGTTCGAATTGCGTTCTTTTATTCACGGTATTCTTTCGTTCTTTTATTATGGTTTTGGAGGTTTTCTGATGTCTATTTTTAGTGTTACCATTCTAAAAATACTACCATTTAAAACCGAAGTTAAAATGAAATATTTCCGATATGTGATGTCAAAATTCATGAAATCGGTGCTTTATACCAATCCTTTTGTAATTAAAAAAATCATTAACAATGGGAATGAGAAATTTGATAAACCAGCTGTAATTATCGCCAATCATACTTCATTTTTAGATATTCTATCTGTTGGGTTGCTCAGTCCAAAAATTATTTATTTAGTAAGCGATTGGGTTTATAATTCGCCTGTTTTTGGTGGAGCAGTAAAAGCATCTGGTTTTTATCCAGTTTCTGAAGGAGTAGATGGCAGTTTAGAACATTTGCGACCTAAAATTGAAGAAGGTTATTCGATAGTTATTTTCCCAGAAGGGACAAGGTCTGAGAGTAATGTGATGAAGCGTTTTCATAAAGGAGCTTTTTTTATTGCCGAACATTTTAATTTAGACATTATTCCGATTCTTATTCACGGAAATTCCGAAGCGCTTCCCAAAAATGACTTTATTATTTATGATGGTTCAATTACCATTAAAATTTTAGATAGAATCACACCAAAAAACTATGCTTTTGGGAATGATTACAAAGAAAAAACAAAAAAAATAGGTGCTTTTTTTAAACAAGAATTTCAAAAATTGCGTTACGAAATTGAGGAAAAAAATTATTTCAAAAAAATGATTTTACTCAGTTTTGCTTATAAAGAAACTGAAATTGTAAATGCTGTTAAAGCAGATTTGAAAGCCAATTTACAGTGTTATTTTAACTTAAATAAACACATTGGTCCAAAAGCGAAAGTATTGCATTTAGCTAATGATTTCGGTCAACTAGATGTGTTATTAACCTTGCAAGAAGCCCAAAGAAAAATAGACAGTTATCTTGTAAATGAGTTATATAGAGATGTTGCTAAACAAAACCTTTGGACAAATAAGCGAGATATAAATTATTTGACATCAGAAGATGAAATAGGTAATAACTATGATGTTATTTTAATTTCAGATGTGACTAATGATATCAATATTCAAAAAATAGTTGATATTACAAATAACGTTTTATTAATTAACAATATTAAATCACTAAATTCATTCATTGGTTTTGAAATCGAATTTCAAGACGACCAATTGATTGTTTTAAAGAAAAAATCTTAATGAAAGAGCATTACGACATAGTAATTATAGGAAGTGGTTTGGGAGGCTTAGTTTCTGCCATTATATTAGCCAAAGAAGGTTATAGTGTTTGCGTGCTGGAAAAAAACAATCAGTTTGGTGGAAATTTGCAAACCTTTGTAAGAGATAAAACTATTTTCGATACCGGAATTCATTATATTGGAGGATTAAGTGAAGGTCAGAATTTGTATAAATATTTTAAATATTTAGGCATTATGGATGATTTGAAACTCAAAAAAATGGACGAAGACGGTTTCGATATTATTTCTTTTGAAGACACAAAAAAAGAGTTTCCTCACGCTCAAGGATATCAAAATTTCACCAATCAACTAGTCAAGTTTTTCCCTGAAGAAAAAGATAATATCGAAAAATATTGCAAAGAAGTTACCACAACTTGCGATTCATTTCCTTTGTATAATTTGCAACATGAAGGAGAATACGACAGCGAAATTTTAGCTGTAAATGCCAAGCAATTTATAGATGGTGTAACCGAAAATAAAGAATTGCGAGCAGTTCTTGGCGGAACCAATTTTTTGTATGCAGGAATTGCCGACAAATCTCCTTTTTATGTTCACGCCTTGTCTGTAAACTCTTATATTCAGAGTGCATATCGTTGCGTAAATGGAGGAAGTCAAATTACAAAACAGCTGATAAAACAACTTAAAAAACACGGAGGAGAAGTGTATAAGTACAAAGAAGTTGTAAAATTTGAATCGGAAGAAAACGATGTCAAACGAGCCGTTATGAAAGAAGGAACATCAGTTTCTGGGAATATTTTCATATCTAATGTAGATCCAAAAGCAACCTTGAAAATGGTTGGGGAAGACAAATTTAGAAAATCATATATCAAACGAATCGAAAGTTTAGAAGGCGTAATTTCAGCCTTTAGTTTGTATATTGTTTTTAAGCCAGAAACTTTCAAATATCGCAATCATAATTATTACCATTACAAAAATAGCGACGATGTTTGGACAGCCCATGAATACGACGAACAATCTTGGCCAAAAGCATTTATGGCTTCGATGAATGCAGGAAAAGAGGATGTTTGGGCAGATGGTATGACATTTATGACTTACATGAAATTTGATGAGCTAAAAGCTTGGGAACATACTTATAACACAACTGCTGAGAAAGAAGAGCGTGGCGAAACTTACGACGAATTTAAAGCTAGAAAAGCAGAAAAATTCTTAGAGGAAATAGAACTTAAATTTCCAGGAATTAAGGATTGTATTAAATCTGTTCATACATCAACACCACTTTCTTACCGTGATTATATAGGTGGTTACAAAGGAAATATGTATGGTTACGAAAAAGATTCAAATAACCCAATGAAAACATTTATAGCTTCAAAAACCAAACTAAACAACTTATATCTTACAGGTCAAAGTATCAATATGCACGGTGTTTTAGGCGTAACTATTGGTGCTGTTGTAACTTGTTCGGAAATTGTAGGCAAAGAATATTTGGTTGATAAAATCAATCAATTTACAGAAGAATAGATAAAAATGAAAAAACTTTTTCAATATTCAATTTTATCACTATTTCTTTTGATGGTTTTCTCTTGCGGAACATCAAAATCATTGCGTCATAAGCCGCAATTATATGGTTATAACAATACGATTCCAATTGTAAAAAAACAGTCGAAGACTCTTTTTTCAACAGGAAATAATTTCTTGCTTAAGAACAAACAAAATCTTTGGGAACTTTATTTAGAAGGTGATGCGCTCGAAAGAGGATTGGCATTTGGGAGTTTGTCGGACAGTTTGTTAAAGAAACAGGAAACCGTTTTTTTTTCAAAGATTAATGATTTATTACCATCAAAAACCAAACAGAAATTACTTCGAACTTTCTTGAAATGGTACAATCGAAAACTATATTTGAATGTGCCAGAAGAATATAAAACCGAAATTTATGGAATTTCGCAGTATTCATCGCATGATTTCGACAACATTGCACCACCATATTTACGAAGCTTATATTTGCATGGCGCTCACGATATTGGCCACGCACTGCAGGATTTGGCGTTGGTTGGTTGTTCCTCATTTGCCGCTTGGGGAAATAAATCTGAAGATGGAGGTTTAATTTTAGGGAGAAATTTCGATTTTTATGCAGGCGATGATTTTGCCAAAGATAAAATCGTAGCTTTTGTAAACCCAAAACAAGGCTATCCGTTTATGATGGTGACTTGGGCAGGCATGATTGGTGCTTGCTCTGGAATGAATAACGAAGGATTAACGGTTACTATAAATGCTGGAAAATCTAAAATTCCACTTATAGCAAAAACACCAATTTCTATTCTTACTCGTGAGATTCTGCAATATGCTAAGAATATTGACGAAGCCATTACCATTGCAAAAAAGCGTCAAGTTTTTGTGTCAGAATCGATAATGATTGGAAGTGCTAATGATAAAAAAGCTATTTTAATTGAAGTTTCTCCAAATAATTTTGGCGTTTTTGATGTTAAAAACAGTAATCAATTGATTTGTTCTAATCATTTTCAAAGTGAAAATTTAAAAAATGATGACAGAAATAAATATCAAATAACCAATAGTCATTCTAAATATCGTTACGACAGAATGGTCGAATTATTTGATGAAAACCCAAAAATAAACCCAAAAATCGCTTCCGAAATATTACGAAATAAAGAAGGTTTAAATAATTTACCTTTGGGTTACGGGAATGAAAAGGCTTTAAATCAAATGATTGCGCACCACGGAATTATTTTTAAACCAGAGCAACGATTGGTTTGGGTTTCTGCAAATCCGTATCAACTAGGGGAATTCGTTTGTTATGATTTGAATAAAATTTTTAATAAAAATAATTCTGAAGGAGAAATAGTTTCATTACAGCAAGAAAATTTAAATATTCCCAAAGATGCTTTTCTAGAAACATCGGAATATAAAAATTACGAGTTGTTTAGAATTGAAGACAGAAAAGCAGATGCGTTTTTAGAAGCTAAAAAAGAATTATCTTCGGATTTTGTTACACACTATCAATTTTTGAACCCAAATTATTGGTTTGTTTATTATAAAGTGGGATTGAGTTTTTATCAAAAAAAACAATATCAATTGGCAAAAGAGCAATTCGAAAAAGCGTTAACAAAAGAAATTACAACACTTCCAGAGAAATTAGAAATCGAAAAGTATTTAAAGAAAATAGAAAGAAAACTAAGATGATTCCAAAAATAGAAATCGCAACAACCGAAGAAATTAAATCTTTTCAGGAGCAAAAACTTTTGGAATTACTAGCTTACGTAAACCAGAATTCGCCTTATTACAAAAGACTTTTTGCAAAGGAGAATATCGACATAAAAAACATAAAAACACTAGAAGATTTACAATTGTTACCAGTAACTTCAAAAGAAGATTTGCAAAAATACAATGATGATTTTTTGTGCGTTCCAGTTAATAAAATAATCGATTATGCTACAACTTCTGGAACATTAGGCGAACCAGTAACTTTTGGACTGACCGATAATGATTTAGAAAGATTGGCTTATAATGAAGCCATTTCTTTCGATTGCGCAGGTATAAAAGAAGGTGATGTGGTGCAAATGATGACCACAATCGACCGAAGATTTATGGCTGGATTGGCTTATTTTTTAGGCTTGCGAAAAATGAAAGTGGGCGTCATTCGTGTTGGTGCAGGAATTCCTGAACTGCAATGGGATTCTATTTTAAAATACAAACCAACACACTTAATAACAGTTCCTTCGTTTTTATTAAAACTGATAGAATATGCCGAAAATAATAATATCGATTATAATAAATCAAGTATAAAAGGCGCGATTTGCATTGGAGAATCGCTTCGGAATCAAGATTTTTCGATGAGTATTTTGTCTAAAAAAATAACTGATAAATGGAATATTAAGTTATTTTCGACGTATGCATCGACCGAAATGAGTACTGCATTTACCGAATGTGAACATTCAATTGGTGGTCATCATCATCCAGAATTAATTATTATTGAAGTGTTAGACGAGAATAATAAGCCTGTAAAAAATGGTGAATCTGGCGAATTAACTTTCACTACAATTGGAGTAGAAGCCATGCCGTTAGTTCGTTTCAAAACTGGTGATATCGTACAATTATATACTGAATCTTGTGCTTGCGGGCGAAATACGTTACGAGTTGGACCAGTAATTGGGCGAAAACAACAAATGATAAAATACAAAGGAACAACCTTGTATCCGCCAGCGATGAATGATGTTTTAATTCATTTTGAAAACATAGAAAGTCATATTATCGAAATTTCTACTAATGATTTAGGAACGGATGAAATATTAATAAAAATTGCAGTCAAAAATAAATCGGAAGCATTTTTGCAAGAATTGAAAGACCATTTTAGAGCCAAATTGAGAGTCACTCCAAAAATTGAATTTACGACGAAAGAGATTCTAAATCCACTTATTTTTAATCCGATGAGTAGAAAACCAATCACTTTTTTTGATAAAAGAAAGAATTATTATTAACTGATTACGCAAAGTTTGTCATTTCGACGAAGGAGAAATCACATTTAATTATTCGGATTATTTGATTTCTCCTTCGTCGAAATGACAAAATCCTTAAGATTACAAATAGAAATTCGTGGTAATTTGTGTAAATCATGGTTGAAAATAAGTCTATTATCTCTCACAGAAAACTTCTATCTTTGCAAAAAAATAGACAATGCCTAAAATAGGTAACATCATATTGCCAGATTTCCCATTACTACTCGCACCTATGGAAGATGTGAGCGATCCGCCATTTCGTAGATTGTGTAAGTTGCATGGTGCAGATTTAATGTATTCGGAATTTATTTCTTCCGAAGGATTAATTCGTGACGCTATAAAAAGCCGACAAAAATTAGATATTTTCGATTACGAACGACCAGTTGGAATTCAAATTTTTGGTGGTGATGAGGAAGCTATGGCCATGTCTGCAAAAATTGTCGATGCCGTTCACCCTGATTTGGTAGATATTAATTTTGGTTGTCCCGTAAAAAAAGTAGTTTGTAAAGGAGCAGGAGCAGGCGTTCTAAAAGATGTAGATCTTATGGTTCGGTTGACTAAAGCTGTTATTAGAAGTACTAGTTTGCCAGTGACTGTAAAAACTCGCTTGGGTTGGGACGATAATTCTATTAATATTGATGAAGTTGCCGAACGTTTGCAAGACATTGGTGTGCAAGCATTAACGGTTCATGCGAGAACAAGAGCGCAAATGTATAAAGGTCATTCGGACTGGACGCATATAGAAAGAGTAAAAAACAATCCGAGAATTACGATGCCTATCTTTGGAAATGGCGATATCGATTCGCCTGAAAAAGCATTAGAATACAAAAATAAGTTTGGTCTCGATGGCATGATGATAGGTCGTGCTGCGATTGGGTATCCTTGGATTTTTAATGAAATAAAACATTATTTTGCCACAGGCGAACATTTGCCAGCACCAACAGTTACGGATAGGGTAGAAGCCACCAGGAATCACCTTACTTGGTCTATGGATTGGAAAGGCGAGCGCGTAGGAATTGTAGAAATGCGTCGTCATTATACCAATTATTTTAAAGGAATTCACTCATTTAAGGAATACAAACAAAGATTGGTTACTCTCGATGATCCTGAGGAATTATTTAAGGTATTAAGTGAAGTTGAAGAGGTTTATGCGGGTTATCAGTTTGTTTAATTCTTTTATGATTCAAGTAATAATATTGCTCTATTAGTCAATTCATTTTTATATTTAAGTAAATCATCAATGTGTTCTAATATGTATTCATTATTGTCAATGATTACTTTCATTTTAGAATCAGAGAATACAAGTTTACATATTACTTTTTTTGTTGAATCATCTACACTTATATTGAAGAAGCTTTTGAAATCTCTATAACTTATTCGCTCATTTGGAATTTTCTTATTCTGAATTAATAATGTTCTTATTGTGTGATAGGCTTGAACTTCTGCTTCAGTAGTAATAACACCTTGTGAATTTGACATTGATTCAAGTAAAACTTTTTTGTCATACATGCATTTTAAAAATGACGAATTGATAAGGTTAATCATTTTACCTTGCGTTTCTTCATTAAACTTTGTGTTGAAAGTCATGTTTTTATGAATGCTTTTCAAAAGGTCTTTTGACGGTGCAATTAATTCTTTAAAAAAAGCTGTTTCAAAACTTTCAACAAACACTATTTCTTGTGCTGATTTAACTATTTGTAAAATGTTGATATATCGTTTATCGAAAGTGATAAGTGTTTCTAAATCAATTTCTT
Source organism: Flavobacterium sp. (assembly GCF_046153165.1). Classification (GTDB taxonomy): domain Bacteria; phylum Bacteroidota; class Bacteroidia; order Flavobacteriales; family Flavobacteriaceae; genus Flavobacterium. The sequence goes on along the minus strand of NZ_JBJXEN010000015.1, from coordinate 5,993 downwards.
TATAAGTTATTATATTGAAAGTAAAAAATGGTTTGTTGTCAATTATATTTGGTTCAACAACATCTGAATAAAATCTGTATTCAATTCCATTGGTTAAAATTGCAATTTTTGAATTCTTTGTATTATTAAAATAGCCATTAAGTTGCCCAGCTTCTTTATCAGTTAATTTTGAACCATATTTTTTTGCTTCAACAAGAATAGTATCTTTTTTATTTAACAAAATAGCATAATCTATCTTTTGACTAACTCGATCACCAAAATCAGCATTGTATTCTGGAATTAAATTGTTTGATTCATAATTTAGCATAAAGAAAAAAGGCTCGATAAGAAATTTTCTTGTTTGCGCCTCATTTGAACAAAGCTCTATAGCTTCATTTATTTTGAAATTATCTAATAATTTTTTTAACTGATTTACTGCTTGTTTAGGAATTACTGGTGTCATTATGATTGTGTTTGTTTGTAAACCAAATATAATAAAATAAATGTATGATTTTATTATATTATTTTGACAGAGGAATTCTTACGAAATGTTTAATTGAAGATTGTCAGCTTGCGTTAGGGATTGAGGTGGTATCCTTTTTGAGGAACGAAAAAAGATAAAGGCGAAAGCCCGACCGAGCTTTTTCAGCGAGGTAACGCCCAACTATTACTCCAACAATTTTTTGCTCACACGACTTCCGGCAATAAAGGAAGCCATAACGCCTAATGTTATAATGGTTACCAAAACAATGGCTACGTTTTGTAAATTGAAAATTACAGGATAAGCTAGAGATTCGGTAATCATAACCACTTTAAAATATTGCTGAATTAGCACTATTATTATTCCTAAAAACAAGCCTACAAATCCGCCAAAAACAGTTAATAAAGTGCCTTGTAGCAAAAATATTCTTCGTAAATCAGGAATAGGAGTTCCTACGCTATATAAGGTTTTCAGATTATCTTTTTTGTCAAGAATCATCATGATAATAGCACCTGCCAGCGTAAATAAGATAAGCACAATAACTAAGGTACAAATCAGGTAAAGAATTGTGTTTTCGGTATTTAGCATTTTGTACAAACTGTCGTTTTGCTGTGCTCTGTTTTTAATAATTACTTGATTGTTAAAAATAGTATTCAAATCATCGACAACAGTTTCACTTTTTGCATTTGGAGATAGTTTTATCTCAAGTCCAGAAATCTGATTGGGTTTAAATTCTAGTAGTTCTTGCGTGAGTTCTAAATCGGCAAATACATATTTAGAATCCAGTTCATCATTTATCGCATAAATCCCAATAGGAACTAAATTAGATTTATTGAAAGCATTTTCGGGATTAGAAATGGCACCTTTTCCAGGTTTTGGCACAAAAATTTCGAAAGCATTATCTAAATCGAATAATCCCAAAGATAATTTCTGGGTTATCATATTCCCTATAACTACTTGAGGCGTTTTTGGCGCAAGCCATTGCCCTTCGTACATTACTTTATTTACATTGTTTACAAGGTTGTACTGGCTATCGACACCTTTTATATAGGCTACCTGTTCTTTGTTTTTATATAAAAACAATACTTTTTCTTCGATAGTTTTGCTGTAAAAAGCGATGTCTTTATTGGCTTTAATTCTTCGTTTCTGATCTTCCGAAATAAGAAATGATTTACCATATTTTGGCATTATTTTCAAATCTGGATCGAAGTCATTACTAAACGATAAGCTAAATTCTTTTAGTCCACTAAAGATTGACATAAAGACAAAAAGCACCATAGCGCCAATTACAATTCCTCCTAAAGCAATTTTAGAAATAATGTTAATCGCATTATTACTACTTCGGCTAAAAACGTAACGTTTGGCTATGTAAAGAGGGAAATTCAAATTATATTTTCTTTCTTTTTTCTAATAAATCACGATTCTCGATAGGATTTTCTTTCCCAGTAAGTGCATTGTCTATTTTTTCGATATAATCTAAACTGTCATCAATATAAAAAGCCAAATTAGGAACTTTACGCAACTGTAAGCGTACACGTTGTGACAAATCATGTTTTATCAAATACATATTAGACTTGATAGATTCTAAAATTTCAGGCGCTTTTTCTTGCGGAAAAACACTCAAATAGACTCTTGCTACACCTAAATCTGTAGTTACAGTCACTTTAGAAACCGAAATAACAAGGTTCGAAATCCCGTTCTTGCGAATCTCACCTTGCAAAATATCTACTAAATCCTTCTGAATAACTCCGCCTATTTTTTTCTGTCTATTTGTTTCCATACGGCAAAAATACGATATTTTAGCGAAAAGTAGGAACTATTTTTACAAATAGATTCTTAAAAGTAGAAGCGAGTTGCTTGCGCATTTTCAGGAAATTACGTTCCTGCTTTCGTCTTTATCCACGCAAAAAGGCGTGGGATATCGCCTCACACGAGCATCGCGAACTGGCGAAGCAATCAGGGCTATTTTAGGAAATGAATTGTATTTTTGCGAACTTTGTAACAAACAAAACGACAATGAGAAAAATAGAACATATAGGAATTGCGGTAAAAAGTCTAGAAGTTTCCAATTTAATTTTCGAAAAATTATTTGGAGCGCCATCATATAAACAAGAAGAAGTGGCGAGTGAAGGCGTAAAAACATCATTTTTTATGAACGGACCAAATAAAATTGAATTATTAGAAGCTACAAATCCAGAAAGTCCGATTGCTAAATTCTTAGAAAAAAAAGGAGAAGGAATACACCATATCGCTTTCGATGTAGAAGATATTGTTTCGGAAATAGCTCGTTTACAATCAGAAGGCTTTGTAATTCTAAACGAAATACCTAAAAAAGGAGCCGACAATAAACTAGTTGCTTTCTTACACCCAAAATCTACAAACGGTGTTTTAATAGAATTGTGTCAAGAAATTAAAAATTAATTTTGGGAATCCCAAAAAATGTAGTAATATTGCAACCTCAAATAAAGCATGCTTTATTCACTGAACACAGAATACTACGGTATCAAGTGTAAAGTAAAACAGGTCCTATAGCTCATTCGGTTAGAGCAACTGACTCATAATCAGTAGGTGCTTGGTTCGATTCCAAGTGGGACCACATTTTAAACTTAAAAAGCCTTATAAACATTGCGTTTGTAAGGCTTTTTTATTTCTAGGGGACGAATGAGGGGACGAATTAATTTAAGAATGAATTTGATTATTAAATAAAAAAAGCCCCTATTGAGGCTTTGTAACGTCGCGAGGCTTCATAAGTTGGGAAAATTTGCACCATAATCATTTCCAATTAGGATTGAGTCAAATATATAAAATCACCTTAAAATTTAGTCTTAAAAACCTAATTTTATAAAACCTCTGTTTTTGGCAGTGAAGAGATTTTTAATCTTCAGAGGCAATCCATTTTTCTTTCAAGATTTTACGCGTTTCCAATACGTGAGGGTTAATATCACTTTTTCTTACGGGTAGTTTTTTGGGTTGAGCTAAAAATCCTGATAAAAGTAATTCAGTAGGAGCAATTCTTTTGTAATTCTTTTTTTTAATTTCAGGCAAAAATTGAGGGTTAAGTTCTTTTACCAATAATAAATATTTATCTACCATCTCTATGTAAACCTCACTTACTTTTTCTAAACTCTCATTTGTCCAATCATTTATTTCAATGTATTTAGTAGTTGGCTTTAAAAAAAGGCTACGAATTACATTAATACAAAAACCTACACAAGTGCAAAAATCTGGTAAGTTTTCAATTTCGGAAACATAGGTGCCAAATTCATCGTAAAAAGAATCTGTAAAAACAAATCCATACAGAGGAGTAACCGTATTCAGTAATAAATCAAAATGTCCACGAATGTAGGTTAAATAAGAATCTGGAAATATTTCAAGTTTCTTATAATATATATTACTTGTTGAATCAGTTACATCATCGAGCAAAACTTCACCATTAAAATGGAAGAATAGTTTTTCACCTTCAAAACAAAGTGCAAGGCCAGTATGTTTAGGATTACCAAGATGGTCAAGTAGAACAGCTACTCCCAAAAACTCATCGTCTAAGTCGTGGTCGTCGAAGCGTAGTAATTCTTTGTTAATTTTAGTTACAGATAGCTTTCCCATTACAAAAGTGTTCCTTTGTTTTTGCTTGATAATAGTTTTTCAGCATCATTTAAAAGACTTATAAGTTCATCTCTTTTTGAGTATTTTTTACTAAGTACTAAAATGCTTAATAAATAGCCAACTTCAACTTCATTGTGAAGAAACAAACGAATAAATTTCTTTGCATGACCAATATTATTCTGACTATAATATTCTTGAAGTTTATGATGAATTGATTTAATTCTTTCAACTTCAGTAAGTTTAAAAAAATTAGTGAAATATGTTTTGAATTCATCATAATAATCAGCATCAGTACCCTCTACATAAATATCTGCACAAGTATAATGAACATGACCATTGCTGTCAATTTTTCCCCAAGCTGAAATTTTACTATCTTTTTTAAATAGAAATTTACCTGCTAAACCTGCTTGAGTTTCACTGGATAAAATATTAATTTTTACTCCTTTAGATTCAAATTTAAAACTTGCCCAATTACCAGAATTTTCACCACTTTTTTTTATTTCTCCTTCAATAAATTCTAAGATAAATGAACTTTCACGCTTTTTATGTGGTCTGCGTTGATGAAAAGTTTGGTCAAAATAATTTTTTATATCCTTTGTATCGTCTCCACGACGATATACTATTTTCATTTCTAAATCTCGTTCCCTGACCTGTTCTCTTATCTTTAATAAGTTTGTAACGTATATATTATCACGATCTCTTTCATTGTGAACAACTTTTAAAATATTTAGATGGATTTTATCCATTGTTTCAATTTCCCCATCCATTAAAGCACAGGCGCTTCCATCAACAACACCAATTTTGATATCATCTTTAGATTCATGTAGAGCTATATTACGAAGTGCGGTCAATATTTCAATTAGAGCATTAGTCTCTTCAATAGTAAGCGCTGCAAGATTGGTGTCACCTCCGCGTACAGATTTTTCAATATGAAATTCTAACTTACTCATAAAATTTATCGATAAATTATCAATTTTTTCGTTACTAACGATGCGAATTTATAAAAAGATTTACACTATTCATTAATTTATTTAAGAACTTTCAAACTTTGTGGTATTTGCGGGTATTGCCACCAATATTTTTATATGTCTGATGTTAGAGACATAGTTATTTAATATTTGGTGCATAAGTCTGACATTTGTCAGACTTTATTTCTTGTCAAACATATTATAAATCTACTACAAATAATCAAATGATTATTTTAAACTAGATTATAAAATCAATATCCAAAGAATTTAATAATTCACTATTCCGACCTTGTTTAAGTATATAAATATATTGTGGATTTAAATTTACGAAGTCTAAAATTGTATTTGTAATTTTAGTTTTCATTATTTCTCTGTTTATTATGTTTTTTATTTTTTTGGTTGGTTCTAGTAATTCATCAAAAGTACTTCCGTTGTGAATTAAATTTGCGATAAAAATCTCTAGTAAGATATCGCGCTCATTGGTTGAGTTTTCGGTTGCAAATTTTATATTGCTTGGTAATTGTATTTGAAATTCTATATTATTGTTTTTCATGGTATTTTTTTGTTTTAAATATTAATTGCTTTGTTCTTGTCATCTAATCTTTTATAAAGCGGTAATGTCTGCCTATTTAAGTTTATCATTTTGACATTTATAATTGGTCTATTGGAATGGTCTTTTACTTCAAATTCTTTAAGTACTGCATTTAGTTTTTTAAACTCATCTACGAAACTAGAATCAGTATAAAAATCAGTATAGAGTTCTGATACTTGCCTCGAACAGTTCCAAACTTGACAATTAAACTTGTCATTGTTTTTAGTGACGTATTTTGTTACATAAGAAGCAATAGACCTAATGTTATTCGAGTTTAGTTGTCTTACATCGAAAGCGGAAGAGGGTTTGTAATTTTCATCTCTTGGGACAATTCCGTTTTTCTTTTGTAAATCAATCCAGTAGTTCCACC
>NZ_JBJXEN010000106.1:0-12130 GCF_046153165.1 Flavobacterium sp. | reverse complement strand
AGTTATAGGGCAAGTTGCGATTTGAGCAACAGTTGCTTTATAGTGAGTTCTTCTTTTGTCTCTTCTTGTTTTGGAGATCTTTCTCTTAGGATGTGCCATTTTGCAAAATTATTTATCCGTTAATAGTTTTTTTAATTTGTCCCAACGTGGGTCTGTATTCTCTTCTTTTATTTCAAGATGTTCTTCAACATTATCTTGATTTTCTTGTTCATTAATGCTTAATTCATTCAGTTTTAATAATACATCAGATTCTAAAGTACCATTTTTTATACCCGGATGAATTTTTTTAAGCGGTATAGATAAGACAATCATTTCGTAAATGTATTGTGCGACATCTATTTGATGTTCTCCAATGGGTAAAATAAGTAAATCCTCATTTTCGTCATTGAATGTTTCACCAAATCTAACGATTAGTTTAAGATCTCCAGTTATTGGCAAATCAAAATCTTCGCTAGTTAAATCACACGGAACATTTATGGTTCCTGAATGTTTGAAATTTAATTCAAGCATTGTGTTTTTCTTTTCTAATACTATGTTTACTTTGATACTGGCGCTTTCAAATTCGTCATACTCAAAGTGCTCAAAGAACGCTTTACTAATTTGATATTCAAACTGATGTTTACCTAGCTTTAATCCTATAAATGGGATCAAAAATTCATTTGTAACTTTCATCTTAACAACAATTTGTTCCTTTATTAGGGAGTGCAAAGATATAAATTTTTTATAAACTTAAAAGCGTTATCAACATTTTTTTGTTTATAACTGCTTTTCTTTTGTTTTAAGTGGTCTTATTGTCATTTCGTGGTATTCATTTCTAGATTTAAAAATGTCAATTGCTGCATATATGGCTTCTAAAAACGAATTATTATCCGCTATACCTTTTCCTGCAATTTCAAAAGCAGTTCCGTGATCTGGGGATGTCCTCACTTTGTTTAAACCAGCTGTATAGTTGACTCCTTTGCCAAAAGATAAGGTTTTAAAAGGAATTAATCCCTGATCATGGTAAGTTGCAATTACAGCATCATATTTTTCGTATTGGTTGCTTCCAAAGAATCCGTCGGCAGAAAACGGACCAAAAACTAAAGTTCCTTCATCAAAAATCTTTTTCAATGTTGGTTTAATTATTTTATCTTCTTCATCTCCAATAACGCCATTATCACCAGAATGTGGATTGAGTCCTAAAACTGCAATTTTTGGTTTTCTGATGCCAAAATCTTGAATTAATGATTTGTTTATTGTCTTTATTTTTTTTCTAATTAGTTCTTCGGTCAAATGTTTTGCTACATCACTTAACGGAACATGATCTGTAAGTAATCCAACTCGTAAATTATCTTGAATCATAAACATTAACGCATCTCCTTCTAATTCTTGGTCTAAATAATCGGTGTGACCTGGAAATTTAAAATCTTCGGCTTGAATATTCGATTTACTTATTGGCGCGGTAACTAAAACATCTATATCACCATCTTTTAGCGCTTTTGTGGCTGCAACAAAAGATTTTATAGCATATTTCCCTACTTCATTGTCTAGCTGACCGTAATTTATATTTACGCCTTCTTTCCACACATTTAATACATTTATTTTACCAATAACCATTTGGTCCAATCTATCTATTCCGTGCAAAGGCGCTTCTAATCGAAGTTCTTTTTTAAGAAAGGAAAGGATTTTTACATTAGCAAAAATTATGGGTGTACATAATTCTAACATTCTCGAATCTTCGAACGATTTTAGGATTACTTCGCTACCTATTCCGTTTAAATCTCCTATAGAAATGCCTACAATTATATTTTCTGCTCTTTTTGTCATCAGTTCAACGTATTTATTGCTAATTTTGAATGCAAATTTACTAAAATAAAACCAGCAATGTTCACAGGAATCATAGAAACTCTCGGCACGATTAAAGCATTAGAAAAAGACGGCGAAAATATTCATATAAAAGTAGCCTCTAGTATTACAAACGAACTTAAAATAGACCAGAGCGTAGCGCATAATGGTATTTGTTTGACCGTTGTAAATATCGATGCTGCTATTTATACTGTAACCGCCATCAAAGAAACTATCGATAAAACTAATTTATCCGATTGGAATGTAAATGATGTGGTGAATCTAGAACGTGCAATGAAACTTGGCGACAGGCTTGACGGACATATTGTGCAAGGTCATGTAGATCAAACTGCGATTTGTAAAAATATTGAAGAAGCTAATGGAAGTTGGTATTTTACTTTCGAATACGACAAAAATTTACATAATATTACTATCGAAAAAGGTTCGATTACGGTAAATGGCGTGAGCTTAACGGTTGTAAACTCTAAAGAAAATGAATTTAGCGTGGCTATTATTCCTTATACTTATGAGCATACAAATTTTCATAATTTTAAAATTGGAACGAAAATAAATTTAGAATTTGATGTTATCGGGAAGTATGTGGCAAGATTGCACGGTTTACATCTTGATAAATAGTGTTTTATTCAATGAAAATATTTATAAAAAGAAAATCCCAACTATTAGCTGGGATTTTCTTTTTTATAAGTACTATTTTAATCTAAAAACCATAATTTACTCCTAAACCAAACACTTCTCTAATTTGAAAAGCGCCTCTAGCATTGTCATCATATAACGCCTGAAAAGCTACATTTGTAGAAATATATTTATTTATTTTCATCACCAAATTCATTTGGTAATCGATATCCACATTTTGTGGTTTGTCTAAATAATTAGAATATAAATTTAAAATGTTTTCCATAGAAATGTTTTCCATCAAGTTTAATTTGTAATAGCCGTTTAAAGCGGCACCAAACTCAAATCGACTAGATTTCCCTTGCTCTACACCAAAAGCCGAACCTAATTGTGTAAAATGATCGTGAACGAATATTAGTTTTGAGGTTGCCGGTGCAATGTTTACTTTTAGATTATCACTTTTTTTCCATAACATACCTGGTCCTGATTGGAAATAAGCTGGTGAGAAAAAATGAGATATTTTTGTTCCTGTTGTTGGATCAAAACCAGAATCCATTTGGGTTTTAAAGTTTAAATACCATGAATAATACCAGTTTCCTTGACCAGCTTTTCGTCCAAAAAGTGACGTAAATTCTAGTCTATCATCTGATTTTGTCATGTCTTGCCCTTTAAGTTTTGTTAAACCATAAGAACCAATGATTTTATTGTCCCAAACTATTTTTCCAGCTTTGTAGTTAAAATCATAGTTAAGACCTAAATTTCCAGCCATATTTGCTGTCCCACCACCTAACCAATCATTATTAAACGCCGATTGATTAAACAAAAACACGATATTTCCGCGACGTTTCCAGCCCACATTTGTAGTGTCTTCTAATTTAAGGGCAGCTGTTACATTTTTATCAAGTAATTCTTTTTCGTTTACTTGTGCGTTAGTATTCATTCCTAAAAGAAAAATTGCTAATACTAAAATTATTTTTTTCATCTTAAATTTCTTTAAATTTTGTGCAAATTTATAAAAAATAAGGAAAAAGTTAATTTATTTTCTTTTAAACAAAGGAACTGCCGAACAAGCCTCACCATACATAATGCTTTTTGCAAATGGTTGGAGTTTTTGTACGGCGAGAATATAAGCACTTTCGGGAACAGGTTTTTTAGAACAACCTTTTATAATTACGGGTTTGTCTTGGTATTTAGAATAATCGATAGTAGATAGTATTTCTTGGTATAAACTAGCCTCTAAATCTTGTAAATTACCACTTACCACTTTTTTAGCAAATGGAAAAACATAAACTGTAACCAAAATACTAGCCCATGCAGGAATAATAGCATCTGTTGAACAATGTATGGCTACATAATGATTCTGATATTGTGACCAATCATAATTTTTTAGTGCTTCACGAAAGTCCTTTTCTTTTAATAAAAAACCTTCATAAAGCCATTGAGAAATATCTATTTGCGTTCGAATTTCTTTTGCATAATAGTCCTCTAAATCGAAAACTTCGAGTACAGAATTAGCAACCTTATTTATTATTTCGTCTTGCATTTTATAGCATTCCTAATTCTAATTTTGCTTCTTCACTCATCAAATCTTTTGTCCATGGTGGATCGAATGTGATTTCGACTTCACAAGATTTTACAGTATCTATTTTTTTTATTTTGTCTTCTACTTCTCTTGGCAAAGTTTCAGCCACTGGGCAGTTTGGAGAAGTAAGCGTCATTAAGATTTTTACATCTAATGTTTCATTTACAAAAACATCATAGATTAGACCTAGTTCGTAAATATCTACAGGAATTTCCGGGTCGTAAATAGTTTTTAAAACTTTTACTGCCGCTTCTCCTAAATTGATTGTATCGTTAAATTCTTCCATAATTTTTTAATTTTTAGCTTGAAAAGCCAATGCGTACATTTTTATTTGTTTTATCATCGAAACCAATCCGTTGGCTCGAGTTGGTGACAAATGTTCTTTTAATCCAATTTCGTCAATAAAACTCATATTGGATTCAAGGATTTCTGAGGCGGTTTGGTTAGAAAAAGTTCTAATTAATATGGCAATTATTCCTTTGGTTAGAATGGCATCACTATCAGCTGTAAAAACGATTTTGTCATCATGTTGCTCGCCTTGCAACCATACTTTCGATTGGCAACCTTTGATGATATTATCATCGGTTTTGAATTCTTCTTTTATTAAGGGAAGGTTTTTTCCTAAATCGATAATGTATTCGTAACGTTGCATCCAGTCATCGAACATCGAAAACTCGTCTACAATTTCTTCTTGAATTTCTTTTATTGTCATTATTTTTTCTCTGAATAGGAAACTAATTTTGAAACTAATTTTGCGATGGCGGATGGTGGATTTCCAGCATCAAAACCAGCTCCAGTATATTTTGTTCCGTTTGATGTAATGGTCAAATTTGCATGCGCTGCTCCGTCGTACATTCTTTTTTCTGATGGTGCCTTTAGATTTGGTAATTCGTTTAGTTTTACTGCTTTAATTAAATTGGATATTTCCGAAACATTTTCTTTAGTAAGCATAACAACGGTACCTTTTTCTGGATTATTTCTATCAGAAACAACTGTTATTTGGTTATTTTCGAAGATAATTTTGCTAAAAAACCCTCTAGATGTTGCTTCATATTCAACTTTTGTTCCTGTTTGAACTTTGTTTTCTATCATTTCGGGCTTTATTTGCGTTACCTCTTCGCTATGGCTCGAGTCTTTAATTTTTATAACTTCAGTTACCGGAGCATTTTCAGTTATTTCTTTTTTTGCTTGACATGATTTTGTCAGGAATAAACTTAAAAATATTAATGCAATTGTTTTCATAATTGTAGTTATTATTGGGTTAAGATAACATTGTTTGGGCTTTTTTTACAGCTTCTACAAATATATCGATTTCTTCTTTTGTATTATAAAACGCAAAACTGGCTCTTATAGTTCCTGGAATTTTAAAATAATTCATAATGGGTTGCGCACAATGGTGACCTGTACGAACTGCTATTCCTAGCTTGTCAATAATCGTACCAATGTCATAAGGATGAATTCCCTCAATATTAAAAGAAATTACCGATGTTTTTTCTTTGGCTTGACCGTAAATTTTTAGACCTTCTATTTCTAATAATCGTTCAGTTCCGTAGGCTAATAATTCTTTTTCTTGTTGTTGTATGTTTTCGAAACCTATCGAATTCATATAATCGACAGCGGTTCCTAGTACAATTCCGCCTGCAATATTGGGTGTTCCTGCTTCGAATTTATGTGGCAAATCGGCATAAGTGGTTTTCTCGAAAGTCACTTCTTTTATCATTTCACCACCACCTAAATAGGGTGGAAGTTTGTTAAGCCAAGCTTCTTTTCCGTACAAAATCCCAGTTCCTGTTGGACCACACATTTTGTGTCCAGAAAAAACGTAAAAATCACAATCGAGTTCTTGTACATTTGGTTTGAGATGTGGAACAGCTTGCGCTCCATCAATTAGGATCGCTGCGCCTACTTCATGTGCTTTGTCAATCATATATTTTATAGGATTAACAGTTCCCAATGCGTTCGAAATATGATTTACAGTAACTATTTTGGTTTTATTAGAAAGCAATCGGTCGTATTCGGACAGGATTAATTCTCCGTTTTCGTTCATAGGAATCACAACCAGTTTTGCGCCTGTTTTTTCGCATAACATTTGCCAAGGCACAATATTACTATGATGTTCGAGCGCCGAAACCATAATCTCATCATTTGGTTTTAAAATAGATTCAAATCCGTTGGCAACAAGATTTATTCCAAATGTTGTCCCTGATGTAAAAAGCACTTCGTGAGCGAATTTTGCATTAATATGGTTTTGGATTTTAATACGTGATTCTTCATAAGCATCGGTTGCCAATTGGCTTAGCGTATGTACACCACGGTGAATATTGGCATTTATTTCTTGGTAATACGTCGCAATAGCATCAATTACTATTTGTGGTTTTTGAGAAGTGGCACCGTTATCGAAATAAACCAATGGTTTTCCGTTTACTTTTTGCGTAAGAATTGGAAAATCGGTTCTTATTTTATTTATATCTAACATAGTTATTTAGAAAAATTCTAAATACAAAAGTAATACAATTGCTTTATATTTTAATGAAACATTCGTTAATTATTGTGCTCCTAATTTTTTGAACCACAAAAGTCGCAAAAGATTTAAAAAACCCTTTTTTTCTTTGTGGTTAACTTTTTAACAATCGAAACTTTATTTCATTAAATTGCATCAAAATTTTATTTAAAAATGAAAAAATTCTTCAAAATTCTTGGTTTAGCGATACTGTTATTTTTAGCTTATTTTGGTTTTACAACTTACCCAAAACTGGATTTGATTTCTGGCTTTTCTGCCAAAAGTATCGCTTCAGGACACTTTATCGATAATCGCTCGATTGAAATGATCGAGAAAGGTGACAACGATATTAACATGATTGATTTGGCAACAAACAAAATCGACGAAACTTCTAAATCAGCTTCAGCTTCAGTTTATGGTTTGAAAGAACGAAAAGCGATATATAGAGAAGGATTAGGAGCGACTTTGATAAATGATGATTTTGATGAATCTAAACTTTATGAAGTGCCAAAAAGAACAAAACTAAACAACAATTTAGTTTTTCCTTATGGAAATAAGGAAGTTGAAAAAGTGGTTTTTGAGAATATTGATTACACAAAATTAGACAAAGCTGTAGCAAATGCTTTCGATAAAAAAGGAGAAAAAAAGAAGAGAACTCGAGCTTTATTAGTCATTTATAAAGACAAAATTATTGCCGAAAAATACGATACGGGTTTTACAAAAGATTCTAAAATTCTGGGTTGGTCTATGACAAAAAGTATCACAGCAACTTATTTCGGAATTCTTCAAAAACAAGGTAAATTTGATATTAACAAACCAGCTCCAATTGCGGAATGGCAAAATGATGAACGCAAAAATATTACCACGAACGATTTGTTACACATGAATTCTGGGTTGGAATGGGAAGAAGATTACGAGAAAATATCTGATGCAACAAAAATGCTTTTTCAGGCAGAAGACATGTCGAAATCTCAAGTTGTAAAACCTGCAAAGTTTAAACCCAACACACATTGGAATTACTCGTCTGGAACGACTAATTTATTGTCTGGAATTTTAAGAAACCAGTTTAAAACACACCAAGAATATTTAGATTTTTGGTACTCCGCATTAATTGATAAAATAGGAATGAACTCGATGGTTGTAGAAACCGATATGGCAGGAAATTATGTTGGTTCTTCATACGGCTGGGCAACCGCTCGTGATTGGTCGAAATTTGGTTTACTTTATTTGCACAAGGGAAACTGGAATGGTGAACAAATTTTTGATGAAAGCTGGGCAAAATATGTAGCCACACCAACCAATGATTCTAACGGTGTTTATGGCGGACAATTTTGGCTAAATGCTGGCGGAAAATATCCAGATGCACCTAAAGATTTATATTCTGCCAATGGTTTTCAAGGACAAAATGTATTTATTATTCCGTCGTTAGATATTGTTATTGTGAGAATGGGACTAAAAGAAGATGGACAGTTTGATTTTAATGGAATGTTGAAAGGAATTTTAGGAAGTGTAAAATAGTAATTCCATTGATAAAAAATAAAAAACCGCCTAAGAGCGGTTTTTTTATTTTAAAATCAAGTGATTATATAAGTTTTTATCAAAATATCACAACATATACCTATTTTTAGTCAATACCTTTGAAAGATATTTGTTGTAATTAAATCGTTTAATTCAAAGTAATCTTTAAAAAACAAAATATGAATCTTAAAAGACTTTTTGGTGCCTTGTTGACTATTCTAGGAATAGGGGCGCTTATTTATGCCGCTGTAGTCTTTACTAACACTTCAGGTAGCGAACGAGATGTTAAATCGCTGATTATATATGGAATCTTAGGAACTGTATTCTTCATTTCCGGCATTAGCTTGATTAAAACTACAAAAGACGAATCATAAATAACTTATTGATTCGACTACTTTGAAAACGTTACAAATCAAATCCCATTTTCACGCCTAATTTGTCGGCAATGATTCGGGCTATTTTACTTCTTAGCTCAGGTATTTTGATACTTCCTGTAACTTCGCTCGTAAAAGCATACATCAACAAAGCTTTGGCTTCTTTTTTAGGAATTCCACGTTGTTGCATATAAAACATTGCATTTTCGTCTAATTGTCCTATCGTGCAACCATGAGAACACTTTACGTCATCAGCAAAAATCTCTAATTGTGGTTTTGCATTAATAGTGGCTTTGTCGCTTAGTAGAATATTATTATTTTTCTGAAAAGCATCGGTTTTTTGAGCTTCTTTTTCTACAAAAATCTTCCCATTGAAAACTCCTGTCGATGATCCGTCAAGAATGGTTTTGTAATTCTGGTGACTTTCGCAGTTTGGCGTAGCATGTTGTACTAATGTATAATGATCTACGTGTTGCTTATCTCCAATAATAGTAACACCTTTTAGTGTAGAATCGATTCTTTCGCCTTGATGGTAAAAATTCAGGTTGTTTCTTGTAATGTTTCCACCAAAAGAAAAAGTATGAACCGAAACATGGCTTTCTTGTTTTTGTGAGATGTAAGTATTGTCAATCAGATTGGCAGTTTGCACATCATTTTGTACTTTGTAATAATCGACAATGGCACGTTTTTTCGCAAAAATCTCGGTAACGGAATTCGTTAAAACAGGATTTTCGTTTAAACTTTGATGTCTTTCTATGATTTGAACGTGTGCATTTTCGCCAACGATTACTAAGTTACGAGGTTGCACCATTAGTGCTGCTTCTGCACCTGTCGAAAAATAAATAATTTCGATAGGTTTTTCAACCACTTTGCTCTTCGGAATATTTATATAAGCTCCTTCGCTTGCAAAAGCCGTATTTAAAGAAGTTAAACTTTCTTCTTTACTCGCTACTTTGTTAAAATACTCGTCGATGTACATTTTATATTTCGGCTTGTTTAAAGCCGATGACATTAAACAAACATCTAAACCATCATGTGTGGTTGAAGATAAAAAAGAACTGAATATTCCGTCGATAAAAACCACTTTGAAAGTGTCTATTTCGTGAAGAAAATATTTTTTTACTTCTTTAAATTCAATAGAATTTTCTTTTTTAGGAAATACGCTAAAATCATTTTTTAAGATGGTGTTTAACGAGGTGTATTTCCAAGATTCTTCTTTTTTAGTTGGGAATCCTTTACTTTCAAAATTCTTTATAGCTTGACTACGTACATCGTGAAGCTCTTGATGAAAATCTATTTTTTCTTCAAAAGCCATAAATGACGATAATAATTTTTCTTTCAATTCCATATTAGTTAACTTCTTGTTTTAACCAATCGTATCCTTTTTCTTCTAATTCTAATGCCAATTCTTTCCCGCCCGATTTTACGATTTTTCCATCATGAAGAACGTGTACAAAATCTGGAACTATATAGTCTAACAAACGCTGGTAATGCGTAATTACGATTACCGCGTTGTCTTTGCTTTTTAGTTTGTTTACTCCGTTTGCTACAATACGCAAAGCATCAATGTCTAGTCCAGAATCTGTTTCGTCAAGGATTGCTAATTTTGGTTCAAGCATCGCCATTTGAAAAATTTCGTTACGTTTCTTTTCTCCTCCAGAAAATCCTTCATTAAGAGAACGAGACAAGAATTTACGATCAATTTCTAATAATTCTGATTTTTCACGAATTAGTTTCAGCATCTCATTTGCCGGCATATCTTCTTGACCTCTTGCTTTGCGAGATTCGTTGATCGCTGTTTTCATGAAATTTGTTACCGAAACTCCTGGGATTTCTACAGGATATTGAAACGATAAAAATACTCCTTTGTGCGCTCTTTCTTCTGGAGCTAACTCAGAAATATCTTCGCCTTCTAATAATATTTCACCATCAGTTACAGTATAATTTTCATTTCCTGCAATAATAGAAGAAAGTGTACTTTTTCCAGCACCATTTGGTCCCATAATTGCGTGAACTTCACCTGCTTTTACCTCAAGGTTTATTCCTTTTAATATTTCTTTGTCTTCAATCGAAGCGTGTAAATTTTTTATTGATAACATTTGTTGAATGTGTTTTTTATTCTGATTTATGATTGATTATCCCACCGAACCTTCTAATGAAATTTCCAATAATTTTTGTGCTTCAACAGCAAATTCCATTGGGAGTTTGTTTAAAACATCTTTACTAAAACCGTTTACAATTAGTGCAATGGCTTTTTCGGTTGGAATTCCTCTTTGATTGCAATAAAATACTTGGTCTTCTCCAATTTTACTTGTCGTTGCTTCGTGTTCTATTTTGGCCGATGTGTTTTTACTTTCGATGTACGGAAATGTGTGCGCACCGCAATTATTCCCCATAAGTAACGAGTCACATTGTGAAAAATTACGAGCATTATCAGCACCAGCACCAATTCTTACCAAACCACGGTAACTATTTTGTGATTTTCCTGCCGAAATTCCTTTAGAAATAATGGTCGATTTGGTGTTTTTACCAATGTGAATCATTTTCGTTCCAGTATCTGCTTGTTGGAAATTATTAGTCACAGCGATTGAGTAAAATTCTCCAATCGAATTATCTCCTTTCAAGATACATGATGGATATTTCCAAGTCACTGCCGATCCTGTTTCAACTTGTGTCCAAGAAATTTTTGCGTTTTTCTCACACAATCCTCTTTTAGTCACAAAATTATACACACCACCTTTTCCTTCTTTGTTTCCTGGATACCAGTTTTGTACGGTCGAATATTTTATCTCGGCATCATCAAGAGCTATTAGCTCAACAACTGCAGCATGCAACTGATTTTCATCACGACTTGGTGCTGTACAACCTTCTAGGTACGAAACATAACTGCCTTCGTCAGCAATAAGAAGTGTTCTTTCAAATTGTCCAGTTCCTGCTTGATTGATTCGGAAATATGTTGATAATTCCATTGGGCAACGAACACCTTTTGGGATATAACAGAAACTTCCGTCAGAGAAAACAGCCGAATTTAAAGCTGCATAAAAATTGTCTTTTTGCGGTACAACTGTTCCTAAGTATTTTTGAACTAATTCTGGAAATTCACGAATTGCTTCGGATATTGGACAGAAAATAATTCCTTTTTCAGACAATGTTTTTTTGAAAGTTGTAGCTACCGAAACTGAATCGACTACAATATCCATAGCGACATTGTTCATCATTTTTTGTTCATCGATAGAAATTCCTAACTTTTTATACATTTCCAAAAGATCTGGATCTACATCATCTAGTGTTTTATTTGGATCCACAGCTTTTGGTGCCGAATAATAGGAAATAGCTTGAAAATCTGGTTTTTCATAATGAACATTTGCCCATTCTGGTTCTACCATTTCTTGCCAAGCACGAAAAGCTTCAATACGCCAATCGGTCATCCATTTTGGTTCTTCTTTTTTCAAAGAAATTGCACGAACTATGTTTTCGTTTAAACCAATAGGAAACGTTTCCGATTCGATATCAGTATAAAATCCGTACTCATATTCTTTTGTTTCGAGTTCGATTTTTAAATCGTCTTCTGTGTATTTTGACATATTTAATTTAAAGATTTAAAGATTTAATAATTCAAAGATTTTGAAAATTAACCCTTTATATTATTATTTAGAAATTTTATAAAATTTGAAATATTTTGTGAAATTTCAATACTTA
>NZ_JBJXEN010000047.1:0-5388 GCF_046153165.1 Flavobacterium sp. | reverse complement strand
CGCGTACAATGGGAAAAGCAATGGCTCAACTAAAAAATGCAACAAATGATATAAAATCTGAGATTCAGCGTGGAGCCGAATCTAATGATATTGATATAAAATCATTAACAGGAGATTTTACTTCAGAAATTGATAAAGTAAAACAAGGATTCAATAAGATGATTACCGATAATACGTCGGATACTTTAGGAACAAAATCTATTACTGATAATATTACTTCCGAAATTGATAAGGTGAAAGAAAATCTAGATGATTTAACAGGGCCTATAAAACGTCAGTTGTAATGTTAGAAAAGATAATCTCGATAGACAAAGAATTATTCGTTTTCCTAAATGGTTTAGGTTCGGAAACTTTCGATCCGTTGTGGTTATTTATAACTAAGCAATCTAGTTGGGTTCCACTTTTTATATTTTTATTATATTTAGTTTATAAAAAATTAGGAACGAAACAAACTCTATTTGTAATAATTTTTGTTGCTGTTCTGCTCACCGTAAATAATACAATTACCGAGCTATTTAAATCAACATTTCAGCGATTACGACCATGTAATGATCCAGAAATTAAGGATATTATTAGAAGTGTAAAAACTAGTTCGACTTTTAGCTTTTTCTCAGGACATTCTTCAAATACGATGGCGGTTTTCGTTTTTTTATACTCGATATTTAAAAAAAAGTACAAATATTTTTGGGTGCTAATTCTTTGGCCTTTAGTATTTGCTTATAGTCGTATTTACTTAGGATTGCATTTTCCTACAGACATACTTGCAGGATATACATGCGGAATAATTACAGGTTGTATTACATTTATAATCTACCAAATAATTCAGTTAAAATACTTTAAGTATAAATATTAGGGCTTATTTTTAAATTTTAAAAACATTTTCATTATTTAGCCTTAGTGGTCAATATTAAACTATAAAACCCTGCTAACAGTTAATCCATCTCTTATAGGTAATAAAACGGTTTCAACTCTCGGATTATTCTTTAAAAGTAAATTGTACTCTAACAAAACTTTTGTACTCAAATCGTTTTTCTCTAATGGTAAAACAACTTTTCCAGACCACAAAACATTATCAGACAAGATAATACCACCCTTATTCATTTTAGGGAGAATTAAATTAAAATAATTAATGTAATTTTCTTTAT
Organism: Flavobacterium sp.; assembly: GCF_046153165.1. GTDB lineage: Bacteria > Bacteroidota > Bacteroidia > Flavobacteriales > Flavobacteriaceae > Flavobacterium. The sequence goes on along the minus strand of NZ_JBJXEN010000047.1, from coordinate 4,243 downwards.
CTGCATCAATAAAAACTAAATCAAATTTAAAATCTAAATTCGGAATAATATCAACAGCTTCTCCTAAATGTTGTACAATTTGATTTCCCCAAGGCGATTTGTCAAAGTATTTTCGTTGAAAATCTATCAACTCTTCCTTAATGTCTATAGTATGCAATTGTCCATTTTCTTGCATTCCTTCACATAAACACAAACCAGAATAACCAGTATATGTTCCTATTTCTAGAATATTTACTGGACGGATAAGTTTAGATAACATACTTAAAACACGACCCTGAAAATGTCCACTTAACATTCTAGGCAACAAAATTTTCTGATAAGTCTCTTTGTTAAGTTGTGCTAATAATTCAGGTTCATTTTCTGAATGCTGTTCGATATAATCTTCTAAATCTTGTGAAAGGAAATGCATTTGATAAAATTTTAAGCAAAAATACAAATTACCAAATCAACAAATTACTAAATCAACAAAATAACCTAAATTTGCACCATGCAAATCGAGAAAAAAGACATACGAGCATTATCAAAAGAACAATTGCGTGATTTTTTTGTAACTAATAATGACAAAGCCTTCCGTGGTAATCAAGTTTACGAATGGTTGTGGAGTAAGGGTGCGCATAGTTTCGAGGACATGACAAATGTTTCTAAAGAAACTAGACAAATGCTTATCGAAAACTTTGTGATTAATCATATCAAAGTAGATACGATGCAACGCAGCAGTGACGGAACAGTAAAAAATGCAGTTCGTTTGCATGATGGTTTAATCGTCGAATCGGTTTTAATTCCAACAGAAACTAGGACAACTGCTTGTGTCTCTAGCCAAGTTGGGTGTAGTTTAGATTGTAATTTTTGTGCTACTGCTCGACTTAAACGCATGAGAAATTTAGAGCCTGGCGAAATTTATGATCAAGTTTTAGCTATTGATAGAGAAAGTAAATTATATTTTAATAGACCTTTGTCTAATATTGTTTTCATGGGAATGGGAGAACCACTTATGAATTACAACAATGTGATTAAGGCTATCGATATGATAACTTCTAGTGAAGGACTAGGAATGTCCCCAAAAAGGATTACAGTTTCTACTTCGGGTGTGTCTAAAATGATACGAAAAATGGCCGATGATGAGGTAAAATTCAAGTTAGCAGTTTCTTTACATTCTGCCATTGAAGATATTCGTAACCACATTATGCCTTTTACAAAAAGTTTCCCATTGCCCGAATTACGTGAAGCTTTAGAATATTGGTACCGAAAAACAAAAAGTAAAATCACTTACGAATATGTTGTTTGGAAGGGTATAAATGATAACAAAGAGTCTATCGATGCTTTGGTGAAATTTTGTAAACACGTACCTTGTAAAGTAAATCTTATTGAATATAATCCTATTGATGATGGTGAGTTTCAACAAGCATCTGCTGAATCTATAAATGCTTATATAAAAGCACTAGATGCAAACGGAATCATTGCAAAAGTACGTCACAGTAGAGGTAAAGATATAGATGCAGCATGTGGACAATTAGCTAATAAAGAAGTATAAAAAAAATCCCTGAAAATTAATTTTCAGGGATTTTTTTTATACTTCTTTATTAGCTAATTGTCCACATGCTGCATCTATATCTTTACCTCTACTGTGACGTACTTTTGCAATGATTCCGTTTGCATCTAGTGCTTTTATATAAGCATTTATAGATTCAGCAGATGCTTGTTGAAACTCACCATCATCAATAGGATTATATTCAATAAGATTTACTTTACAAGGTACGTGTTTACAAAATTTCACCAAAGCATCGATAGACTCTTTGTTATCATTTATACCCTTCCAAACAACATATTCGTAAGTGATTTTACTTTTTGTTTTTCGGTACCAATATTCTAAAGCTTCACGTAATTCGGGCAATGGGAAACTTTTTGTAAAAGGCATAATGTGGTTACGAATATCTTCAATGGCAGAATGTAAAGAAACTGCTAACTTGAATTTTACCTCATCATCGGCCATTTTTCGTATCATTTTAGACACACCCGAAGTAGAAACTGTAATCCTTTTTGGGGACATTCCTAGTCCTTCACTAGAAGTTATCATATCGATAGCCTTAATCACATTGTTGTAATTCATAAGTGGTTCTCCCATTCCCATGAAAACAATATTAGACAAAGGTCTATTAAAATATAATTTACTTTCTCTATCAATAGCTAAAACTTGATCATAAATTTCGCCAGGCTCTAAATTTCTCATGCGTTTAAGTCGAGCAGTAGCACAAAAATTACAATCTAAACTACACCCAACTTGGCTAGAGACACAAGCAGTTGTCCTAGTTTCTGTTGGAATTAAAACCGATTCGACGATTAAACCATCATGCAAACGAACTGCATTTTTTACTGTTCCGTCACTGCTGCGTTGCATCGTATCTACTTTGATATGATTAATCACAAAGTTTTCGATAAGCATTTGTCTAGTTTCTTTAGAAACATTTGTCATGTCCTCGAAACTATGCGCACCCTTACTCCACAACCATTCGTAAACTTGATTACCACGGAAGGCTTTGTCATTATTAGTTACAAAAAAATCACGCAATTGTTCTTTTGATAATGCTCGTATGTCTTTTTTCTCGATTTGCATGGTGCAAATTTAGGTTATTTTGTTGATTTAGTAATTTGTTGATTTGGTAATTTGTATTTTTGCTTAAAATTTTATCAAATGCATTTCCTTTCACAAGATTTAGAAGATTATATCGAACAGCATTCAGAAAATGAACCTGAATTATTAGCACAACTTAACAAAGAGACTTATCAGAAAATTTTGTTGCCTAGAATGTTAAGTGGACATTTTCAGGGTCGTGTTTTAAGTATGTTATCTAAACTTATCCGTCCAGTAAATATTCTAGAAATAGGAACATATACTGGTTATTCTGGTTTGTGTTTATGTGAAGGAATGCAAGAAAATGGACAATTGCATACTATAGACATTAAGGAAGAGTTGATAGATTTTCAACGAAAATACTTTGACAAATCGCCTTGGGGAAATCAAATTGTACAACATTTAGGAGAAGCTGTTGATATTATTCCGAATTTAGATTTTAAATTTGATTTAGTTTTTATTGATGCAGATAAAGAAAATTACATTAATTATTTTAATTTAATTCTCCCTAAAATGAATAAGGGTGGTATTATCTTGTCTGATAATGTTTTGTGGTCTGGAAAAGTTGTTTTACCATTAGAGAAAAACGATTTGAGTACAAAAGTTTTGTTAGAGTACAATTTACTTTTAAAGAATAATCCGAGAGTTGAAACCGTTTTATTACCTATAAGAGATGGATTAACTGTTAGCAGGGTTTTATAGTTTAATATTGACCACTAAGGCTAAATAATGAAAATGTTTTTAAAATTTAAAAATAAGCCCTAATATTTATACTTAAAGTATTTTAACTGAATTATTTGGTAGATTATAAATGTAATACAACCTGTAATTATTCCGCATGTATATCCTGCAAGTATGTCTGTAGGAAAATGCAATCCTAAGTAAATACGACTATAAGCAAATACTAAAGGCCAAAGAATTAGCACCCAAAAATATTTGTACTTTTTTTTAAATATCGAGTATAAAAAAACGAAAACCGCCATCGTATTTGAAGAATGTCCTGAGAAAAAGCTAAAAGTCGAACTAGTTTTTACACTTCTAATAATATCCTTAATTTCTGGATCATTACATGGTCGTAATCGCTGAAATGTTGATTTAAATAGCTCGGTAATTGTATTATTTACGGTGAGCAGAACAGCAACAAAAATTATTACAAATAGAGTTTGTTTCGTTCCTAATTTTTTATAAACTAAATATAATAAAAATATAAAAAGTGGAACCCAACTAGATTGCTTAGTTATAAATAACCACAACGGATCGAAAGTTTCCGAACCTAAACCATTTAGGAAAACGAATAATTCTTTGTCTATCGAGATTATCTTTTCTAACATTACAACTGACGTTTTATAGGCCCTGTTAAATCATCTAGATTTTCTTTCACCTTATCAATTTCGGAAGTAATATTATCAGTAATAGATTTTGTTCCTAAAGTATCCGACGTATTATCGGTAATCATCTTATTGAATCCTTGTTTTACTTTATCAATTTCTGAAGTAAAATCTCCTGTTAATGATTTTATATCAATATCATTAGATTCGGCTCCACGCTGAATCTCAGATTTTATATCATTTGTTGCATTTTTTAGTTGAGCCATTGCTTTTCCCATTGTACGCG
>NZ_JBJXEN010000090.1:0-6082 GCF_046153165.1 Flavobacterium sp. | reverse complement strand
GCTTAAATTTTAAATCACAATCATTAGCCAAATCGATTCCTTGTAACAGAAAATCTTGCGAGGCTTTTTGAGATTGTGCATAATACATTTTCTGAGCTTGTTCGCCAACTTCTAGCAAAGCAATCGTTGCAGGCGTTTTGCTGACCAATAAATCTCTAAAATGAGAAGCCAATCCAGCTACAAAATGATGTCCGTCGAAACCTTTGGCTAAAATATCGTTGTAAGCCAATAGTAATTCCGGAATTTTATTCTCCAAAATTAAATCCGTTACATTAATATATGTTTCGTAGTCCAGCACATTCAAATTTTCGGTAACGGCTTGACGTGTCAAGTTATTTCCGCAAAAAGAAACGACTCTATCAAAAATAGATAAAGCATCACGCATCGCACCGTCAGCTTTTTGAGCAATAATATGCAAAGCATCATCTTCGCAGATTACACCTTGACTGGCAGCGACTTCGGCCAGATGTTCTTTAGCATCTTTGACCGTAATTCGTTTGAAATCGAATATCTGACAACGAGATAGTATCGTTGGAATAATTTTATGTTTTTCGGTCGTTGCCAAAATAAAAATGGCATGCTTTGGTGGTTCTTCTAATGTTTTCAAAAAAGCATTAAATGCCGCTGATGATAACATGTGAACCTCGTCGATAATATAAACTTTATATTGTCCTGTTTGTGGCGGTATGCGAACTTGATCTATCAAATTACGAATATCGTCTACCGAATTGTTTGAAGCAGCATCGAGTTCGAAAACATTGAATGCAAAATCTTCGTTCGGGTCGTCGTAACCAGGTTGGTTTATTTTTCGAGCTAAAATTCTGGCGCAAGTTGTTTTTCCTACACCACGAGGCCCAGTAAACAATAGGGCAGAAGCCAGATGATTGGTTTCTATAGCATTCAGTAAAGTATTGGTAATAGCTTGTTGTCCCACAACGTCTTTAAACGTTTGCGGACGATATTTACGAGCCGATACTACAAATTGTTCCATAGAAATTTATTCGAAAGCAAATATAACTGTAATAAGTCAGAAGTCAAAAGTGAAAAGTCAAAAGTTTTAAAATGTTTTGGTCAATAACAAAATTTTTAATTACAAGATTTATTTTGAATTAAAATTAAAAAGCAAATTTCATAAAACTGCTGCTAGCAGTCATTGATATTAAATTTCTTCAAACTCTAATTTTACTATTAGATGATGTGGTCTAACTTCATAAATTTTAACTGTCGGATATTCATTTTTCAAAATATAGATAAGCAAATTGTAATAGTTTGGATCTACAATTTTCATGCGATGGCCAATATAAACCTCCAGAAGATTTTCCTTATCAAATTTCAATTTTCTTTCAAATTCGTCTGTATTTATTGCTATTGCTCGAAATTCTTTTTCATATTTCCAGTCATAATATTTCCAACAATAAGCATTTAGCATACCTAAAGCTACTAAAGTAGTTTCTTTAAAATCTTCTTCAATTTCTAATTGTTTAATTTGTTCTTTTGCTAAATCAAAATCGGAATTTGTTGGCATATAATCTTTTAAGTATGATATATGACTTTTGATCTGGATATGGTTATTTCTAAGAAGTTTACTATCAAATTTTATACAAAATCCAGTATAACTATTTGCATAATGTCCCCACATTAAAGGATTATCATTTATTGTGCTAAAACAGCATACACCAATATCCTCACGATGTTTTACAATTCCTGGACTGCCTTTTAAGATGTATTTTTCTCTATTAGTAATGCAATCAAATGGGTCATTGAAATTCCGTGGATTTGAAAAATATAAATAGTTTTCAAGTAATGAATTTATACTCAAATTTGACTTTCCATAAAACTTATATAAGAATTTTGGTTGTTTTAATTCCGTGTTCCTATGGAATATCTGGGTAAAATATAAACCAAGTCGCTCAAGACTAAAGTTATGTGAATATAAATAATCTTCGACTTGCCATTGAATAGTTAAAGAATTTTCTTTTTTATTTTCATTCATTTAGGCTGGTATTTTTCGTTCTATTTGTACAATGACTGCGAACTAATTAGTTTTTGCAATCTACGAAAATACTTATGTAATAATATAAGTTGATGTTACTTTTTTAATCATAACTCCCTTGATTAACGAAATGTCCTAGCCCCGATAGCAGTGAAAATCCTTTTTTTTATACCTGACAGGTTTTTGAAACCTGTCAGGTATAAAAAAAAGATTGCAACGAATAGCGGGATTAGCTCCTAAAAAAACTACTTTTGCAGCGCAGACCGCCTTATCGTCGCCAATTTATTGGGGGAGGAAAGTCCGGACACCAGAGAGAAGCATAGCGGGTAACGCCCGTCGGGTTGAGCAATCGATCAAGGACAAGTGCAACAGAAAGTATGTACAGGTAATGCTGTAGTGAAACCAGGTAAACTCTATGCGGTGAAATTTCAAGTATATCGGTAGTTAAGGGCTTCTCGTCCGTTGCTGAAGGGTAGAAAGATGGAGCTTGTGAGTAATTGCAAGCCTAGATAAATGATAAGGTATCGTTAGTGATAACGAGAACAGAATCCGGCTTATAGGTCTGCTTTTTTTAGTTTTGAATCTTAAATTCTAAGCCTACGTTGCGAATACTTTCGATAGTAATTCGGTTGTCGTTTGAGAAATATTTTCTAATTCGGCTTATAAAAACATCCATACTTCTTCCTGAAAAGAAATCGTCATTTCCCCAAATACTTTGCAAAATATCATTTCGTTTAATTAGTTGGTTTTTGTTTTTTAGAAAAAATAAAATTATAGCAACTTCCTTTTCTGTAAGTCTTTGCGTATGATTACCTAATTTTAATTCTAACCTATTCGGGTCGAAAATGTAATTGCCTATTGTTATTTCATCGACCGAAATGGTTGTTTGATTTTTTTGCTCGCCTCTTTTTAAAATATTGTTTAATCGCAAGACCAATTCATCGGCTTCAAAGGGTTTTACAATATAATCATCGGCACCCAATTGCAATCCTTTTAGTTTGTCTTCTTTTAGTTTTCTGGCAGTCAAGAAAACAAATGGTGTTTCTGGATTGATATCGATTATTTTTTCGGCTAGTGTGAATCCGTCCATTTTTGGCATCATGACATCAAACACACAAATGTCGAAAGTTTCTTTTTGAAATAGGAGTAAGGCTTCTTCTCCGTCTTTTGCCCAAGTAATTTGATAATTATATAATTCGAGATATTGTTTGAGAACATCGGCAAAATCGAAATCGTCTTCGGCAAGTAGTACTTTTTTCATAAAAATTAAACAGATGGAATACTAATATTAAAAACGGCTCCTTTACCTAAATCGCTAATCACGGCAATGGTTCCTTGGTGTGCTTCTATAATCTGATTTACATAAAATAAACCCAAACCCAATCCTTTTGTATTGTGTAAATTGCCTTGTTCTACTCGATAAAATTTATCGAAAAGCAAGGAATGTTTGCTTTTTGAAATTCCAATTCCATCGTCTTGAATGCTAATATTGAATTGATTATTGACTAATGAAGTTCGGATATTAATATGATTGCAACCATATTTTACCGCATTTTCTAATACATTCTGAATGGCTGTTGTGAGATGAAACTTGTCAAGAAATAAGGAAGTTTCAATAGATTTAAATTCTGTTGAAATTACAATTGATGGATTAGAAATCTTAAAATCATTGATAATTGAATTTAAAAAAATTTCGGAATTAATCTTTTCTTTTTGCAATTCGATTTCGCTGTCTTCCAATGAATTATTTAAAACCTGATCGATTAATTGTTGCAAACGGTTGTTTTGACGCGATATTGTTGCCACTAAATTATCAAAATGTTTTTCGTTATCTCGAATATCTTTTCTTTCTAATATTTTGGTAGAAATGGCTAAAGTAGCCAATGGTGTTTTTAATTCGTGGGTAATATTATTAATAAAATCGGTTTTAATATCACTTACTTTTTTTTGTTTTATTAATGCTTTAATGGCAATTACAAAAAGGGTAATTAGAGTAAGAATTGACAAAATTGCAAAGCACAAAATCATTGCCATTCGTCTCAGAATTATGGTTTCCCAATTGGCTACCGAAACATACAAGGCATCTTCGGTAAGTAATTTGAAATCAGAATTTAAAGTGTTTCCACTTGTGGTTCCTACGTAATTTCGGACTAGAAAAGCATCGTCTAGGGAAGCTAAATCACCATATAGTTTATTTCCAATAATTGGTTTTTCTGCAAAAATGGTATCAGCTGCTTTGGCATTGTTATACAATACAAACTTGTTGAGTACAATGGCAAAATCAAGTTGTAAATCAGGTATTTCTTGTTCGAATTTAAGTTGTAATTTATGTGTTAATTCTTTTTTGAATTGGTTTTGAAGAATGGTATTCTTAATTCTGTTTCGGGTTTTAGGATCTAAAATATAATTCATTGCCAATTCGCGATACAACAAATCTTTTTTGTTAAAAATGGTCGAATCGATATCACTATAATCGTTTGTAATATCGGCAATTTTAGTTTTTACTTCGGCTCTAAATTGTGCTACTTTATAATCATAAGTAGTTTTTACCAAATAAAATTGCATGGCCGAAAGTGCTATAAGCACCACAATAGAAAACAGAATTAATAAGTTGATTTTCTTCTTCATCACTTCAAAAATAATTGATTTTATGGAATAAAAAAGACATTAACCTAGCATTAACCTTCAATTAACTTTCAGATTCAGATTTTGAAAGCAATTTTGCATTGATAATTGAATACTAAATGAAGAAAATACTGCTAATTATGCTCTTAATTTCAAAAAATTACGCCATTGCTCAAAAAACGCCTGAAGATTTTGGTTACAGACAAATGTCATTCAAATTTCAAGATGATAAAGTAGATTTGATTGTTATTTCTAAAAAAGGAGAAGAGAAAATAGCCAAACCATTGTTCTTTTTTTGCCAAGGAAGTTTGCCAAGACCAGTTGTTATTTATGACGAAAAAGGATTGTATGGGACTTTACCTTTCAACGAAACTCCTTTTTTAGATGATTTTCATATTATAATTATAGCAAAACCAACTATTCCAATTATTGCTAATGCTAATATCTTGGGCAAAAATTTCATGTATTTGAAAGACAAAGAAAATGAAATTCCACCCAAAGGTTATACCGATAGAAATTATCTAGATTATTATGTTTTTAGAAATAATTTTATTCTTAAACAATTAAGTAAAGAACGATGGGTTGACAAGAAAAAGCTTGTTGTTGCTGGACATTCTGAAGGAAGTTCGATAGCTTCAAAAATGGCGTTTTTATATCCTAAAATAACACATTTAATTTATTCTGGAGGAAATCCTTTTGGTCGAATTGTAAATATTTTGGCAGACGGAGAAGATAAAGAAAACACAATAAATTACTGGAAAACGGTGGTCGAAAACAGTACTATTATCAATTATAATGGAGGTGACACCTATAAAGCTACTTATAGCTTTTCCTTACCACAAAGGGAAAATTTATTACAACTTAAAATTCCAATTTTAGTGACTTATGGTTCAAAAGATGTGGCAGCAAACTACAATGATTTATTTCAAATAGAAATTATTAGAGATAGAAAACAGAATTTCAGATTTATAAATTATTCTGGTTTAGAACATAATTTTTTTGCTGTAAACGAAAAATCAGAACCTATTTATGAGAAAGAGAATTGGGATAAAGTGGCAAAAGATTGGTTAGAATGGTTACATAATTCAATAAATTAAAAATGAAAAAAGCACTAATAATACTGTTTTGTCTAATAATTTCAAATTTGGCATTGGCACAAAATGAAATAAAACAAGATACAATTTCTAAAAAGCTAGAAGAAGTAATCATAAAAAATGAAAAGAAAGTTTTTACCAATAAAAATGGAAATTTGAAAGTTGATGTAGCCAATTCTATATTAAAATCAGTTCCGAATACGATCGATTTAGTATCAAAACTGCCCAATGTAATTATTGGTGATAATAAAGAAACGATTAGTATTATAGGAAAAGGGAATCCGTTACTTTATATAGACAATCAAAAAGTAAGTATAAACGATTTAAATACATTGTCTGTATATGAAATTAAAAGCATTGAAATTATAAA
>NZ_JBJXEN010000012.1:0-36753 GCF_046153165.1 Flavobacterium sp. | reverse complement strand
ATAAGAAAAAGTCCGGAAATATTTAAAATATTTCCGGACTTTTTTATAACTGAAAAGTTTACTTTTCATCTAAAACTTCTAATAAAACTTTACTTTCAGTACCGTTAGGAAATTGAATTTTTATCTTTTGAGCAATTGTAGGTGCAATTTGGGTAATTTCTTTTTTGTCGTGTGTTTCTCCCTTTTTTATATTCCACCCATAAAAGATACAAGGCACATGAGTATCATAAGTGTATGGTGTTCCGTGAGATGTTCCTGTACCTTGATATTCTATATATCCAGGCTTGTCTATAATAATCATATCTCCATCTTGTGTTACGTCATAACCTTTTGCAATAAAATTAAGATAATAATCATTTCCTGTTGAAGCTAGTATTTCTTCTTCAGTATATACTCTTTTTACTTGCTCTTGAGTCATCAGAAAATCTTTGAAACTTTGCTTTACTTTTTGCAATTCTAATCCTTTAGATTTTACAACTTCCTTGTTAAAAAACAGATTGAAATTTGAATAATTCAATACTAAATCTTCACCAAAGGTTTCCGTAGAATATTTTTTTAATGCATTTTTAATATCTGTAGGATCTACACTTTTTACATTGTATTTATTATCCTTAAGATAATTTACGTTTTCGGCACCAGCATGATCTGCAGTTAAGAAAAGTAAATAATTGCCTTTACCAACATTTGTATCTAAATACACTAAAAAATCGGCAATTGTCTGGTCCAAACGTAAATAAGTATCTTGTAATTCTATAGATCGTGGTCCTAAAAGATGACCAACATAATCTGTTGATGAAAAACTAACTGTTAGAAAATCGGTTATGTCATCTTTACCCAAATCTTCTTTTTCTATTGCTTTCATAGCAAATTCGGCCAATAAATCATTCCCGAATGGTGTAGAACGAATTATTCCTGCATCATTTTTTTCATACATTGATTTTAGATTGTACGGAAAAACAGGTTTTTCACTTTTGTATAATTTTCCTTCATAAGGATTATCATCTGCAAGGCTTTCGTTATAAGTTTCTAATGGTTTAAACAAATTCCAACCTTTATCTATGTATGATAAATAATGTTTTTCATTATTAAATTTTATCACCCAATCTGGAAGCTTTACTCCATAAAAACTACTTGAAATAAAAGACCCTGTTTTGCTATACCAAAAAGCCCAATTTGCAAAATGACCTGCTGGTAAAATCGCACCACGATCTTTTAAACTCATACCTATCACTTTTCCTTTGAAATTTGTTGCCAATCGCAATTCATCTGTAATTGTTGTACTTAGTAGGTTTTTCGGAGACATTTTCCCTTCATCTTCCTTACCATCTCCAACTATTTTCACCGATGCATCATCTGTACAATACATGTCTTTTCCTAAAGATCTGCTAAACCATTCATTACCCACAATTCCGTGAGTTGCTGGTGTAGTACCTGTATAAATTGAAGCGTGTCCTGGCCCAGTATATGTAGGCATATAATTATAATGCATATTCTGAAAAGAATAACCATTAGCAATTAATCTCTTAAAACCGTTTGGGGAAAAATCATCAGAAAAGCGATATAAATATTCCATTTTCATCTGATCTACTACAATACCAACAACTAATTTTGGTCTTTGTTGCTGTGATTGTGTTTTTTGTTGTGCTTGAGTTATTGATGATGTAATAATTACAAAAAGCAATAGTACCTTTTTCATATACTTTAATTTGTTAGTGCAAAAATACAGTTTAGATTTTATATTCTTATTAAAAATTGGTTAAGAAAAAATTTGAAAACACTGTGATTATTTAGTTCAACTATACTGTAGGATCTTAATTTAAAGGATATGTCAAAAAAGTTATAAGGTAACTGCTTCTTTTTTTGCTATTTCAAATTCAGTAATCATATCTTTAATGATATTTGCGACTGGCTTTATATCGTGAATGAGACCTGCAATTTGTCCTATTTCGAGTTCTCCTTCTACTAAATCACCTTCAAACATCCCTCGTTTGGCACGAGCACGACCTAAAAGTATTTTTAAATCTTCTGGTGTTGGACATTTAGTGTATAAATCCTGAATATCATTATAAAATTTATTTTTTATTAATCTTACGGGAGCTAATTCTTTCAACGTAACTTGTGTTCCACCTTCTTCAACTTCAATAATTGTTTTTTTGAAATTATCATGGGAAGAACTTTCGGTAGAAGCTGCAAAACGCGAACCTACTTGTACACCATCCGCACCAAGAATCATAACAGCAAGCATTCCTCGACCAGTTGCAATTCCTCCAGCAGCAATTAACGGAATTGAAATTTGTTCTTTAACCATAGGGATCAAGGTTAATGTTGTGGTTTCTTCTCTTCCGTTATGTCCACCAGCTTCAAAACCTTCTGCAACAATAGCATCGACACCAGCTTCTTGTGCTTTTAATGCAAATTTTGAGCTGCTAACAACATGAACTACGGTAATCCCTTTTTCTTTTAGAAAACTAGTCCAAGTTTTAGGATTTCCAGCCGATGTAAATACAATTTTTACACCTTCCTCAATAATAATATTTATAATTTCTTCAACATTAGGATATAACATGGGAACATTAACTCCAAACGGTTTATTAGTAGCTTTTTTGCATTTCTGGATATGCTCACGTAAAACTTCTGGATACATAGATCCTGCACCTATTAGTCCTAAACCACCTGCATTACTTACTGCACTTGCTAGTTTATAACCAGAATTCCAAATCATTCCTCCTTGAATAATTGGATATTTTATATTGAAAAGTGTTGTTATTTTATTCATTTAAATTATTTAATTGGAATTTAGTTTTTAATTAATTTTCCAAACATAGCTTTTTCAGCGGAAGAGATATTGTAATAATAAACACCATTGCTTAACGATTGTAAAGAAATTTTTTGAGACTGATTATCAATATTTTTTTCTAAAACTAATTGTCCCAAATTATTATAAAATTTGATAGCTGCTCCTATAATATTATCTGGACTTGTAACTTCAATTTCATTAGTTGCGGGATTTGGATACAAACTAAAAGCATTCGTCGAAAATTCTGGTGTAGAAAGCGCTGTCGTTAATGCAGTTTGAAAATCAGGAATACCATAACCATAATTATTATCTGGTGTTATAATAGACGTAGCATATCTATCTGCGGAAGCTTTTACTAATTGCACAATTTGAGCATTAGTTTTATTTGGAAATGCCGACCAAAAAGAAGTTATTGCGCCTGCAAGAATAGGACACGAAAAAGAAGTACCATTCGCGGTAGTTATTGTACCTGTTGTATTTGAAATTACCGAAGCAGTTCCCATTGCCATTAAATCAGGTTTCATTCTTTGTATACTAATCCCTGTTGGCCCAACTCCAGTTGGCCCAATTGAACTAAAGTTTGAACGTGTTCTTGTAGAAGTTACAGCTCCAACAGTAATTGCGTTAACTGCATCAGCAGGAGTACCTACATGCGGTTCTGTATTTGATCCTTCATTCCCTGCAGAGATAACACAAATCATTCCTTTAGCAAAAGCAATATCAGTTGCTCTAGAGGCTACTGATATTTGTCCATTCATTCTAGTATATGTATAGCTATAAGCTGGATTATCAAACCCAAAATAGCCTAATGAAGAACTTATTACATCAACCCCTAATCGATCAGCTTCTTCTGCAGCTTCAACCCAATTGGTTAATTCTAATGGTGTTTCTGTAGCTACATCTTCTGTTATAAATAGATAATAGCTTGCATCAGGCGCTGTACCTACTAAATTAGTAGCATTAGCCCCCATTGTTGATAGTACATTTGTTCCGTGAGAATTTCCTGTATAAAAACTAGTAGAATTATTTACAAAATCATATCCTCCTAATATTAGTCCTCTATTACGCAAACTTGCAAAAGGAGCTGCTGTATTTACACTTGGAAAACCAGCATCTAAAATAGCCACTATTTTACCAGTTCCTGTATAATTATTTTGATGCAAAATATGAGCATTCATCATTTGAATTTGAGTAGCTGAATTTCCGTAAGCGTAATTTATTTGTGTATTGTTTGTATCTAACCATTTATCAACATAAGCCTGTTTATTTAAAGGTTGAGCTATTTTCCCTCCTGGATTCAAAGAATGATTAGCATATTGGATATGATCTACGAAAGATAAACCTAACAATGCCACAATATCTGTTTGCAATCCTCGAACATGAACCATATTTAACCATTTAGATTTGGCTAAAACAGTAATTCCAGTTGCAGCTGTAATTTGATCGACATAAGGTTGATGCAATGGTGCATCTTTAATATCTAATGCAATTCCTTGTGTGATTCTTCTGTCAAGAGAACGCTGTGTTAGCTCAGATAAAGGATTACTGTAAAAAACTGATGCATTAGGTTTTGCATTAAAGTAAACCCAAGCATCTTCTTGCGAAAAAACATTTATTGATATTGTACAAATTAAAAAAAGTAGTAGTTTTTTCATAGTTGTGCATCTTTGGAAATTCAAATATACACAAAGAAATTATAATTTTAAAACATTATGAAATAACGCCTGAACCTATTAATTCGTTATTAATATGCCAAGAAACGAATTGTCCTTGTGTAATGGCCGATTGTGGTTGCTCAAACTCTACATACAAACCTTCTTTAAACTTATGTAAGGTCGCTTTCTGCAATTCTTGACGGTAACGAATACGAGCCATAACTTGCATAGTTTGTCCTTCGGCTAAAGCCAAATCTGGACGAATCCAATGTATTTCATCTTTTGCAACAAATAGTGCTTTTTTGAATAATCCGGGATGATTGTGTCCTTGCCCTGTATAAATAGTATTAGTTTCTACATTGGTCGAAATGATAAATAAAGCTTCTTTTGTTCCGCCTACATTCAATCCTTTACGCTGACCGATAGTAAAATAATGAGCCCCTTGATGTTTGCCAACAACTTTAGCTAATTCTGGGGTATATTGGATATTTTTGGCTTCAAAAGCTAATTTTTCTTCGATTGAATCGAAATTAATTTCTTTTTGATTATAAATTTCATTGGTTGCGTCAACTTCAAAAATCAAACCATCTTTGGGTTTTAGTTGTTGTTGCAAGAATTCTGGCAAACGTACTTTTCCTATAAAACATAAACCTTGAGAGTCTTTCTTTTCGGCAGTAACTAATTCCATTTTAGCAGCAATTTCACGTACCTGTGGCTTTGTGAGTTCTCCAATAGGAAATAAAGATTTAGCTAATTGTTCTTGCGACAATTGGCATAAAAAATAAGATTGATCTTTATTATCATCGACACCTGCTAATAATTGATAAATTGGGTTGCCATCGACTTCAATTTCTCCTTTTCGGCAATAATGACCTGTGGCAACATAATCGGCGCCAAGTGAAAGTGCTATTTTCATAAAAACATCGAACTTAATTTCTCGATTGCAAAGTACATCAGGATTTGGGGTGCGTCCTTTTTTGTATTCACTAAACATATAATCGACAATTTTCTCTTGGTATTGTTTGCTTAAATCGACAGTTTGAAAAGGTATTCCTAGCTTCTCTGCAACTAATAATGCATCATTACTATCTTCTAACCAAGGACATTCATTAGAAATAGTAACAGAATCATCATGCCAGTTTTTCATAAACAGACCTATTACTTCATAGCCTTGTTCTTGCAATAAATAAGCAGCAACACTCGAATCGACACCTCCAGAAAGACCTATAACAACACGTTTCATTTCTTGATTATAAAATTATTATGCAAAGGTAGCAGATTTATAACGCATTTATAAATATTTTAATCACTTAATAAAATGCTATTATTAGAAAAAATGATTAAAATATTAATTACTTTTAGTTTTTAATTAAATTAGATGCGTAGATTATATATCTTAATAATTTTTCTTTTTGGCATGGGCTCGATAGAAGCACAAAACTATGTTTCGACTATTCCTAATTATGAAATTTATAAATCTTTAAGAGGCAAACCATTGTCCAATAAATTTTCGAATATTGAATCTGTAAAAATAATATATAGTTTACAAAACAAGAAAAGCTATTATTTTAATAGTTCCCTTATAAGACTTCACTACGATTTTGTAACAAACAATTTGGGTTATGACAAAGGTTTAGAAAAATTTAATTCTGATAATTATAATGATATTGATAAAAACAGAGAGTTTCTACTTGGAAATCTAAATCACATAAAAGGTACTGACAAATGGATTCTTGAACTTGCAGCTTCAGATCATATGTCAGTTATTTTGATTGAGCAATTTTATAAACTAATAGAAGAAAATACTTTTATTGGAAAAAAATTAAGCTTTTACTTAAACAATCAAAATGCTTTAGATTTATATAATAAAAACAAATTTAAAATTCCTTGTGTAAAATCTGATTATATATTTAATGAATTAAAATATCAAGAAGTTGTCACAGGTATTAATGTTGGAATTTTAAAGCAATATAAAATTAGAGATTTAGATTCGATAATCCCAAAATTTAATGAAATTATTATTTTAGACGGCACACCTGAAACTTTGCCAAATGTAAAAGGGATAATTGTAAATGAGCTTCAAACTCCATTGAGCCATCTTGTTATCTTGGGTAAGAATAGAAAAATTCCAATTATGGCTTATAAAAATGTTTTGAATGATTTTAATATTACAAAATTATTAAATAAAAAAGTCGAACTTAAAATTGAATCCGATACTTTTTTCGTAAAAGAAACCAATAAAAAAATAATTGGAAAGAAGAATTTTAAAAAAACAAAAAAACTTACTCTAAACACGAACGTAAAAGACATTGTTGATTTGTCTAAAATTTCAAAAAAAGGCATTGATTTTATGGGTGCAAAAGCACAAAATTTATCTTATTTAATTGCTATATCAAAAAATAATTCATTTAAAGTTCCCGAATGTGCTCATGCTATTCCATTTTATTTTTATATAAAACACACTCAGAAAAAACCAATTTCAATATTAATAGATGAACTTCTAAATAGCAAATACAAAGATTCTACAAAATGGGTTAATAATCAATTACAGAAAATTAGAAAAGCTATTAAAAAGGAGCCTATAGACAAACTCTTAATAAACAAATTGAATGAAGAATTAGGAAACCAAAATATATACAAAAGCTTCCGGTTTAGATCATCTACTAATGCTGAAGACATTGAGGATTTTAATGGTGCTGGTTTATATGAGTCTAAAACAGGTATTTATGGAGATTCGATAAAATCTTTCGAAAAAGCAATAAAACAAGTTTGGTCTAGTGTTTGGAATGAAAGTTCTTATTGGGAAAGAGAACTTTTTGGTATCGATCAAAGAAATATTGCCATGGGTGTTTTAGTACATAGAGCTTTTCCTGACGAATTGGCTAATGGTGTTGTTATTACAAAAAATTTATTTCGAGATAACTTTAGTGGTATTACTGTAAACATTCAAAAAGATGAAAATTCGGTAGTAAAACCCAATAAAGATGAAATTTGCGAGCAATTCTCTATTTATGATTTAAATTTATTTGAATCTGCAAATCCTAATTTTGATGTTGATTATGTTTCCCATTCCAATTTAAATAAAAACAAACCTTTACTATCTTCAGCTGAGATAAATAACTTATATAAAGTTAGCAAAAACATAGAAAGTCGAATGAATAAATATTGGGACAAATTTATTTTTAAACCAGTAGATTTAGAATTTAAAATTGTAGGAGAACAAAGAGACTTATATATAAAACAAGTCAGAGTTTTTAATGATTAATAAAATATTTTAACCTTAACTTCTTTAGTAATTGTGTTAATATCTTCTATTTTGTATTCAAATTTTTCCATGTCAATTTTTGTTGCTATTAATTCTCTAACCGTAAGATCATCCAATTTAATAACGTCATCATAAGCAACTTTTATCTCTACATTATTATAATATTTAGTTGTTTTAGTATTCACTATATGTGATGCTATTATGTAAGAAAATATTATAATAGATTGAAAAAATAATAGTACACCACAATTTTCTAGTGGATGCAATATATCTAATATAGAAAGTGTAATGGTTGCAAAAAGAAAAATTATAGCGTTTATAGTAAATATTTGTGCTCGAAATCTTAATATAGAAAATATAGCAAATAACCCAAATCCAATTCCAACACTTATCTCTGTTTTAGTAAACAAGTAACATAGTGAAAAAGTGCATAAACCTACGATAACTATTAGAGGATTTATAGTTTTATTATCTTTCCTATTAGAAAAAAAATATAAAATTGAAATTGAAATTGAAAGAAATAAAAACCTACCTATTAGCTCATATAAGTTCATCATTTGCCTGCTTATAAATTTACTTTATAAAAATACTATTTTTTTGTTTCAAACTAGGTTTTTTGTAACCGTTTATAGTATCTGCATTCATCTGTCGAACTAATTTTCCTTTTTCAAAATATTTCCAAATCCCTTTCTTTTTATCTTCTTTAAACTGACCTGAAATTACTACTTTACCTGATCCGTCATAAACTTTATAAGGTCCTTGCAAAACATCATTTACAAAAGTCGATTCTTCAACTAATTTTCCTTCTTTAGAATATTTTTTAGCTATTCCTTCTTTAAGATTATTTTTATATAAAATCTCTTCTGCTAGTTTTCCATTTGTATAAAAAACTTTTCTAGACCCTTCTAATTTATCATTTATATAATTCTCAGTTGTCATGATTGTTTTTAAACCTTTATGGTAATATTTCCAAACACCTGTACGAAGTTTATTATTGGTGTTTCCTTCACTTACTTTATTTTTATTTTCATCAAAAAAAACAGTATAAGCATTATTTTTATTGTCAAAATTACGTGTTGCTAGAACTAGTTTTTTGTCGCTATTGGCATAATAAGTAAACAATCCAATTTCATTTCCGTGGCTAAAATTACCTTCGTATCGTAGTATTTTTGAATCATCATAAAAACCATTCCATAATCCTTGACGTAAACCATTCTCGTCGAAACTATTTGGTGAAATTTGAGGCTTTATAGCTTCTGGCTTTGGCGTTTCTAATTTTGCAATTTGAGCATAACCAAATGAGAAGTTTACTAATATTATAAAAACTAAATATTTTTTGATTGTTTGAGGCATCATAATTTTAAAAATTGACTGTTTTGTATTAACTCTAAATGTTGTTTTTTATTATTGAAATAACAATTTATTTCATAAACATGACATCAAAAATAATACCGATTCTAATTTATAAAAAAAATCATTCGCCGTAACGAATGATTTTAATTTTTTATTTGTTTTTGTCTTTTGCTTTTTGAGCTTCAGCTTGTTCCATTACTTCTTGTAATTTTTGTTGGAATTTACCTTTCTTTTTAGGCTCTTTTAACTTGTTTTCTTGTATTTGAGCATGAATTTTATCGTTATCTACAATATATCTTTTAATGACAAACATAATTCCTATAGTAATCACATTCGAAACTAGAGTATATAAACTTAATCCTGAACCATAATTATTAAAGAAAATAAGCATCATTACTGGTGATATATACAACATCATTTTCATGATTTTTGCCATATCTGGCATACCTTCTTGTTGTGGTGCTTGCATTTGTTGGTCTCCAGCGGTCATTTTTGTATAAAAGAAAATTGCAATAGCTGCCAATAATGCAAACAAACTCACGTGGTTTCCGTAAACTGATGAAATAACTGGAATATGTTGTTTCCAAGATAAAACAGTATCAAAAGAAGACAAATCCTGTGACCATAAGAATCCTTTTTGTCTTAACTCTATTGCAGAAGGGAAAAACTGAAAGGAAGCATACATAAACGGGATTTGTATCAGAGCTGGAATACAACCAGCCATTGGGTTTACACCTGCTTTATTGTACAACTTCATTGTTTCCTGCTGTTTTTTCATTGGATCTTTCGAGAACTTTTCGTTTAGTTCATTTATTTCAGGGCGCAAAACTTTCATTTTTGCCTGAGATAAGAAAGACTTATAAGTTATAGGAGACATCGCAATTTTAATAATTACTGTAAAAATAATAATAGCAATTCCTAAAGAAATATAAGAACTTAAGAATCCAAACAATGGAATAAAAATAAACATATTAATCCATCCGAAAATTCCCCAACCTAAAGGAATTATTTTTTCTAGGTTTTTATTATACTTTTTTAAGAGTTTATAATCTGATGGGCCATAATACCAATTCATCTTATAATCTACCTCACCATTATTAAATGCTAAAGGAATATTTGCTTTAAATTGTTTAGTATAAATGGTATCTCCTTTTTCTTCGTCGACTATGTTTGAAGAATATAATTTTGCTTTTTCAAACGGAGTACTTGTTAATAATATTGATGAGAAAAAATGTTGTTTATATGCTACATAAGTTACTTTGTCTAAAGTTTCTTCTTTGTCTTTCCTTGTCCTACATTATTATGTTTTCCATCTTCATATTCGTATCTAATATCGGTAAAACGATTTTCGTTCGAGATACTTCTTTCACTACGATATGATTTCAAGTTCCATTCTAAATCGGCAGGTTTTGTTGTGTTTAAAACCGATGCTAATCCTTGCGAACGAACATCAAAATCTAACATATAATCATTAGCTTTTAAAACATATTTGTATTCTAAATACTGATTTGCACCAGCTTTCAATTTCATTGAAAGGATTTGATCTGCACCTACTTTTGATAGTGTTGGTTCAAAAAACAAATCTTTAGTATTCAATGTTCTATTATCTTGGGTTTGAAGTGTAATATTTAAACCTGCATTGTTATCTTTAATAAGTTGCACTAATTTTCCAGAATCTTTAGAAATTTGTTTAAAGTTTTTTAAAGTCGCTTCGGCAATATAACCACCTTTATTAGCAATTTTCAAAACTAATAATTCATTTTCTATCGTAGTAAATTCAGATTTTGCAGATGGTAATGTTGCTGAATATGCGAAACTACCTAAAGTGGCTTTCATTTTTGCTACTTGAACCGAATCTGTAGGATTCACAGTAACTTCTGCAATTTTAGCTGTTTCTTTATTGCTGGTTTTTGCTTTTTCTACTTGCTCTTGCTTTGCTTTTTTATCAATTTCTGCTTGTGTAGGTTTATTTTGATACATGATCCAAATCATAATACCAAAAATTAATACAAATCCAATAATCGAATTAAGGTCTAATTTCTTCTTTTCCATCTTTTAAATTTTGCTCTAAGCATTAGGCTTCAAGCGGTAAACTTATGTTAGTCTATATATTTTTATTTTGTTACCAAAATAAATTGTATGCTCTTAATTATTTTTATTTTTTACTGCCGCTGCCACAAAACTAACAAATAACGGATGCGGAGCTAACACCGTACTTTTGTATTCTGGATGGTACTGAACGCCTATAAAAAACGGATGATTTTCCAATTCTATAACTTCAACCAAACCTGTTTCTGGGTTTACTCCAGAAGTGATTAATCCTGCTTTTTGCAATACTTCTAAATAATCACTATTAAACTCATAACGGTGACGATGACGCTCTAAAATATCTGATTTCCCATATATTTTATGTGCCAAAGTATTTTCTGATAAATGACATTTCCAAGCACCTAAACGCATGGTTCCGCCTTTATCAGTAATTGTTTTTTGCTCTTCCATCAAGTTTATAACTGGATGTGAAGTGTTTTCATTCATTTCGGTCGAATTAGCATCGGTATATCCCAAAACGTTTCGAGAATATTCTATCACTGCCATTTGCATTCCAAGACAAATTCCTAGAAACGGAATATTATTTTCTCTAGCATAACGAACAGTTTCTATTTTTCCTTCTATTCCGCGACCTCCAAATCCTGGTGCAACTAATATACCATCTAATCCTTTTAATTGATTTTCTGCCGTTTTGGCATCTAAATACTCAGAGTGAATAGAAATTACATTTACTTTAGTTTCATTTGTTGCTCCTGCATGAATAAATGCTTCAAGAATTGACTTGTATGAATCCTGCAACTCAACATATTTACCTACCAAACCAATATTTACTTCATGTTTTGGATTTTTGTGTTTATGCAAAAACTCATTCCATTGTTTTAAATCTGGAGTCGATTTTTCTGGCAAGCCTAATTTTTTTAATGCTACTTTATCTAATCCTTCTTCAAGCATCAAATTAGGAACATCATATATTGTTGAAGCATCTATAGATTGAATTACTGCTTCTCTTTTTACATTACAAAACAAAGCTAATTTGTGACGCAAGTCTTCAGATAATTCATATTCTGTTCTGCAAACTAAAATATCAGCTTTTATACCGCTTTCCATCAATGTTTTTACAGAATGTTGCGTTGGTTTTGTTTTTAACTCTCCAGCTGCTGCTAAATAAGGCACTAGCGTTAAGTGAATTACAATTCCGTTATTTTCTCCTAATTCCCAAACTAATTGACGCACAGATTCGATATATGGTAATGATTCAATATCACCTACCGTTCCTCCTATTTCTGTAATTACAATATCATAATCGCCTGATTTACCAAGCAACTGCATACGCTCCTTAATCTCATTTGTAATATGAGGCACAACTTGAACTGTTTTTCCTAAAAATTCACCACGCCGCTCTTTTTCAATCACCGAAAGATAAACTCTTCCTGTTGTTACATTATTTGCTTGAGATGTTGGTACATTCAAAAATCGTTCGTAGTGACCTAAATCTAAATCAGTTTCTGCTCCATCATCTGTAACATAACATTCTCCATGCTCATAAGGATTTAGTGTACCTGGATCTACATTAATGTAAGGATCAAATTTCTGGATTGTCGTTCTATAACCTCTTGCTTGTAATAATTTCGCTAAAGAAGCGGCAATGATACCTTTTCCTAAAGAAGAAGTAACGCCACCAGTAACAAAAATATATTTAGTTTGATTCATTGTGTTGTGTTGTTGTAGTTGTGTAAAAAACGTGGCAAAAGTACAATTATAAATTGATAATTAGCAATGGTTAATTGACAATTAATCGTTAATATTTTTTTGATATTAATTTACTAATTAGTCATTTTTTTTAACCCTATAATATATAAGGTCATTTAAGCTGTGCTGACTTATAAACACAAAATCCTGTCAAAAATAAGACAGGATTTTTTTATGGTTTTGGGTATTTCTTTTTTATATTCCTAATTAATTCTTCGAGTCCATTTAGTTTTAGTTCATATATAAGCTTAAGTTGATCTCCTAATTCTCCTTTAGGGAAACCTTTGTTACTATACCAAACGATGTAATATTCTGGAATATCTATAAGGAAATAGCCTTCGTATTTACCAAAAGGCATTTTTGTATGAGCTAGTTTGATGAGTTGTTTTTGGTTTGTATCCAAAGTTTAATTTTTTACTTCCAATTTATAGTAATATCCTTTTCAATATCTGGATTTAAGCTTAACAAAACTGGGCAATTCATTGCTGTTCTCTCAAGAATAGTTTTTGTTTTTTCGTCAGTAGCAATCGACATATTCATAATAATTTCTATTCTTGAAATTTTTCTTGGTTCGGCTTGCATAATTTTAGTTACTTCGACAGTAGTTCCTATTAAATCGACATTCAAATCTCTAGCTTTTATTGCCATTATGGTCATCATGCAACTTCCTGTAGCATTTGCAACTAAATCAGTTGGTGAGAATGCTTCTCCTTTTCCGTTATTGTCTATTGGTGCGTCCGAAAGAATTTCGGTTCCTGATTGTAAGTGAATAGAAGAGGTTCTTAAATCCCCTAAATATGTTATTTTTGATGTCATTATTTTGCTTCTTTTATGGTTAAATCTGTATCGTAAAATAAGATATAAACTCCTTTGTTTGTATAGCCTCCATCTAGATTTTGTTTGTAATAAAATCTATTTTCAACTTGTTCTGTTGCTGTTTCGTTTAGTGTTTCGGTAATATTTTTTTCTTGAGCTAAACGTAATAAAACATCAAAAGTAATATCGAAACCACGTGTAGCAAACTGATTGGGTAATATTTTATTTTTTCTTTTAAAACTATTTTCAAAAATGGTCGATTCGTCCGATTCGTTGACACGAGTAAGCGATGGATAGTGCATTTTTAATTTTGTGAGTCGAGTCATCGAAATCTCTTCATAATCTAAAGCGTCATTTTCTCCTAAAATTACTAATTTGATATCATAATTAGGCAATAAACTAGATAAAGTATTGGTAATACTCAAAATAAGATTTGTTTTTTCGGTTTCCATAATGACAAAATTAGTTTTGTCTTTAACCAAAATTGATTTCAAATTTTCTACATTTAAACCTCCTTTTTCGTTAAATTGAGCAAAAACAACATCTTTTTGATTATCTAAAATATACTGTTTTACCGATGCTTTTTTAGGATCTACAATAGCGATAATATTACCGTTTTTTGCTCTCATAAAATCGAACATAGCATTTTTAATGTCATCTGAAGATGGAGTAGATTGGACTAAATTCGAGAATTTTTTATCATAATCTTTAGACAATGGCGAAAAAACCGGAACATTACTCTCACTTAATAAACCTGCAATTTTTTCAACATTATTTTGATAAAATGGGCCTATAATGGCATCGAAAGTTTTTAGATTATTTACTTGAACCAAACTCGTCACGTTTGAGGTAGATTTGGTTTCGTTAGAATCTAAAATAGTCACATCGATATTTAATCCCATTTTCTTAACAGAATCAATCGCCACTAGAGCACCTGCATAAAAATCGAGAGTCATATTAAGAAATTTATCTTTTTTTAGACGTGCTTTGGTCGAATTGATAGTATCTTGATCTAATTTAGTCAAATTAAAAGGCAGTAGTAATGCTAACTTTTTATTCGCTCCTTTTTGAATACTTTTGGTCAAATCTTTGTATTCTTTTTTCACTGCCAAAGCTGACGATTTTATAGGAACTTTAATAGACATTCCTTCTATAACTCCATCTTTTAATTCTGGATTCAATGCAAATAATTCTTCTTGAGTTACTTCAAATTGATTTGAAATACTATATAAAGTTTCTTTAGCTTTAACAACATATAAACTCTCTGTTGGTTTTGGTATTGATGCTTGAACTATTTCTGGTTTTGTTGCAACTATGCTTTTTTCACCACTTATTAGTAACTTAAAACCTATTGGCAATTCGATATTTACAATTTCAGGATTTAGCTTTTCCAGTTGTTCGATTGTAATTCCATATTGCTTAGTAATTGCATACTTAGTTTCTTTGGCTTTTACTTCGTGATAAATTGCAGTTTTGGAAATATTTGGTTTAGGAATTTCAACAGGAATCGGTTTTCCTTTTACTGGAATAACCAAAATAGTTCCAACTTTCATTCCTTCTTTCAATGATTCAACATTGGCATTTTCGATATCAGCAATAGAAACATCATACAATTTAGACAAGCTGTACAAAGTTTCTTTGGCTAAAACTGTATGTTTTTTTGCGACAGAATTTGAAGGGATTTCAGTTTTTACTTTTGCTTTATTAGGAATTAATAAAACAGTATTTTCATCGACTCCTTTTTGGGCGTCAGGATTTAGTTTGTAGATATCTAAGGGCGTAACGTTATATTTTTTTGATATTTGAATAATCGTTTCTCCTTTTTGCACTTTATGCTTTATTAAATTCGTCGATTGCCCTAATGAGATATTAGCTCCAAAAAACAAAAAAAAAGCGATATATATAAGGTTTTTCATTATGTAGGTTTCTATGATATTATAACTAAAATTTGGGGTTTTTATTATTCTTTTTCGATTTGTACAATAAACATGTTCTTATAAAGTTGATTTTCTTTTTTTAAATTATATTCAAAAAGTGCTTCGTTTACATTTTTGAATTTTTTAGTAAAAACATAATAAGTAAAAATATTTATATTATAGAAAAAACCAGTATTTATCTCGCCAGAATCTGTGATTTGTCTTGCAAAAGCATCTCTAGGCTCAGCTTCTGCAAAAGTATTTACAATGATATAAAAACCATCTTCAATATCTTTCAGATTTCTTAAAACTTCGATTTTTACCGCTTTTCCTTCATTATAATCTTTATCTTTTAGTGCTTTTTTAATTTGTTCAGCTGTTGGTTTGTTTTCAGAATTATCTGCCAAATCTTTATTGGTTTCTAAAGCTTTCTTTTGATATCGTTTTAGTTTTGCTTGTGCTAATTTGTCGTCATAATCTCTGGCTTCCGAACTGTAAAAAGTGGCTTTAGATATTCTACGTTTTAACTCCACATTTTTTTCAACACCAAGCGAATCTATTTTTGTAAATAATTGCTTGTTTTGTTTTTCGTTTGCTTCTTGCTTGGTTTGGATATTCTTAATCACTTCAAGTAATTCAGTATCTTCTGAAGGATTGCTTTTTATTTTCTGATTTTCATTTACCTTTTTTTTGTATTCATGGTTTTCTGCCAAGGTAATTCGCTGTACTTTAGTCATTAAACCTGTATATATTTTTCGGTTATCGGCTAAATCTCTTTTCAAATCTAATAACATTTTATTTGTTTCTCCAATATTTTTATAAGAATATTTCTCTAAGTTTTTCGACTCTTGTAAATCATCAATATCTTTATTTTTAAGAGCTTCAAGATCATCACTCATTGTTACTACAAGAGAATCTAGTTTTGAAATTAAAATTTCTTGAATATTTTTATTGGCTTCAAGTACCAATCTCAGTTTTTTTGCTGAACCTCCTTTGGTTTCATCTATTTCGTTAAGATTTACTTTTAATGAATTTACTTTTAGAACTTTCTGATTCATTTGTTTCTGAACAATTAGTTTGTCCTGTAAATCTTCAATCTCGATAGTTTTTGCTTTATTTTTTTCGATGGCAGCTTGTTTTTCAGCCAAAGCAATCATCAATTCTTCGTTATCGTTGTTGGGTTTTATTTGTTTTACATTAATAGCCAATTTATTCCCTTCTACTAATCCATTTATAATTTCTGGGTTTTGAGTTTCTAGTTGTTCTATAGAAATACCATATTTTTTTGCAATAGAATATTTTGTTTCTTTTGGCGCCACAACATGAAAAACCGTTTCCGCATTTATAATTCTTGCTTGACCATTTAATGTCTTCTTTTTGTTAGGAATAGCAATACTTTCTCCTATTTGCAATCCGTCTTTTAAGGCTTCTGTATTAGAATTATCTAAATCCTGAACCGAGACATTGTATAAACGAGCAATACTAAATAATGTTTCTTTGGGTTGTACTTGATGAGTATTTTTATTATTAGAAGTTTCTATAACAACAGGAATTTGAGTTGTTTCAGGAATAATTAATGTTTGTCCTACTTGCAAACCTAATTTCAGTACTTCTTCGTTTGTTTTTTCTAAATTTTCGGCACTTACATTATATTGTTTGGAAATACTATAAAGTGTCTCTTTAGACAATACTTGATGTTTTTTCTGAGAAGTTATAATTGGAGTATCCAATTTCTTTAAATTATAAGAAATAGACTGATTATTAGGGACAACTAGAATCTGATTTTCCTGAATTCCATTTTCGGTTCCAGGATTAATTTTATAAATATCTGAAGGTGTAATATTATAACTTTTTGCAATTTGAAAAATATTTTCACCTTTAGCTACTTTATGGGTAAGCGTTTTTTCTTGTTGAGCAAAGATAAAATTCGAGGTACACAAAAACAATAATACTAAATACTTCATAAGATTAATTACGTTTAAAAAAAATAAGTCATTACAAAGTTATCTAATGTAATGACTTATCATAATTTATTTTAACATTTTTGATTATCGAATTCATTCATCGATAAAAAACAGGTTTTCATCTAAAAAACTATTCCCATTCGATAGTTGCTGGTGGTTTAGAGCTAATGTCATACACCACTCTATTTACACCTTTTACTTTATTAATAATATCGTTAGAGATTTTCATCAAAAACTCATAAGGAAGATGTACCCAGTCGGCAGTCATTCCATCAGTAGACTCTACTGCTCTTAAGGCGACTACTTTTTCGTAAGTTCGTTCATCACCCATAACTCCAACACTATTTACAGGAAGCAAAATAGCTCCTGCTTGCCAAACTTTGTCATACAATCCGTGCTCTTTTAATCCGTTAATAAAAACGGCATCAACATCTTGTAAAATTTGAACTTTTTCAGGTGTAATATCTCCTAAAATACGAATAGACAATCCAGGTCCAGGAAAAGGATGTCTTCCTAATAATTCGGCATCAATTCCTAAAGTAGCTCCTACTCTACGCACTTCATCTTTAAAAAGCATACGCAAAGGTTCTACAATTTGTAGTTTCATATAATCTGGCAAACCACCTACATTATGATGCGATTTGATAGTTGCCGACGGACCTTTTACCGAAACAGATTCGATAACATCTGGATAAATTGTCCCTTGTGCTAACCATTTTACATCTTCAATCAGGTGCGATTCATCATCAAAAACTTCGATAAAAACACGTCCTATAATTTTACGCTTGGTTTCTGGATCAGAAACTCCTGCTAATTCAGAAAGAAATCTATCACCAGCATCTACACCTTTTACATTTAACCCCATTCCTTTGTATTGATCTAATACATTTTGGAATTCATTCTTACGCAGTAATCCGTTATTTACGAAAATACAATATAAGTTTTTACCAATCGCTTGGTGCAATAAAACGGCTGCTACTGTCGAATCGACACCACCAGAAAGACCCAAAACCACTTTGTCATCTTGTAGTTTTTCTTTCAATTCTGCTACCATGTCGCTAACGAAAGCGTTGGGTGTAAAATTTTGAGGAACTTCGGCAATTTTTACCAAGAAATTTTCTAACATTTGCTTTCCATCGGTCGAATGAAATACTTCTGGATGGTATTGTATAGCATAAGTTGTTTCTCCTTCTATTTTGTAAGCAGCGTTTTCGACATCATTTGTACTTGCTATTTTTACAGCATTTGTAGGCAATAATTTTATCGAATCACTGTGTGACATCCAAACTTGTGAGTTTAGATTTACGTTTTCGAAGAAAGTTTCATTTTCTTTGATGAATGTCAAATTAGCACGACCATATTCACGCGTGTTCGAGGCAGCTACTTCACCACCAGAAAAATGAGCTAAGTATTGTGCTCCGTAACAAACCGCTAATAAAGGTAGTTTGCCACGAATTTCAGATAAATCTGGATGCAAAGCATCTTCTGAACGAACAGAAAATGGACTTCCTCCAAGAATTACAGCTTTATAAATAGATAAATCGGCAGGGATTTTATCGTAAGGGAAAATTTCGCAGAATATATTTAATTCGCGAACGCGACGGGCAATCAATTGTGTGTATTGTGACCCGAAATCTAAAATTAGTACGTTGTGTTGCATGCGCAAAAATAGACATTTTTGCAAAATTAGAAAGTTTAATTATTTAATATTTAAAAATAAATTATGAAAATTTTTAGTATGCATATTAAATGAAAATCTGTATTTTCGCAATATGATGACAAATACTGAAATTGAAGCAATAAAGACCTTATTAGCTTCACCAAAAAAAATAACAATTATTCCTCACAGAAATCCTGATGGAGATGCTATGGGCTCTACTCTAGGATTATATCATTTTTTAGAACAACAAAACCATGAGGTTGTAGTCATGTCACCAAATGAATTTCCTGATTTTTTAGCTTGGTTACCAGCCTCAGAAAAAGTACTGGTTTTTGAAAAAAATAAAGAAAATTGCGTCAAAATTTTAAATCAATCCGACTTAATTTTTACGCTAGATTTTAATGCCCTACACAGAACTGGAGAAATGATGCAGGCTACATTAGAGACGCTAGATAAAACTTTTGTGATGATAGATCATCACGAGTTTCCAGATTCATTTGCAAAATATACTTTTTCAGACACAAAATACGGTTCTACTTGTGAGATGATATATGATTTTATACATCAATTAAAGCAGGAAAACTTAATCAATAAGACTGTTGCTACGTGTATTTATACAGGAATTGTAACCGATTCAGGCTCTTTTCGTTTCCCAAAAACAACAAGCACAACGCACCGTATAGTTGCTGATTTGATTGATAAAGGCATCGAAAACAGCGCTATACACAATCAATTATTTGACAAAAGTTCTTATAGCCGTTTGCAATTGTTGGGGCGTGCACTTCAAAACATGAAGCTAATGACCGATTATAAAACGTCTTATATCACATTATCACAACATGAATTAGACACTTACAATTTTCAGAAAGGTGATACTGAAGGAATTGTAAATTATGGACTTTCTATCGATGGAATTGATTTTACTGCTATCTTTATCGAAAATTCAGCAGAAGGAATTATTAAAATCTCATTTCGTTCTCAAGGTAGTTTCGATGTAAATCAGTTTTCTAGAAATTATTTTGGTGGAGGAGGGCATATAAATGCTGCTGGAGGAAAATCAGATAAATCATTACAGGAAACAATTACCGATTTTGAAAGAATTGTAAAAGAAATTAAAAAATAAAATTGATATGAAATATTTATGACCCCTAAATCACGAACACAAGTAAAGATTTACTCATAAATATACCATATTCCAATAAAAAACAAATATTATATACATATGAAATTATTACAAATCATAGGATGTCTTCTTCTTGGTATGAATTTAGTTACTTGTTGCACGGCAAAACAAGAACCTAGAAGACCTGTTTCGCAAGCTTCTGGCGAATTTATGAAACAATCGGTAGAGAGAAATAAAAAATTAAATGAAATCGAAGAAAACATTATCGAAAAAATAATTAAAAAGGATACTGCCGTAGATTACATCGCTTCTACAAAAGGATATTGGTATTATTATAACAATAAAAACACGACTGAAACTGCAAAACCTACAAAAGGGAATGTTGCATTTTATGATTATGAGATTAAAGATATAAATGGTAACATAATTTATAGCCAATTAGATCTAAAACCTCAACAATATGTAGTTGACAAACAAGCCATCATGATTGGATTACGTGATGGAATCAAGTTGATGCAAAAAGGGGAAAAAGTAACATTTTTATTCCCATCACACATGGCTTTTGGATATCATGGAGACAACAAAAAAATAGGAACAAACGAACCACTAATTTGTACAGTTACCTTAAATGACATTAAACCAATTTCAAATACAACCGAAAATTAAAATTAACCAACTATATTTTTTAACAATGAATAGAATGACAAAATTATTATTAAGCCTCACAGCATTAGTATTATTTTCATGTAACTCACAACACGATAAGTTAACAGATGGACTTTATGCCGAAATAGAAACCAGCAAAGGCAAGATCTTAGTGCAATTAGAATTTGAAAAAACACCAGTAACAGTTGCAAATTTTGTGTCACTTGCCGAAGGAACAAATACCTTTGTAGAAGAAAAATTTAGCAAGAAACCTTTTTATAACGGATTAAAATTTCATAGAGTAATTGCCGATTTTATGATACAAGGTGGTGATCCAGACGGAAATGGTTCTGGTGGCCCAGGTTACAAATTTAACGATGAGTTTCGTGAAGATTTAAAAATGGACAAAGCAGGAATTCTTGCTATGGCAAATGCTGGCCCAGGAACAAATGGAAGTCAATTTTTTATTACCCATAAGGAAACAAATTACCTGAATGGTCGTCATACAGTTTTTGGTCATGTTGTAGAAGGTCAAGACGTTGTAAATAAAATAGTTCAAGATGACGAAATCATTAAAATCGAAATTATTAGAAAAGGAGAAGCTGCGAAAAAATTTGATGCACCAAAAATTTTTAAAGACTATTTTGATAATCAACTAGTTGCTAAAAAAGCAAATGATGCTAAATATGCAAAAATAATAACTGATAAAGTAGCTTATTTTGCAACTGTTAAAGCAAAAGCTACAAAAACAGAATCAGGATTAATGTATACTATTGTTAGTAAAGGAACAGGTAAAAAACCATCGGTAGGAACAACTTTCTTTTTTCATTATGCAGGTTATTTTGAAGATGGAAATCTTTTTGACAGTAGTTATGAAAATGTAAATCGCGAATTCGGAAAATTTGATCCAAACAGAGCTGCACAAAACGGATATCAACCATTCCCATTTGAAGCAGGAAAAAAAGATGGTATGATTCCAGGGTTTATAGAAGGTCTAGAAAAAATGTCGTTTGGAGATAAAGCGGTTGTGTTTATTCCGTCGAATTTAGGTTACGGAGCTCAAGGAGCAAACGGTGTAATTCCACCAAACGCTAATTTGATTTTCGAGTTAGAAATGTTAGAAAAAATGCCAAGTAAATAATATTAATATCTTAAAACAAAATGAAAAATAAATTAAATCTATTATTAGTATTCCTTTTAGTTATAGCAAATGGCTATGCTCAAAAAGGTACAAAAAAAGTTGCTAAATCTAAAACAGTAGCGACACAAACTACAACAGCTAAAACTACAGCTGATGGTATATTTGCTGAATTTGATACTTCAAAAGGAAAAATTGTTGTACAATTAGAATATACAAAAACACCAATAACTGTTGCTAATTTTGTATCATTAGCAGAAGGTACAAATACTGCTGTAAAAGCTGATCTAAAAGGCAAACCTTTTTATAACGGATTAAAATTCCATAGAGTAATCAAAGATTTTATGATACAAGGTGGAGATCCTCTTGGAAATGGTTCTGGGGATCCAGGATACAAATTTAAAGATGAATTTACTGATGCAAAATTTGAAAAAGGAGGAATTCTTGCTATGGCAAATTCTGGACCTGCGACAAATGGAAGTCAGTTTTTTATCACACATAAAGACACACAATGGCTAAACGGAAAACATACAATTTTTGGATATGTAACTTCTGGTCAAGATGTAGTAAATAAAATAGCCCAAGATGATGTTATAAATAAAGTTACTATTTCTAGAATTGGAGCTGAGGCTAAAAAATTTAATGCTTCAAAAGTTTTTGCCGATTATTATGCGACTAAAGGTGACGATGATAAAAAACAAGCACTTTTAGATGCCGAAAAAAAGAAAAAAGAACTTGAAGCTGCTATAGAAGCTAAAAAAGTTTACACAACACAATATGGTTCTGTTATGGCAGCAAAAGTAGCTTCTTTAGCAAAAACTAAAACTACAGCTACAAAAACAGAATCAGGTTTAGAATATGTAATTGTAAAAGGAACAGGAACAAAACCAGTAGATGGAACAACAATATATGTTCACTATGCAGGTTATCTTGAAGACGGAAGTCTTTTTGACAGTAGTTATGAAGAAGTAAATAAAACTTACGGAAAATTTGATGCCAATAGAGCTGCTCAAAACGGATATGCACCATTTCCTTTTCAAGCAGGAAACAAAGGTGGATTAATTCCTGGTTTTCTTGAAGGTTTAAATATGCTATCATTTGGAGATAAAGCAACTTTATTTATACCATCAAAATTAGGATATGGAGCACAAGGTGCAGGGAATGTAATTCCGCCAAATTCAAATATTATTTTTGAAGTAGAAATTTTGCAAGCTATTCCTGTTAAAAAATAATAAGCCACGTATATTCAACTAAAAAAGGGAACAAAATAACACTATTTTGTTCCCTTTTTTAATTAGCTATTTATTTTTTGATTACCCTTTAAACTTCCAATCGAATTCATCTTTATCATTTATAGTAGCTCCCAATTCAAACCTAATTACCTCATTGTATTCGACCTGAAAAATCATCCAATTACTTTCATTAAAATAATTATCTACTGTATCAAAATTTTCAATTTCAAGAGATTTAATACCTTTATTTTTAACATTTTGCTCAACTTCTTTAATTGACTTTCCAATGATTTTTTCCGAAAACAATTCTAAATCAGGATTGGAGCTTATCATATAACCCAATTTTAAATTCTCATCTTCATAAAATGTTAGTCGTAATTTTTTATTATTGTATAAAAAAATAACATTGTTTTCGTCGTCTTTGTATTGTTTATCAGGATTACCATAAATAGTTACAACGTCCTTTTGCTTCATACCAAAAATAAGTTGGTCGATTCCTGTTTTCGGATTTATTTTCATAATTTATTTTTTAAATTTTCTTTAACTTCATCAAACCATTCGTCACGAAGAATACTCAAAACAATGCTATCTCGTCTTCCTCCGTCTAGTTTTGTCATATTACTTCTCAAAACACCATCTACTTTACAACCTATGCTTTTCATGGCGGCCTTGCTACGTTCGTTTGCATTGTCAGCACGGAATTCTACACGCTCCATATTCATTTTTTCGAAAGCAAATTCAAGTAATAAATATTTGCATTGCTTGTTTAGGCCTGTTCCTTGAAATTGTTTTCCGTACCAAGTATAACCCAATTGTAAGGTTTTATTACTAAGCTGAATATCATAAAAACGTGTACTTCCTGCGTATTCATTTGTTCGTTTGTCGAAAACTGCAAAAGGATATTCTGTTAGTTTCTCTCTATTTTTTAATGCAAATTGAATGTAATTTCTAAAATTTTCTTCTCCAATTGCAAGTAAAGATGAATATTTCCATATTTCTGGATTTTGTAATGATTCTGTAAATAAATTGGTGAAATGAGATTCTTGTAAAGGTTCTAATCGAACTAAATCATTTTCTAAAGTGTAGTTTGCAGCAAAATCGAAGTTCATAACAATTCTATTACTCATTGAATTCATCATGTCTTTCTGGAACTTGCGGATCATATAACGGGCATTTATATTCTTCGAGAATATCTACCAATTTGTCCATAGTTTTTCCTTCTGTTCCGTAGCAATCTATTTTTATGCTTTGTGGTGTAGTTCTTATGTGAAATGCGCCTACTCCGTCGTTATTTTTCCAGCTTTTCTCATCTACTTTTTCCCATTTTGAGAAAACATTTGCGATTCGGTTTAGGATTACTTCGATGGGTAAATCTTCGAGTCCTTCAACTATTTCTTCATCTGAAATGGCTTCGTAAACCAAATGATGGTTTAAGTAAATTCCTTCTTTATAATTCCAAAATACTAGTTCGTACATAATTATTTCTTTGCCCACGGATAACGCGGATTTATACTGGTTAGAACGGATTTATTATATTATTACTGAAAATTACAAATATTTTAGCCCCGATTGCAATGAAAATCCTTTTCTTTTTTTTCTTTAAAAAAAGAAAAGATTGAAGCGAAAAGCGGGAATAGCTTCTAAAAAATCTAATATTCGAAAGTTCCGTATTCTGATTGTATGGTTAGTTTTTTATTTTCGCTTGCCTCAACTCTACCTACAATTTGTGCATCGACACCAAATGATTTAGAGATTTCGATAATATTATTTGCTATGCTTTCTGGAACATAAATTTCCATTCGGTGACCACAATTAAAAACTTGATACATTTCTTTCCAATCCGTTTTTGACTGTTCTTGTATAAGTTTGAAAAGTGGTGGAACTGGAAATAAATTATCTTTTATAACGTGCAAATTATCTATAAAATGTAAGATTTTTGTTTGCGCTCCTCCGCTACAATGCACCATACCATGTATTTCGTTTGGTGTGTAGTTTTCTAATATTTTTTTGATGATTGGCGCATAAGTTCTTGTTGGAGAAAGTACTAATTTACCAGCATCTATCGGGGAATTTTCAACCTTATCAGTTAGTTTTACACTTCCTGAATATACGAGTTCGTTGGGTACTTGTGCATCGAAACTTTCTGGATATTTGTTTGCTAAATACTTATCGAAAACATCGTGACGGGCTGACGTAAGACCGTTGCTTCCCATTCCGCCATTGTATGATTTTTCATAATTTGCTTGACCAAAAGAGGCTAATCCAACAATTACATCTCCTGGTTGAATATTTGCATTATTTACTACATCTTTACGTTTCATACGAGCAGTTACGGTCGAGTCGACAATAAGTGTTCTCACAATATCGCCTACATCGGCAGTTTCGCCTCCTGTAGAATGTATAGTTACTCCGAAAGTTTTTAGTTCGGCAATAAGTTCTTCACTTCCATTGATAATGGCAGAAATGACTTCGCCGGTTATGAGGTTTTTATTACGTCCAATGGTTGATGATAACATAATATTATCGGTCGCACCAACGCATAATAAATCATCGATATTCATGATGAGAGCATCTTGTGCAATGCCTTTCCAAACAGACATATCACCAGTTTCTTTCCAGTACATATAGGCTAAGGACGATTTTGTTCCTGCACCATCTGCATGCATGATGAGACAATACTCTTCGTCGTTTGTTAAGTAATCTGGAACAATTTTGCAGAATGCTTTGGGAAATAATCCTTTGTCTATATTTTTGATGGCGTTGTGCACATCCTCTTTGCCTGCCGAAACGCCTCGAAGTGCATATCTTTTTGAAGTATCAGAACTCATTTTTGTGTTGTGTTGTTGTCTGGCAAAGATAATATTTTAGATTTTAGATTGCAGATTTTAGATTGCAGATTTTTACTTTTCTACAATTAAGATTTCTACTCGGCGATTGGCTAATTTTTCTGAATCATTTTTTTCTGGAATTCTATAAATAGGTTTAGAACTTCCGAATCCTTCATGAGATACTCGGAAAAATAAAATTTCTTTTTCTATTAAATAAGTATAAATAGACTGCGCTCTTTTACTAGATAGTTTTAAATCTTTATTATCAGTATTACAACAAATGTGCCCGTTAATCTTAATTTTTAAATTCGGATTTTGTTTCAAAACATTATAAAGTTCTAATAAAATTGGTTTCGATTTTTCTATTACTTTGTCTGAGTCGAGGTGAAAATAAATATTATCAACAGTAATTATATCTCCTTTTTTTGCGTTTTTAAATTTAACTTCTAAAGATTTAGCTTCTTTCGCAATTTTAGAATTTATATTACTATCCGTTGGTATTTCTTCATTTGTTAATACACTAATTTTTTGTTGTTTAGGGAGATCATAAAAAATGGTTACTTTTCTATTTTCATTTTGATCATCAGACATTTTAAAATCTTTACCAAACGGCATTAATTCTATACTTTCACTTAACTGGAACTTATTCTTTTTAAGTATTTTAATTACTTCATTTATTCTTTTGGCAGATAATTCTTTGTTATAAGATTTATCATCTACACTGTCACAATAACCATATATTTTAGTTATTTCAGATTTCGGATTTTCTGAAATCCAATTTTGAAATTTTTTAATGGAACTTTCATTTGGAACTTCGACATTAAAATCGAAAAAAACATCAAATTTTTCTTGTGAATAGGTTGCTATTGACAACAATAAAAAAAGTAAAAAATAATTTGTCTTCATATAATTAATTTTCAATAACTTCAATTTCTACCCGGCGATTGGCTAATTCTTCTTGGTAGCTTTTTTCTGGAATTTTATAAATTGGTCGAGCGCTTCCGTAACCATGATAACCTAATCTTGCTGTGGCTATTCCGTTTTTGATTAAATAATCGAATACAAACTTAGCTCTTCTGTAGGACAATTTTACATCATTTGTGTTACGATTGCAACAAATATTTCCATGAATTTCTATTTTTAGTTTCGGGTTGTTTTTTAAATATTCTAAAAGATCTAATATAATTTGCGACGAACCATCGGCTAATTTTTCGGAATTTATTTGAAATAAAATATTATTAATAATGATAATATCGCCTTTTTTGGCATTTTTAAACTTTTCGGAAATTGATTTTTCCGAAGCTAAAAACTGGTTTAATATTTCTTGATTTTCTAGTGAATCGAAATTTCCGGTTTCTGAATTATTAGGGTTTGGTTTGGGTTTTTGAACTAAAATAGATTTAAAAAAAATAATTGCTTTCCTGTTTTTATCTAAATTTTTAGATTGACTATAATTTTCTCCAAATCCTTTTATTTCAAATTGATTACTAATTGCAACCTTTGCTTCTTTAAAATAATTAAAGATGCTTTTTGCTCGTTTTGATGAAAGTGAATCATTATATTTATTTGTGTCAACCGAATCGGCGTAACCATAAATTTTTAAAATTTCGCTTTTGTTTTTTGAAGCAATCAAAGAATCTAGTTTGATTTTTGCTTTGGTATTTATTTCTGATTTATTAAAATCGAAATAAACTTCTAACTTTTCTTGAGCAGAAACACTTTTTACGAAGAAAAAAAGAAGAAGAAAAAAATTTTTCATTCTTTAATTTTCGATAACTTCAATTTCTACTCGGCGATTCGCAGCTCGCTCTTCTTCGGTTTTTTCAGGTAAAACAAACAATGGCATTGAACTTCCAAAACCTTTGAAACTCATTCTGGTTTTTTCTATGCCGTTAAGTTCTAAAAATTGCTTAACTGCTTTGGCTCTTTGTGTTGACAAGTCTTTTCTGTCGACAGAAACGCAACATAAATGACCATGAATACTAATTACCATTTCTGGTCGCTGCTGCATAACAAGCAATAGCTCGTATAATTTCCCTCTAGAATCGTTAGTTACCGCAAAAGTATTTAGAATAAAATTCAGATTATTCAACTTTAATTTTGTTCCTGGTTCCGCATAACAAAGCTCTTCCATAAACTTGACATCGAGTTTGTATTCTGATTTTGTTCCATTAAAATTATCAATTACAACCTTGTCAGGAAAAACAATTGGTTTCTTAGTTTTTGCTATTTTTTTAGATTTTAAACCTAAAATTTCATCCTCATGAATAATGTCTTTTTGCAATAAATAGTAAATCGTTACTTTTCTGTTTTCAGCTTTATTTTTTGATTGTTGAAAGTTCTCACCAAAGCTTCGTGTTTTAAAATCCTCTCTAATTTTTACTTTGCTCTTTATGTTTTGATATACTTTTTCGACTCTTTTTAAAGCGAGTGAATCATTGTGTTGATTGGTTCCATCTTCATCTGTGTAACCATTTATAGCTAATATTTTACTTGTTGGGTTTTGACTTATCCAAGTTTGAAGTTCTTTGTTTTCTGATACCGACAATTCGTATTTATTACTATCAAAATATACAGAGAATTGCTCTTGCGCATTTGCTAGATAAATATTAACCAAAAATAATATGTATATAAAAAATTTCTTCATTTAATTAATTAACCAAATTTATTGAAAAATATTGTTGATTAATTAAAACAATACCAATAAAAAAAGCCATTTGATTACTCAAACGGCTTCAAATATAAAGTATTTTAAATTTATTTCGTAAACAACAACTCTCTATATTTAGTTAATGTCCAACTTTCGTTATCCACCAGCAATTCTAGTTTGTCACAATGTTCGCGAATATCATCAAAATATGGTTTTACAGCATCACAATAAGATTCTGCCATTTTTTGAGCATCGGTAATAACATTTGCTTTTTTACGAGCGTCTGTCATTGCTTCCACTTTGGTATTAATGCCTTCAATATGCTCGGAGATTTCTTTGATCAAAACGATTTGTTCTTTACCAATTTTCTTGAAATCATCTCCAAAAATATCTTTCAATCCTTTTACGTTTTCTATTAATGTATTTTGGTATTTAATCGCAGTTGGAATCACATGATTTCTAGCGATATCACCTAAAACACGACCTTCAATTTGAATTTTCTTTGTATATTCTTCTAATTCGATTTCATAACGTGCTTCTACCTCAACATGATTCATGACATTCATTTCAGAAAATAAATCTAGTGCTTGTTTAGAAACTTTAGCTTTCAATGCTAATGGTGTGGTTTTAAAATTACTCAAACCACGTTTTTTAGCCTCTTGTTCCCAAGCATCACTATAACCATCTCCTTCAAAAAGAATTTTCTTAGATTTTTTGATGTATTCTCTTAAAACATTAAAAATAGCATCATCTTTTTTCATGTCTTTGCTTTCAATCAAAGTATCGACTTCTTTTTTAAAATCTTTAAGTTGTTTAGCAACTATAGTATTTAAAGTTGTCATGGCATTAGCGCAATTTGCAGAAGAACCAACGGCTCTGAACTCAAATTTGTTTCCTGTAAAAGCAAACGGCGACGTTCTGTTTCTATCGGTATTGTCTAATAATACATCTGGAATTTTACCAACTACGTTTAGTTTTAAATCTGTTTTCTCTTCTGGAGATAATTTTCCAGTAGTTACACCTTCTAATTCGGCCAAGACTTTTGTTAATTGTTCTCCAATAAATACTGATATAATTGCTGGTGGCGCTTCATTTGCGCCCAATCTGTGGTCGTTAGTTGCAGTGGCAATGGCTGCACGAAGTAATTCTTCGTAATCGTTTACCGCTTTTATAGTATTAATAAAAAATGATAAAAACTGAAGATTACTCATTGGTGTTTTACTTGGACTTAATAAATTAATCCCAGTATCAGTAGCTAATGACCAGTTGTTGTGTTTTCCAGAACCGTTTACTCCTTTGAAAGGTTTTTCATGAAATAATACTTTAAAATCATGACGTTCTCCTACTTTTTGCATCACATCCATTAATAATGAATTGTGGTCTACAGCAAGATTTGTTTCTTCAAAAATAGGAGCTAACTCAAACTGATTTGGTGCTACTTCGTTATGACGCGTTTTTACTGGAATTCCAAGATACATACATTCTTGTTCCAGTTCACGCATGTAATTTAAGGCTCTTGTTGGTATTGATCCAAAA
This sequence comes from Flavobacterium sp., assembly GCF_046153165.1. Lineage (GTDB taxonomy): Bacteria > Bacteroidota > Bacteroidia > Flavobacteriales > Flavobacteriaceae > Flavobacterium. The sequence continues at coordinate 6,377 of NZ_JBJXEN010000012.1, read as the reverse complement.
TAATGATCGTCTAATTGCTGTCCTTTGGCAGATGTATGTCCTAACAAAGTTCTTCCTGTCATTAAAATATCAGGACGAGAATTTGCTAAAGCAGTATCTATCAAGAAATATTCCTGTTCCCAACCTAAAGTTGCAGTTACTTTTTTTACATTTTTATCAAAATATTTACAAACATCAGTCGCCGCTTGATCTATCGAATGCAAAGCACGTAATAATGGCGTTTTATAATCTAAAGCTTCTCCTGTGTATGATATAAATACCGTTGGAATACATAAAGTTGTACCAAAGATAAATGCTGGCGATGTTGGATCCCAAGCAGTATAACCACGGGCTTCGAATGTATTTCTAATTCCTCCGTTCGGGAAACTTGAAGCATCTGGCTCTTGTTGCACTAGTTGTGCTCCACCAAATTTCTCTACTGCATCGCTTCCATCATAAGAAGTTTCAAAAAAAGCATCATGTTTTTCTGCAGTGGTTCCTGTAAGTGGTTGAAACCAGTGAGTATAATGGGTTACCCCTTTAGACAAGGCCCATTCTTTCATACCCATGGCGATATAATCGGCTAATTTTCTGTCAATTTTTGTTCCGTGCTGCACGGCGTCTTTCACTCCTTTATGAGCATCTGAAGTAAGAAACTGCTTCATTGCTTTGTCATTAAACACATTTGCCCCGAAAATATTAGATTTTCTATCGGCTTCTTCAAATTTTACAGGTTTTCTACCCGATGCTTCTTTTAATGCTTGAAAACGAATTGTTGACATAAAAATTGATTTTTAAAAGTTATACCCCATTAATTTTGATACAAATATAATAAATATATGTAAATAAAAATATTTACCCCTATTTTTTTAGGGTTAAATATTAAAATTACAAATTCACTATATAAAATATGAATGTTTATCTTTGTAAAAAATAACTCTTATGATTGTTTGGATCCTGTTTTTAGTATTGGTTTTTATCATTTTAGCACTTGATTTAGGCGTTTTTAATAAAACTCCACATATAATAAGCACGAAAGAAGCCAGTAAATGGACTATTATTTGGGTTTCTTTATCTTTTGCTTTTTCAGGAGTTATTTATTGGTTATACGGAACTGATTATATTTCAAACCCAAATAACTTAAGTCAAACAGGAGCTGCTTTAAAATTTATAACAGGATATTTAATCGAATTATCATTAAGTGTTGATAATATATTTGTAATTGCTATTATTTTTGCTTCGTTTAAAATACCTCAGAAATACCAACACAGGGTTTTATTTTGGGGAATTCTTGGCGCAATAATTTTTAGAGGGTTAATGATTACATTTGGAGTAATCCTTATTAACAAATTTAGCTGGACGACTTATCTATTTGGTGTTTTCTTAATTTTTACCGCTATAAAAATGTTATTCTCCAAGGACGAGGAGGATTTTGATCCTAAACACTCATTCGTTTACAAGACAATTGGAAAATTAATTCCCATTACTCACGAAAGTCATAAAGAACATTTTTTTATTAAAATTAATAATAAAAATTTCGCCACACCTCTTTTTGTTGCTTTAGTAGTCATTGAAGTAATGGATGTTTTGTTTGCAGTAGATAGTGTACCTGCTATCTTAGCAATAACTTCTGATGCTTTTTTAGTTTTTAGTTCTAATATATTTGCTATTCTTGGTTTGCGCTCTATGTATTTCTTCTTGTCTAATATGTTAGAAAAATTTAGCTATTTGGAGTATAGTTTAATCGCTATTTTAAGTTTTGTAGGTCTAAAAATGCTTTTACATGATTATATTGAAATTCCAGAATGGGCATCGTTAGGTTTTATTGCAATTTCATTACTAGTTGGAATTTTAGTTTCATTAAAAATGGGTGACGAAACTGAACTAAACGATTAATTCTTGATGGAAAACAATCTAAAACTTTTTATGATTATGTTGGGTTGTCGTCCTAAAGGTCGGTTTACTGAACAACACGATATTTTTTTTGGAATTGGTAATTCTCTCAAAGAACTAATCCCTAAAATGAAAGCTTTTTGGCCAGAAGCCAAAGGACAAATTCATATTGACGTTTGGAGAGAAGTAACTTTTGTTGATAATTATAAAATTGAAGTTGTTTCTAAAGCTGAAGTTACAGAACAAGATTCACAACTTTTTTTCATTAATCTTGGCGGATATAAAGAAAATGAATTTGAAGAATTTCATTATAAAATTCTAACTGTTGCGAATACTTTAGGAGAAGCAGCGAAAAAATCGAAAGAGACTTCTTTTTATAAACATTGTGGCTTCAAAGGAGCAACTTCTCATATAGATGACAAATTTGGTATCGATGTTGACGATATTTACAATGTAAAAGAAATTTTAGAATTGGATTTGAAAGAAAAATTTGCTTTAAAAATCACCCAATCTGAAGACGAAATAAAAGAAGATTCATTACATATTGGCTATTTGAAGTTAGAGAAAATTATTTAGTTTTATTAAGGTTTCAAATATTTACTTAAATCCAAAAGATGCATTTGCTGCGGATTATTGGCCAATACAAACTTCAACTCTTCATTTGTGATATAATAATGCAATCCGTCATTTGTAGCAATTCCTTCTATTTGCAAAAAACGCGTTTTTAGCTTTATTTTTCTTTTATTGCCTGTAAAAAAATTATATTCTTTAAAATCATAAAACAAATCAACAAACGGCTTTCCTTCTCTAGTATAGCCACAAAGCGCTAGTCTTTTTTTTGCTTCTAAATAAGTTGCTCCTGTTACTAAACCTTCTATATTATACACTTCCTTTTGTTGCGCAATATATTTTCCAGGTAATTTTGGTAATGAATAAATGCTGGTTTGCTTGCTTTTCCATTCTTTGGTAAAAAGATAAATACTATCCTTAGTAACCACAAAAGCTTCACAGTCAAAATCAGTTTTATTAGCAAATTGTCTGGTAAAATTAGTCTGATTTGAATATTGAAATTCAATTTTATCTATTACCGGATTATTTGACAATAATGTCTTTTTTTCAATTCGTAAAATATGTAAATCCGTTCGATTCCCCGATGCATTATTTCCGAAATCGCCTATGTATAAGTAATTTTCATCTTGTGAAATTTCTTCCCAATCGGTATTAGTCACCTTTGGCAAATTATACGTTTCTAGAATTTCACCCTTTATAGTATCTAGTGCATACAAATTTGTATCTGTATCATCATTGTGCGTCCAGAGTCTATTATTCCATTGAATGAGTCCAGAAGTTTCTTTTAATTTTGAATTTAATGTAAAAGAATGAGTAAGACTTATTGTCTCTTTTTTATAAACACAACTTCCGTCATTAACGGTTGATTTAGCATTATAATTTTTTGCTAAAATGTCAGTACAACCCAAAGTTTGTGATATCCCTTCAATAGAAATTAAAAGATAAAACAATAACAATCGAAAATTCATAAATCATTTTTTACAAATGTACTATTTCAGAAAATAAGTCTAATAAAAAAAGAGATTGTATGGCACAATCTCTTTTTAAACAAACTTATAAACTAAACTAACTTCTATTTTTTATTATTTTCGAATCATCAAGATTGTATGCTTTTACAACCGCATTGTAATTTGAATAATCAATCACCTTTTTATTACCAAAATAACCTGGCACAATTACTATTCTAAAGGTTTGATTTTGTGTCCATGCTGCTGATAATGTATTTAAATTAAAATTAGCACCAAGAAAAATATTTACATCATATTTTGTAAAATCGAAGTTATAATCAAGTTCATCTGTCCCTCCTAAATAATAGGTTTGTGGCATTTGTCTCCAAACATCGGCTCCGTTTACAACATCATATAGATGATACACTAACACCATATCCGAAGCGTAAATAGGTTGATTGAAAGTTATTAATCTTTTGTAACTATTTCCTGAATTGAAAGAAACTGTATATTCAAGAACTTCACTAATCGTGTCATTATCTGTTTGCACAGGGGCTGGTTGATTGTCATTTACTGTACAACTTTGTAGCGCTATCATACTGATAAAAGCTAGCAATAAAATAATTCTCTTCATGATATTTTGGTTTTTATGATTAATGTTATTTAATGCTATTCATTAACTGTGCCAAAGTTTATTTTTTTTGAAATAAAAAGAAAAAACCTTTCATTTCTGAAAGGTTTTTGATGTGTATTGTCTTAACATATTAATTACATATTCCTTCTATATTGTCCACCCACTTCAAACAAAGCGCTTGTAATTTGTCCTAATGAACACACTTTTGTAGCTTCCATTAAGTGTGCAAATAAATTCTCGTTTTTGATAGCTGCTTCTTGTAAAGTATTTAAATGTTGTTCTACTTTATCAGCACTTCCTTTGTGCAAATTAGTCAACATATCGATTTGATATTGTTTTTCTTCTTCTGTAGCACGAATTACTTCGGCAGGTATTACTGTTGGAGAACCTTTAGAACTCAAGAAAGTATTGACACCAATAATTGGAAATTCTCCCGTGTGTTTCAAGGTTTCGTAATACAAACTTTCTTCTTGAATTTTCGAACGTTGGTACATGGTTTCCATAGCTCCAAGAACTCCGCCACGCTCTGTAATTCGGTCAAATTCAGCTAAAACAGCCGATTCTACTAAATCAGTTAACTCTTCAATAATAAATGAACCTTGAATTGGATTTTCGTTTTTTGCCAAACCTAATTCTTTATTAATAATCAATTGAATCGCCATTGCTCTACGAACTGATTCTTCTGTTGGCGTAGTAATTGCTTCATCATAAGCATTGGTATGCAGCGAGTTACAGTTATCGTAAATCGCATACAACGCTTGTAAAGTGGTACGAATATCATTAAAATCAATCTCTTGTGCGTGCAACGAACGACCTGAGGTTTGAATGTGGTATTTCAACATTTGAGCTCTTTCGTTAGCTCCGTATTTATTTTTCATGGCTTTCGCCCAAATTTTACGAGCCACACGTCCTATAACTGCATATTCTGGATCGATTCCGTTTGAGAAAAAGAATGATAAGTTGGGTCCAAAATCATTGATATTCATTCCACGACTCAAATAATATTCCACATAAGTGAAACCATTAGAAAGTGTGAATGCCAATTGCGTGATTGGATTAGAACCCGCTTCAGCAATATGATAACCTGAAATAGAAACCGAATAAAAGTTTCTTACATTTTCTTTAATAAAATATTCTTGCACGTCACCCATTAACCTCAAAGCAAATTCAGTTGAGAAAATACATGTATTCTGCGCTTGGTCTTCTTTAAGAATATCCGCTTGAACGGTTCCGCGAACTTGAGATAAAGTTCTTACTTTAATATCATTATAAACATCTAAAGGCAAAACTTGATCTCCAGTAACACCTAACAACATTAAACCTAAACCATTGTTTCCAGCAGGAATTTCTCCTTGATAACTTGGTCTTGTAATTCCTTTTTTCTTGTAGATTTCGTTTATTTTTTCTTGAACTTCTACTTCAAGATTGTTTTCTTTAATGTAATGTTCACATTGTTGGTCGATAGCCGCATTCATAAAGAAACCTAACAACATAGGCGCTGGCCCATTTATCGTCATAGAAACTGATGTCATAGCATGTACCAAATCGAAACCTGAATACAGTTTTTTAGCATCATCTAAACAACAAATAGAAACCCCTGCATTTCCAATTTTTCCGTAAATATCAGGACGAACATGTGGATCGTTTCCATATAAAGTCACACTATCAAAAGCCGTAGAAAGCCTTTTTGCTGGCAATCCCGCAGAAACATAATGAAAACGCTTGTTGGTTCTCTCTGGTCCACCTTCTCCTGCAAACATTCGGCTTGGATCTTCTCCTTCACGTTTGAACGGATATAATCCAGAAGCAAAAGGAAATTCTCCTGGCACATTTTCTTGCAAATTCCATTTTAAAATATCACCCCAAGCTTGGTACTTTGGTAAAGAAATTTTTGGAATTTGAGAATGAGATAAACTTTCAGTATGTGTAGCAATTTTTATCTCCTTATCACGTACTTTGAAAGTATAAAAAGGATTTTTGTATTTATTTACTTTCTCATTCCAAGTGAGAATTATTTCCCAGTTGTATGGATCGAGATTCATTTTTACTCTGTCGAATTCTTTAACCAAAAGATTTAAAAACTCATTTCTGTTTTCATCTTTTGAATGTAAAATAGATTCGTCAATTCCTGCTTTAGTTAATACAGGAATCATTGAAGTAACACTTTCGATAGTTTTGAAAATTCCGTATAGTTTTTGAGCTACATCTACTTGTGAAAGTGCAGTTTCATCATATTTACGATTGTTTTCGGCAATTTCAGATAAATAACGCGTTCTATGTGGTGGAATTACAAAAATTTTCTCGCTCATTTCACGAGTTATTTGGAAAGTCGATTTCAAATCTGAATTTGTTTT
>NZ_JBJXEN010000069.1:0-17118 GCF_046153165.1 Flavobacterium sp. | reverse complement strand
TAGAGAATAATTAGTGATAAAATTTCTGTTATTATAAATACTTTCACCATTTTTTTAGCAAAAAACTGTAATCCTAAAATCCAAGAAGCCACTTTTAGAAAATCGCCAACCAGTTGCCAGAAAAATAAATCAGAAATAGGTTCAAATTCTTTAGTCAAAAATGTTTTTATTGCAAAAATTCTAAAGATATAAATTATTGTTAACCCTAAAAAAAATAAAGGCAACACTTGCTTGTAAAAACTCCGAAACACTAATTTTGTTTCTTTTTTTGTTTTTGCTAATACTAATTTTGGGTAATAATAAACTGTTAGTAAGGTGTTTACAAACAGCAGGTAATAAGTTGATATTCTTGTCATTGCTTCCCAATATCCCGCTGATTCAATCCCAATAATTGCAATGACATTATTACGAATTGCTAAAAATACTATTGAACCAAAAACACCAGAAACCAAAGTCATTAACAAATAATGGGATAAGTTTTTTATTATTTTAAAATCAAATAATTTTATACTTATAACATTTAATATTGAAATCTCTTCAGAAATATAATAAACTGTAACAAAAAACAATAAAGAAGGCGTGATTATTATTGACAATAAAGCTCCTATAATTAACCATTTCCAGATAAAAAATAAAGTTACAAAAAAACCTATAATATTGCCTATAATATTAATGTATATTACTGTCGTATACCTTCCTAATCCGTTTATAATAGAAACTAAGTATAAAGAGGAAGCATACAATGGTAAAACAATTGCAAGTATTTTAAATACAAAAGTATATGGTGAATTATTTCCAAAAACGACTTGGTTCCAATAACTTGCAAAACCAAACAAGACACTACCAACAATAATTGTCACGGAAAGTAAACTAAAAAATAAAGTTGAAAATATTTTTTTAAATTCTAACTCGTTTTCATTATTCTCTGCTACATATTTTACAATCCCGTTTTGAAATCCTAAAGTAGTAACACTTTCTACAGAAGTTAAAAAATTACGCAAATTACCAACTAATGCCATTCCACTAGGTCCAATAAAAACTGCTAATACTTTTGAAGTAACAACCCCAATTCCGACTTTTATAAGTACATTAATACTATTTAAAGAAGTGATTTTAAATAATTGTGATTTAAATATATTCTTATAGATATTCAAAATAGCAAATTTTAATGTTGAATACATAATATTATATTAGTACATTTTCTAACAAATGATAACTTGAAGTTTCCACTTCATAAAAATCTTGAACAATGGTACTTGCTCCAAAGCTTTCTTTCCAAAATAACAATCCTTCATTTACCTTTTTTCCTAAATATTCATTAGATATTCCAAAATCAAGATATGCTTTTTCTTTAAATACGCTTGTTGCTAAAAAGTGATACAAATAATCTAAACTTCCTAGTTCATTCTTGCTTTCATTTGCCGAAATATATTGAGCATGAGCTACTTGATTACTTTCAAAAATAGTTGTTCCTGCCACAATTTTATCTTCATAATAAACATTAAAATGACGAATATTTTTAGGAAACTTAGTTTGCAACAAATTCATTTCTTGATATGAATGAACAGGTTTTACATGGTATTTTTTTTCTAGATTAGGAATCATAATTTCGTTCCAAAATAATTCGAAATTTGGTTCTTCTATAATTTTTAAATTATTTCTAATTCCCTTTTTTACTCCTTCTAATCTTCCTTTAGAAATTTTAAGTGGTTGTCGCATATCAACAACCGATAAAGAATCGCGCCGAATTAGTTTGGCTTCCATCAAGAACAAAACATATTTTATCTCCTCAGATGGTTTTGTAGGATAAATACTTGGGATAGCTTTTATAAAAATCTTATCTATTTTATTACTAAGTAAAAACTTCAAAACAGCAGTAAAAGCATTAATAAAAGATGTTAACTTTAGTTTATCACCATATATTAATTCTCCATAGGTTAACCCTTGATGTGAAAACACCTCGTCCCCTACTCTATTTGCAGGCAAAACTGCAATGAGTTTTTCTTTCTGAAAAACCATCAATGAAAAATCATCAAATCTATCTTTGTGATATTCCATAAAATCACGATGAAACAAAAAAGTTGCATTTTTTGCTTCACTAATAAAAGTATTCCAAATCAAATAATCCTTTGCTTCGTATTGTCTTACTGAGTAATCTTTCACCTAATTTATTTAAACTTCGGAAAATTACACATTTTTTAATAAATCTTTCTAATTTAGAAGTGCAGAATTATAAAAATAGTATCTTTAAAAAATGTTTCATTTTTTTAAAATGAGTAAAAAACTACTTTTTTCGATTGGCATTTTAATTCTTGGGATAAATACTATTTACTCTCAAAACATTTCTCTTTATAATCAGTTTAACGGACGATACGATTTTACATTTATAGGAAACACATTAAATACCGACGAAAACGGAACTGGAGCGCCTTGTACAATTACCACCGGCTCTTCCGATACTGTAAATTTAAACATTGGTGATACTGTTGAAGCAGCCTATTTATATTGGGCTGGTTCAGGAACTGGTGATTTTGATGTAAAATTGAATAGTACAAATATTACCGCGTCAAGACAATTTAGCGTAATACAAACCTCTTCTGGAAGACCATTTTTTAGTGCTTTTGCAGATGTAACAAGTTTAATACAAGCAACAGGAAACGGAAACTACACTTTTTCCGAATTAGATTTGACTGCTGTAATTCCTGATTATTGTACTAATGGAACAAATTTTGGTGGTTGGGCAATAATAATAATTTACAAAAATAATTCACTTCCACTAAATCAACTTAATGTTTATGATGGTTTACAATTTGTACCAGACGTAATAAATATAACATTAAACAGTCTAAATGTAATAGACAATCAAGATGCGAAAATAGGATTTCTGGCTTGGGAAGGAGACCGAAGTATTGCAGAAAACGAATCACTTCGTATAAATGGAAATCTAATAAGTAATCCGCCGTTAAACCCTTCAGACAATGCTTTTAATGGTACAAATAGCATTACAGGTTCAACCACTTTATACAATATGGATCTTGATGTATATAACATTCAAAATAATATAAATATTGGAGATGTAAGTGCAACGATTCAACTTACGTCAGACAGAGATTTTGTAATGATAAATTCGATAATTACAAAGTTAAATAGCCAACTTCCAGATGCTACTGTCAAGATTGATGCTATTGCTCAATCTTGTAATACAAGAACTTTAACAATCGATTATACCGTTAGCAATATAAACAGTACAAATTTTCTTCCAACTGGTACTTTTATTACTGTTTATGCAGATAATCAAGCCATAGGAACGGCTCAAACAACAGTAGACATTCCTATTGGAGAAAGTAGAAATTATCAAATTACAGTTGTTATTCCAAGTATTATTCCTACTACATTCAACTTAAAATTTGTTGTAGATGATAATAATGGAGTAGCTAGCGTGACCGAAACTAATGAAAATAATAACAATTATATTCAAAATGTTACGCTTTGGCTTTCACCAGAATTTAATACTCTTCAAAACTTAACTGTTTGTAGTGAATATGGAGAAAAAGGAGTTTTTAATTTCTCTGCTTACGAACAGCTTGTTAAAAAAAACGCATCTGACATTGTCGGCTTTTTCGAAACAAATACTGATGCCATTACTAATATAAATCAAATACTAAATACCTCAAATTATGCTGCACAAACAAGCCCAAAAACAATATTTGTAAGGGTTGCTAATGACCATTGTTTTTCGATAACACAGTTTGATCTTATAACTGAATCCTGCCCACCAATTATTTATAATCACTTTACACCAAACGGAGATGGTGCAAATGATTCCTTTTTTATTCAGAATTTAAGAAATTTTCCCAATTTCAGTTTATTAATTTATAATCGATGGGGGAAATTAGTTTGGGAAGGAGATATAAACTCACCGGATTGGGATGGTAAATCTAATAAACCTGGAATAATCTCTAAAGGAGATTTACCAGAAGGAACCTATTATTATGTATTAAATTTAAATGACCCTAAATACTCTGAACCAATTGTAGGTTGGGTATTTCTTAACAGATAAAATTACATATTCTGAGTATAATAATTGTAATCTTTTAATATTGTTCTAATAAAATCTCTATTGTTCCCTGATTGATTTTTTATACCAGTTACTAATTCAATTTTATCTTTTAGCTTATTTATCATTTCATAATCATCTTTAGCTAATGAAGCTTGAAAAGTTTCTTTTATAATTCTAGCATCGTTGTCAGAAAGCTTAATAACTAAAGAATAAGTTGGTACATATTCATTTCCTATATCTTCAATAATAGTGCTATTTATGGTAATATTATTTTTTAATGTTATAACAGCAGTTCCAGAAGACATATCACCTAAACGTTGTGATTTTTCACTAACTATCATAGTTATTAAACCTATAATTCCGCTACACAAATTTATATCGATAATTCGAAATAACCAGCGAATTAAATAATCTCCAAATGATGCTTGATAACCATCAATTTTTACCACTTTTATTTTTAAGAGTTTTTTTCCTAAAGTTTGCCCTTCAAAAATACTTTCTAGAGTAATAGAATAAAAAGCAAAAGGCAAGAAAAGCAACATCATAATAGAAACTCTTGACCAATTATCCATATTATTCATGATTTTATCAAGATTAAACAGATAGAAAAACACAAAACCTACAACTATTAAGTAAGCAATTTTTATAATTAAATCGATAAAATATGCGCCTATTCTTTCCCCAACAGATGCTGCTGTAAAATTAATTTTAACATTTTGTGTAGTATTTATGGTTAATTCAGACATATTTTTTACTTTAGCAATCCATGAGAGAAGTCGCGTTTATAAAACAAAATAAAGAAAAATGGCTTGACTTTGAGCAAGTAATTTTTGGTAAATCTAAAAAAAATCCAGATGAAATTGCTAGTTTATATATTCATTTAATTAATGACTTATCATACGCTCAGACTTATTATCCTAAAAGTAAGACAGTTGTATATTTAAATTATCTTGCTTCTCAAATTTATCAGAAGATTTATAAAACTAAAAGAGTCGAAAAAAACAGGTTTTTATCATTTTTTTCGACAGAAGTTCCTTTATTAGTCTATCAATACAGACGATATTTACTATATGCTTTTATTTTATTTTTTTGTTGTGTATCTATTGGTGTTATATCTGCAAAATATGATTCGGATTTTGTTAGATTAATTCTTGGTGATAGTTATGTAAATATGACTTTAGACAATATTAAAGAAGGAAATCCTGTAGCTGTTTATAAATCAGGTAGTAACTGGGGAAGTTTTATTGGGATAACACTTAACAATTTATATGTTGGAGTTTGTTGCTATATTTATGGAGTATTTTTAGGTATTGGAACTTTTCTTGCTTTATTTCAAAATTGTGTAATGCTTGGATCATTTCAATATTTTTTTTATCAACAAGGTGTTCTTTGGAAAAGTGTTCGCGGTATTTGGATACATGGTTCTATGGAAATATTTGGTATTGTAATAGAGTCTGCTGCTGGATTTATTTTAGGAGCTTCTATACTTTTTCCAAAAACTTTTTCTCGCCTAAATTCATTTAAAATTGGACTGAAAGACAGTTTGAAAATATTTTTAAGTACAATTCCATTTACCATTTTTGCTGGTTTTCTTGAAGGTTTTATTACAAGATATTCTATCGATATGCCTAAATGGCTTAGTGTATTGATCATAATTTCGACCTTATCCCTAATTTCATTTTATTATCTAATTTATCCATATATAATTAATAAAAAAATCAAGAATCATGTTTCAACTATTTAAAGAAAGAAATTTTAACGATTATATAAATGATACTTTTCAGTTTTTTAAAATTCTAGGAAAGCATTATTTTAAAAATTATTTCACTATTAATGGTGGCTTATTACTGTTAATAACTGTATTTATTTATTTTTTCACTAAAGTTTATTTCGACTTTATTACATCCGCAATGTCTGGAGGAATTAATGCATCTCAAAATACTTTTGGTAATTATTTTAATAACAATATTGGATTAATGATTGCCGTAGTATCTATTGCTGTAATATTAATAATGGTGATATCTATAATTCAATTTGCTTTTCCAGTAGTTTATTTAGATTTATATGATCAGCACAAAGGGACAAATTTCACTACAATTGATATTTTAAATAAATTGAAAAGTAAAATTTCTAAAATTATAATATTTGTCATCGGATCTATTTTTGTCATTTTTCCAATATTAACTATTGTTGCAGTGGTGTTGGTTTTATTGTGCTTTATAATCATAGGAATTCCTTTGTTACTTATTATGCTTCCAGCAATAATGAGTTGGATACATTTAAGTTTTTATTATTATATGAATTCAGACGAAGGTTTTTTTAAAGCTATTGGTGATGGATTTGATACTGTAAAACAACAATTTTGGCCAATCGTAGGTACAACAGTAATAATGTATATAATTATTCAAACTGTAAATACTATTTTTACTATGATTCCTTATCTTTTTGGTATGGCAAGTATGTTTTCGACCATTTCAGATGCTAATGCTACAAATGTTGATCGATTTTCGGCAATTTCAGTAATGATATCTATTGTAATGGTTGTTTCTACAATTATTAGTTTTATCCTTAATAATTTAATATTAATAAATCAAGGTATGATTTATTATAGTCATATTGAAGGAGCTGAAGGCAATACTGCGATAAATTCTATAGACCTTATAGGAACTGACAGTGAATAAATTACTTATCCTTTTTTTATTATTCTTCAGCATTTCTATAAATGCACAAGACTCTTTGACTATTGTCAATAAAGATTCTATTATATATAATCCTAAGAACAATAAAATTGATAATAGTGACATAATAATTCAAAAATTTGACTCTAAATTCAAAACAAAATACCAATCTAGCGAGTTTCAATATGAAGTAAAAGTTGCCGAAAAAGGAATTTGGGATAGATTTTTAGAATGGTTGGCTTATTTGTTCAAAAAAATATTTGGTCTTTCGGATGGAGTTTCTTCAAATGCTGTAAATATTACATTAAAAACTATTGCGATACTTATTATAGTTTATGTGATTTATATTATTGCAAAGCTGATTTTAAATAAAGAAGGCCAATGGATTTTTGGGAAATCGACCACAAAAAAAGTAGTTTCTCACGAAGATATTGAACGAAATTTAAAACACATCGATTTTGAAAAGTTAATTAAAGAAACTCTAAAAACAGGCGATAAAAGACTAGCTATTAGATATTATTATTTATGGTTACTTAAAAGAATGTCTGAACAAAATATAATCGACTGGAATCCAGAAAAAACAAATTCAGACTATTTGTATGAAATAAAATCTGAGAAATTAAAACAAGATTTTAATCATTTTTCTTATTTATATAATTACACTTGGTATGGTGAGTTTGATATTGATGATCAAACATTTATAAACGAAAAAGCATTATTAGAAAAAACATTACAATCTATTAAATAGTGAACAAAACCATCAAAATATATATTATTTTTCTTGTCCTACTCCTTGTGGGTATAATATATATCGATGCCGTTAGACCTAGACCTATAAACTGGAATCCAAGCTATGATTTAAAAGATAAAATCCCGTTTGGTCTATACGTTTTTGATAATGAATCAAAAACTTTATTAAAAAACCATACTATCAAAAAAGTTAGAAATACCGCTTATGAATATTTTGAAGCTCTTTATGACTATGACACAATAGTAAAAAATTATAAAGAAAATGGGACCATCTTATCAATTTCAGAATATTATATGATTGATGATGAATCTATAGACGAACTTTTCTATTTTGTAGGTCATGGGAATTCAGCATTTATAAGTACAAAAGATTTTCCACAAAAATTTAAAGATAGTTTACATTTTGAAACAGTTTCTGCATTTGAAATGAATGATGAAATAAAATTATCTTTAGCCAATAAAAAAATAAATAATAAAAAATATAATTTTAATATCGGTGCAAGCGCCAGTTATTTTAATAAAATTGACAACTCTAAATCCACAGTTTTAGGGTATCAAGAATCTAAAAAAGAACAAAAAATTAATTTTATAAAAATTGCTTATAAAGACGGTTATTTCTACCTTCATACACAACCCACAGCCTTTACAAATTACCACTTACTTAAAGAAAATCATTCTGAATATACTGAAAAAATAATTTCATATATTCCAAAAGGTAATGTGTTTTGGTTGGTAAAAGATCTAAATGGAAACATTATTTCCGATTCTCCAATGCGCTATTGGTTAAGCCAACCAGCCTTAAAATGGGCGTGGTATTTATTTGCATTAGGAACAATCCTGTTTATGATTTTCAATGCAAAACGAAGACAACGTATAATTCCTATTATCAAACCGCTTCCTAACACAACAGTCGATTTTACAAAAACTATTGGAAACTTATATTATCAAGAAGGAGATCATCAAAATATTATTGACAAAAAGATAATTTATTTCCTAGAAAAAATAAGACATGAATATCTAATAGATACAAGTATTTTTGATTCAAATTTCATAAAAAAATTACAATTAAAAACTGGTAAAAATATTCAAGATATTGAAAAAATTGTACGTTTGATAAATTATCACAAAAAAAGCTACAATCAAAGTATAGAAGAAGATTTAATTGAAATAAATAATGCAATTGAAAAAATTATCAACTAATGGAAAATACAGAAAATAACTTTCAACCTGAAGAAAACTTAAAGTTTGAGTCTCGATTAGATTTAAGTTCATTAAATGAAGGTGTCGAAAAAATTAAAAAAGAACTCGAAACAGTAATTGTAGGTCAACACAAGATGATCGATCAATTATTAGTAGCCATATTATCAAACGGTCACATTTTAATCGAAGGGGTTCCAGGGGTTGCAAAAACTATAACAGCAAAAATTTTAGCAAAAACGCTTTCTGTCGATTTTAGTAGAATTCAGTTTACCCCAGATTTAATGCCATCTGATATCTTGGGAACATCGGTTTATGACTTAAAAAAATCTGAATTTGAATTTAAAAAAGGACCAATTTTTTCTAATTTAATTTTAATTGATGAAATAAATCGTGCGCCTGCTAAAACACAAGCAGCACTTTTTGAAGTAATGGAAGAACGTCAAATTACAATTGATGGAAAGACATATGAATTAGAAAAACCTTTTATTGTTTTAGCTACTCAAAATCCTATAGAACAAGAAGGAACTTACCGTTTGCCTGAAGCGCAACTAGATCGATTTCTGTTCAAAATTAATATCGATTACCCAAAATTAGATGAAGAAATTCTAATTATTCAACGCGAGCATACATTACAAAACCATGGAAAATTAGATCATATAAAACAAATTCTTTCTGGAACCAAAATAAAAGAATACCAAGATATTGTAAAACAAATAATTGTCGAACCTAATCTTCTCGAATACATTGCTAAATTAGTAGTAAACACTCGTGAGAACGCCTTTTTATATTTAGGAGCTTCACCTAGAGCTTCAATTGCTATACTAAATGCTGCCAAAGGTTTTGCTGCTATTCGTGGTCGTGATTTTGTAACTCCAGAAGATATTAAGGAAGCCGCTATTCCAGTTTTACAACATAGAGTAATTGTAACTCCAGAACGTGAAATGGAAGGTATTACAAGTATTCAAATTATAAACCAAATCATCGAAACGATAGAAATTCCGAGATAAAACTTGAAACTAATTAGACAATTATATATTAATAATTTATTTTTCTATTCACTTATTGGTGTTATAGTCTTATTTTGTTTTGCGTTTATATTTCCTGCATTATATAATGCAGCTTGGTACTTATTGTTAATTTTACTTTCATTTTTTCTATTAGATTTTATAATTTTATTTTCATCAAAAAAAGGAATTGAAGCACAAAGAATTACTCCTGAAAAATTATCTAATGGTGATGAAAACTCTATAATAATAAACATTAAAAACTTTTATACATTCCCTGTTTTTGCTAAAATTATTGACGAAATTCCATTTCAATTTCAAGTAAGAAATTTTGAGATAAAAAGAAAAATAAAGAACAACTCGATTGATGATTTTCAATACTTTCTTCGACCAACAGAACGAGGAGAATATCATTTTGGCAATCTAAATGTTTATATTTCTTCACCTCTTAATATTGTGGCAAAACGTTATACATTCGGCAATAACCAAATGGTTCCTACATATCCATCTTATATTCAATTAAGAAAATATGATTTGATTGCTTTTTCAAATAATTTATTCCAATATGGAGTAAAAAAAATTAGAAGAATTGGTCATACCATGGAGTTTGAACAAATAAAAGAATACGTTCAAGGTGATGATATTAGAACATTAAACTGGAAAGCTACAGCAAAGAAAAATGCTTTGATGGTTAACCAGTTTCAAGATGAAAAAGCACAAAATATTTATATGGTTATCGACAAAGGGCGAACTATGAAAATGCCTTTTAATGGGTTAAGTTTACTAGATTATGCTATAAATGCAACTTTAGTTTTATCCAATGTGATTCTAAAAAAACAAGATAAAGCAGGGATGTTCTCTTTCTCTAAAAAAGTTGAAAATAGAGTTGTTGCTGAGAAGAGAACTTCTCAAATGCAAAAAATATTAGAAAGCTTATACAATGTTAAAACTGATTATTTTGAAAGCGATTATTCTAGATTATATGTAGACATAAAGAAAAATATTAATCATAGGAGTTTAATTATATTATATACAAACTTCGAAACACTAGATGGTTTACATCGCCAAATGCCCTATTTAAAAGGAATTGCAAAAAATCATTTACTTGTAGTTGTCTTTTTTAAAAATACCGAATTATTTCATATAACACACAAAAAATCAGAAACGATTCAAGAAATATATGATAAAGTAATTGCCGAAAAATTTATTTTTGAAAAAAAACTAATCATAAATGAACTTAAAAAGTACGGAATCCATTCTGTTTTAACACAACCAGAAAATCTAACTTTAGATACAATAAATAAATACCTTGAAATAAAAGCAAGAGGTATATTGTAAATAATAATTCCAGATTTTATAATACCTTTGAACCTTTTCTATTTCAAAATGAAACAAATAACTTCCTCACAAAATCCGTTTATAAAATCGTTGGTCCTATTACAAGAAAAATCGAAAGCCAGAAAACAATCTGGAACTTTCCTTATAGAAGGACAACGCGAAATAGAATTGGCTCTAAAAGGTGGATTTATCATAGAAACTATTCTGTTTTTACCTGATTTAATTACCGAAAAACAAATCGCAAAATTAATTAACCAATCTATTGATTTAATAGAAATTTCAAAAGAAGTATATCATAAACTAGCTTATCGCGATACTACCGAAGGAATTCTTGCTGTTGCTAAAACAAAATCTTTTCTTTTATCTGATTTAAAATTATCTAAAAACCCGTTAATTCTTGTTGCCGAAGCACCAGAAAAACCAGGAAATATTGGAGCTTTGCTTCGTACCGCTGATGCTGCAAATCTCGATGCGGTTATTATTGCCAATCCAAAATCAGATTTATATAATCCAAATATTGTTCGCTCTAGCGTAGGTTGCTTGTTCACAAGACAAATCGCAACAGGAACAACACAGGAAATCATCACTTTTTTGAAAGAAAACAGTATTAATTTTTACTGTGCTACATTACAAAATTCAACTTCTTATCATACCCAAAATTACACTTCTTCAACAGCATTAGTTGTAGGAACAGAAGCTACCGGTTTAACTCAAGAATGGAGAGACAACGCAACTCAGAATATTATTATTCCCATGCAAGGCGAAATAGATAGCATGAATGTTTCAGTTGCAGCAGCTATTTTAATTTTTGAAGCCAAACGACAAAGAGGATTTTAGAATATCCTTTTCAATTTGGGCGTTACCACAAGGGTCGGGCTATTCACTATAATCTTTTTTATCGGGAAAAAGCCTCAAAAAAGGATTTCCGTTTCTATCCCTAACGCAAAATGTTGACTAAATATAATTCAACCTCAAAAATCAATTTCAATAATAAAAAACCTTTCGTAATTCATTTTTTTATCCTAACTTTAGGAATTGAACAACAATATTATGGTAGAAATTGATATCGAAAAGGAAAATAAAGCTATTGCTCAAGAATACAAGGAGTTACTTCGTATAAGTTACCAAACACTTACTGACGAAGACAAAAAACTAATTCGAAAAGCTTTCGATGTTGCTGTAGATGCACACCAAGACCAACGTCGAAAATCTGGTGAAGCTTATATTTTTCATCCCATAGCTGTAGCTAAAATTGTAGCTGGAGAAATTGGTTTGGGAGCAACAGCCATTGCCGCTGCTTTGATGCATGACGTTGTAGAAGATACAGATATCACTGTTCAGGAAATTGAAAAAATGTTTAATCCTAAAGTAGCACAACTTGTAGAAGGATTAACAAAAATTTCTCAGGTAAAAAAGGACATGAACATTTCGATGCAAGCCGAAAACTTTCGTAAAATGTTGCTTACGCTAAATGATGATGTTCGTGTAATTATCATAAAACTCGCCGACAGATTGCATAATATGCAGACTATGGAATCGATGGTCGAATACAAGCAAGTTAAAATCGCTTCCGAAACATTATACATATATGCTCCTCTAGCTCATCGATTAGGTTTATACAATATAAAAACAAAACTCGAAGATTTAGGTTTAAAATATACAGAACCTGCTGTTTACAACGACATTGTAAGTAAAATAAAAGAAACTAAGGAAGAACAGGACCAATACATCAAAAATATTTCTGATGTGTTAAAAAAATCTCTCGACGAGGAAGGTGTCGAATACATTATAAAAGGTCGTCCTAAATCTATCTACTCTATTCGCCGAAAAATGGCAGCTCAAAACGTAACTTTCGATGAAGTTTACGACAAATTTGCCTTACGCATTGTTTACAAATCAAATCCTCACGACGAAAAATTCTTGGCTTGGAAAATATATTCTATAGTAACAGATCATTATCGTCCAAGTCCAAGTAGATTAAGAGATTGGATTTCATCACCAAAATCTACAGGCTACGAAGCTTTGCATATTACCGTTATGGGACCTTTAGGTCGCTGGGTAGAGATCCAAGTTCGTAGTGAACGTATGGATGAAATTGCCGAAAAAGGATATGCTGCACATTACAAATACAAACAAGGAGCAACCGAAGAAAGCGGACTCGATGTCTGGCTAAATTTATTAAAAGAAGCATTAGAAAATTCTGAAACAAATGCGGTCGATTTTGTTGAAGATTTTAAAATGAATTTATATGCAAAAGAAATATATGTTTTTACTCCTAAAGGAGAAATTAAATCTTTGCCTAAAGGAGCAACATCATTAGATTTTGCATTTAGTATTCATTCAGAAATAGGTATTCGTACAAGAGGTACAAGGGTAAACGGAAGATTAGTTCCGCTAAATACCGAACTAAAAAGTGGGGATCAAATAGAAATAATTACCTCTCAAAACCAGAAACCAACTATAAACTGGATAGACTATGTAACCACCTCCAGAGCAAAAAATAAAATTAGAAATGTTCTTAACGAAAACACTAAGAAAATTGCCGAAGACGGAAAAGAAATATTAAATCGAAAATTAAAACACTTAAAAATCACGTTAAACGAAGCTACTGTTAATGAGCTTGTTAATTATTTTAAATTAAAAACTAGTTTAGATTTATTTTATAGAGTTGGGATTAGTGCCATAGACAATCAGCAATTGAAGGATTTTGCTTCTCAAAAAAATAATGCCTTCATGAACTTCTTTAAAAATAAAATAAAAAGAAGTCCAAGTTATAATCCTGAATTAGTAAATAAAAATGAATTATCAAGTAATTATGACATGCTTGTTTTTGGAGCAGAACAAGACAAACTTGATTATAAATTATCTGCTTGTTGTAATCCTATTCCTGGGGATCCTGTTTTTGGATTTGTTACAATTAATGAAGGAATAAAAGTACACAAACGAGACTGTCCCAATGCCATAAGTATGCAATCTAACTATGCTTACCGAATTATGCAAGCAAAATGGATAGACTCATCACAACAAGAGTTTAAAGCAATTCTTGAAATTACTGGTATGGATAGCTTGGGATTAACCAACGAATTAACTCGTGTTGTTTCAAACAATATGCATGTAAATATTCAAAGTATTTCATTAAGTGGTGACGCAGGAATTTTTAATGGAACCTTAGCTGTTATTGTACCTAACAATACAATACTAAAAAAATTAATAGATAATATTAAGACAATAGATGGTGTAGATAAAGTAACTAGAGTTTACAATACCTAATAAACGATAATTTTAATATTAAACCCAATAATGTATTTATACTTTTCAATATTTGAACTACGATTTTCGACTTTAAGACTTTTTGATTACCTTTGCCAGATATGACACTTATAGCTACAGATAATAGTAAAAATCAGGAAATTGTAAAAAATGTTTTTACAATGTATCTTGAAAATAAAGGACATCGAAAAACACCTGAACGTTACGCCATTCTACAAGAAATATATGAAAGCGAAGAGCATTTTGATATAGAACATTTGTATATCAAAATGAAAAACAAAAACTATCGTGTGAGTCGTGCTACACTTTATAATACCATCGAATTACTTTTAGACTGCGCATTAGTTCGTAAACATCAATTCGGTCAAAATCAAGCTCATTACGAAAAATCGTATTTCGACAAACAGCATGATCACATAATCATGCTAGATTCTGGTGAAGTAATAGAGTTTTGTGATCCAAGAATTCAAACTATAAAACAAACTATGGAAGAAATTTTTGGAATAGAAATAGTAAATCATTCACTTTATTTCTACGCAAATAAAAAAGCTTAGTCTGTACTAAAAACAACAAAATTAACTACTACAATACAAACAACAAACAACAACACAATGACGGTAGATTTATTACTAGGATTACAATGGGGAGATGAAGGCAAAGGAAAAATTGTCGATGTATTGACCTCAAAATATGATATTATTGCTCGTTTTCAAGGTGGCCCAAATGCAGGACATACATTAGAATTTGATGGAATAAAACACGTTTTAAGAACTATTCCTTCTGGAATTTTTCATAAAAATAATATTAACATTATTGGAAATGGTGTTGTTATTGATCCTGTAGTTTTTAAAAGTGAAATAGACGGATTAGCAAAATTTAATCTTGATTTAAAATCAAAATTAATCATTTCTAGAAAAGCCCATCTTATTCTCCCAACACATAGATTACTTGATGCTGCATCGGAAGCGTCTAAAGGAAAAGCTAAAATTGGTTCTACACTCAAAGGAATTGGACCAACATATATGGACAAAACTGGTCGTAACGGAATTCGCGTTGGAGATATTGAACTAGCGGATTTTAAAGATAAATATCGTGCCTTGGCAAACAAGCACGAGGAAATGATAAAATTTTATGATGTTTCGATTCAATACAATTTATCTGAATTAGAAAAAGAGTTTTTCGAAGCCATCGAAGATTTAAAAAAATTAAATTTTATCGATTCCGAAGAATATTTACATCAAGCACAAAAAGCGGGAAAATCTATACTTTGTGAAGGTGCACAAGGTTCATTGTTAGATGTAGATTTTGGTACATATCCATTTGTAACTTCATCAAATACTACTGCAGCTGGTGCTTGCACTGGCTTAGGAATTGCACCAAATAAAATTAAGGAAGTTTACGGAATTTTTAAAGCTTATACTACTCGTGTAGGTAGCGGTCCTTTTCCAACAGAAGACTTTGAAGAAGCAGGAACAACAATGGCAAAAGTGGGTAACGAATTTGGTTCGGTTACTGGTCGTCAGCGTCGTTGTGGTTGGTTAGATTTAGTTGCTCTTAAATATGCGGTACAAATAAACGGAGTAACACAATTGATGATGATGAAAGGAGACGTTCTTTCTGGTTTTGAAACCTTAAAAGTATGTACATCTTACAAATACAAAGGACAAGAAATATCTCATTTACCATACAATATAGAACCTGAAAATATAGAACCTATTTATACTGAATTTAAAGGTTGGAAAGCAGATTTGACAGGAATGAGTAATTATAATGAATTACCTAAAGAACTTAAAGATTATATAGATTTTATAGAAAAAGAAGTTGAAGTCCCTATAAAAATTGTTTCTGTCGGACCAGATAGAAAGCAAACAATTACAAAATAAATTGAATGCCTTGAGAAATCAAGGCATTTTTCATTTTTATTAAACATTAAAAAATTATCTTTGCTTTTCTACATTTAGATAAATTCAAAATGCCAAATAGAATTTCAGCAAATTTTCAATTATTTATTAGAAAAATAATTCGCCGATTCGAGAGTCTCTTTGTTTTAGCAAAAGAGATTTTATCGGAAAGAAATTTTATCTATCTATCGTGTGTTGCTGTAGCAATTTCTTGCGCCTTAGCAGTTATTGTCTTAAAAAGTTTTGCTCATAATGTGTTTTTGTTTGCTAATTATTTAAATACTTATTTAAAATTACCTTACTCCAACAGTATTTTACCCGTTATAGGAATTCTGCTTACCGTTTTTGTCGTAAGACGATTTCTTAATGGAAAATTAGAAAAAGGAAGTTCTCATATCTTACATTCTGTGGCAAAAAAAGGAGGAATTGTTCCTAAAAAACAGATGTACGCTCAAATTATTACAAGCTCATTAACTGTCGGTTTAGGTGGTTCAGCCGGATTAGAAAGTCCAATTGTTATCACTGGTGCCGCTTTTGGTTCTAATTTTGCTCAGAAATACAAACTCTCTCAAAAAGATAGAATTTTGTTGTTAGCCTGTGGCGTTGCCGCTGGAATTGGAGCTGCCTTCAATGCTCCTATTGCAGGCGTTTTATTTGCCATTGAAGTGGTACTAACCGATGTAAGTATTTCGGCATTTATTCCTATTATGATATCGGCAGCAACGGGTGCTTTAGTGTCTCAAATGATATTAAGTAGTGACATCTTATTAAGCTTTAATAAAGAACAAAATTTCAATTTTCATAACACACCTTATTATATTTTACTAGGAATATTAGCTGGTTTTGTTTCAGTATATCACGCGAGAAATTTTAGAAGAGTCGAACATTTTTTTAGCAGATTCAAGAAAAGACCTTAT
>NZ_JBJXEN010000049.1:0-14890 GCF_046153165.1 Flavobacterium sp. | reverse complement strand
AATTTTTGGTGGCACAAAAAATAATGATTCATTTGTTGATTCAATATATCAATTCTTTCCTTTAGAATCTATGTCAAATTTAATTGTTGAACCCTTTTCTAGATTATCAGTTGTCAAAAATATTGGTAATCAAATCGGAGTAAATGATATTTATGATTATAATGTACATTTTTCAAACGTAGTTATAGTTTTATTCTGGACTGTTATATTTATGTTAATGTCTTATAAAATTTTAAGAAAACGAGATTTGTAGTATATTTGCAGTCTATGAAATTAAGACTCCAAATCCTTGTTTTTAGTGTTGCTTTATTATTTTCAGGAAACACTTTTGCACAATATATTCAGGTAGATGATACATATACCGCACAACAGTTAGTACAAAATATTTTTTCCGCTGGCGGTTGTGCCACAGTGAATAATATAATGGCTTCTGGAGGAAATTTTGGAACTGCAGAACAAAGTTTTGGTTATTTTGATAATGGAACTAGTAGTTTTCCTTTCGCAAACGGAATTGTATTAAGCACTGGAAAAGCAACATCGGCAACTGGTCCAAATTCAAGTATATTAAGTGAAGGATCAACCAGTTGGTCTGGAGATTCTGATTTACAAAACGCATTAGGTGTTTCAAATACTATAAATGCAACCGTTTTAGAGTTTGATTTTACACCGATTACCAATAAAATTAGTTTCGATTATATCTTTTCTTCCGAACAATATTTATCAAATCCATCAGCATCACAATGTGGTTATACTGATGGATTTGCCTTTTTATTAAAACCTTTTGGAAGTTCAACGTATCAAAATTTAGCTATTGTCCCTGGAACATCAATTCCTGTTACTGTAAATAATGTGAGAGGTTCTGGTACGGTTTGTCCTCCAGCAAATGCAGCCTATTTTGATGCTTTCAATGGTACAAATCATCCTACAAATTTCAATGGTCAAACAGTAATTATGAAAGCCGAAGCGAATGTAATTTCTGGTACAACTTATCATATCAAATTAGTCATCGCCGATCAAGGAAATAATTTATACGATTCGGCAATATTCTTAGGTGGCGGGAGTTTTGAAAGCGCTACCGATTTAGGCATAAATCACTTAGCATCTACTAATAATCCTTATTGCTCAGGAGAAAATAAAATATTAGACGCTACACAACCTGGAATAAATACTTACAAATGGTTTAAAGATGGAATTGATACTGGTGTAACAACACCTACTTTTCCAATTACTGATAATACAAACACGACAGTTGTCGAATATTCAGTAGAAGTTACCATAAATGGCGCTTGTACTTCACAAGGAAAAGTGAAAATTCAATTTGCTGCTTTACCTACATTAAGTAATCAAACATTAGTACAATGTGATGATAATAATGATGGAATTACGGTATTTAATTTAACCAAACTAGATAATCTTATTAGAAATAATGATACTACACTAGGAAGTGTTTCCTATTATCAAACTATTGGAGGAACTCAAATTACAAATCCTTCAACGTATTCTAGTAATGCTGCTACCATTTATGCAGAAGTTTCTAATAATTTTGGATGCAAAAGCACAGCGACAATAAACTTACAAATTGCAAATAATAGCATTCCTACACAACCTGATATAAAAACATGTGATGAAGATGGCACTTTCGACGGAATCACAAATATAACATTACCAACAAGTTTAACGGGAATTCCGGCTGGGTTAACTGCTGAATATTATACTTCAATTATAAATGCTGTAAATCAAACTAATGCTATAAGTAGCCCGTTTACAAATACAACACCAAATTCACAAACTGTTTATGCAAGAATCATAAACGGTTCAGATTGCTACGGAATTATCCCTATAAAGCTAATTGTTAATACTTTTAATCCACCCAATTTTGAGGACGAAACACTTTTTTTATGTGTTACAAATTCTATTCCTTTAAGTGTAGATACTACTTTTACTAGTTATAATTGGATTGGGCTAAATGACTTTGATTTTGAAACTAATGTAGCTACAGCAGGCAATTATTCAGTAGAAGTTACCGATACAAATGGTTGTAAAGCAATCAAGAAATTTATAATTCTACCTTCAGCTGCTGCAACAAACATAGATGCTGTGATAAATGATTTTTCAGAAAATAATAACTCTATAACTATTACTTATACAGATAATGGTGGTAATTACATTTTTTCTATAGATGGTGTGAATTATCAAGAAAGTCCATTTTTCACAAATCTTTTAGCTGGAGAATATACCATTTATGTAAAAGATAAAAACGGCTGTTTACCTACACCATCCAAAACAATTTATGTGTTGGATTACCCTAAATTTTTTACTCCAAACGGAGACGGAATAAATGACACTTGGGTTATAAAAAATATAAAAACCAAACCAAATTCTACCATAAATATATTTGATAGATTTGGAAAATTACTAAAACAAATTGATTCAAGTTCAAATGGTTGGAACGGAACTTTTAACGGCCAAAATTTACCATCTGCCGATTATTGGTTTGTTTTAACACTTTTTAACAATAAAACTGTCAAAAGTCACTTCACGCTTAAGAGATAATTAACTACTTTTGGGGAATTTCTGTAAAATCCCTATGAAAATAAAATTTTTATTATTAGCACTGTTTTTAAGTTTTAATGGTTTTTCACAATTTAGTAAAACACATTATATCCCGCCTTTATCTAATACTGATGCCTACGAAACATTAGATCAGTACTTATATATATCTTGTCCAAGTATAACCGATATAACTTATAGGATTACAGCTATTGGTGGAACAATAACCACAGGAACTGTTCGTAGAGATAATCCTCAAACGATTCTTATAGGAAATGGGGATGACACTCAAATTCTTGCCAATGGAATAAAAGTAAATACAGTCTTAAATAATAAAGGTTATATTGTTGAAGCTGAAGATTTAGTTTATGTTACAGTAAGACTTACTGCTGCTGGAGGTAATCATGCTGGAGGATTAGTTTCTAAAGGACTTGCAGCACTAGGTACACAATTCAGAATTGGTGCTTTTATAAATACAGGAGTTACTACCGATTCTAGACATTATACTTTTGCCTCTATACTAGCAACCGAAAATAATACTGTTGTTTCTTTTAGTGATTTAAAACCTGGAGTATCCCTAATAAATAATGCTGGAGCAGGAAATACTCCTGCAAACATTACACTAAATAGTGGAGAAAGTTTTATTATGGCGGTTCAGGGTCCTGATTTAGATAATAAAGATGGACTTATTGGAGCTCTTATTTCTTCAACTAAACCTGTAGCTGTAAATTGTGGCTCTTTTGGTGGAAGTAATGGTAATATTAGTAATAACTCTGATATTGGTTTCGACCAAATCGTATCTGCAGAAAGAACTGGTAAAGAATATATTTTTATAAAAGGAAACGGAGAAGATGTCATAGAAAGACCCCTAATTGTAGCCAACGAAAATAATACCGAAGTATTTCTTAACGGAAGTGCAACACCAACTACCACACTAAATGCAGGACAATATATTGCTTTAGATGGTTCTCAATTTTCCGCTTCAGGTAACTTATATGTACGAACATCTAAGAATGCTTTTGCTTATCAAGGAATTGGAGGATCTGGAAGTCAAGCAAATCAAAATATGTCGTTTTTACCTCCTTTAAGTTGTGAAACACCAAAGGTTATAAATAATATTCCATTTATTGATCAGGTGGGTAATGATAATAGTTTTTCAGGAACAGTTTGTATTGTTACTGAAACTGGGGCAACATTAAATTTTATAATAAATGGAACTTCTTACACATTAGCAACATTACCAACTGCAGGAATAACAGTAAATGGGCCGTTTGCTGTAACAGGAAATAGTGGTTATGAAACTTATACTTTTGAAGGTTTTACAGGAAATATTTCTGTGTTTTCATCAAAATCTATATATCTTTCTTATTTTGGTTCTAGTGGAGCTGCCACTTATGGTGGATTCTATTCAGGATTTACATTTAAACCAGAAGTAACACAACAAATTGTAGTAACTGGGCAGTTAAATTGTATCCCAAATGCCAATTTAGCAGTGAGTAGTATCACTGCTTTCGATGTTTTTCAATGGTATTTTAATGACGTTGCTATTCCTGGCGCCACTACAAATCAGTATTTACCAACACAACCAGGATATTATAATGTAATAGCGTCCATATCTACTTGTCCAACTCCACCACTAGTTTCCGATAAAACTCCTGTTAGTTCTTGTCCTGCAAATGGTGAAAATGATTTAGCAAACGACAATATTGACATTGATTTGGATAATGATGGTATCACAAATTGTACCGAATCATTTGGAAATCAAATCATAAACACTCTAATTCCAAGTGGTACAATTCCACAAAGTACAATTAGTTATACCGGAACAGTAACCAACACAATTCCTGCTGCTCCTACTCCATTTTTAGGAAATGCTGATGGAAGTTTTATTACAGAAGTATTAGCAGGAAAAGGATATAATGTAGTGTATGATATTAATTTTTCGCAACCTACAAATATTAGATTAGAATATCCAGCTATAGCAAATGCAACTGATTTACTTAATGCCGATGCTGAATATATTGTAAACTCTGATGTGAATAAAACTGTGACTGTTTTAAATCCAACAAATCAGTTACTTATAGACACTAATTATGACGGAATCTATGAAAGTGGAGTAACACAATACTCTTCTTTCGAAATTAGATTTAGATTAAATGGAAATATTCCTTTGGCAGCAGGAACAGGAACATTTAGTTTCCAATCATTTCAAACAGCTAGCTTCAAAATTACCCACAAAAATCTTACTAATACAACTGGAAACAAATCAACATTTAAACTAGTTGCAACTTGTGTATATAGAGATACTGATGGCGATAACATTCCTGACCAATTAGATACAGATAGTGATAACGATGGTATTTTAGATACAATTGAAGCCCAAGTAAATGCTTCTGTTACTATATCAAATGCTGATTTAAATACTGATGGACTTGACAATGCTTTTGGGACTGGATTAAATCCAGTAGATACTGATGGTGATGGAGTTTTAGATTATTTAGACTTAGATTCAGACAATGATGGTATTCTAGATTCAGATGAATTAATTGCTGACACTGACAATGACGGAATAAAAAATTATCGCGAACTAGATTCTGATAATGATTTATGTAATGATGTTACAGAAGCAGGTTTTACAGGAACTCCAGATGCTAATGGCGACGGATTATTAGGTATAATTACTCCGCCAACAGTAAATGCAAATGGTCAAGTAACAAGCGGTGTAGGTTATACAACACCAAATGCAAATTACATAACTTTTGCTCCTATTATAATTACAACACAACCAAGTATTGCACCAACTTGCGAATTACAAAATGCAACAATCACACTTGCTGACAATGGAGGAAACACATACCAATGGCAAGTTTCTACTGATGGTGTTACTTGGAACAATGTTACAAACGCGGCTCCATATTCTGGCGTAACAACAAATACACTAACCATTACAAGTGTAACTAATGCGATGAATAGTTATAAATATAGAGTTCAGCTAAACAAAGTAGGAAATTCATGTGGATTACTTTCGGCCGATGCGATACTAACAGTTTATGCTTTACCTGTTGTAAATAATACTACAATTACTCAATGTGATGATGATTTAGATGCCATAGCATCAATAAATTTGACTGTAAATAACAACTTGATCTCAACAAATTTTGCTAATGAAACATTTACATATTATACGACTTTAACTGGAGCTCAAACTGCAGATCCAGCGCAATTAATCCCAAATCCTTTAGCTTTTACAAATACTACACCAGCTGCAATGATCGTTTGGACAAGAGTTGTAAACACGAATGGATGTTTTAGAACGGCACAAATAAACTTACAAGTCATAGCAACACAAATTCCTGCAACATTTACTAGATCATTTAGTAAATGTGATGACGATAGAGACGGAAAAACAACTTTCGATATTAGTAGTGTTTCTACAGATTTACTCACTACAGTTCTTCCTCCAGGTAGCTATAATATAAATTATTACAGAAACATAGCTGATAGAGATGCACAAACAAACCCTATAACTCCTATCAATTCATTTCAAAATGACATACCAAATAATCAAACCATTTGGGGACGTGTGGATAGTACAATTAGTCAAGCTTGTTATGGTTTTGCCCGTGTTTACCTAACTGTCGAAAAATTACCATTTGCAAATGCAGTAACATTTTCTGCAGCTTGCGATGATAATACTACTGATACCGTTGTAAATCATACTTTCAATACTTCAAATTTAGAAGCTACATTATTAGGCAGTAACCAATCATTTCCTGTAACTGTTACTTACTTTGATTCGAGCGGAAATCCTTTGTTAGATTCAAACGGAAATCCAGTAGTAAGTCCTTTTCCAGCAAGTTTCTTAACAGCAACTCAAACCATAAAGGCTCGTGTAACTAACAATACAACATTAGCTTGTACTGATGAAACTAGTATTCAATTTACAGTAGATGTAAAACCAGTTGCAAATGCTATCATAATTCCTGCATCATGCGATGATTTATTATCAGGCTCAGATACCGATTTAAAAAGTAGTTTTGACACATCAACTTATCAAAATACAATTCTTGGCGGACAAACAGGAATGGTTATAAAATATACCGATGCGAACGGGGTAGATATTACACCTTTACCAAATCCTTTTATTACTGCTACACAAACAATCACTGTAACAGTAACAAACCCTTTGAATACAAGTTGTACTGCGACTACACTACTCAATTTTATTGTAAACCCTTTGCCAAGTATCAATCTAAATGATACTGGGACTATTTGTTCAAATTTATCTACATTATTTATTACTTTAGACGCTGGTATTAATGATGGTACGTCACCAACAAATTACACATACGTTTGGAGTTACAATGGCACACCAATAGTTCCAGCTGAACTAAATTACACATTACAAAATGTAAATCAAGCAGGGATTTATACTGTTGAAGTAAAAACTATTCCAGAAGGCTGTCCGAGAACTAGAACAATAACTGTTGCTGCTTCCAATATTGCTACAATATTACCTCCTTCAATTACTGATTTAGTAGATAATAATACTGTTACTATTAATATTAGTGGATCAGGTGATTATGTTTACAGTCTAGATGAAGAATTTGGTCCATTCCAAGAAAGTAATGTTTTCACAAATGTTATGGCAGGAATTCACACAGTGTATGTTAAAGATCTAAATGGTTGTGGAACAGTTCCAAGAGTAGTATATGTTTTAGGAATCCCTAAATATTTTACTCCAAATGGAGATGGTATTCATGATTATTGGAATGTACAAGGCGTAAGTTCAGTGTTTAATGCAAAGACTATTATTTACATTTTTGATCGTTTCGGAAAATTAATAAAACAAATATCACCATTAGATAGAGGTTGGGACGGAACATATAATGGCATTCTACTACCTGCTACTGATTACTGGTATAATATTGAGTTTGAAGACGGAAGAAATATGAAAGGTAATTTCTCTTTAAAAAGATAATATCCCCTTTTACACAAAAATCCTGAAAGCATAAAAAGTAGCTAAATATCTAGCTAAATAAAATAAAGCTTATTGATATAAATCTTGTATCAATAAGCTTTATTTATGCTTTAACAATAGTATTAAAAATGAAAAGCATCTTAAAATTAATTATTTTAAGATGCTTTATTATTTAAAATCTAAAAAGGATTTAATATTTAAACTGTTTCTTTCTTTGCTCTAATAACAAAAAATAATCCAGCAATTATAAAAGGTATACTTAACCATTGTCCAGTAGATAATAATCCTAAAGCTGACTCGAAACCACCTTGGCTTTCTTTTACAAATTCCACTAGAATTCTTACTGAAAATAACATAATTAGAAACATTCCAAAAAGAAAACCTTGTTTTTCACGAGCATCTGTTTTCCAATATAAAAAGAATAAAATTGCAAAAACAAAAACATATCCAAAAGCTTCGTATAATTGTGACGGATGTCTAAATGGAATCGCATTTAAGGTTTCTACAAATTTAGGATCTGTTTCTATTAACTTATAAGCATTATTTAAATCGTTTGTTTGTGTAATTTGACGTATATTTTTATCTATCCAAAATTCATCTTCTCTGATAAATTTAACACCATAAAACGGTTTTCCAGAAACAATTGGTCCGTAAATTTCAGAATTAAAAAAATTACCTAATCTTACAAAAATAGCACCACAAGCAACTGGAATAACTACTCTATCCAAAATCCATAAAATAGATCTCTTAAGAATTTTTGTTGTATAAAAATACATTGTAATAATCACTGCAATAGCTGCTCCATGACTTGCTAATCCTCTAAAACCAGTAAATTCCCATCCTTTTATAAAATAAAATAATGTAGCATTTGGATTTTCTCTTATTGGAAGAAAAATCTCAAGTAAATGGTCTGGATAATAACTACTCCAATTGTAAAATATAACATCTCCCAATCGGGCACCTATTAATATAGCTAGAACCATATATATAAGCAAACTATCTAATTTTTCTATTGGCTCATTTTCTCTTTTATAAATAGGTTTCATAATAAACCATCCTAAAACAAAGGCCACTACGAACATTAAACTATAAAAATGTAATGTAAATGAGCCCAATTGTATTCCTTCTGAAGGATTCCAAACAATCTGTAAAAAATGTGTCATATTGATTTTGTAGTAATTGCTAACAATCAAAAATACTATTTTAATTCGTAATTTTTAATTTTTAATTCATAATTCTAGGGAACTGGGTCGTAACCACTTCTTCCCCAAGGATGGCAACTTAAAATTCTTTTTACTCCAAGATAAGTACCTTTAAATAAACCATGTTTCTGCAAAGCTTCGGCAGTATAATGAGAACAAGTTGGTGTAAACCGACAGGTTGCCGGCGTAAGTGGTGAAATTACGATTTGGTAAAATCTAACCACAAACATAAATGGGAATATTAGAATTTTTTTTAAACTCAAAATATTATATTGAAAATGTTGTTCCTTCTTTTCCGTCTTTTAATTGAATTCCTAAAACCAATAATTGATCTCTAATTTGATCTGACATCGCAAAATCTTTATTGTCTCTTGCTTGTTTTCTCATTTTGATAAGCATTTCTACAACGCCTTCTAGTTTATCATTATTGTTTGCTGCCGATTTTTCGTCTTCCAATCCTAGTACATCAAAAACAAAAGCATTCATGGTAGTTGAAAAATCCAATAAATCTTCTACTGTAATGGTCTCTTTGTTTTCTTTTAATACATTCACAAAACGAACGCCTTCAAACAAATGAGCAATCAAAATTGGAGTATTAAAATCGTCATTCATTGCATCATAACAATTTTGTTTCCACGTTTTTATGTCTATTGAAGTAGTATTTGATGTTGCAAACGAGATGTTTTTTAGACTTTCAACGGCTTCCATTAATCGATAAAACCCTTTTTCGGCAGCCAGAATAGCATCATTAGTAAAATCGAGATTACTACGATAATGCGCTTGCAACATAAAAAATCGTGCTACTGATGCTGAAAATGCTTTCGTCAAAAACGGACTTCCACCAGAATATATTTCGCTTGGCAAAATATTATTTCCTGTCGATTTCGACATTTTCTTTCCGTTCAAAGTCAACATATTAGCATGCATCCAATAGTTTACTGGCTCTTCACCTGTACAAGCTTCGTTTTGAGCAATTTCACATTCATGATGCGGAAATTTTAAATCCATTCCACCGCCGTGAATGTCGAAATGATTACCTAAATATTTGGTACTCATCGCTGTACATTCTAAATGCCAGCCTGGAAAACCATCACTCCAAGGAGAAGGCCAACGCATAATGTGTTCTGGCTCTGCTTTTTTCCAAAGCGCAAAATCCTGATGGTTTCTTTTATCACTTTGACCATCGGTATCTCGAGTATTAGCTAGCATATCTTCGATATTTCTACCACTTAACTTTCCGTAATTATTGGTTTCGTTAAACTTAACCACATCAAAATAAACAGAACCGTTAGATTCGTAACCAATTCCTTTAGCTATAATTTTTTTAACAATTTCAATTTGTTCAATAATATGTCCTGTAGCAGTAGGCTCGATACTGGGCGGCAAAAAGTTATAGGCTTTTAGAACATTATGAAAATCGACAGTATAACGCTGTACAATTTCCATAGGTTCAAGTTGTTCGAGTTTCGCTTTTTTTGCAATTTTATCCTCACCGTCATCTACATCATCAACAATATGACCTACATCGGTAATATTTCTAATATATCTAACTTTATAACCCAAATGCAAAAAATACCTATAAATAACGTCAAACGACATAAAAGTACGCACATTACCTAAATGAACATTACTATAAACCGTAGGGCCGCACACATACATACCTATATTTCCTTCATTAATAGGAGTAAAGTTTTCTTTTTCGCTAGATAGCGAATTGTATATTTTGATAGGTTGCGATTTATATAATGGCATTTTATTTCTTTTTTTAGAGCTATTTCCTGCTTTCCGTTTCAATCTTTTTTTTCGTACCTCAAAAAAGGATTTTCACTGCAATCAGGGCTAGGGCATTTCGTTAATAAGATATTTTATTTAGAATTTAGTGTCTAATTTAATATAATCTAAGAACTCTCTTTTAGTTTCTAAATTCTTAAATTTTCCTCCAAACTCTGAAGTCACAGTACTACTTTCTATGTCTTTTATTCCGCGAGAATTTACACAAA
This sequence comes from Flavobacterium sp., assembly GCF_046153165.1. Classification (GTDB taxonomy): domain Bacteria; phylum Bacteroidota; class Bacteroidia; order Flavobacteriales; family Flavobacteriaceae; genus Flavobacterium. The sequence continues at coordinate 4,157 of NZ_JBJXEN010000049.1, read as the reverse complement.
GGTGTTTCGCATCAATCACACAAGCCACATCATCAGTCCCTAAAGCCATTTGCAATTCTTGTACAATTTGCATGGTTAGTCTTTCCTGAACTTGAGGTCTTTTCGAATAATATTCTACAATACGATTCATTTTAGACAAACCAATAACAGAACCTTTAGAAATGTAAGCAACATGAGCTCTACCTATAATAGGTAACAAATGATGTTCACAAGTTGAGTAAACTACAATATTTTTCTCGACAAGCATTTCTCCGTATTTGTAATTATTTTCAAATGTAGATGGACTTGGCTTTTTGTTAGGGTTTAGTCCTCCAAAAATTTCCTTTACAAACATTTTTGCAACACGATTGGGAGTTCCTGAAAGGCTATCGTCAGTAAGGTCCATTCCAAGGGTTTGCAAAATGTTTTCTACATCTTTTTTTATAGATGCTATTTTTTGATCATCAGTTAAATCAAATGCATCTTTTCTTACAGGATTTTTTGCATTTGTTGCAATATGATTGTTTCCAATTTCGTCTTGAAAATCTTCGGTATGAGCCATTAAATAAGGTTTTTTATTCAATAATAATAATAATAAATGCAAAGATATGGAATATATTCAAATTTATTAATTGATTTTGATTATTAAAAAGTGCAAACAAATATTAAATATTACTTAAATTTTTATTAAATTTCGGACAAATTTTAATTAAACTATTTAAAGATGAAATTTATTTACCTTAAAATTATCTTTGTTTTTATGATTTCACAGTTTATATATTCGCAAGAAAACATAGATTGTAATGTGAATTATAAGGCTGAGATTGTAGAATGCCCAAAAGAAACTACTAATGCTGAAAAATACGCCACTGTAAATTGGGATTTTTCAGAAGTGAAAGATGCTTCAATTAAAATTGAGATAGTTCCTATTTTAGATTGTTTCAATAAAGATAAAGCCGTTAGTTACAAAGATGTCATTTTCCTAAACATAGGTAATGATGAAAATGGAATTACTGGTTCAAAGAAATTAATTCATACTGAAATGATGAGTAAGTGCTTCAAATGGAGAGTAATTGTTACCAAAACAAATTGCGAAAAAATCTCTGATTGGCAATATCATTATTTTATAAGTGTAACAAGTTATAAAAAATAAGATGAAAAGAATAGTACTATTTTTAGTTTTTAGTTTAATTACTGTTAATGTTTACTCACAATCTACTTGTGCAACTGCAGAGGCTTTTTGTGGATCAGACCCTACAATTCCTTCCTTAATATATCCAAATTCGACTGGTGGAACAGGTGGATCTATTGCATGTCTTGGTTCATCACCCAATCCTAAATGGTTTTATTTTAAAGTAGACCAATCAGGTACTTTAATTTTTGATATTATTCAAAACACTGCTTTCAACGGAGCTGGTTTTCCTACAGGAACTGCTCTTGATGTCGATTTTGCAGTTTGGGGTCCTTTTACTTCAGCAACTGGTAACTGTGGAAGTTTGGTTAATAACTGTCCTCCTTGTGGTAATAATACAACTTCACCAGGTAATTACCCCAGACCTGCTCCAGGAAATTTAGTTGACTGTAGCTATGATTCTTCACCTGTAGAACACCTTACAATTGCAGGTGCTAATGCAGGACAATATTATCTTGCCGTAGTTACTAATTTTAGTGGTCAACCAGGATTTATAAAGTTAGAGCAAAGATCCCCTATATTACCAACTTATGGTTCTACTGATTGTGATCTAGTTTGTGGTATTTCTTTAGGTCCAGATCGTACTGAGTGTTCAGGAACATCAATAAATATTACAGCATCTTTTGCTTCTCCATTCTCTACAGGTACTGCACCTTTTCAATGGTTATTAGGAGGAGTTCCACAACCTGCTTATGATAATATGCAAACGATAACTGTAAATCAGGCAGGAACTTGGTCAGTAAAAACAACAAGACCCGGTGGATGTTATCAAGTTACCGATAGTATGGTACTTACATATTATGCTCCAATACCTGTAACACAACCAACGGATATTGTTCTTTGCACAAGTTCGCCAGCACCTTATATATTTCCTTCAATAAACAAAGACACTCAAGTTTTAGGTGCTCTTCCTTCTGCAAATAATACAGTTACATATCATACATCTCAATTAGCTGCAGATAATGGTTTTCCAACTATTCCTTTTGCAAATTTAACTAATTACTCTATCTCTTCTTCACCAGTAAGAATTTATGTTAGAATTGAAGATAATACAACTGGCTGTGTAGCTACAAGATTTTTTGATTTAATTGTGGCAGCTGCACCAACAGGAACAATTTCTTATCCTAGTAGTCCTTACTGTACAAGTATTACTACTCCTCAACCTATTACATCTACAGCTACAACTGGTGGTACATATACAACTAATCCTACATCTGGACTAACAATAAACTCAACTACTGGGGCAATTATTCCTAGTACTAGTACTCCAGGAACATATACAGTAAATTATGACATTCCATTGTCGGCATCTTGTCCAGCATTTCATTTAGATACACAAGTTGTAATAAATCCTGTTTTATCCCCAACCATAAATTGTGGTTCATCTACCACTACTTCGGTAACTTTTACTTGGACAGCAGTTGCAGGAGCAACAGGATACAATGTATCTTATCAAGTAAATGCAAGTCCTGTAGTGAATGTTGGAGCAATTGGTAATGTTTTAACCTATTCCGTAACAGGTCTAACACCTGGTGATAGTGTAGTAATTACATTAACACCTACTGGACCAGCGGGCAACTGTTTTTTACCAAACACACAAACTTGTATAGCTAACAATTGTACACCACCAACAGCTTCAATATCTTATAGTATTCCTAGTACTCCTAGTACTTCATTTTGTGAATTAGATATAGTACCTAAATTAGTTAATTTATCAGGAACAGGAGTTTTTGCACCAGGAACCTATACTGCAAATCCAAATACTCTTGTTATTAATGCAACGACAGGAACTATAACCCCAAATGGAAGTCCTGTAGGTGTTTATACAGTAACTTATACTATTCCACCTGCATCTGCGGGTTGTTCACCAGTAACTGCTACAACATCGGTAACAATTAGTCCTATTCCAACTATTGTATTAACATCAGCTGCAAGTACAAGCTCGCAAACATTGTGTGCCAATACCTTGTTAACTAATATTGTTTATACTATAGGTGGAACTGCAACTGGTGCTAGCATAACTGCGGGCGCTTTACCTGCAGGGGTAACTGGTAGTTTTGCTGCTGGAGTATTTACTATTAGTGGAACTCCAACGGTAGCGGGAACTTTCAACTATACTGTAACTACAAGCGGTGGTTGTGCGCCAAATGCTTCTTTATCTGGAACAATTACTGTAAACCCTTTATCAACAATGACGTTGACATCGGCACCAAGTACAACAAGTCAAACACTTTGTGCGAATACTTTACTTACTTCTATTACTTATAGTGTAGGTACGGGTGTAACTGGTGCTAGCATAACTGCGGGCGCTTTACCTGCAGGAGTAACTGGTAGTTTTGCTGCTGGAGTATTCACTATTAGTGGAACTCCAACAGTAGCGGGAACTTTCAATTACACTGTAACCACAAGCGGTGGTTGTGCACCAAATATTTCTTTATCAGGAACAATCACAGTAACACCTATTCCAACTATTGTATTAACATCGGCTGCAAGTACAAGCTCACAAACATTGTGTGCTAATACCTTGTTAACTAATATTGTTTATACTATAGGTGGAACTGCAACTGGTGCTAGCATAACTGCAGGCGCTTTACCTGCAGGGGTAACTGGTAGCTTTGCTGCTGGAGTATTCACTATTAGTGGAACACCAACAGTAGCGGGAACTTTTAACTATACTGTAACTACAAGTGGTGGTTGTGTACCAAATGCTTCTTTATCTGGAACAATTACAGTAAACCCTTTATCAACAATGACGTTGACATCGGTACCAAGTACAACAAATCAAACACTTTGTGCGAATACTTTACTTTCATCTATTACTTATAGTGTAGGTACGGGTGTAACTGGTGCTAGCATAACTGCGGGCGCTTTACCTACAGGAGTGACTGGTAGCTTTGCTGCTGGAGTATTCACTATTAGTGGAACTCCAACGGTAGCGGGAACTTTCAACTATACTGTAACTACAAGTGGTGGTTGTGCGCCAAAT
>NZ_JBJXEN010000033.1:0-38807 GCF_046153165.1 Flavobacterium sp. | reverse complement strand
TTTATAATTTACTAATATAGCTTCCATACATATCCTTAAATTGGTAACCATTTTCGAAACGATCTTTACTTAATTTATCATATTCGACTAATGCCCAAAGGATAAATTCCTTCATAAAATTCCTGTCTTCTTTTACCAATTCTGGTTGGTATTTTTGAATTAAATTTTCTAAGGGTTTTACGTTGTTAAGAATTGATTGATATTCTTCATCAGAGCAATCATCTAATAATTCGAAACCACTTTCTGTAAAAAACCATTCTACCAATTCAGTATATTCATTTTTGGCGTCGGCACGTTCTAACTTCTCTATTTTTGGAAAAAAAGCTGGAAAGAAAGTATGAATGGCATCTCCAATAAGATGTTGAGCCACCACTGCCGAACCTTCTTGTTCTCCTTCATAAACCAATTCTACTTTACCAGTAATTGATGGAATAATTCCCATAAAATCTGACAGTCGTAGGGTTGTTTTATCAGAACCAGATTTTAAAGCACGTCTTTCTGCTGTACTTAACAAATTTTCGTAAGCAGTAATACTTAATCGGGCAGAAACACCACTTTTATTATCAATATACTCGCTTTCACGAGCTTCAAAACTTATTTGTTCTAACAAATCTTTAGCTAAAGAAGGAACGTAAACCAAATCAGATTGTACTTTATCTAATTTAGATTCTTGGTGTGTTATCTTTCTTGCAATCTGGATACTTTCTGGGTAATGCGTTAGGATTTGTGATCCAATTCTATCTTTCAAAGGAGTAACAATACTACCACGATTTGTATAATCTTCAGGATTTGCGGTAAATACAAATTGTATATCAAGTGGCATCCTAAGTTTAAATCCTCGAATTTGAATATCTCCTTCTTGCAAAATATTGAATAACGAAACTTGAATTCGAGCCTGTAAATCGGGTAATTCATTAATTACAAATATGCAACGATTAGCACGTGGAATCATCCCAAAATGTATTACACGCTCATCAGCATAAGATAATTTTAAGTTTGATGCTTTTATTGGATCAACATCACCTATTAAATCAGCCACAGTAACATCTGGTGTAGCGAGTTTTTCGAAGAAACGTTCGCTTCTATGCATCCATTCTATTGGGGTTGCATCTCCTTTTTCTTTAATCACGTCTTTAGAAAAACGAGAAATTGGGTTTAATGGATCATCATTAATTTCTGAACCATATACAACAGGTATGTATTCATCTAATAATTCGATCATTTTTCTAGCCAATCTCGTTTTAGCTTGACCACGAAGTCCTAATAAATTAATATTATGACGGGAAAGAATGGCGCGTTCCAATTCTGGAATTACAGTGTTTTCGAAACCATAAACTCCTTCAAAAACTGGCTTTCCTGATTTTATTTTTTCTCGAAGATTGTTACGTAATTCATCTTTAATACTTTGGCTTTTATACCCTGATGCTTTGAGCTCTCCAAGTGTTCTTATATTTATCATTTGTTGTATTTTTTAAACTTATAGATTTCTAGAGTTTTTTATAGCTTCTATTATGTTATTACTATTAGTTTTTTGAAATTCTATTTTATTTTCTTTTTTCTATTTGTTTCGTAATCTTCAAAAATCATTTCTCCTAGACCTTTTAGTCCAGTATAAAATGCTTTGCCTTGGTTGGCTTCTGTAAACCGATTCACAAATTTTTGCAAATAAGGATCATTTGCAATCATAAAAGTAGTAATTGGAATATGCAATTTTCGTGCTTGCTGTGCTTGGTTATAACATTTATCTACAATATATTCGTCGAGACCATTACTATTCATATAATATTCTCCGTTTTTTTCGCGGACACAACTTGGTTTTCCATCGGTAATCATAAAGATTTGTTTGTTGGTGTTACGTTTTCGTCGCAACAAATCCATTGCTAGTTGTAATCCCGCGACAGTATTTGTATGATAGGGTCCCACTTTTAAATAAGGCAAATCCCGAATTGGAATTGTCCAAGCATCATTACCAAAAACCAAAATATCTAGGGTATCTTTAGGGTATCTAGTTGTAATTAATTCCGCCAACGCCATTGCAACTTTTTTTGCTGGTGTAATACGATCTTCCCCATAAAGAATCATGCTATGAGAAATATCAATCATTAAAACTGTACTCATTTGAGCTTTAAATTGTGTTTCCTCTACAACCAAATCTTGTTCGGTAAGCATAAAATCATCTACCCCATTGTTTATTTGAGCATTTTTGAGGCTTTCTGTTAAGGAAATTTGCTCTAAACCATCACCAAACTGAAACTCACGAAGTTCACCAGTATGCTCGTCACCGCTTCCTGATTGTTTAGTTTTATGATTTCCGGCTCCTGATTTTTTGATATTTCCAAAAATTTGATCTAAAGCGCTTTGACGAATGGCTCTTTCAGTTTTAGCAGTAATTCCAGTTCCTGATGTTCCATCTTCTTTAAGCTCTTCTCGAACATATCCTTTCTTCTTTAAATCTTCAATAAAATCATCGATGGTATATTCTGAAGTTGTTAATTTGTATTCGACATCAAGCTCCCGTAACCAACTTATGGCTTCATCAAAATCTCCAGAAGTGTGTGTAATTAACTCTTTGAAAATAGAAAAAAGTTTATCGAACGGAGATTGAAATGGAGCTTCGTATTTCTTGAAAAAAAATCCTTTTTTTTGTTCCTTGTACATAACCTAAAAGTAATACAAATTCTTTTTTAGACTTATGAAACGTTTATTAATTTTTAGTTAAAAGAATTACTAGTCTTTTGATTCATTAAACTTTTTAATAATAGTCTTTAATTTTTCTGCACGATCTACTTTTGCTTTTTTGACCTTATCCTGTGCTTTATGCAACTTGTCGTTGTGCTTTTTTATATTTTTTTCGGTATTTCTACTCATGATAAATTTCGTTTTATATCTTCTAAAGTCTTATTAGAAAAAATTAATTCATTCACAATATTTTTTCTCAACTCATTAATATCGTTATTATTGAAATGCTTTGCCCAATTTGTTAAGGTTAATATATTTCTAGCTTGTTTTATTTTTTTTGCAGTTTCTAATGAGTTCCTTAAAACTGATTTTTTATCAAAATTAGGATTGTTTTTATGCTGATAGGTTACAGTTTGCTTTTCGAAATTAGCTTCTAAATAATATAAATTTTCAAAATCATTGTCTGGATAAAAATCCTCCCATTTTGCAAAACCTAATTTTGTTTTAGATATTGATTCTGTTTCGAATGCTACTAATCTCCATTTACTATTTGCTAATCTTCCCCAATGATTAGATAGCCGATACATTCCTTTATCTGTATAAAAATATTGGCTTCCAGATTCGCTTTTATGATTAGGGATAAGGTGTTCAACTATTTTAGCATCCATTTCAGTAAAAATACAAAATGTATTTTTAAAAGATTTAGAACTAGGTTTAAACTTATTTATTAACACTGATTTTATTTGTTAAAATATTAACAACAAAATAACAAAAATTACTACTAATAATGATAAAAAACTTTATTTTTGCATTCAAAATAATTTAAAAGATGAAAAAAATAATTGTAATTGCTCTTTCTGCATTTGTAATGTCATGCACAGGAATTGTAGGAAACGGATTTAAAATTTCAGGAGAAATAAAAGGTCTTCCTGATGGAACAAATGTTTTCTTAGAAAAACAAAATGTTTCAGCTGCTGCTGGTGTAATAGCTGTAGATACTGTACAAGTTAAAAATGGTAAATTTACTTTTGAAGGTAAAGCTGAAGAACCTGAAATTCATAGTGTTCGTTTTGATAAAACTCAAGGAGGATTTATTGTTGTGGTAGAAAAAGGTAATATTAATGTTGTAATAAACAAAGATAGTATCCAATTAGCTAAAGTTTCTGGGACATTTAACAATGATGAGTTGACTAAATACAACGCTGAAATGATGAAAATTCAAAAAAGAATGATGGCATTTCAGAACAAAAATATGGCAGCTATGCAAGAAGCGCAGCAAAAAAAGGATACTGCTGTAATGACTAAATTAAGTAAAGAATACTCTGGATTCCAAGAAGAATTTACAACTTCAAATTACAAATACATAGAAAGCAATCCTAAATCATTCCTTTCAGTTTTACTTGTTGAAGGTATGTTTAATGATCCTCAACATGACATTAAAAAAATAAAAAAATACTATGATGGATTAGATGCTGATGTAAAAAACACAAAGCCAGGAAAAAGTATTAAAACTAAACTTGACGGAGAAAAAAAAAACAGCCTAAAGAAATAGATTTATCAATAGGTCAAAGTGCTCCTAATTTTACAGCAAAAAATGTTGATGGAAAATTAGTATCACTAAAAGAATCTCTTGGAAAAATAACTATTATTGATTTTTGGGCCTCTTGGTGTTCACCTTGTAGAAAAGAAAATCCTAATGTTGTAAATTTATACAATGAGTTTCATGCTAAAGGCTTAAATATTATTGGAGTTTCGTTAGATGACAAAGCTACAGCATGGAAAGAAGCTATTGCAAAAGACAAATTAACTTGGACTCAAGTTTCTAATTTAAAATCTTGGCAAGATCCAATTGCAGTAACATATAATATACAAAGTATTCCTGCTACATTCTTATTAGATGCGAACGGAAATATTATTGCAAAAGACCTTCGCGGTGTTGAACTAAAAGCTAAAGTAGCTGAATTATTAGCTAAATAAGCTAAGAAATCATAAAAATCTGAAAATCTCCTAGCAATAGGAGATTTTTATTTTGTTTACTTCCAAAGAGTTACAAAAAAGTGTAAATATTATTTATTTTTTTGTTTGCAAACCAGAAAAACAATTTTATATTTGCAACCGCTTACGGGGAGATACTCAAGCGGCCAACGAGGGCAGACTGTAAATCTGCTGACTACGTCTTCGTAGGTTCGAATCCTACTCTCCCCACAAAAAAAACCTGAACAAGATTGTTCAGGTTTTTTTATATAAGAAATTTTAAATTTTTACTCTAAAACAAAAGTCACCTGAACATTTGCATTTATCTCTATTTCTCCAATAGCTAATGTTTCTTTTGGTGCAGATGCATCTTCTTGCATTGCCATCATGCCTCCTTTAAACATTGGTTGCGGATAAAACGGTTGTGAGTTGTCCGAAATTATTAATGCCTTCCCTATTTTCTGGTTTAGAACCGAAACATAATCTAATGCTTTTTGTTTCGCATTTAAAATGGCTTTTTTTCTAGCTTCAGCCTCATAAGTTTCCATTTTTGATGATTTAAACTCGACACCATGTATGTTGGTTACACCAGTTTCGGTAATTCCCATCATAAATTCATTATATTTTGTTAAATCCTTTAATGTAACTGTAACCGTTTGGTTAGCCACATAATTGTATTTCTTTTTTTCGTAATCATAATTCTTATTCAGGCTTACATTTGTAGTCTGAAAATCGGTAGCAGGAATATTATTACTTTTTATAAATTTTAAAATTTTATCTATAATAATATCATTCGCTTTTTTTACTTCGGCAGCTTCTTTTCCTGTATTTTCGACACCAAGAGAAATAATTCCTTGATCAGGGACTATTTTTATTTTTCCTTCGCCAGAAACTGTTATTTGAGGAATTTGATTCATTTTTTGATCTTGTGCGTAAGTCATCACTGTAAAAAATGTTATTAATGTTACTACTAAATTTTTCATATTTATTTATTTTAAATTAACCATAAGTAAACAAATGGCGTGCCAAACTATAATTTTCCCATTTTTGCCAAAACAAATAACAAAATGATTGGTATTGCTAATAAAATAACCATTGATGTGTTTTGGGTAAGCATTTCAGGTTCTTTACATATTGTTATCAAATAACCACCTATTGCTCCACCAAAATGGGCTGTATGACCAATATTATCATTCTTGGCTTTCATACCATAAATAGAGTATAATAAATAACCTATTCCAAAAATATAAGCAGGAATAGGGATTGGAATAAAATACATATACAAACTCATATCTGGATCTAATAAAATAGCTGAGTATAAAACTCCTGTAACTGCACCTGATGCACCAATTGCTCTATAACCATAATCATCTTTGTGAAAATATAAAGTAAGCAAACTACCTGCCAATAAACTGCCTAAATAAATTAATAAAAAAGAAGTATTGCCTAAATTATTTATAACAACAGGAGCAAACATGAATAAGGTAAACATATTAAAAAATAAGTGCCCCCAATCGGCATGAAGAAATGCAGATGAAAACATTCTACTTTGCTCTCCTGCACGAATACTACCAATATGGAATTCGTTTTTTCTAAAAAAAGAAATGTCATTAAAACCTTTGTAACTAAAAATAACATTCGATGCTATTATAAGTATCAAAAAAATATTCATATATGTATAAATTTAAAAAGTAAATATACTAAAAGCATTTGATATAGAATTGTTACTAAAAGAAGAATAAAAAGTATATTTGCTTAAATTTATACTAAATGCAATTACTTATATACTTACTATTTTACCCAATTCTTTGGCTCATTTCTATACTACCATTTAGGTTATTATATGTTTTTTCTGATGGTGTTTATTTGCTGGTTTATTATATTATTGGCTACCGAAAAAAAACAGTTAGAAATAATTTAGCCATGGCTTTGCCTAATTTGTCTGATAAAGAGCGATTAGTTATAGAAAAAAAGTTTTATAGTCATATGTGTGATATGTTTTTAGAAATGATAAAAACAATTACAATTTCTCAGTCTGAAATAGAGAAAAGATATACATTTAGAAATTTAGAAATCTATTTAGATTTAGAAAAAAAGCAAAAAAGTATTGCCTTACTATGCGCACATTATGCTAGTTACGAATGGGCAGTTTCTATGAATTTTCATATAAATTTTACTGGTTATGGTATTTATAAAAAAATTTCGAATGAATATTTTGATAAACTGGTAAAAGATATTCGTTCAAAATTTAAAGCAGTTCTAATTACAACTAAAGAAACGTCTAAAACGATACAAGAAAATGCTATTAGCGGAAAATTAGGCGTTTTTGGTTTTGCTAGTGATCAAACACCAAGATGGTCTGACAACTTATACTGGTATCATTTTATGGGAATTGAGACACCTATTCATGTTGGCGCCGAAATTCTTGCCAAAAAATACGATATGAATGTTATTTTCCTAAAAACAAAAAAAGTAAAACGTGGTTACTATGAAGCTAGCTTCGAAGTCCTATCAGAAGATATCAAATCGGTTCCTAATTATAAAATCTCAGAAGACTTTATGAATCGTGTAGAACAACAAATACATGAACAACCTGAATATTATCTTTGGACTCACAAACGTTGGAAACACAAAAAGAAGGTTTAAATTTTAAACCAACCTTTTACCATTTCTAATTCCTTATTCAAAGCCATTTTGTGAACAAATTCATTACTTTTTGGATTATAATCATAATCCTCAGACCATTCTTTATGATTTTCTGCCAAGGCTTTTATACTATTACAAACAAACTCTATTTCTGAAGTTGTTGTTGTTGGATGAATAGACATTCGTATCCAACCTGGCTTTTGTAACAAATCGCCTGAGTCTATTTGACAAACTAAATCGTGCGACATTTCTTGATCCACATGAAGTAAATGATGTCCGTAAGTTCCAGCACAACTACAACCTCCACGGGTTTGAATACCAAATTTATCATTCAATATTTTTACACCTAAATTAAAATGCAGGTCGGTAATATAAAAAGAAATTACACCCAATCTATCTTTGTGTTGACTGGCAAGAATATTTATATTTTCAATATTTCCAAGGCTTTCAAAAATTGATGAAACAATCTCGTGTTCACGTTTCAAAATATTATCTATTCCCATTTGCTCCTTCAACTGAATAGCTAAAGCTGTTTTTATAACTTGAAGAAAACCTGGTGTTCCACCGTCTTCTCTATCCTCAATATTATCTATATATTTATGTTCTCCCCAAGGATTTGTCCACGACACTGTTCCGCCACCTGGACAATCTGGTATGTTATTTTTGTATAAATTTTTATTAAATATTAATACGCCCGAAGTACCTGGTCCTCCTAAAAATTTGTGTGGAGAAAAGAAAATAGCATCCAAATAACTTTCTGAATCTGTTGGATGCATATCGATAGCAACGTAAGGTCCTGAGCAAGCAAAATCGACAAAACATACACCATTATTTTGATGCATTAATTTTGCTACTTCATGATAAGGCATTCTTATTCCTGTCACATTAGAACAGGAAGTAATTGAGGCAATTTTAAAACTTCTATCCTTATATTCTTCTAGCAGTTTTTTAAGATTATCTATACAAAATAACCCTTGTTCACAAGAAGGAATTACAACTACATCGGCAATGGTTTCTAGCCAAGAGGTTTGGTTAGAATGGTGTTCCATGTGAGAAATAAAAACAATAGGTTTTATTTCCTTGGGAATGCTAGCAAATTCTTTTAGATTTTCAGGCATTTTAAGTCCTAAAATTCGTTGGAATTTATTAACAACTCCTGTCATTCCTGTACCATCATTTATCAAAACATCATCATCATTTGCGTTTACATGGTGTTTTATGATATGTCTTGCTTCATGATATGCCATTGTCATTGCTGTTCCTGAAATTGTAGTTTCAGTATGAGTATTGGCTACAAAAGGACCAAATTCGTTCATCAACTTTTCTTCAATAGGGCGATACAAGCGACCGCTAGCAGTCCAATCGGTATAAATTATTTTTTGTGTACCAAAAGGCGACTCAAATTCCTGATTAATTCCAATAATATTATTACGGAACTGTTGAAAATATTGTTCTAATTGAGTTGAAGCTTGGGTAGCAATCATGATGTTTTAATTTGGTTTCAAAGATACATTTTTTTAGATATTTGAAAATCGGTATTTAATATTTATTTACTAATTTTGAAGAACCACAAATACATTTTTAAAATAAAATATATGATAACCGTTACTAATACAATTAACGCTTCTATAGAAAAAGTATGGAAATTTTGGACAACTCCTGAACACATCACAAAATGGAATAATGCCTCACCTGATTGGCACTCTCCTTTTGCTGAAAATGATTTGACCGTGGAAAAAAGATTCAGATACACTATGGCAGCAAAAGACGGTAGCATGAGTTTCGATTTTGAGGGAACTTATACTAATATCGAAAAATATGCTGTTATAGAATATATTCTAGATGATGACAGAAAAGTTCAAATTAGCTTTGAGAAGACAAAAAATGGAACTAAAATAATTGAATCTTTTGATCCTGAAAATGAAAATACCTTAGAATTACAAAAAAATGGTTGGCAAGCTATTTTAGATAATTTTAAAAAATATGTAGAACAATAAGGTTTAAATTTCCAAAATATTACATCAACAATAAAATGAATAGATTCGTAAAAATGCTAAAAGTTTCTAACTTATCATTCAAAAGTTGCTTGTTATTTATAGTAATAGGTTTAAGTATTGCTTTTCCTTTGGGTTTGTTTATGCTAACCATTGGACCTACACGAATTATTTCAGATAAAGCGCATGCTGAAAATTGGAGCGAAAATCAAGAGAATACCATTCAAAAAATTATAATTCTTGCGTTTGTATTTTTAGTTTTATTTCTCACTATATCTTTATTTAAATATTTTTACAAATCAAATCACAAAAAACTAATACTAGCTTTTTCCTTTATTTTACTACTAAGCGCTACCTATATTTTTGCTTTCGAACCAGAGTTTTTAATAAATAATACTGAAATAAAAGAAACTTTTGAGAAGAGCAATACGGTTGAGTTTTATTTTGGCAGCTATCCTGATGTTGATAAAATACAACAATTAAAATCTCAAAAATATACCGCTATAATTTCTTTATTACACCCAATGGTGATTCCCGCAGAACCAATTTTGATGGAAAAAGAAGCTATAAATACAAAAAAAGAAGGACTTAAATTAATATCAATTCCCATGCTACCATGGATTATTGGGAATGATTCTTCTTTGATTAAAATAAAAGAATTGGCTAAAAATGCCAAAGGAAAATATTATGTTCATTGTTATTTAGGAAAAGATCGAGTAAATGTTTTTAGAACTATATTAGAAAAAGAGAATAAATTTATTAAAATAAAAAGTGATTTTACAAGAAGAAATATTGATACCGTTAAGCAGTTTGAACGTGGTAGAATTTACAAATTAAATAATACTACCTATTTTACTCCGTATCCTACAGACGAAGAGTTTTTCAGTTTTGTGTTAAATGGTAAAGTGAAAACTGTAATTTCTTTGATGAATATAAAAAACCCAGACGAAAAGCCTTTTATCGATAAAGAACAAAATATTATGAATAAATATAATATGTATTTCAAAAATATTCCTGTACATTATTCAGAAATAAATAAAATAAAAATACTAATCGATTCTATTAGAAAACTTCCTAAACCAATACTTATACATAATTTTTCAACTGAATCGGTAGAAGCAAAAAAATTTATTGAAAATTTTAAACTAAAATATAACAATAACTAATTAAAAAAATGGCAACAGTAAACCCTTATTTAATCTTTAATGGAAATTGCGAAGAAGCATTTCTATTTTACAAATCTGTTTTTGGTGGGGAATTCCCTTATATCGGAAAATTTGGTGACATGCCTGCAGATGAAAACACACCAAAATTATCTGAAACCGATGCTAACAGAGTTATGCACGTTACACTACCTATTGGAAAAGAAACTATACTAATGGGAAGTGATAGTAATACAGCATCTGGCGATGTAAAATTTGGTCACAATATCTCTATTTCTATAAATACCAATAGTATTGCAGAAGCTGATAAACTATTTAACGGACTATCATCTGGAGGAAATGTAACTATGGCAATGAATAAAACATTCTGGGGTGCTTATTTTGGAATGTTTACCGACAAATTTGGGATCGATTGGATGGTCAATTTTGATGAAACTCCTGAGTAATAATATCTAATTAATCTTAAAAAAAATACAGTAACTAACATAAAGTTAGCTACTGTATTTTTAAATCTATATTTTTATTTGATCCTAAGAAAGATTAAGAGAAATCAATTGTAGTTGCTTCAGCAATTTTTTTGTAAGTCCCATTTTCTAATTTTTCACGAATAGCCTCAAATGCAGTTAATGTTTCATCTATATCTGCAATTGTATGTGAAGATGTAGGTATCATTCTTAACAAAATAAGTCCTTTAGGAATCACCGGATATACTACAATAGATAAGAAAATACTATAATTCTCTCTTAAATCGTTAACCATTATCATTGCTTCAGGAATAGAACCTTCTAGATAAACAGGTGTAATACATGTATTAGTATCTCCTATATTAAAACCTTTTTCTTTTAATCCGCTTTGCAACGCATTAACGTTTACCCAAAGTTTATCTTTAATTTCAGATGATTCACGTAACAATTCTAAACGTTTCAATGAACCTATAGTTTGAATCATTGGTAATGCTTTTGCAAACATTTGAGAACGCAAATTATATTTTAAGTAATCGATAATATCTTTATCTGCTGCTACGAAAGCACCAATATTTGCCATTGATTTTGCAAAAGTAGAAAAGTAAACATCAATCTCATCCTGAACTCCTTGCTCCTCACCTGCTCCAGCGCCTGTTGCTCCAAGAGTTCCAAAACCATGTGCATCATCGACAAGTAAACGGAAATTATATTTCTTTTTCATCTCTACTACTTCCTTCAGCTTTCCTTGTTGACCACGCATTCCAAAGACACCTTCAGTGATAAATAGAATTCCTCCACCTGTTTCTGTAGCTAGTTTAGTAGCACGTTGCAGGTTTTTTTCCATACTTTCCACATCATTATGACGGTAAGTAAAACGTTTTCCCATATGTAAACGAACTCCATCGATAATACATGCATGAGCATCAACATCATACACAATTACATCATTTTTAGTTACCAAAGCATCAATAATAGATACCATTCCTTGGTAACCAAAATTTAATAGATAAGATGATTCTTTCATTACAAAAGCAGCTAATTCTTCCTCTAATTGTTCATGATATTTTGTATGACCTGACATCATACGAGCTCCCATTGGATAAGCTGCACCATATTGTATTGCTGCATCAGCATCGGCTTTACGAACTTCTGGATGATTCGCAAGACCTAAATAATCGTTTAAACTCCAATTTAAAATATTTTTACCTTGAAATTGCATTCTTGGACCTAATTCTCCTTCCAATTTTGGAAAAACAAAATATCCTTCTGCTTGCGAAGCCCATTTTCCTAATGGCCCTTTATTGTTTTGAATTCTTTCGAATAAATCTTTTACCATAACATTAAAATCTAAATTTTAAGACATCGCAAAATTAATTATTTAATCTTTCTAATCATAATTTTTTTGAAACTGTCTCTGTTTTTAATTTGATTTATTTTTCAAACATATTAAAATTATAAATCCTGCAAATGAAACTCAAATGCAGGATTTATAATTATGTTAAAATCAATTTATTTTTTTGTTGACTTTGTTGCTTTTTGTGCGGGTGCTTTTTTAGCAGCTGCCATTCCTGCATTTTTAGGAGCAACTGTTTTAGGAGCTTTTGCAGGCTTAGCTTCAGTAGGAACAACTAGTTTTTCTGATTTTTCTTCAGCTATAACTGGTTCTTCAGAAGAAACCAATCCTTTAGCTTGTAAAATATTATACCAGTTTAATACTTTTTTAATATCCGAAGTATATACTCTTTCTTGGTCATAATCTGGCAGAACTTCAAGGAAATAGGCTGATAATTGTGTTTTATCGTCTTTAAAAGCTGGAGTTGGTCCATTATTTTCTTTTTTTGCGATATTTCTCATTACTTCAACTAATGGTTTCTCATCGCTATAAGTATACATTGAAACTTCAGATAATAAACTTACATTACTACGTAAACCTACTGTTATTCTTTTTCCGTCGATAAAAGATTCTGCAACGAAACCAGTTCTTGTTTGCACTTTAAGAGAATATAATCCTGGTTTTCCTGAAATGGCTAATATTTTTTCTAAATTCATTTTTAATTATTTATTAAAGCAAATATATATTGTTTGTTTTGAAACTTAAAAGTTATTTATCGTTTTTTTGATACTAATTTCATTCTATAATCAGGATGTGCCTTGCCTTCCATGATATTTTGAAGTTTCTTTTTGATTAGTTGTTTTTTGAAAGTTGAAATTTTATCGGTAAACAAAATCCCTTCAATATGATCGTATTCGTGTTGAATTACTCTGGCAATCAATCCGCTATACTCTTCTGTCTTTTTATTGAAGTTTTCGTCGTAATATTCGATTGTAATATTAGGGTTTCTATATACATCTTCACGAACATCTGGAATACTTAGACAACCTTCGTTAAATGACCACTCCTCGCCTTCTTCTTTAAGCATTTTGGCATTAATAAAAGTCTTTTTGAAACCTTTTAGAGCTTCAGCTTCTTCTTTAGAAATGTCATCGCTATCGCTAAACGGATCTGTATCTACAATAAACAAACGTATTGGAAATCCAACTTGTGGCGCAGCCAATCCAACACCACAAGCATTGTACATTGTTTCGTACATGTTTGCAATAGTTTCTTCTAAATTAATGTAATCCTTGGTAACTTCCTCGCATACTTTGCGTAAAACTGGGTCGCCGTAACCTACAATTGGTAAAATCATTCTTATTTTATTATATAAAGTGCAAAAGTAAATAATTTAAAATGATTGTCATAAATCTTAACAAAATAAAAACTAAACTTTTAATTTTAGAATTTCATTTGTTTTTGCTCTGATTTGCTCGCACAAAATAGGGTTTTCGTTTAATGATTGTCCATAAGACGGAATCATTTCCTTTAATTTTGTTTGCCAAGTTGCCGTTTTTATTTCATTTGGAAAACTTTTAGTTATTAAGTCTATCATGATTTGAACCGCTGTTGATGCACCTGGAGAAGCTCCGAGCAATACTGCTAACGAACCATCATGAGAAGTAACGACTTCGGTACCAAATTCGAGAATTCCATGACCTTCTTTGTCTTTTTTAATAACCTGAACTCGTTGTCCAGCATTTTCGAGAACCCAGTCTTCTTTTTTAGCTGATGGCACATACTCTTTTAACGCATTTAATCTATCATCCGAAGATTGAAATACTTGCTCTATAAGGTATTTTGTTAATGGAATATTTTTTGCTCCTGCAGAAAGCATTGGCTTTATATTGTCTAATTCTATCGATTTTATCAAATCGAAATAAGATCCATTTTTTAAAAATTTAGTAGAAAATCCCGCATAAGGTCCAAAAAGTAATGCCTTCTCTCCATTTATCATTCGAGTATCTATATGAGGAACCGACATAGGTGGCGCACCAACCGATGCTTTTCCGTATACTTTTGCGCCATGTTTTTTAATCACTTCCGGATTGATACATTTAAGCCATTGTCCGCTCACTGGAAAACCTCCAAAACCTTCTCCTTCTGGAATATTTGCTTTTTCTAATAATAACAATGAACCTCCTCCTGCACCAATAAACACAAAAGGAGTATATGATTTTTTCTTCTCGCCAGTATTAATATCTTTAACTTTTATTCTCCAACTTCCATCATCTCTCTTTTTTAAATCATAAACATCATGATGAAAATGCATTGTAACACCTTCCAATGATTCTAAATAATTGAACATACTTCGGGTTAAAGCACCAAAATTGACATCAGTTCCTAATTTCATTGATGTGGCAGCAATTTTATCTTTGCTGTTTCTGTTTTCCATAACAAGTGGTACCCATTCTTTGATTTTTTCGATACTATCAGAAAATTCCATTGCTTTAAATAAATGAAATTGTTGTAAAGCTTCGAATCTTTTCTTTAAATATTCGACATTTTCGTCGCCCCAAACAAAACTCATGTGAGGGACACTTTTTATAAAATTTTCTGGATTTTGAAGTAATCCTTTTTCGACAAGGTAAGTCCAAAGTTGTCTTGACACTTCGAATGCTTCAGATATTTTTACTGCTTTTTTGGTTTCTATAGTTCCGTCTTCGAGTTCGGGTGTGTAATTGAGTTCACAAAAAGCGGCGTGACCAGTTCCTGCATTATTCCATGCATCAGAACTTTCGGCAGCAGCAATATCTAGACGTTCAAAAATTTCTATTTTTAGTTTAGGGTTTAATTCTTTTAGCAACAATCCCAATGTGGCACTCATGATTCCTGCACCAATTAGAACAATATCGGATTCTATTTTTTGTCTAGCCATTTTTAATTTAGGATTTATGAATTAGGAATTATTGTCTGGTTAAATAATCTTGAAGCATTATGGTTGCTGAGATTTCGTCGACCAATGCTTTATTTTGACGTTGCTTCTTTTTTAGTCCGCTATCTATCATGGTTTGAAATGCCATCTTTGAAGTAAAACGTTCATCGACCCTTTCTATTGCCATGTCAGGGAAATTATTTTTGAATTTGGTTACAAATTTTTCAATAATTTCGGTACTTTGTGATGGTTCGCCGTTCATTTGTTTGGGTTCACCTATGAGTACTTTTTCGACTTTTTCTTTAGCAAAATAGTCATTTAGAAATACTATTGCTGTTTCTGAAGCAATGGTTGTGAGTCCTGATGCTATGATTTGCATTTCGTCGGTGATGGCAATTCCTGTGCGTTTTTGTCCGTAATCGATGGCGAGAATTCTTGGCATTTTTTTTCTACAAAAATAGTTTATTTAGAGATTTGTTTAAAGTATTTACAAAAATTAAAATAGTTCCTCTTTTAGCCCTGATTGAGACGATATCCTTTGTGAGGAACGAACAAAGATAAAGGCAAAAGCAGGAAAATAACTTCCAAAAGCGCCCAAGCAATTCGCTCCTAAAGAAAAAGGTTTTATATTTGCTTAAAATTTTATTTAGATGAACACTTTACAAACTATTATAGAAAAAGCTTGGGAAAACCGTGCTTTGTTACAAGAAGAAACGACTACAAATGCCATTAGAGAAGTTATCGATTTATTGGACGCTGGAACTTTGCGTGTGGCAGAACCAAAAGGAGATGCTTGGCAAGTAAACGAATGGGTTAAGAAAGCTGTCGTAATGTACTTCCCTATCCAAAAAATGGAAACTTTTGAAGTAGGTATTTTCGAGTATCATGATAAAATTCCATTGAAACGTGGTTATGCCGAAAAAGGAATTCGTGTGGTTCCTCACGCCGTAGCTCGTCATGGTGCTTATATTGCTAGAGGTGTTATTCTCATGCCTAGTTATGTAAATATTGGTTCTTATGTAGATGAAGGCACCATGGTTGACACTTGGGCAACAGTAGGAAGTTGTGCTCAAATAGGCAAAAATGTACATTTATCTGGCGGAGTAGGAATTGGTGGTGTTTTAGAACCTTTGCAAGCGGCTCCCGTTATTATTGAAGATGGTGCTTTTATTGGTTCTCGTTGTATCGTGGTAGAAGGTGTTCATGTAGGGAAAGAAGCCGTTTTGGGTGCTAATGTTTGTCTTACTGCTTCTACAAAAATTATCGATGTGACTGGTGATATACCTGTAGAAAGAAAAGGGTATGTTCCAGCAAGATCGGTAGTGATTCCTGGTAGTTATACTAAGACATTTGCTGCTGGAGAGTTTCAAGTGCCTTGTGCTTTAATAATTGGAACTAGAAAACCTTCTACGGATTTAAAAACGTCTTTGAATGACGCTTTGAGAGAATATGATGTAGCTGTATAGATTTTTGAAATTGATATTAAATAAATGAACATAGGATACGAAGCAAAAAGGGTTTTTCATAACAAGACAGGTCTGGGTAATTATAGCCGAGATTTGGTGCGAATTCTAGCTACTTATTATCCTGAAAATTATTATTTTCTTTACAATCCTAAAAAAAGTAAGGAAACACTTTTTACTACTGATTCTTCAATTATTTTAGAAAAATTACCTTCTACTCCATTTTATAAAAAATATTATAATTTGTGGCGACAAAAAGGAATTATTACTGATTTAGAAAATGATAAGATAGATATATTTCATGGATTATCTGGTGAAATTCCTTCTGGATTAAATAATAAAAACATAAAAAGTGTGGTGACGATTCACGATTTAATCTTCATGAGATATCCACACTTATATTCTTTTTTTGATAGAAAAATACACTTTTATAAGTTCAAAAAATCAGCAAAAAATGCCGATTTGGTTATTGCCATTAGTGAACAAACTAAATCTGATATTATTACTTATCTTAAAATTCCTGCTGCTAAAATAAAAGTCGTTTATCAAGGTTGTCAAGCTGTTTTTAAGCAACATTATTCGGTTGAAGAAAAAAATGAAGTGGCGCTAAAATATAATTTACCTAAGGAATTTATACTAAATGTAGGTACAATTGAAGAACGAAAAAATGCTTTAACCATTGTAAAAGCCATTAAAGATATTGATACTAAACTTGTTTTAATTGGAAAACAAACGGCTTATTCCGAAAAAATAAAAACCTATATCCAAGAAAATAATATAGAAAAAAAAGTTGTTTTCTTGAAAGGCTTGTCGAGCAAAGAATTGGCAATTATATATCAACTAGCGACTGTTTTTGTGTATCCATCGGTTTTTGAAGGATTCGGAATTCCAATTATTGAAGCTTTATTTTCTAAAACGCCTGTTATTACGACAAATTCGGGTGTTTTTCCAGAAGCGGGCGGACTTAATTCTGTTTATATAAATCCTGAAAATTCAGAAGATTTGAAAGTTCAAATCGAAAGACTTTTAGGTAACGAAAACTTAAGAAACGAAATTGTAAATAAAGGTTTCGAGTTTGTTCAGAAATTTAATGATGAAGTGATTGCGAAAGAAATTATGCAATGTTACAAATCTTTATTTTGATGTAAATCATACAATTTCGCATATTTTACAAAACTTCCAAAAGCTGATAGCATACTCCAAATAAAGCCTTGGTAACCATTTAAAAAATTACGCTGAAGGAAATAAAATCGAATAAAATCGAATGGAAATTTGATAATTACTTTAGATAAAGAAGCTTTTTTTCCTTTTTCAAATAAAAATTCACCACTTAAAAGTGAATATTTAACTTGTTTTTGAATCGCTATCGAAATATCAAAAACCGTATAATGAAGCATTTCGTTTTTTAGAACTCCTATTTTCCCTTCCACTTCTATTACTTCATGTACTTTATTTTCTATGAATTTTCCGTGTTGCTTATTAAAAAATCGAAGAATTGGTTTCTTGTTTTCGCTTCCCGATTTGAAAATTTTATTTAAAAAAATATGTGTTCTAGGAATTAAATAGCCGTTATATTCTTTAGAAAAATCTATATTTTTAATTTCCGAAATTAATTCGTCCGACAAAACTTCGTCAGCATCAAGTGATAAAACCCAGTTATTTGTGGTTTGGTTTAATGCAAATTGTTTTTGTTTACCAAAATTTTCAAATTTATTGTAAATGACTTTGGCTCCCAATTTTTCGCAAATTGAAACTGTTTTATCTGAACTTCCAGAATCGACAACAATTATTTCGTTTGCCCAAGTCAGTTTTTCAAGACATTGTGCAATAATTTTTTCTTCGTTGTAAGCAATTATAAATACTGAAATATTTTGCATCATTATATTGTGGCTAAAAAATCTTTGAAAGTTCCAAATTTATAATTCTTTTCATTCATCCAAAACAACATTTTATCAAATCTTGCTATCATTTGCTTTCCGCTGTTTTTTGAAACATAACCAGGAAAACCAAACTTCTCAGGTTGTTTTAGGTTTGTAAATTCCCAAGGATGAAAATAGATGTTTAGATAATTATCATTTTTAATAGTCCATTTTACTAAAAATTGGTACAACCACAATGGCAAATTATGAAATGACAACCAGAACAAAGGAAAACGAATTATCGGACTTACAGATGCTGGAATTTGCCAAACTCTTTCTTGCTTAAAATATGTTCTTGGTTTGTCGAAATGATTGTATCTTCCTGGTAAATAAGTTGGATTTATGGAAGAATTATACAAATAACCCGCTTTAAAAATTTCTTTTTCATCGACAGGATACATACGCGGCATACGATAACCTACTATTTTTGTATTAGTAATTTCTTCAAGTTTTAATCTCGATTCTAACAAATGTTCTACTTTAAAATCGCTGTGATAATAACTATGAGAAGCCATTTCGTGACCTTCGGCAATGATTCTCTTTATAACATCAGGCGCATTTATTGCAAAAGTTACTGTACTAAAAAAAGTAGCTTTGGCATTGTGTTTCTCTAATAGATCTAAAATAGCAGTTGTCCCTTCAATCGAAATGGCGATTTGCTCTTCAAAAGAAATTGTTTTACCATATTCAAAAGGCATGTCAAATTCTTCTATATCAAAACTTAATAAAACCATTATTTAAAATTTGTTTCTTTAATTAAATAATTAGGACGACCTTTAGATTGCATGAATAATTTTCCAATATAAATTCCAATTATTCCAAGAACAATCAAATTTAAGCCTCCAAAAAACACAACTGTACTTAATAATGATGCCCAGCCAGAAATTACATGTCCAAAATATATACTATAAATAACATAAATCATAAAAAAAAGAAAAGCTAACATTGTTAATCCTATTCCTAAAAAAATAGCGATATGCAAAGGTCTGGTACTAAAAGAAGTGATTCCTTGCAATGCAAATCGTACCATTTTTCCAATTGTATACTTACTTTTACCAGAAAATCTTGTTTGTGGCTTATAATTTATTGCATATTGATTAAATCCAATCCAACTAATAATACCACGTATAAATAATTCGTTTTCAGAAAAATCGGAAAAAACAGCAACTACTTTTTTATCCATCAATCTAAAATCGGCAGTTCCAGGTTCAAATTCTACTTCAGATAATTTATTCATAATAGTATAAAAGCATTTTGAAGTCTTCTTTTTAAAATAAGAAAGTGCTTTATCTTCATCACGAATAGTGTAAACCACATCGTAACCTTCTTCCCATTTCTTAATGAGTTCAGGAATTAATACTGGTGGATGTTGCAGATCACCATCCATAGTTATTACTGCGTCTGAATAGTCTTTTACTAAATCTACTCCAGCTTTTAATGCATTTTGATGTCCAAAATTTCTAGATAAAGCAGCAAAAAACAATCGACTATCATCCTTAGATAATATTTCTAATTTTTTCAAACTATTATCACTACTTCCATCATCAACAAAAACAAGACGATACTCATAAGGTAATTTTCGCATCACTTCATGCAAAGTATTTACCATTACATCAATATTTGTTTCCTCATTAAAAGAAGGAATTACAATGGATATTTTCTTTAAATTACTCATTAGCATCAATTAGATAGAGTATTGTAATTATTAAACTTTTTTGTAAGCATTTCATAGATAATTGCTATCCAAATGAGGACACAAGGTAATGCCTTTAATGCAAATGGACGAATATAATTTTCTCTTATAAATTTAGGCATTAAATCTGATGGAGATAAACTTGTTAAGATTATTGCAAAAATAAATAAGAAAATATAAAATTTAGCAATTGGCTTCGGTTGAATAACAAACCAAATAGCAACACCAACAAATGCAATAATATAGGTTGGAGATTCAGATCCTGTACTAAAAATAACAGTAAATATTAATACCGAAGCTAACATCATTAACCTAAATCCTTTTTCTTTATATTCTTTTATTCTCAAATATTGCAAACCAAATAATAAAATTCCGCCAAGTAAAAATGGTAAATTGGAGATTGTACTATCTTGCATGATTCTTCGAACCATTCCCATTAAACAAATATCTTGGTATGAATTTAGTCCCGTGTTTTCAGCATTCTTAACAACCAAACGATCAAACCATTCGATATAAGTATGCAAAATATATTCTGGGGAAGAAATAAGCATTGGTAAAACAAAAAGTACAACACTCCAAAAAATTAATGAGGCTATAAACTTAATTTTATCCTTTGTAAAAAAGAAAAATGCTAATCCAACAATACCATACAATTTAACAAATACTCCTAAAACTATAAACATAGCTGCCCAAAACACTTTCTCTTTATCTATATAAACAAATGATAATATGATAATTGCAGTCATTATTGGATTAAACTGTAATCCTAATAATGTAGTTAGAAACTCATGAAGACAAATCCATAAAATGGCTGTAATTTGAATCTGTTTTAGTGGTAATTGTGTGATTGCCCAAACTAAAATTGCCGCATTAAAAATTCCCCATAAAACCATTCCTATATAATCTGGTAGTATAGCAAAAGGAGCAATTATAAGACTAAAAACGGGTCCGTAATGATTATGATCAAAATATTCTAGCGGGTATTCTTTATATAAAGGCAACTTATTTATTGTATGAAAATAAACTCCTTTAAAAATTTTATAATTATTATAATTGCCAATAAGAAACTGTTTTACAACAGAAATAATTGTAATAACAAGCCATATTGTTAAAATATATTTTTTATTGGTAAAGAAAGAATGTTTAAAAAATGTGTTCACTAAAAATAGATTTATTTAATTCCGAGTTTATTCTTGATATCTCTTTTAAAATTCACTTTATTCTGAAAATTTAAATTATATTTCCACATTAAATGAAAAACTTCTTCTTCACTTTTACCATACAATTTTGCGTATTCAGAACTAATAATCTTAACCCAAGCTTCACTAGGAGTTATTCTTGCTAAATTTTTCATTCTAGTTTTAAAACTCATTTTAGTATGAAAATTCATTCTATTTAAATCTACTAAATAAAACTCATAGTTTCCTTCTTCCTTTTTCTTTACCAATGTATTTCCAGGAGAATGATCTAAAAACTCTATTCCTTTTTCATGCAAATTAAACGTAAAATGAGTAAATTGTCTTAATATCAAATCTAAATCAGTAATTTCTCGATTAAATAATTCTTTAAAAACATAATCAGGTTTTAAATGCTCACAAACATAATAACTATCTAAAAGCCTAAGGTTTGATTTGTTTTCGTGAAAAGCAATAGGATTAGGAGTTCCAATACCATTTTCGGTTAATATTTTAGCATATTTGTATGATCTTTCGGCTTTCGATTTTCGAAAAAATTTATAAATAATGCCATTTATTAAACCTGGAATTTTAAACGATTTTATATTAAGTTGAATATTGTTAAAAGGAATAATTTTTATCTTATTGCGTTTTCCAACCACAAAGTCACTTCCTAAAGAATCAAAATTATTAATAATATCAAGCAAATCTTTGTCCATAAATATATTTTGAATAACAAAAATAGGTTAAATTTAAATTTTTAATATTCTAATTTCAAAAAAATAATATTAATATCTTTACGACAATAATAATTTTTACAAATGCCTCAGAAAATTTGCATTATTAGTTTCGACCACTGGAATTATGACAAACACATTGTAGATAAACTTAATGCAAAAGGAATTGATGCATTTCATATAAAAATTGGTGGTTTTAAGCACAAAAATATTCGTGTAAGAATTGCTAATAGTTTTAGCAAAATATTTCTTGGCAAAAACCCAAAAATTCAAAAACGCCAAGAACATATTATTGAAATGTTAGAAAAAAACGGGTTTCAGGATCAAATTTTAGTTATTAATCCTGAAGTTATTAGTTTAGATTACCATTTGAAAATAAAAAAACACACCCAAAAATATATTGCCTATTTATATGATAGTGTAAGTCGATGTCCTGTAGAACATCTCTTAGAAGGTATTTTTGATGAAATTTATTCGTTTGATAAAGATGATGTAAAAAAGTATGGTTTTAAAGAGACTACAAATTATAATTATCTTGAAAAACAACCAATAACAGATAAAATTTTAATTAAAAATCAAGCTTTATACATTGCTTCCTTTGATAGTCGTTTAGAAAAAGTAATCTTGCTAAAGAAAGCTTTCCAAAAAATAAATATTAGTTTCAGATTTATAATTGTTGGTAAAAAGACGACCTTATTTAAACTTAAAAAAACATTTTCAAAGGATATTTTAGGTCTAGAATTAAGACGAAAACGTATTAATCAAAATGACTTAAAACAGTTGTATTCTGAAACTCAAGTTATTTTAGATATTGTTAGAGAAAATCAAACTGGGCTTAGTTTTAGAGTTTTTGAAGCGATGGCTTTTCAAAAAAAACTCATTACCAATAATGTAAATATTATTGATTATAATTTTTATAATCCAAATAATATTTTAGTTATAAGAGATGAAAACTATGATTTTGATTGCAATTTTTTTGAAACCCAATACGAACCACTTCCAGAAGAAATTTATTATCAATATACTTTAGACAATTGGGTTACTAAAATCTTTTTAATTTAATACACTCAATTATACAAGTTAATAGTTTCTTCAATTACCGATTCTAAAATCTTATTATTTATTGATTCTAAACTAAAATATCGAAGAGATTTTACTGTATTTCTATTTTCACCTATAAGAAATTCTTGATTTTTATTTAATTGAAAACCTTTTGCAAATCCAACATCTACAAATTCTTTTTTATGATTGGACGCTAAATAACAAAACGGTTTCTTTTTGTAATAAAAATACGGAATTCCATATTTAATTAATAGTTGAGAATCGGGAACTAATTTTTCGACAACAGCAATTATATGCAATAGCATCGTTTGATATTTTTCAGGTTGTCGAATTATATATTCCTCAGTTGATTTCATATTCCAAAAATAAATGAAAAAACATTTGGTTCAATAAAAAAATATCATTTACTTTGCAATTCAAAGTACTTTAAAATGGAATCTAAAAATTATTTAAAAGACATTCAAGACATCAAACAAATGATGTCACAATCGACACAATTTATTTCACTAAGTGGTTTGTCTGGCATTTTAGCTGGTATATATGCATTAGTTGGGGCATTTTTTGTAAGTTATTTGATAGAAACTCACATGGGATACTACATAACTTTAGAAAGCACAACGTTTAAGTTAATCGTTCTTACAGCATTTGCAGTTTTAGTAGCCTCCTTAGTCACTGCATATATTATGACGGTTAATAAAGCAAAAAAACAAAATGAAAAAGTATGGAATTCTTCGTCTAGAAGATTGCTAATCAATTTTGCTATTCCATTATTTACTGGAGGAATATTTGCTTTGCTTCTACTTCGTCACGGTTATTATGGTTTAATTGCTCCTATTACGCTATTATTTTACGGATTGGCCTGTGTAAATGCAAGTAAATATACTTTACGTGATGTTCGTTACTTAGGAATTACCGAAATTATTTTAGGATTATTAGCAGTCGAATTTTCAGGTTACGGATTGCATTTTTGGGTATTGGGATTTGGAATATGTCATATTTTGTACGGTGGAATGATGTATTATAAATATGACAGAAAATAGTATGAAAAACATCATACAAAATATAAACAAAGCTTTTGATCATCGTATTCGACTGGGAATTATGTCGGTGCTGATGGTCAATGAATCTGCTGATTTTACAACCCTAAAAGAACTTTTAGGTGTAACTGATGGCAACTTGGCTTCGCATACCAAAGCATTAGAAACCGAAAACTACATTATGATAGAAAAACAATTTATTGGCAAAAAACCAAACACCAGTTACAGAGTAACTACAGACGGTAGGAAAGCTTTTACTGCTCACATTGAAGCTTTAGAAAAATTAATCTCAAAAACTTAATACTATTTTTTTATATTTTTACTTTGAATTTCAAAGTTCTTTTAAAACAAAATCATATGAATAAATTAATCACAATTTACGTTTTAAACAAAAAGCAAAACTCTAGTTTATTTATTTTATCAATACTATCGATAATTTTATTATTATTAAGAGTTAAAATTACACATTCTATATATCTATTGTTTTTACTATGGAATTTATTTTTAGCTTTAATTCCATACTCTATTTCATCATACATTAAGTTTGACTTTTCTATAAAAAGAAGTAATCTTAAAAACTTAATTTATCTAATTATTTGGCTATTATTTATACCCAATACGTTTTATTTAATTACCGATTTTGTACATCTTCATCACAACAATTTATTACAATATATTTTCGATTTTACTTTGTTATCAAGTTTTACAATTGCAGGTTTTTATTTCGGAATTCTTTCCATTCACGATATTCACAAATTAGTCAAATCAATTTATTCTAGGAGGGTTTCTAATGCATTCATAATTTCTATTAGTTACTTATGTGCTTTTGGAATTTATCTTGGCAGAATACTTCGCTTTAATAGTTGGGATATTGTTAGTAATCCGTCAAATCTATTTTATTCAATTTTAGACTGCCTTTTTGAAATTGAAACTATCATATTCACATTAAGTTTTGGGTCATTAATTTTAATCTCCTATTCAATTACATACCAATTAACACTTAAAAATAAACTACATGAAAAATATTAACCAAATCCCATTTACAACATTATTTGCCTTCGGGTCTTTTGTTATTGGAACAATATTTTTTCTTTCCTATATGAAATTTCAAACCGAAAATATACTCGTATTTGGCTTTTTATATGTGTTGGCAGCTGTTTTCTTTAACTTAATAATATTGATAAACCAAATAAGTCAATTACTAACAATACGAGGAGAGCGATTAAATACTTTTATAAAAATACTAATTATCTTAAGTAATATTCCAATCGCAGTAGCCTATTTCATAATAATTGGCAATTTAAACTTTACATATAAAGGATAATAATCTAAAATAAATAATCAACTAAATTAAAAAACAATGGAAAATCAAATGCAAGAAAATCAGAACAAAGGTTCCTTTTTTCAATCTACAACTGCCAAAATGATGATGGTAGGCTTACTAACACTCGTTTTACTTATTCCGCTAGAATTTGTAAAAGATTTAATCTCCGAACGTTCCCAGCGAAAACAAGAAGTTACTGATGAAGTGACGCAACTATGGGGAAAAGATGTCTTGTTTTATGGTCCAATGATACAAATTCCTTACAAAACGTATGAAGAATATAACGTAACGAACCCGAAAACAAAAGTGGTTACTATCGAGAAAAAAGCAATTATTTCCTACGCTTATTTTTTCCCTGAAAAA
Source organism: Flavobacterium sp. (assembly GCF_046153165.1). Lineage (GTDB taxonomy): Bacteria > Bacteroidota > Bacteroidia > Flavobacteriales > Flavobacteriaceae > Flavobacterium. Next base: position 12,864 of record NZ_JBJXEN010000033.1, on the reverse strand, counting down.
CTAAATAACACATCGAACGTTAAGAAAAATACGTCGCTAAAAAGAGGGATTTATAATAATGTGGTTTTTACCGCCAATATGAATTTTGATGGTTATTTTGCCAAACCTAATTTCGAAAAACTAGGTATAAATGAAGAAGATTTATTGTGGGATAAAGCATCTATAGTGGTAAAAACAACAAATCTGAAAAGCATTAAAAGTGATTTGAAAATTAAACTAAACAATCAAGCTTTCTCATTCGAATCGAAACCAGAAGATGAAGATGCTATTTATGGAACCCTTGTTACCAATCAATTTAACTACAAAACATTAGTTAATAACGGGAAAATAGATTTCAATTTCTTGATGCAATATAATGGGAGTAATAGTGTAAAGTTTATTCCTGTGGGAAAAACAACGGTTGTTAATATCGATTCTGACTGGGAATCGCCAAGTTACGAAGGTGCTTTTGCAGCCAACGATACCACGAAAATTATCAATAAAAAAGGTTTTCATGCCGATTGGAAAATATTAGATATCAATCGTACTTTTTCCCAACAATATGCAGGTAAAATTCCAAATTTGAATGAATATTCTTTTGGTGCAAAACTAATAGAAACCGTAAATGAATACCAACAAAATGAACGCGCATCAAAGTATGGATTTCTAATGATTGGCTTAACTTTTCTAGTGTTCTTTTTAATCCAATCTATCAGTAAAATTAATATTCACATCTTTCAGTATTCGATGTTAGGATTGGCATTAATCATGTTTTATACACTTTTAATATCAATAACTGAACATTCTAGTTTTACGTTGGCTTATCTTATCGCTTCGGCTTCGGTAATAACGATGATTGTACTTTACTCGATTTCAATACTGAAAAATAGAAAGTTTCCAATATTTATAGGGCTTTCATTAGTTGCTTTATACACTTTTATTTATGTAATAATTCAATTAGAAAATTATGCCTTACTTGTGGGAAGCATTGGACTGTTTATCATTCTAGGAGCAGTGATGTATTTTTCTAGAAAGATAGATTGGGGAAAATAATTAAAATTTAAATAAAAAAAGACTCCAAAACTGATATTTTGGAGTCTTTTTTTTATAACAACTTTCTATTCAACACCATATTTATCAATCAAATAAATCAACGAAGTCATTGTTGCTGCACCTAATTCAAGTTCTCTTTTATTAATAGCATCAAACTTGTCATTTGCTGCGTGATGGTAATCGAAATAGCGTTGCGAATCTGGATGCAAACCAGCTTTTACAATTTTTGTTCCTGTTAATGGTTCTATGTCTGAGCCACTATGTCCTTTAGTAAAACTATGAATTAAATAAGGTTCAAATAAATTTTTCCAATTGGAAATTTTAGCAAAATTTGCATCATCACTTTCAAAAGAAAATCCTCTTGGCGAAAATCCACCTGAATCACTTTCTAAAGCAAAAATGTGATTTTCTTTATTTATTTGTGCTAATTCTTGGTATTTTTTTCCGCCACGACCTCCATTTTCTTCATTCATAAACAAAACAACTCTGATGGTATTTTTAGGTTTGTAACCTATATTTTTAAACACATTTGCCACTTCCATACTTTGCACTACTCCTGCTCCATCGTCATGAGATCCATCGGCAAGATCCCAAGAATCTAGATGTCCGCCCACTACAATAATATTTTCTGGGTGTTCTGCTCCTTTTATTTCTCCAATAACATTATAGGACAAAACTTCTTCCATTTGTTGACAAGATTGTTTTAAGTAAAAAGTAAGTTTCGAATTTTCTTTTAATTTTTTACTCAATAATTCTGCACCATTTGTACTAATTGCAGCCGTTGGAATATATTGTGTTTTTGGGATATCACCATAACTTTGCGCTCCTGTATGTGGGAAATCATCTAACTTCAAATTCATCGAACGTACAATTGTTGCTACAGCACCATATTTTGAAGCTTCTTTAGCACCTGCATAACGCTGATCTACCGCACCCGAATAAGCATTCATACTTTCTATTTGAGCATTATCCATCGGGCGATTATAGAAAACTATTTTGCCTTTTATTTTATCAATTCCTAAAGTCTCTAATTCTTTTAGAGAATGTACTTCGATAACTTCAGCAGTAATTCCATTTTTTGGCGTTGCAACCGAACCTCCAAGTGCGCAAACTGGTACTTTTATTTTAGTCTTATTATCTAAAATATAAGCCGTTTCTTTTTCGCCACGAACCCATTTTGGCACCATAACTTCCTGAAGATATACTTTATCAAATCCTCCTAATGCTTCCATTTGAGATTTTGTGTACTCAACTCCTTTTTGTGCCCCAACAGATCCTGATAATCTAGAACCAATTTTATTAGATAAATCATCTAACCAAGCATAACATTTAGAATTGGTTAATGCCGATTTGTATATCTCTTTTAACTGATTTTCATCAGAATTTTGGGCAAATCCAAATAGTGAAGTAAATAAAAACAGGAACGATAATTTTTTCATCTCAAGAAGTCATTTTAGTGAATAGTAAAGTAACAAAATAAAAAAGTCCCGACAAAATCGAGACTTTTATTTTATTTCCCATCTACATAATCTTGTAAATAGGTAAATCTTTCTGTGAGTTTACCATTTTCTGTGATTTTTGCTCTTTGCAAAATTCCGTCCTTGTCATTATTATAAAAAGCTGGAATCACGTGTTCTAAAAACATTTCTCCAAAACCTTCACTTGCATCTTTAGGCAATTCGCAAGGCAAATTATCTACAGACATGACTACAATTGCACCTGGGTGCATAAAATCGACTTCTTTATGTTCCGAAGGATAATAACCAAAAAATGGTTGTGCAATAGTTGATGCATTTAACGTACAAGCAATAGGACCATCTACATCACAAGAAATATCTGCAACTACTTTTATCTTATTGTCTGGAGCTTTTAGCATTTCTCTAGATAAAATTACTGGCGCACCATTTCCATAAAAATGTCCAGCCATAAAAATATCTGATACTTTTGTAAAACGCTCAAAATTTGAGGTATATAATTGCGGATTAGCATAAAAATCCTTTTTATCGAAAGGTTTTCCGTCTATTCGTTTATTATAATCCTGTAAATCAATATGTGTATAGACAGGTCTGTCGTAATTTTTTGTTAAATAATCTTCGATAGAAACTTCTTTAAGCTTCATGGCATCGAGCATTTCTTTGGCACCAAGCCCTACTTTTCCGTGACCTGTAAGTACAATTTTTATATTTGGCAAAACCATTCTTTGCAAACGTTCTACGAGTGCATTTTTGTCTTTTAATGTTTCGGCTTTCGCCAAATTAAATAGTTCAAACTTCATTCCAAAAGCACGAATTCCGTTGTAAGCACCAACAATTCCTGCATAACGACCAAAACCTATTAATCGATGATTTTTTGCATCGACAATCGTCTCGTGATCATATAATTCGATATTTTTTTCTAAACAAGCTACCAATAATTTTCTATTATAAGGTTGTTTTTTAATAGTATGAGAAAAGAAAAAATACTTTTTATTTGGTATTAAAGCATCAACTGGAACTTCTTTAACTCCAATTAGTACATCACAATCAGAAACCTCAGTTGCAACATCGAAACCCAATTCGCTATATTGTTCATCAGTAAAAACTCGAATGTCTGAAGATTCAACTTTTATTTCAGCTAGCGGAAATTGTTGTTTTAATTTCACCAACTCTTCGGGTGTAAAAACAACACGTCTGTCTGGTGGATTTTTTCTTTCTTTTATAAGTCCAAATTTCATTGTAAATCTATTTTATTACTAAAATAATTAGATGTTAATTATTTTAGAATTTGGTGCAAATATAACGTAATAGTAACTTGAAACAAACGAAAATATTTGTTTAAAAACCTATTTTGATTCCTCATTTGTTTATTTATATTTGTTTTATATCCAAGTTAAAATGACATTCAAAATAAATATAAAATTTCTCTTACTTTTTACAATTCTAACTATCTGTTTTTCATGCAATGAGAAGAAAAAAGCATTAAAAAAGAAAGAAGAAAATAAAATTGGTTCGTTATATACAATGCAACCTTATGAGAATAATCTACCTGATTTAAAATCTTCTGAAAAGAAAAAATTACAGCAAACGATTGAAAATTTTTATACTGAAAAATATATTCCAAACGATTTTTCAGGAAGTATTCTTGTGGCAAAAAATGGACATATAATTTATGAAAATTATCGTGGGATGTCTAATTTTGAAGAAAAAACACCAATTACTTTCCAGACACCACTTCATATTGCATCGCTAAGCAAAGTACTTACTGCTACTGCTATTTTTTTGCTTATCGATTCAAAAAAAATAACTTTAGACCAAAAAGTAAACACCATTCTTGATGATTTTCCGTATCCAGAAATTACAATTAGAACATTACTAAATCATAGAAGTGGATTACGCAATTACAGTTATTTTACTGATAAAAAAATAGTTTGGAATCAGAAAGATACTTTACAAAACAAAGATTTAATACCTGTGATAAATAAAAACAATATCGATTTAGAATATAAAACAGACACTCATTTTGCTTATTGCAACACTAATTATGCCTTTTTAGCTTTGGTCATCGAAAAAATTACCAAAATGGATTATCGAACTGCCATGAAAAAATTGATATTCGAGCCATTAGAAATGAATAACACTTTTGTATTTGATTATAAAAAAGGAGGTAAAAACATTAGCCAATCTTACAAAGGAAACAAAATTAGATATGCTTACAATTATCTCGATGGGATTTATGGAGATAAAAACATCTATTCGACACCAAGAGATTTACTTAAATTTGACATGGCAACTTACAATCCTAGTTTTCTAAATAAAAAATTATTAAAAGAGGTTTACAAAGGTTATAGTTATGAAAGTAGAGGGACTAGAAACTATGGATTAGGAATTAGAATGTTGGAATGGGAAGATGGTAAAAAAATGTTTTATCACAATGGTTGGTGGCACGGAAACACATCGGCTTATATAAAATTGAAAGATGAAAAAGTGACATTAATCTGTATATCAAATAAATATACGAGAAGTACTTACAAATTAAAATTACTTTCCAGTTTATTTGGCAATTATCCTTTTGAAATAAAAAGTAAAAACGATAGTTTAGAATAAAATTGGTATATTTTTTGTACTATTGCAAACCTAAATGGGGTCGACTGGTTTTGACAGCAAGTCGAATTGAATTGTAAGCATGTTGAGCATTGAGGTGTTGCTCATAAATATAATGTCTCAAAATTTTACACGGCGAAAATAACTACGCTTTAGCTGCATAATCCGAATTATAGTACGATTTGCCAAGTTCCTACTAGGTAGGAAAGCTGGATTCTCCTAAAAAGCCTTGGTTTATGGCGTTTTGTTCAGGGGAACCGTAAAAGTAAACCTAGAAACGGTAATGTTTTAAATCCGTTTTGACACTGATAAAACTAAGCTTTGTGTTGCTGTTCTTGGCATAGCACACGGTCGAAAATCTAATCAAGAAATAAGCATGTAGAAAGCTCTTTAGTTGCTTGTTTGGACGGGAGTTCGATTCTCCCCGACTCCACAAGAAAAACCCGAAACCCTTATATTTATTAAAGGTTTCGGGTTTTATTTTTTTTTTTATATCAACAAATTAATAAAATCATCCTCACTTATTATGGGGATATTTAATTGACTGGCTTTTTCTAATTTTGCAGGTCCCATATTATCGCCAGCAACTACATAATTAGTTTTTGCTGATATTGAACTACCAACTTTCCCACCATTATCTTCAATAGCTTTTTTTAAGTCATCACGTGAGAATTTTTCAAAAACTCCTGACACAACAAATATTTGACCTGAAAGCTTGTCAGATATTACAGTACTGTTCCTTTCAGAAATTTCTAATTGAATCCCTTTACTTTTCAATCTATTAAGGATGCGTATATTTTCTTGATTATCAAAAAATTCGACTACACTTTGTGCTATTTTATCTCCAATTTCATCAACCATAACCAATTCGAGTAAATTGGCATTAGCAATAGCATCAATATTTTTATAATGTTTTGCTAGTTTTTTAGCAACAGTTTCTCCTACATAACGAATACCAAGTGCAAATAATACATTTTCGAAAGGAATATTTTTAGAATTCTGAACTCCTTGCACTAAATTTTCTGCCGATTTTTGAGCCATTCTTTCCAATGGTAAAATTTGTTCTATAGATAAATCATACAAATCGGCATAATTTTTCACCAACCCATTGTTGTACAATAAAGCTACTGTTTCTCCTCCCAATCCTTCAATATCCATCGCTTTTCGTGAAATATAATGCTGAATTCTGCCTATAATTTGTGGCGGGCAGCCATAAAAATTAGGGCAATAATGATTGGCTTCACCTTCTTTTCTTTCTAATTTAGTTTGACATTCTGGACAATGTGTTATATAAATTGTCTTTTCAGAATTTAAAGGTCTTTTTTCTAAATCGACACCAATAATTTTGGGAATAATTTCCCCTCCTTTTTCTACAAAAACGGTATCATTTATTCTAACATCCAACTTTTCTATCTGATCTGCATTGTGCAAAGAAGCTCTTTTTACAATGGTTCCGGCCAATTGTACTGGCTCAAGATTTGCCACTGGAGTAATAGACCCTGTTCTTCCTACTTGATATGAAATCGAATTTAATTTAGTTGAAACTTGTTCAGATTTAAACTTATACGCCATTGCCCAACGTGGCGATTTTGCTGTATACCCTAACTCATCTTGCAAATGCAAATCATTTACTTTTAACACTACCCCATCAGTTTCATAAGGTAAAGTATCTCGGTTTTTATCCCAAAGATTTATAAAATCGAAGACTTCATTCATGTTTTTAGCCAAATGACTCTGTTTTGGAACTTTGAAACCCCAAAGTCTAGCTTTTTCTAATCCTTCGAAATGAGATTGAAATGGCAAATTATTCCCAATTAATGAATATAATAAACAATCTAAAGGTCGTTTAGCAACTTCGGCACTATCCTGTAATTTTAAACTTCCGGAAGCCGTATTTCTTGGATTCGAATAAGGAGTTTCTCCAATTTCTATCAAATCTTGATTCATTTTTTCGAAACCAGCAAAAGGCAAAATAATTTCTCCTCGAATATCAAATTTTTCAGGAAAATCACCTTTTAATTTTATGGGAACTGCTTTTATTGTTTTGATATTATTAGTTACATCGTCACCCTGAAAACCATCACCACGAGTTACAGCACGTACTAATCTTCCGTTTTCGTAAGTTATAGAAATGGAGGCTCCATCATATTTTAGCTCGCAAATATATTCTAATGAAACATCTCCAAGAACTTTTTGAATTCGATTTTCCCAATCCAACAGATCTTCTTTCGAATAAGAATTCTCTAGCGAATACATTCGGTAATTGTGTTTTACTGTTTTAAAATTTTTAGTAATAAAACCACCTACTCGTTGTGTTGGTGAATTTTCATCAAAATATTCTGGATATTTTGCTTCTAAAATTTGAAGTTCAGATAGTTTTGCATCAAAATCATAATCTGAAATCGTGGGGTTATCTAAAACATAATAATTATAATTGTGAAGATTAAGTTCCTCTCTTAAAGATTGTATCTTTTGTAAAACGTCCATAAATAATAAAATTGGCTATTCTAGTTTATGAGGACTAAAATAACCAATTTTATTGAATTTAACAGATAAAATTATGATTCTATTATATCATTTATTTGTTTAAATAACTGCCCGTCACTCAAAAAAGCACCTTGTTGTATCAATTCGAAAAGTGACGTATTTCTTTCTTCTGTAAATTCTTTTTTGCCTACTTTCATTTCAATATTATCAGTAAACATATTATCACTTAACCATTGTAAACCTTCTTTAGTCAAAAAATCAATTTCCGTTACAACTGATTTTAATACTATAGATTGTACATAAGTATCAAAACAATGAAAAAGAAAAATATAATTTTTAGAGAAATGTTCTAAATATTCAGCTCTAGTTAGAACTCCTTCCCAGATTAAATCTGAAAAAACATCTAATTCCTGCTCAGCTATCTCTGGTGTTTCAAGTTTAATTTTATCCCATTCATCTTTATCAATAGATTGAGTTGAAAGAAAATTTATAAATTCTAGATGCAATTCTTCAAATTGCTCTTTGGTTAGTCTGTCGTATTTCATTTTCAATATTAGATTTTAGATTAAAAAAAAAGCCTTCTTTTTCAAGAAGGCTTTTAAAAATATTTACTTGAAATTATGCTTGTTCAGCAACAATTTCGTAAGCTAAATCTACAATTACATCACGGTGTAAACGAACTGAAGCATTATATTTTCCTGTTCTTTTTACAATACCTGAAGTAATAAATTTTCTGTCAATAGATTGACCACCTTTAGCTAAAGCTTCAGCGATGTCTATGTTAGTGATAGAACCAAAAAGTTTTTCACCACCTGCTTTTGCAGAAATTTTGATTTCGATAGCTTTTAGAGCTTCTCCTAATGCTTTTGCGTCTGCAACAACTTTAGCTTCTTTGTGAGCTCTTTGTTTTAAATTTTCAGCTAATACTTTTTTCGCAGAAGAAGTTGCCATATGAGCAAATCCTTGAGGAATTAAAAAGTTACGACCGTAACCTGCTTTTACAGATACGATATCGTCTTTAAAGCCAACATTTTGTACGTCTTGTTTTAATATAAGTTCCATGTTGATGTCCTTTTTAGAGAAGTTAGGTTTTCATTGTAGAAAAACCAACAACTTTGAGTTTTTAAATTATTTTAATAAATCGGCAACGTATGGCATAAATGCTAAGTGACGTGCTCTTTTTACAGCAACTGACACTTTACGTTGGTATTTTAATGAAGTTCCTGTAAGACGACGTGGTAAAATTTTACCTTGCTCGTTTACGAATTTCAATAAGAAATCTGCATCTTTGTAATCTACATATTTGATTCCAGATTTTTTGAAACGACAATACTTTTTAGTTTTGTTCGTATCTATGTTTAAAGGCGTTAAATATCTAATATCTCCGTCTTTTTTTCCTGAAGCTGATTGTTGTAATGTTGACATAATGATTACGCTTTAGTTGCTTTTAATTTTGCTCTTCTTCTCTCAGCCCATGATATTGCATGTTTGTCTAAACTTACAGTTAAGAAACGCATAACACGTTCGTCACGTCTAAATTCAGTTTCAAAACCAATTAACACTTCTCCTGGAACTGTAAATTCGAATAAATGGTAAAAACCACTTTTCTTGTTTTGAATTTCGTAAGCCATCTTTTTCAAGCCCCAATCCTCTTTGGATACCATTGTAGCTCCTTTTGAAGTTAAATAATCTTCAAATTTGCTTACTGTTTCCTTTACCTGGGTTTCAGATAAAACGGGATTCAAGATGAAAACAGTTTCATAATGATTCATAATATAAAATTTTATTTGTTAAAAATATGGGTGCAAAAGTAGTGTTTAAATTTTAATACACAAGCGAAATGCAGAAATAATCGATGAAAGTGAATATTTTTCCGAAAAAGGTTTGGTTGCTAAATAAAAAAAGCTATATTTATATTATCAATGTATTAAAATGATGTTATGAAATTGAACTGTATTGTTGTAGATGACAGCTCTATTCAAAGAATTTTGGTTACAAAACTAGTAGAATCTCATCCTAACTTAACTTTAGTAGGTGATTTTTCAAATGCTGTTGAAACTAAAAATTGTTTGACTACAAAACCTGTCGATTTATTGTTTTTAGATATAGAAATGCCTGTAATAAGCGGTTTTAACCTTTTAGATGGTCTAAAAGAAAAACCACAAACTATATTTATCACATCAAAAGCGGAATATGCTGTAAAAGCATTTGATTATGATGCAACAGATTATTTGCAAAAACCAATCACCAAAGAACGGTTTAATGCTGCTGTAAAACGCGCTATAGATATGCACCAGCTTCGAAGAGATAGTTTTGAAGAAGAAGGAGATCATATTTTCATAAAAAGCAACTTAAAAAAACTAAAAATTTATACTGCAAAAATAAAATGGATTGAAGCTTATGGCGATTATGTAAAAATTGTAACCGAAGACGACAGTCACTTGGTTTTATCAACCATGAAATCCTTTGAACAAGACTTATCTAAAGAGAAATTTATCCGCGTTCACAAATCTTTTATTATTAATATAGATAAGATTGAGAAATTTAACAGCAAATTTGCAGAAATTGGAATTACTAAAATCCCATTAAGCCGAAACAAAAAAGAAGATTTAGCTAAAGCTTTAGATTTTTAATAAAAATCAACATTTACAGCTACTTTGATAGCTCTAAATTGCGAAACAGACTCGAAACTATTCAGAATTTTTTGAATGGTTTTTTTTGTGCTTCCTAATGATTTTTCTTGTGGAATTTTTATCAAAATTGTTCTTATATACTCGTTCCTAATCCGATTTATTGCTGGTTCTTCCGGACCAAGAACAGGAATGTCAAACTGCTGTTTCAAAACCTGATACAACCACATAGAACCTTCTTTTAGCTTATCGAAATCTTTTTGTTTTAATGTTAATTTAATCAACTTAAAATAAGGCGGATAATTGTATATTTTCCTTTCGTACAATTGCTCTTTAAACATCGATAAATAATCATTTTGCACTACTTGCTGAATCGTATTGTGATTTGTATTATAAGTTTGAATAATCACTTTTCCTTTCTTATCTGATCGTCCTGCCCTACCCGACACTTGTGTCATCATTTGAAAACTGCGTTCAAAAGCTCGGAAATCTGGAAAATACAACATCGAATCGGCATTAAGGATTCCTACAAGCGATACATTATCAAAATCTAATCCTTTGGCAAGCATTTGTGTCCCAACCAAAATATCTATTTCTCGGTTTTTGAAACTATCAATCAACTTCTCGAAAGCATATTTACCTCGAGTGGTATCTTGATCCATTCGTTTGATATTTTTTGTCGGAAATAACGACGCCAATTCCAATTCAATTTGTTCGGTTCCAAATCCTTTTGAAGTCAAATCGATACTCGAACAAGCGTGACAATTAGTTGGTTTGGCAATACTGTAACCACAATAATGACAACGCAACTGGTTTTTGAACTTATGATAGGTTAAACTCACGTCACATTGCGGACATTGTGGCACGTGACCACAAGTCATACACTCGATCACTGGCGAATACCCACGACGATTTTGAAACAAAATAATCTGTTCACCGTTCGATAAAGCTTCGGCAATGGAATCGATTAGATTTTGGCTAAAATGTCCCGTCATTTTTTTGCGGAAATAGCTGTCTTTTAAATCGACCAACTCTATTTCTGGTAAAACAGCATTTCCAAAACGTTCGTGCAATTCGACCAATCCGTATTTGTTATTTTGGGTGTTAAAATACGTTTCGATACTTGGCGTAGCGGAACCTAACAACACTTTAGCTTTATGAAAATTTGCTAAAACAATCGCTGCATCACGAGCATGATATCTTGGCGCAGGATCAGTTTGTTTAAATGTTTGTTCATGCTCTTCATCGATAATAATGAAACCCAAATCTTGAAAAGGCAAGAACATTGCCGAACGAGCTCCAATAACAATTTGAGCTTTCTCGGATGAATTTAAAACCTGATTCCAGACTTCAACACGCTCGTTATTGCTATATTTTGAATGAAAAACAGCTACTTTATTTCCAAAATGTTTCGTTAATCTAGAAACCAATTGTGTTGTAAGCGCAATTTCTGGCAACAAGTACAAACACTGTTTTTTCTGCTCTAAAAATCTTTCAATCAACTTAATATAGACTTCTGTTTTTCCCGAAGCTGTAATTCCGTGGAGCAAACAAACTTCTTTTGAAGCGAAAATTGTTTTAATTTCCGACAAAGCTTTGTTTTGTGGCTCGCTTAATACAATCTGACTTTCATTTACATCATCAAACGAAACTCGGTCTTCTTGAATATAATATTCTTCAAAAATTTCTTTATCAATCAATGCTTTTACAGTCGCCGAAGTTGCTCCAGAAAACTCCGTCAATTCTTTGACAGAAATAGGCTTTTTTATAGAAGCTTGTAATTGAAAATAACTTAATAATATTTCTTTTTGTTTCTGCGCATTTTTTAGAACCAATAATAATTCTTCCAGTTTTTTATTAGAATTAAACTCAGAAAACAACCGAATATAACGCACCAATTTGGGTTTGTATTCTTCGACCATTTCTTCTTGAAGCGTAATGATATTTTTAGCCAGAAGTTGCTGAATGACTGGAAAAACTTTCTTTTTATTTAAAACCGAAGTAACCTCACTTATTTTTAGAGAACTTTGCTGATTTAAGGCTTCTACCAATAGATATTCCTCGTCCGAAAGTTCGTTTTCATTAACCGAAAAATCTTTTTTGGCAGAAATAATTGTTTCGCTTTCTAATTGCAATGCCGATGGCAAAGCGCATCTAAAAACTTCGCCCAGCGTACACATATAATACGATGCAATCCATTGCCAATGTTGTAATTGTATTTCGGTTACAATGGGTTTATCATCGATAATTTGATGAATTTCTTTGGCTTCATATAAAGTTGGCGCATTGTGATGTAGCTCCGAAACCAAACCTGTATAAAATTTACTTTTGCCAAAAGGAACTGCCACTCGCATACCTACTTTCAGATACTCGAATTCTGCTTCCGAAACTCTGTAAGTGAAAGTTTGTGGAAGTGTGAGTGGTAAAATAACTTGGATAAAAAAAGGCATTATTAAGTCTTAAGTTTTGGAATATTTAAATTAAAGGTAAAAAAATAATAATCTAAAAGTTATACTTGTGTATTTAAAAATTTGTTTCACATGGACAATCAATTATATAATCATCTTTATAAAAATTAATTAATTTTTTTACCGCTATGAAAGTTTCATCGTATTTGAATTTTAACAACAACTTAA
>NZ_JBJXEN010000032.1:0-4018 GCF_046153165.1 Flavobacterium sp. | reverse complement strand
AAATAAGTTAGATAAACTTGGTGTTCAAGCAGTTTTTTATTTTCATCCACCAAGTCAACATAAATATTACTTGTTTTACTGTCAAGGAAATAGGGGTTGTGAATATATATTTTAAACCATATATTTTCGTCTGGCAAATAAAGTTCTTTATCAATGTGCGCATAATATAATTTATCTAATTTATTATTTTGTGACTTAGCATCAAAATGAATCAATAAATAAAAAAATATAAAAATATAAATTAACCTCATAAATATCCTTGTGTATGAAATTAGTTAATGTATTATCCTTAATTTATAGCATAATATTTTAATATGATTTCTTCGAACTGCCTCAAACCTATCTTACACATGTTAAAAACAATGACTTAAGGTATGATATTTGTCATTAATTGTAGAAACTTTAGTCGAATAAACAAAATAAACTTGAACATATTTCGTAAAGTCAAAACATAAACCTATAAAATAGAGCAAACTAACTAATTATTAGTAAATTCAACTAAAAGCGTATGTATAGTACCCCTTTAAGATCACATTGCCCAATTACCACTGGTATAGATGTAATTGGAGATAAATGGACTTTGTTGATTATACGACATATGTTATTCCGCCAACAATATACTTACGGACAATTACTTGAAATAAAAGAAAAAATTGCTTCTAAGGTATTGGCTGATCGTTTAAGAACTTTAGTTGCTGATGGTTTAATTGAAAAAAGAAATCATCCAACTAATAAAAAAGTATTTTTATATACCTTAACGGATAAAGGAATCAGTACCATTGAGATAATGACAAAAATTATCAATTTTTCAGTTACCCATTATCGAAGTCAAATGCTCACTAAGCCAATCGATAAAACGAAATTATCCTATATGTATACGCATGCAAAATCAGAAGCAATATTTATAAAAGATACAAAAGCGGCGTATATTAAGTTTAGAAAAAAATTATTGGATTTTTAATCTGCTAAGATTTTTTGACAAATCAAACAATCAATCTGAAATATAACAAAGGCCGCTAGCAATAGCGGCCTCTTATTTTTCAAGGATTGATCAACCTATTAAAAACCATGAATACACTTGAAAACCTGAATAACCATTGACAAAAGAGTAGGTATTTTTACGAAAAGGATTTCGTTAAATACTATATTGAAAGCCAATAAAATGTATATATTTATTTAGCGGCTTTTAAAATATAAAAAATCATATTAAAATAATTTATTACATAAACTAGGCCCTGTTCAAAAAATCATTTTAGTGTAATGATTTAAATACCTAATGTTATAAATATAAATTTACAAAATCTAAAAGTTATGTTACGATTGTTATTTCTTTATTTAAGCTTTACTATAGGCATTAATGCATTTGCTTCCAACGCAATTGTGTCGAATAGTAATGAAATTGAAATTGCTAATAAGAATGCCAAGCCTGGAGATACTATTATCTTAAAAAATGGAATCTGGGAAAATATAACATTTAAATTGAATTGTAAAGGGAATAAAGAAAATCCCATTGTTTTTAAAGCTGAAACAAAAGGAAAAGTATTCATTACTGGAAATTCCAAATTATTACTTGGTGGTAATTATATAGTAATAGACGGGTTTTACTTTACAAAAGGTTATGCGGGTGAAGAGGCTGTTATTAAATTTAGTATTAATAATAACGAAATAGGCAATAATTGCAGGGTCACAAACACCGTAATTAATGATTTCAATAACCCCAAAAGAATCGATGAAAATTATTGGGTTGCTTTATATGGGAAAAATAATCGCATTGATCATTGTTCTTTCCTAAACAAAAAGAATTTAGGCGTTTTACTAGCGGTTATTTTAGAAGACGATAGAAGCAGGGCCAATTATCACTCCATTGATCATAATTATTTTGGTTTGAGAATTCCATTGGCATCAAATGGAGGGGAAATAATCAGAGTAGGAGTTTCAGAACATTGTGAATTTAATTCAAATACAAAAATAGAAGACAATTACTTTGAAAAATGCGATGGGGAGGCTGAAATTATTTCTATCAAGTCAGGAGAGAATATAGTAAAGAATAACTTATTTAAGGAATGCCAAGGTGCGGTTGTTTTAAGGCATGGGAATTACAATATTATTGAAAACAATGTATTCCTGGGCAATGGTAAAAAAGGAACTGGCGGAGTTAGAGTAATTAATAAAGGTCATTTAATAGTTAATAACTTCTTTTATAAGTGCAAAGGAGTAGATTTTAGGTCACCTTTATCTATTATGAATGGAGTGCCCAACTCCCCTGCTATAAGGTATGTAGGCGTATCTGACGCAGTCATTGCAAATAACAGCTTTTATGATTGTTCCCCTATTAGTTTTTGCGAGGGCAGTAATACAGAAAGAAGTTTGCAACCAAAAAATGTTCAATTTTTAAATAACCTTTTTTATAGTAAAACCGATACCACCATCTACCATATTTATGATGATATTAGTGGTATACAATTTTCCAATAACGGGGTGAACAACGATTTGGAAAAGAATTTAATTCAGGGATTTTATAAATATCAAACTACCATTAAAAAAAATGGTGAACTATTTATACCAATAGCTAAAACAAAAGGTGGAAGCTTAATTTCAGATTCGTTAAAGCAATTGATTAGCTTAAAACTAAACAGTTCCTTAAGTAAAGGGCCAGGCTATGAGGCTAAAGGCAATTTAAACCGTGTGTTAGAAAACGCATACACTAATTGTGGTGCAAAATGGTATGCTTTCAAAAAGGATATCGAAAATATAGTTTCAGTAGATTGTAATTCAGAGCAAGAAATTACTGCAGCATTAGAAAAATATAAGAATACCAGACTCTCTATTCACCTTACCAATAATAATTATACGTTCCCTTCAAACATTCAAATAAAACAAAATGTAATTTTTACAAGCCAAAATAGTAAAGTAATAACATTTAAAAGCTTAGTTGATTTAAGTAGTCTTTTTGTAATAAATGGAAGTTACTCACTGGAATTCAAAAATTTAAATTTGGCTCTACAATCCTTGAATGCTAAATCCTTTGTAATTAGCGACCCTTCTGGATCACCTAATCACTCAAGCTTCACAATGAAAAATTGTATTATAAATAGCTATAATGGAGTATTTTTTACTGCGTCAAAATCAAGCTTATTAGATAGTATCTTAATAAGTAACTGCTCTTTTACAAACGGGAAAGGTTTGATTTTTAATCTTTATAACGAGGACGACAAAAAAGGTTATTATAATGTTGAGAATATGAGAATAGCTAATAATGCAATCTCAAATCACGCCGGCTCAATTATAGCTATACTTAGAAGTGGCAAAGACGAAAGTACCTTAGGCCCTTTAGTTCAAATAGTGGACAATAAATTTACAAGTATTAAAGATGTGTCAAATACTTTAGTATTACTAAATGGTGTTCAAAAATCGATTATTCAAAATAATATTTTCAATAATTGCAATCCTACCAATAAAATAATTGAATACAAGGACGAAGTAAGAGCAGCACACATTATATTAAAAAACACTTTTGAAAAAAGCGGCGGTGTTATTAAAAACGAATTTGTTGTAAACAAATAATAGAAACCGTGTATTGATACAGTTGATTTATAAAGGATATGTTCCTAAAAAAGGGTAATCAACAAATATCAATCTGGTTTAAGCTTGATCTTTGTAAAGACTTGTAAATGAGGGAGTGCTAGTACAGATAAGCTAATAAATAGCAGTGTAAAAATGCCAGAAGCATCTTTACTATTGAGTGTTAAAAATGTAATATAAGTAAAGCCAAACCATGCCATGATTGAAAAGGGAGCCGCTTTGACAAGTAAGTTTTTCCACCCATGAAAATCATTGGGCATACTGAAGGTGATTCTTATCTTATCAAAGGATAATAAAGAGTGCCAGAACCCAAAATAAAAGGCAAAACAAAGCCATAGCGGCATAAAAAAGGCAAAAATGATTAGCGTAATCTGTTGTAAAAGAGAATAGTAATAATACTTATTATTTGAAAAAAATAACCCCTTAAAAAAGAATA
>NZ_JBJXEN010000014.1:0-3663 GCF_046153165.1 Flavobacterium sp. | reverse complement strand
GAATAATCGGCACCAATTGTTTTTAAAATTTTTGGAGCATCGGCTGGAGAAATTCTATACAAAACTGTTAAATCTATAACAACTTCTAATCCATCGTTTGACAAAACACGAATCGCATCATCTCCTTCTTGAGCGCCTTCGCTATGAACTGCCGACATGGTGTAATTTTGTGTTTGTGTATCGAAAATAGTAACATCCATTAATGGATTTATGAGCTGCAATCCACTTTCTAGAACATCTGGTTTTACACTTCCGTAAAGTGATTGTACTCCGACTTTTCCTGCATCTATTTGTTTAAACATTGAAGAAAAAATCCCTAAAGCAATTACAACAATCCCAATAGTTCTTATAATACCTGAGAATTTTGAAAATGGATTATTCAAATTGTTCTTTATTGTAAAACTTACTGCTAATAAAATAATTCCGATAATAATAAATAGTATCATTTTTTAAGATTTAATTTGTTTGGTAATTATACGTTCAAATACTATTTAAGTTACAATTAGTAGGAATTATATTTATTATTTTGAATTTTCTCTGACTAATTTTTTTGTTAGTTTGTAAAAACGAAGGTACAAAAATAGTGCAGCTACTGTTAATCCTGCCAAAAGCCCTATCCAGATTCCTGTTGCTTTAAGTTCTGTATATTTTCCTAAATAAAAAGAAATAGGAAAACCAACAACCCAATAAGCAACAAAGGTTATGTACATTGGAATTTTTACATCTTGTAAACCACGTAAAGCGCCCAAAACAACTACTTGAATTCCATCTGAAATTTGAAAAACTGCTGCAACTAATAACAATTGAGCCGTGATTTTTATAACTTCTACATTATCTATAGCTTGATTTACATCGGTCATATTTAAAAATAAATGCGGTAAAAAATTATGAAAAACCACAAATACAAGAGCAAAAATAGTTTCTAAAATGATTGCTAAAATAAATATAGATTTGGCAACGATTATCAAATTTTTATAATCATTTAGCCCTTTTTGATTACTTACTCTTATCATAGCAGTAACGTTTAAACCCATGGCAAACATAAATGTTGTCGTGGCTAATGTTAATGCAATCTGATTCGCAGCTTGATGATTTTTACCAATAGAACCTGACAACCAAATGGCTGCTGTAAACAAAGTTACTTCGAAAAGCATTTGCATAGCAGAAGGAAAACCAAGGTTAATAATTTTTCTTATAGCCGATTTTCTAATTTCTTTAAAACTAAAATGTTTAAAATATTTTTTCATTTCATGGTTTTTTCTTAACATAAAATGCATAAAAATAACCATCATTATTCTAGAAATTACGGTTCCTAAAGCAGCTCCTATTATTCCTAGCTTTGGGAAAATCCAAATTCCGTAGATCAGAACATAATTAAAAAATACATGGACTACATTTGTAAAAAATATAGCATACATCGAATATTTTGTTTTCGATAATCCATCGGCAAACTGTTTGTAACCTTGATAAATAATTACAGGAATTAGTGAAAAAGCAACCCAATCGATATAAGGTGCTGCTAAATCTACCACTGCTTTTGGCTGATGCATAAGTAGCATTATAGGTTTAGACAAAACTATTAGCATGAATAATACTACACCAATAATGGTACACAAAAACAAACCATGATGAAAAGTAGAACGAATTTTTTTGTCGTCTTTTTCGGCATCAGCTTCTGCTATAATTGGAGTAATTGCTGTCGAAAATCCAATTCCTATCGACATTCCTATAAATATGAAACTATTTCCTAAAGATACGGCTGCCAACTCTGTCGAACCTAGATTCCCAACCATCAAGTTATCTACAATTCCTATTAAGGTATGCCCTAACATTCCTAAAATAACAGGATAAGCTAGTTTTATGTTTTCGGAAAATTCTTTGGTGTACTGAGAAAAATTCAATTTTATATAATTTAGGTTGGCAAAGATAAATAGAACAATTGAATTCTATTGTTACTATTTCAATAATAAAGGCGGCTTTGTAAATAATAAACCAATAATTATATAACAAAACAAATTAATTCTATAAATCTAAGATAGTTCATTACTTTACTTTTGCAACGTTGTTTAACAAATACAACACAAAAAATAAATTATGAAAATTACGGAAAAAATTAAGTTTCTATTGGTATTTACAATCTCAATGTTATTTGCAAATAGTTCAAATGCTCAAGAAGTAGAAAATACAAAAAACTATGATCAAGGATTTCGTTTAGGATTAGGGGTAAATGCAGGATATGCATTTGCAGATCCATACAAATTGGCTTTAGGCGCTGATGCTCGATTACAATACGATCTTACAAAAAGATACTCTCTAACCTTGACAACTGGATTTACAAATCTATTTGTAAGTAAAGTAGATGGATCTGATTTGGGGTTTATTCCTGTAAAAGCTGGATTTAAAGCTTTCGTTTGGAATGACCAATTTTATTTTATGGGTGAAGCTGGAGCTGCTTTTGCAGTGACGAATGATTACAATAAAACTTCATTGCTACTAGCCCCTAGTATTGGTTATGCGACAAAACGTATTGATATTTCCTTACGATATGAACACTACAATGACTTTGCACGACTTAATAACGATGGTTCTCTAGGTAAAGGTTTTGGACAATTAGGAGTTCGTTTAGCATACGGTTTTGAATTATAAAAATTCACTGAAAATAAAAAAATGCGCTGTAATTCAGCGCATTTTTTATATCTATTTATTTTGTAGATTAAATACTCACTACTTATTCTAACTGTTTTTTAAATTCCGCAAAATTCGCTTTCACTTTAGGATCTAATTCAGGTTCTTTAATATCCGTGAGTTTTTGCATTTCCTCCCAAATGATTTTTGCAACAATATAACGCGCCATTTCCTTATCGTCGGCAGGAATAATAAACCAAGGTGCCATTTCGTTAGCTGTTTTGTTTATCGCTTCTTCATAATAATGCATATAATCGTCCCAACGTTCCCGTTCTTTCATATCGCCTGCAGAAAACTTCCAGTTATCTTCTGCATTTTCTAAGCGATTTAACAATCGTTTGCGTTGCTCTTCCTTACTCATGTGGAAATAAAATTTCAAAACAACCGTTCCGTTTTGAGCAATGTGTTTTTCAAAATTATTAATCTGCTCGAAACGATTTTCCCAAAATTCGGGTTTTATATCTTCCACTTTTTCTATACCTGGTAAATTCTCATACATAATATATTCAGGATGCACGCGAGTGACCAAAACATTCTCGTAATGCGTTCTATTAAAAACGGCAAACTTCCCTTTTTCTGGCAAAGCCAAATAATGTCGCCACAAATAATCATGCTCCAACTCGGTCGAATTCGGCGTTTTAAAACTATGCACGACCACACCACGCGGGTTAAATTCCTTAAAAACTTCCCGAATCAAACTATCTTTTCCAGACGTATCCATGCCTTGCAAACAAATCAAGAAACTGTATTTATTATGAGCATACATCGCATCTTGCTTCTTACTCAATTTTATTTGAACCTTGTCTAAAGCTTCTTCTTTTTCATCATCATCGGCATCAATTTTTAGCTCGGTCGGAATTTTAGACAACTCAATTTTATCAGTTACTTTAAAATCATCAGGATTTATCGAATTCATATTCTTTGTTTTATATTTGTTTTTTTAAGAGCTATTTCCTGCTGTACACTCTATCTTTCTCT
>NZ_JBJXEN010000004.1:0-50558 GCF_046153165.1 Flavobacterium sp. | reverse complement strand
AATAATAGCTTCATCTTTTATCTGAACTTTATGGTGTGTTTCGTATTTCTCTTTTATTCCACGTAGGATAGAAATAGCACTTTCGGTATCAGGTTCTTCAACCATAATTTTTTGGAAACGACGTTCGAGTGCTTTGTCTTTCTCGAAATATTTTTGATATTCATCCAGTGTTGTTGCACCAATAGCACGCAATTCCCCTCGAGCTAAAGCAGGTTTCAGGATATTTGCTGCGTCCATAGCACCTTCACCACCACCAGCACCTACAAGCGTATGAATTTCATCAATAAACAAAACGATATCACCTTCGGCTACAGTTACTTCTTTTACCACCGCTTTTAGACGCTCTTCAAATTCACCTTTGTATTTTGCACCCGCAATTAATGCCCCCATGTCTAGTGAAAAGACAATTTTATCTTTCAAATTATCAGGAACATCTCCATCTACAATGCGATGTGCTAAGCCTTCTGCAATAGCAGTTTTACCAACACCAGGTTCCCCAACAAGCATAGGATTATTCTTAGTTCTTCTCGTTAGAATTTGTAAAACACGGCGAATTTCTTCGTCACGTCCAATAACAGGATCTAGTTTGCCCCTTTTTGCTAATTCGTTTAAGTTTTTAGCATATTTATTCAAAGAATTATAAGTTTCTTCGGCAGATGCTGAGGTTACTCTTTCTCCTTTTCTAAGCCCATCAATAGCAGCTTTCAGGACTTTTTCTGTAACACCTTGATCTTTTAAAATTTGTGCCACTTTACTTTTTGATGCAAAAATGGCTAATAGTAAATGTTCTATAGAAACAAATTCGTCATTCATCTTTTTTGCAATGATTTCCGCTTCGTTTAATGTTGTATTTGCTGTTCTAGAAAGCATGATTTCTCCTCCAGAAACTTTTGGAAAACTTTGTATTGTAGCATCAAGTACTTGCTGGAATAACGGAATATTTACATTTAGTTTTTTTAAAATAAATGGTGCAACATTTTCATCGACTTCAAAAATAGCCTTAAAAATGTGTTCATTTTCAATTTGTTGTTGTCCAAAACTTTGCGCCAATTGTTGCGCTGCCTGTATGGCTTCTTGTGATTTGATTGTAAATTTATTAATGTTCATATTTTTTTAGGTTTGTTGTTTATTATAAATAGTTAACTTTGATAAATAATCGTCAATTGTTATTCCAATACGAAAAATAGGACAAAATGTCTGTTAATCAGTAGTTAGTATAGACAAAATGGCTTAAAATAAGACAAAATGAGTTTTTTAAAAAATATGTTTGGCAACGCTGAAGAAAATAATAATAATTCTACCATAAAATGGAATATCCTTTCCGATTTAGGAGAGCTAAATGAAATTATAAATTTATCTCATGACAAACCCGTTGTAATATTCAAACATAGCACACGTTGTAGCGTAAGCAGAATGGCACTAAAACAGTTTGAAAATGAATTTGATTTTCAGGATAAAGTCACTCCTTATTTTTTAGATTTGATAGCATTTCGAGATGTTTCAAATGAAATTGCAAATCGATTTGATGTAGTTCATCAATCTCCACAAATTATTTTGATTAAAGATGGAAAAGCTATTTACAATGCTTCTCACAGTGATATTGATGCAAATGATTTAAAAGAAAAATTAACTTATTAAATATAATAATTATGGATTTAATACCTATTTTTTTGAAAGAAATGGAGAAAGAAGCGATAGTTACTAGAAAATTCCTTTCTCTCGTTCCAGAAGACAAACTTGATTGGCAGCCACATGAAAAAAGCATGAAAATGCAACCACTAGTTGTTCATATTGCCGAATTACCCGCTTGGGCTGAAATGGCTTTAACAACTGATGGATTAGATTTTGCTACTTTTGATTTTACACCAACTTCAATTTCTTCTACAAAAGAACTTTTAGATATACATGAAGCTTCATTAGCGAAAACACGGAAAGTTCTTATTCCTGAAAATGAAGCAAAACTTAATGAAATTTGGACTTTACGAATGGGAGATCAAATACTTTCCCAAGAAACAAAAGCTGAAACAATTAGGCATGCTTTAAATCAAATTACACATCATAGAGCACAACTAGGCGTTTATTTTAGATTATTAGGGATAAATGTTCCCGCAAGTTACGGTCCTAGTGCTGATGATTCAGGATTTTAGTTTTCATAAAAAAACGCATTTGATTTTCAAATGCGTTTTTTTATGAAGGTAATTTATATTAGTTTTTCACTACTTTTTTATTGTATTCTTTACCATCAATATTAATTTTAATCAAATAAATTCCACTTGGTAAATGATTGATATTTATTCCTTGGTTTAAAGTTTCTTCAGATGATTTGATATTTTTAGTATAAACTATTTGACCAGTTAAACTAAAAATAGTAATTTCTAATGTTTTATCTAACACATTATCAATATTCAAAAAGAACTCACCTTCGGTTGGATTTGGATAAACTGATATTTCATTTTTAACAAAGATATTATTGTTTACTAATTCCTCATTTTTAGAAATTGCAGCTATAGGGATATTTGCACCGGCTACTAAACAACTAATTGCAGTCACTGATCTTGTTCCGTTTGAGTTTGTAATAGTTCCCACACTATTTTTTGCAACCATCGAAAACGTATAAGTTGAACCTGCAACAATTAGATAAGTGTTTAAAAATTGATTCCCCGTTACATCACTTGCGTAAAGATTTCCGTTTCTATAAATATCATAAGTAGTTGCTCCTGCCGAAGTAGTCCAAGTCAGGTTTATTCTGCTAGTTGTTGTAGCACAATCGGCAATAGCAGAAAGCGTAAAAGCACCTGGTGAACAACCTATTGCAGTTAGCGATAAAGTTCCATTTGAATTCGTAGTTTGACCAATAGCATTTTTTGCTTTAACAGAATAAGTATAAACAGTTCCAGCAGTAATTAAATAACTATTAATATATTGATTTCCTGTTACATCTGCTTGGTAAAGAGTTCCATTTCTGTATATATCATAAGCAGTTGCATTTGCAGACGCAGTCCAATTTAATCGATTTTGACTTGTTGCAGAAGTACTACATTCTGAAATAACTGTTAGTGTAAAAGCTCCAGGAGTTGCACAATTTATTGCAGTTACAGATAAAGTTCCATTTGAATTTGTAACTTGAGTTGTAGTCGTGTTTTTTGCTTTTACAGAATAAGTATAAGTAGTTCCAGTAACAACATTGGTTGTATTAATGTAAGAAGTTGTTGTTATGTTTGTATCCCATAAAATTCCATTTCTATAAATATCATAAGAAGTTGCATTTGCAGAAGCTGTCCAAGAAAGATTAACTCTACTTGTTGTTGTTGCGCATTCTGGAGCTATAGTTAGTGTAAATGAGCCAGGAATAGCACAATTTAAAGCAGTTGCAGATAGAGTTCCGTTTGAATTTACAACTTGAGTTGTGCCTGTATTTTTAGCTTTTACAGAATAAGTATAAGTAGTTCCAGCAACAACATTAGTTGTATTTACATAATTAGTCGCTGTTACATTTGTATCCCACAAAATTCCATTTCTATAAATATCATAAGAAGTCGCAGTTGCAGAAGCTGTCCAAGAAAGATTAACTTGACTAGTTGTAGCATTACAAACTGGAGTTACGGTAAGTGAAAAACTTCCTGGTACATGAGTTGTTCCATTACAAGTCATATTTAAATTTGATTTAAGCGCATTAAAATAAGCTAATGCAAACTTATCCCTCCAAGTAGAACTTAATAGTTTTGGAGCATCAGTTGTGCTATCAACAAATCCAATCTCATTTAGACAACCAGTTGTTGAACGTTTTAAAACTCCTAAATTATACCCTAAAAAACTAATATCGGTAGATACTCTTCTACTTAACCAATCACCATTTAGTACCATTTCATTCTGAACTTTTGTTGCATAAGTTAATTGAACTGCTGCGCTTTCAGTATTAGCAACTAATCCTGTTGCTGTAGAATAAAATGTTTCTGTACCTGTTCCTCCACCTGCATTTCCGTGCATACTTAACAATCTGTCAGCGTTCCAGTTTTGAGCCATTAATGCCCTTTGATCTACTGAAATCCAACCGTTTACATTTGTTGTTCTAGTCATATGAACTACAACTGATGCACAATTATTTGTTAATAAAGTTTTTGTTCTTAAACCAACTTCAAGAGCAGTTTCAATTTCTGTTGCGGTTCTACCATCTGGATTATCACTTATTGTTGCTCCATAACCATGACCAGGATCAATAACAATAACTTGAGAATTCGCTACTAATGAAATTATAATTGTAAATAAAAATATATATAATTGTTTCATGAGAATTAGAATTTAATTTGAGAAGTAAATATTTGACCCGTTTTTTCATCAGCATAAATTATTTTATCTGAACCAAAAAAGCTTGGATCACTTTCAAAAGAATCTTTTGTTTGTGTAATTTTTTTTGACTTTGAGTTTGCTACATCAAATAAGTACAAATCTGAATTACTTATTTCATGACCATCTAAACTCTCGTCCATAAAACCTAAGAGATATTTATCGTCTTTAGACCAAGAAGAAGCAATCCCGATTCCTAATTTTGCAATTATACCTGAACCATCTATATTATACACAAAAACATTAGCACCATTATGTACTGCTACTTTTTTATGATCATGAGATAAAATAGCATTGTAAAACTGACCTTCATCGTTAGTAACTATCCATGATTTTAAAGTGTTTAAATCGATAGCTTCAATTTTTAGAGTCATTATATTGGTATAAACAACAATGTTACTTCCTTTAGTATTTCCTTTATAGGAAGGTAAATAATTATGATTAATGTTTACTCTTTCAGTTTTTTTAGTTTTGATATTATAACTATAAACCTCAGAATTCATGATGTAACCATTTTCAGGTTTTACTTTATAAAAAAAAAGATTCACCATCATTTGCCCAACTATAACCATAACCACTTCCTTCTATTTTAGAGATTTGTGTTAGTTTATTGGTTTTCATATTCAATAATAAAACACCTTCGGATTGTTGATTTGTTAACAAAATAAAATCTCCATTTGGAGAAGTAATAGGATTGGCAAATGTGCCTGTAATTTCTATTTTTTTAGTTTTTGTGAGTTTTTGTGAGAAACCATTCGTACTAATAATGATTAATGCCAATAATAGTAAAGCTTTTTTCATATTTTATTTTTAGATTATATCGCAAAGAATATAAAATTAGAAATAACAACACAAAATATTTGCTAACAATTCGTTGAGAAGTAAAATAGTACAGATGAAATACAAAAAAAATGAGTTTTCAAAATTGAAAACTCACTTTTTTGTATCTATAAAATAATCAAATTTTAAAAAAGATATTTATACTACTTTTCCTTTTTTATTACGTAAACATAAAACCATGTTAAAGTAAATGTTGGAATTATATCCGTTTCAGGCAATAGTTCTTCTAGAAATCCTAAAACACCTGCAATCTTACCTGTTGTTCCTTTATACATTTTTGCAAGTAAAAAACCCGAAATTGGAGCCCAAATAATATCTGTAAATTCGGCAAGAAAAGGAACCGCGTATGACAACATCCCTACTGCATCAAAAACCAAACTTAAAAGAAGTTTGGTGTATTTATATGATTTTACTTCGGCATAAGTTTCTATTTGTATTTCTTGTGACATTTTTTATAAATTAAAATTACAAGTATAAATCTACAAATCTAATGCCAGTTTTTATTTTTCTGGTTTTATCATATTAAAAAAATCATTTCTATTTTCTTTTTCATTAAAAATTCCTCCGTATTGCATTGTAGACGTAAAACTCGATTCATGCTTAATTCCACGACTAGAAACGCATAAATGTTTGGCTTCCATAACTACAATTACATTTTCGGTATTTAAAGCAATTTTTAAATCATTAAAAATTTGCATGATTAATCGTTCCTGAACTTGCGGACGACGAGAAAAATAATCGACAATTCTATTTAGTTTTGATAATCCAATCACTTTTCCACTAGAAATATAACCAATATGAGCTTTCCCAAATATGGGCAAAAAATGATGTTCACAAGTAGAATTGAAACTAATATTGGCTTCGACCAACATTTTATCATAATGATATTCATTATCGAAAGTAGAAACTTTAGGTTTATTTTTAGGATCTAAACCGCTAAAAATTTCTTTGATAAACATTTTTGCGACACGATGTGGTGTACCTTGCAAACTATCATCTGTCATATCGAGTCCTAATTCTTGCATGATATTATAAAAATGATTCTCGATTGTTTGCATTTTCTGATCATCAGTTTTTATGAAAGCATCTGGACGTATTGGAGATTCGGCAGAAGTCATTTGATGGTTATCACCTAAAATCTGAATCATTTCTTTTTCTGTTAGTAAACTCATATTTATTTTTTCAGTTTGTCTTTAAATTCTTTTCTCACTTTGTCAACCTTTGGTGTAATCACATAAGTGCAGTATGACTTATTTTTGTTCTGATTATAATAGTTTTGATGGTAATCTTCAGCAACATAAAAAGTTGTTGCGTCAGAAACTTTTGTAACCACTTTTTTACCGTAAGTGTTTGCTTCATTTAACTGTTTTATATAAGCTAATGCAGTTTCTTTTTGTTTTGCATTGGTACAAAAAACTTCACTACGATACTGTGTTCCCATATCCGCACCTTGACGATTTATAGTTGTTGGATCATGTGTAGCAAAAAACACTTCTAATAGTTCACCATAAGAAATTTTACTAGGATCAAAAACAATTTTTATAGCCTCAGCATGCCCTGTAGTTCCTGAGCAAACATCTTCGTAGCTCGGATTTTCATTTTTCCCTCCTATATAACCTGGCTTAATACTTTCTACACCATTTAATTCTAGAAAAACAGCTTCGGTACACCAAAAACATCCTCCAGCAAAAATTGCAATTTCTTTTCCGTTTTCGATAGTCATAGTATTAGGTTCAAATTTTTCCATTTCTTTAGGTTTCGATTGACAACTTATTGTCATTATTGATAAAAAACATACTAGTAGTGTTTTCATGTGTAGATAATATTTTTACTTTATTCAAAATTAATTAAATCATTTCTTAAATATTTTTTCTTAACAAAACTTTATTTGATGTTCAAGCAAATTCTTTGTTTCTTTGTGAAAAGAGTAATTATGATTAAGACATCAAACATTCATAAATTTTACGACAATTTACATGTTTTAAAAGGTGTTAACTTGCATATACAAAAAGGCGAAATTGTTTCGATTGTGGGTGCTTCGGGTGCAGGAAAAACAACTTTATTACAAATATTAGGTACATTAGACAAACCCAAACTTGCTACTGGAACCGAATTAAAAATTAATGGAGAAGATGTTTTAAAAATGAATGATAAGGATTTATCTAAGTTTAGAAATCTAAATCTAGGTTTTATCTTTCAATTTCATCAGCTTTTACCTGAATTTACAGCTTTAGAAAATGTTTGTATTCCTGCTTTTATAGCAAACAAGTCGAAGGCAGAAACCGAGTTGGAAGCGGAAAAAATACTAACCTATTTAGGGCTAAAAAATCGTATACATCATAAACCAAATGAGCTTTCGGGAGGAGAACAACAACGTGTAGCTGTAGCAAGGGCTATGATAAACAAGCCTGCAATTATTTTTGCAGATGAACCTTCAGGAAATCTTGATACCGAAACGGCACAAAACCTACACAATTTATTTTTTAAACTTCGTGACGAACTAGGGCAAACTTTTGTGATAGTAACTCATAACGAAGAGTTAGCCGATATGGCGGACCGAAAATTAATTATGGTAAACGGAGCTATAAAAAGAGAAGTGAAAAAACCAATTATACTTACATACGACTTGCTTAAAAGTTCTATTTAGAAATGAATAAATTAGAGCTTAAAAACTTTCTTGACGAAAAAGTCGAACTATACAACAATCCTACATTTATTGAAAGTGATCCCATTCAAATTCCGCATTTATATTCTTTGAAAGAAGACATAGAAATTGCTGGATTTTTGAGCGCAACAATTGCTTGGGGAAACCGCAAAATGATTATTCAGAATTCTCATAAAATGATGAATCTTATGGGGAATTCTCCTTATGATTTTGTAATGAATCACAAGGAATCACAATTAGAGTCTTTACATAATTTTGTTCATAGAACGTTTAATGGACAAGATTTTCATCAGTTTATAAAAAGCTTACAAAATATTTATAAAAATCATAGCGGATTAGAAGTGGTATTTGCAAAAAATGCCGAAACAAATTCGATGCAAAAAAGTATTTCTGAATTTAAAAAAGTATTTTTTGAGCAAGATCATTTAGCTAGAACTCAAAAACATATTTCGGATCCAATGAATGGCTCAGCAGCCAAAAGAATTAATATGTTCTTGCGTTGGATGGTTAGACAAGATAATAATGGTGTCGATTTTGGTATTTGGAAAACAATTCCTACTTCTGCCCTATCCTGTCCACTAGATGTTCACTCAGGTAATGTAGCGCGCAAATTAGAATTACTTTCTCGCAAACAAAATGATGCAAAAGCACTTCTCGAATTAGATAACAATCTTCGCTTATTAGATGCAAATGATCCTGCAAAATATGATTTTGCTTTATTTGGATTGGGTGTATTCGAAAAATTTTAACCCCTTATATTGTGTACTTTATAGTTATTTTATTACACTTTATCTGATAAATTAGTTTTTACTTAAATTAAATTATTTCTTTGTTTTAGAATTATGTTTTTTAGGAAAAAATAGCACCCGAAAAACATTTTTTTATAACACGTAGATTCCCAAATCTTCATTTCAGAATACAAAATTCGTGGTTTTATTTTTTTAGAAATATATGCAAATAATCTCCATATTTTATTCTTTTAAAAATGTTGTTGGCTATGTAGACAAAACATTTACAGCTAATTTCTTTTATATTTTTCTAAAATACTTAGCTATACCGTTTCTCATCATTGTTTTACTTTATTTTATTGTATTACTTATACTTAGCCGATTTTATTTAGATAAATTATCTATTAAAAAAAGTGATATCGATAAGTCTATAAATGATTTTCTTACCGATTTAATTTTTTCTAACTATACATTTGAAGAGACAAAATTAAAAATTGATGAATTTAAAAAAAGCGCTGTTTTTCAAAACAAATGGTGCAAATATCTTATTCTCAATAAATTAATACATATTAAACAAAATGTAAAAGAAGTAAATCAGAACTTAGTGCTTATTATTTATAAGCAATTTGGCCTTAACCTATATAGTAAGAAACTAATTAATCGCAAAAAATGGTATTATAAATCACTTGGATTTTATCATTATCAGAGTTTAGATTACAAAATAAAAAAAGGACACATAAAGCCCTACTTAAATAGTAAAAATAGATATTTAAAATCGAATGCGCTTATTGCACTTATAGCACTTTCTGACGAGAAATTTGATATTTTAGATAATTACCACAAAAAAATCCCTAGTGCCGATGAACTTAAAATTTTAGATTTAATCTATCAAAAAGAATCCGTCATTCCAGAATCGATAAATACTTGGTTAGTAAATAGTAATAGTTCTATTATTATCCTTGCTATTAAGTTGATTGTTAGATATAGAGAACCTCTTACTTTATCAAAAATTACTTATTTACTCCTGCATCCTGATAAAAATGTAAGAAAAGAAATTATTTTGGCTATTAGAGAATTAGTCATTTTTGATGCTAAAGATATTTTAATTAACCATTTTAAAAAAGAAAGCGATATTAGAAACAAAATATCTATTTTAAAAACACTGGGGACTATAGGTGGAGAGAGAACAAAAGATTTTGCTACTCAAATACTTTTTGAAGAGAAAAACATTGATATAAAATTTGAAATAATTAATTGTATCAATAAAATTGATAAATCCTATTTTAATAATTTTAAGATTGAAGATGAGGTTGAAAACGCTTTGATTCATCAAATTATTTTACATGTTAATAATCCTTATTTAAATTGATTACATTAGAAAATACAATTAGAAAATTCGAAATTTTTACTGCTTTTTATTCAATAAGTTATATTCTGATATACTTACTATTGGCTATGTTATCCTACTTAGCTATAAAAAGCTATTACAACTCAAAATATTATTTGCACAAAGACATCTTAATAAAATCCAATCATACGTTGGGAGTTTCTATAATTGCGCCAGCATATAACGAAGCCTTTACAATTGTATATAATGTAAAATCATTATTGTTACAAGATTATCCCAAGTTTGAAGTTATAATTATTAATGATGGTAGTACAGATGACACACTTCAAAAATTAATTGATGAATTTAGTTTGGTTAAGGTCGATTTTTTCTATCAAGAAAAAATAACAACAAAACCTGTAAAAGGTCATTATAAATCTACAAATCCAGTTTATGCAAAACTTCTCATTGTAGATAAAGAAAATGGAAAAAGTAAAGCAGATGCTTCTAATGCAGGAATAAATTCTGCAAAATATTCCCTGTTTATTTGTACCGATGTAGATTGTATTCTTAGAAAAGATACTATTGCTATGCTCACAAAACCATTTATAGAGAACACCACAAAAGTCATCGCAACGGGCGCTGCTATACGAATTTCTAATTCTTGTATATTTAAAGACGGGATGCTTTATAAGTCACATTATCCCGATACTTTTTTTCCTAGATTTCAAGAATTGGAATACTTACGTTCTTTCTTATTTGGCAGAATGGCCTGGAGTAAAACAAACTGTTTGCTACTAGTATCTGGAGGATTGGGCATGTTCGACAAAGCGACGGTTATAGAAGCTGGCGGTTACTGGCACCAATCGTTAGGAGAAGATATGGAGCTTATTACAAGAATGCGAAGATTAATGCATGAGAAAAAAGAAGCTTTTTTAATAAAATATATACCTGAATCTCTTTGTTGGACAGAGGTTCCTTCAGATAATGTTATTTTTTTAAGACAACGTGTTCGATGGGCACGAGGTCTTGTACAGACTTTATACTTACATAAAAAAATGTTTTTAAACCCAAAATACGGAAAAACAGGATTAATCATTTTACCACACTATTTCTTCTTCGAGTTTTTTGTCCCTATACTAGAATTACTAGGAGTTATTGTCCTAACAGTAGATATTCTTTTTTTTAGTGTGAACTATGAGTTTTTATTTATCGTAAGTGTTTTTGTCTATTTATTTTATACCACTATTACCTTAATATCCATATATTTAGATCAGTTAGTACACAGGCAATATTCGAGCATTCGGGAGTTATCTACACTAATTATAATGGTTTTTTTAGAACCTATATTATACCACCCTATAAATGTATATGCATCACTAAAAGGTTATATACATTTTCTAACTAATAAAGAAAAAAAGTGGGGAGCCATGACCAGACAAGGATTTATTAATGCAAAAGAATAAAATGAAAACAAAAATTATAACTGCATTATTTAGTTTATTTTTAAGTACGTATCTTTTTGCACAAAAAATTGATACCGATAGTTTGTTAGTAAAAACTCATTATGAAATAAACACCACAAAAGATTATGCTAAAGCGATAAAACTTGCTCGTTTGGGTATACAAAATGCGCCTAATTATTTAGATTTTCACCTAGCATTAGGAAGAACTTTTATGATTACCAAACAAGTAGATAGCTCAAGATATTTTCTTAAATATGTTATTACTAAAAACCCAAACTATAAAGAAGCCTTTATCTATTTAACAAAGCTTGAGATAGAACAAAATAATCTATTAGAAGCGATGGTTACTGTAGATAATGCGATAAAAAGATATCCTGAAGACAAAGATTTAGAACTACTAAAACTGCAAGTAATATACTCAGAAAACGATGACGAAAAAGCTATCGACTACTTAGAATTGCTAGTCGCAAAATATCCTGACGACAAAAAACTAAAACAACAGTTGGTAGAACTTAAAACAAAAACTAGTTCGGATCGTGTTGGAATAAATTATAACTACACTGCTTTTAGTCGTGACAATTACGGTCCTTGGCATCTTGTAGGCTTACAATATGTACGGGAACGAAAGAAAATTACTCTTATAGGTCGCATCAATTTTGTAGATAGACGCTCTTTTGGGAGTAGTATAATATCTGGTTTTCAGTATGAACTAGAAGCTTATCACAAAATAAACAAGAACTGTTATTCCTATGCAGATATTGCTGTTAGTGATGGCGAAGCATTCCCAAAATTAAGACTCGCCTACTCCTACTATCGTAATTTAGGCAATAGTTGGGAAGGTGATTTAGGAATAAGATATACAAAAACAACCGATAAAGATTTGTACGCAGGCGTTTTAGGAGTAGGAAAATATGTAGGTGCTTATTGGTTTAATTTAAGAACTTATTTAAACTTTAACGACAGTAAAACTTACCCGTCATTTACAGCAACAACAAGATATTATTTAGATACAAAATATGATTATTTAACTGCATTTGTGGGATATGGAACATCGCCAGAAGAAAGAAATACACTTCAAGTACTTCAAGAGCGATTAACTTTTCATTCTTATCGAGTTGGTGCTGGTTATTACAAACTTTTTGGCGAACACTATGTTACTGGTTTACAAGCATCATTTAACAGACAAGAATATCAATTGAATACTTTCCAGAACGAATATAATTTGTATGTTTCATTACAATATAAGTTCTAAAAAACTAAAGCATGAATAAAATGAAAAAGATTCTGGTTATAGAAGACGATAAAATCATCAATAATATTATAGAATTTCTCTTAAAAAAAGAGGGATATCTAATTGATGTAGCAAAAGACGGAAATGAAGGATTAGATAAAATAAATGCTAGCCAACCCGATCTAATTATCACCGATATTATGTTGCCTTATAAATCTGGTCTAGAAGTTACTTCTTATGTAAAATCAAATTTTCCTAAGATTCCCATTATTATTATTTCGGCTTTAGGGAAAGAGGATTTAACCATTATCGAGGCTTTTAAACTAGGAGCTGATGATCTTGTAGCAAAACCGTTTAACCCAATCGAATTAATTCTTAGAGTCAAACGTTTGTTGTTGTAAATGAGGACAAAGGCTCTGAGGTTTTTGGGGTATAATTATCCATCATTTTATTATGCGAGTATATTGTAGTAAGTTGTGATACGAAAACTGAACACCTGTGAATAAGCTTGAAATGTCAATTGAAGTTAATGAGTGAAGAAATAGAGAATTGGGAAAATAAACGTAAAGGTTATCTATCAGTAGCAATAATTTGTTTCATTATTGGAGCGTATTTATTCCTTATGGTTAATAGTGATAGTTACATAATTAAATCATCAGACCTTAAATCTATTGAAAACCTGATAGTTACCGATAAACCTAAATTTGAAGAAATTACTGGAAAACACGGTAGAAAATGGGTAGAATTTAAATGTGCAAAAAACAAATCTACTTTCGAAATTGCCGATTTTGATTATCGCTGTGTTAACGATGATGAAGTTATAAATGAAATCAATGTTGGTGATGCAATTTCCATTCAGATTTTAAAAGATGATATAGAAAATTTTGACGTAGAAACAACTTGCGAAATTCATTCGCTTATTAAAAATAAAAAAGAATATCTTAAAATCGAATGCAGAAATAAAGCAAAAAATAGAGATTCCGAAATTGTATATCTTATTCTCTTTGCAGTTACACTTATGACTGGTATTGTTTATTCTTTTTCAAAAAAACCTAAAATATTTGATGATGTGGATCCTCGTGTTCCAATTTGGATGATAATTATAATACTATTTTTTGTATTGCATTAAATTATAGAAAATATCGTTTGTTTTTGTAAATGAGGGACAAAGGCTCTGAGGAGCAAAGTTGTAAAGGTTTTTTGAGTATCGTTATACACGTTTGTCATTCTGAGGCACGAAGAATCTCCGTATAATTAGCAAATTTACTTGATGAGATGCTTCCTTCGTCAGCATGACAAGTTTACGCGAGTATATTTTATTTTATAAATAATTTATATGAACTTATATGCTTTATATGGTTTAAAAGAATAGTTGTGATTTTAGACTAATTTTTTTTCCTTTTTTGGTATAATTTGAGTTTTCAAATTTGATATAATCCAATAAAGGATCTAAACTGTTAGGTGTGATTCATTTTCTGGTTTTTAACCACATAGATACATAGACTTTATGAGTTATATTAAGGCATTTCACTTGTTATAATAAAACATAGCTTTATGAACCAAGAATTGGTTTATCCAAGTCTTTTTTCTATGTCTCTATGTGGTTTATTTTAAAAAATCCTGCGTTTTTATTAATTGTACCCAAAAGATTTCTCGTTTGATGATAATCTAACAAAATGATACTCTTTTATTTTTATTACCTTTGCACTTTGTAACTTTGCACCTCGAAACCTTACTAAATGATTTACCACGATACTATAGTTGCCCTTGCTACACCATCAGGTGCTGGAGCTATTGCTGTAATTAGAATTTCAGGTCCAGAAGCTATTGCCATTGCTTCAAGCGTATTTCAATCGGTGTCGGGCAAAGATATTGAAAAACAAAAATCACATACGTTACATCTCGGTCATATTGTAGATGGTACTAAAGTCTTAGACCAAGTCTTGTTGTCTATTTTTAAAGGGACAAACTCTTATACAGGCGAGAATACCATAGAGATTTCTTGTCACGGTTCTACTTATATTCAGCAACAAATCATACAATTATTACTTCGTAAAGGCTGTCGTACAGCACAAGCTGGAGAGTTTACTTTGCGTTCGTTCTTAAACGGAAAAATGGACTTGTCTCAAGCTGAAGCTGTTGCCGATTTAATCTCGTCCGATAACGAAGCGGCACATCAAATTGCAATGCAACAAATGCGTGGTGGTTTCAGTAACGAAATCGCTAAACTTCGAGAAGAACTACTAAACTTTGCTTCACTAATAGAACTCGAATTGGATTTTGCTGAAGAAGATGTCGAATTTGCCGACAGAACCCAATTTAACGAATTACTGAACCGAATTGAATTTGTATTAAAAAGATTAATCGATTCGTTTGCCGTAGGAAACGTAATTAAAAACGGAATTCCTGTAGCTATTGTAGGAGAACCTAATGTAGGAAAATCGACCTTATTGAATGCTTTACTCAATGAAGAACGCGCCATTGTTTCTGAAATTGCAGGAACTACACGTGATACTATTGAAGACGAATTGGTCATTGGTGGAATCGGTTTCAGATTTATAGACAC
This sequence comes from Flavobacterium sp., assembly GCF_046153165.1. Taxonomy (GTDB): domain Bacteria; phylum Bacteroidota; class Bacteroidia; order Flavobacteriales; family Flavobacteriaceae; genus Flavobacterium. The sequence continues at coordinate 35,391 of NZ_JBJXEN010000004.1, read as the reverse complement.
GGCTGGAATACGTGAAACCAAAGATGTGGTGGAAAGTATTGGAATCAAAAAAACCTTTGAGAAGATTGAACAAGCACAGGTTGTTTTGTTTTTAATTGATAGTTTACAATTGATAATTGACAATGAAAATAAATTGAAAATTGAAATTGAGAAAATAAAAAATCAGTTTCCGTTGAAACCATTGGTAGTTGTTATTAATAAAATTGATTCTTTAAATCAGGAACAAAAAGAATTACTTTCTGCAAAATTATCAATTATCAATTATCCATCGTTAATTAAAATTTCTGCCAAAGAAAATATTGGTGTCGATGAACTTAAAAATCAATTGTTATCTTTTGTAAATACTGGTGCCTTGCGCAATAACGAAACTATTGTTACTAATACCAGACATTATGATTCGCTTCTTAAAGCGCTCGAAGAAGTTCAGAAAGTAAAATATGGTTTGCAAACTAATTTGCCTTCAGACTTAATGGCAATAGATATTAAACAGGCTTTATACTATTTTGGAGAAATCACAGGGCAAGTCACTAACGATGAGCTTTTAGGCAACATCTTTGCCAATTTTTGCATTGGGAAGTAAGACTATTTTTTAAATACGTGGTTTAGACAAACCCCTGTCGTACATAACAATACTTCCAGCTACGGCCACGTTTAAACTCATTTCTGATTTAAATTTTACTAAATAATGGCATTTATCCATTGCTTTTCTAGACAAGCCATGGTCTTCTGCGCCCAATAAATAGACACAACGTCTTGGATGTTCAAAGGTTTCTAAATCCGACGCATTTTCATCTAATTCGACACCAACCAATCGGGCTCCTTTGGGTAAGTTGTCGAAAAAAGCTTCAAAAGTGTCGTAATGAAAATAAGGAATTGCTTTTACTGCATTATGCGTATCACAGGCTTGTTTGGCATATCGATTACCGATAGTAAATATAAAAGTAGCGCCTAAATTTTGGGCCGTTCGCCACAAAACACCTAAATTTTCGGGCGTTTTACCGTTTTGTATTCCAATCCCAAAGTATTCATTTATAAAATTATCATTCATAAAAGCAAAAATACAAACTGTACGTACATAAATCAATTTTTTATTGAACCAAAAGTAGAACCTTACGCTTTGCTGTGTAACTGTTCCTTCATCAGATTTATTTTTAAACAAATAGATAACTATTTCAAAGTTAGAAATAACAATTTAATTCCCTGATTCATTTAGCAAACCTTCTACTTCTTGTAATGAATTCTTATAATATTTTGCAACCCATTTTGAGTAAAACAACAAGAAAATATACCCAAATGAAAAAGAAAAAATCCAAAAATATTTGCTTTTAGTAATGTCATTTTCTCCAAAGAGTTTAGAAAGCAAAACAATTATAGTCACTAATAATAAATAAGATAATGTACTATTTATTTTAAGTAATTTATGAAAACGTTTTTTTTGTATTTCAAAATCTTTTAAGGTTTCTGAATAAGGTTTATTTAAATCTCCAATTCTATTAAATTGCAAAAGACTCATTAAACTAATTACAGGTAATATCACCAAAATTACAATTGCTAAAATACCCACTCCTTTCAAGAGATTTGTATCTAATTTATCAAAATGCAATCCAATATAAATCGCACCAAGAATACAAATTAGAATTCCAATAATTTCTGGATAAATAATTTTATTTAAACCTGATTTGTATTTATATTTGGTAATTTGGTCAATCATTTTAGTATCTATTTTTGCTTGGTTAGATACTTCGCTCCAAGATTTTTTTAAATCATCTAATTCCATTATCCTTCTATTTTTTTATTTTTTTTTTCAATTTTTCTTTAATTCGCGCTATTTTTGTCCCAACATTACTTTCTGATATTCCAATAATTTCAGCAATTTCCTGATAGCTTTTGTTTTCTAAATAAAGCATTACAATACCTTTATCTAATAAATTCAAATTGTCTATATGTTGCTTTAATAGGTTTAATTTTTCTTCAAAACGATGGTTTTCATCTTCATTAAAATCTAAATATTGTCCCACTATTGGTACTGTGATTACTTTTCTTTTTGCCTTTTTTAAATTATAAATGGCAACATTCATAGCCACTCTATACATCCAAGTACTAAAATTTGATTTTTGATTAAAACTATCAAATGATTTCCAGAGATTATAAACGATTTCCTGTATTAAATCATTTCTATCGTCAACCGTATCTGTATATATTGAAGCCATTTTGTATATAATCCCTTCATTAGTTTTTATGGCTATTATAAATTTTTCTTTTTTATCCATTAAGGTTTAATAAAATAGTTATTATCAAAATTACTTACTATGAACCAATATCCAATCCGCAATTTGCTTTAACACAAATGGTGCTATTGTTTGTGATATGGTACTGTATTCATTCATTTCTCCCGTTTCACATTCTTGAAATAAATGATTAAGATTGGGGATTTCATTTATAGTAAAATCTTTATTATGCCCTTTTTTCAAGGCGCTTCTAATTCCCTCTTGATTAATTTCTGGTTGAACCTGTGTGTCTTTACCTCCGTTTAACACCAAGACTGGGCAAGTAATTTTTTGTAACTCATTTGCTGGATTGTAATTATAAAAATACCTATTCCAAGTAGTGGTTCTCATCTCTATTAAGTTTGTAATAATTGCCGAAATTTTTACATCAGAATTAATTATTGGTTTAAGCATCGGAACAATAGTTTTATTGTAATGTATTCTTAGCTCTTTTTTAATTTCTGTTATGTCTTTATCTGCAGCAGCTATCTCAATTGCTTTTTTAATTGCCAACTCATATGCAGCCTCATCTTGTACTGGAAAACCACGTGTTTTTTTTGCAAGAAACAATGAAACTTCACTTCCAGAGATCCCTGAACCTCCAAGCATAACAATAAAGGAAACTTTTTTACTAAGATTAGCAACCATTGGGGCAATAATGGCACCTTCACTATGTCCAATTAATCCAATTTTATCAACTACTTTTCTAGATTTTAAATAATTAACAGCACACAATACATCTGAAGCCAAATCTTTGGTGGTTGCCTTACTATGGTCTCCAGTAGATTTCCCGAAACCCCTATCATCATAACGGAGTACCCCAATTCCTTGTCTTGTTAGGTAATCCGAAAGTACTAGAAAAGGTTTGTGTTCATAAAAAGTTTCATCTCTATCCTGTGGACCACTACCACTAATTAATATTACTATGGGATATTTACCAGTTTTGCTAGGAAGTGTAAGTGTTCCTGATAAGCTTATGTTTGCTTCTTTATTGTAAAATGTTATTTCTTCTTCTATATATGGGTATGGTTTTACAGGTTCTTGAGGTCTTTTAAAAGTATTCTGAGTTTCTATTTGAACTTTTTTTAGAACCAATGGCAATGCATTTATCCCTTCTGTAAACATTCCATCTATTTGCTGCAAGTCTTTATTGAAAATACCTTGGTATTTAAAACCTAAATTTGATCCATCGACAACTAATTTATTCTCTAAAAAAACTGTTTCCTTTGGTTTAAGATTCGCAACTCTCATCGCAGGAATATCGATTATTGTTAAATACCCCTCACCGTTTTTTTCGAAAGTAAAATTGAAAACTACGGGTTCGTTTTTACCGCTTTCAATGATACCGCTCCATTTACCAGAGATATCTTGTGCATATATTATAATAGAAAATATAAACGTTAAAGAGGTAATTATTTTTTTCATTTTTCGTTTGATTTTAATTGAACAACTCACCTCCTTTTTGAGGTCATTATTCCATTAGTGTACCAAACATTTAAAAAATCACAGTTTATATTATTTATTTTTAAAATTCTATGTTCAATAACAAAAACTTAAATGAATCTCTATAACTTTTTTAAAAAATCGAATTAAAAAATACAACATAAAAAAAAGTTGCCTTATATAGAGCTTACATACTACGTTAATTATAGCTTTTGCTCTATTTTTTTTAGTATCATTTCTTCTTGTTGAAGCGCTTGAAACTTAAGTTGGTGCTTTGCTTGTACATGCAACCCATTTTTCTCGATAGTCGTTGCTGCTTTCGTTTTTATCATATACAATACCGCATCTTTCTCTTTTCCTGATTCTTCAGCTTTGGTTTCTAAAAAACCGACTAGACTTAAAGCAGTCATAGCTGCTTCATATTTTTTTTTAATTGCTTTTAGTTTCTTTTCTGCAATTATTTGCTTGTGTTTGTTAATCAGTCTTTGCTGTTCGAAAACCTTTTCTCTTTTTGCTTCTTGAATCTTTATATGCGGAAAATCGTCTGTTTTTTTATCCAATTTTTGTACAAAAACAAGTAAAATAGCTAATTGTTGCTTTGCGGCAAGCGGAATGTCTCTTCTTCCTGTTTCGTACATAGCCCATTGAACTCTGCTAATGCCTAATATCATGGCTATTTCCTCCTGTGATAAACCGAGCAGGTTTGTTACGGTAATGTCGTGTTTCATTTGTAACTTTTTTTAAAAAAATATTTTTTTGTTACAAATAACGTAACTTTTTTTTCAAAATAAAAATTTTGTTACAAAAATGGTAACAATTTTTTCAAAATATATTTTTTGTTACAAAAATTGTGGCATTTTTATTTATTTAAAAAAATTGCCACAACTTAAAAAAGTGAAAATAGAATCTAGTCCGCAAAAGGCATCATCATCTATTTTTTTAAAATGAAAAAGAAATACAAACCTCCCCTATTTTAACCTTAAAAAATAATATTTAAAATTATATCACTGAAAAACAGGTATTTATACCCTTTTTATTTACAGTATTTCTTTATAATTTTACGCATAACTTTTAAAATTTAAAACCTCTTTTTCTATGGAAATTATGACTGCTTATGATATTATTAATACTGTTCTTGCAGGCGGTTTGCTTGGCGTTCTAGGACAAGGTATTAGAATGGCAATTGGGTTAAAAAAAATATCTGATTTAAATAAGAGTGCCACAAATAATGGATTTACCCAAATAAATATGGCTCGGTTGTCGCTTAGTTTATTTATAGGTTTTGTAGCTGGCGCTTTGTATTTGTTAATGAATAGTGATTCCGATACTGTTTTTAACAAAAGTTACATCTTCTCTATTGTTGCGGCTGGTTATTCCGGAGCCGATTTTATCGAAGGATTATTTAGTACTCAAATTTCTAAGATAGGTGCTGTTGTTTATAAAAATCCAGAAACTACTTATACGCCCCCAAATAATAACCCTAAACAAACGAGTACTTTACCCGATCATGAGCAAGACAATGATCCTACTTAATATTTAGTTTATAGTCCTGTTTGAATTAATAAAATTTATATATATCCAGCAAGCTGAAAAGGGAAGTATAGAGTAAGCATAATATTAAAATGAGATATCATGAGTAAAATTTATCGTTACGAAAAACTTACCTATACAGGTGATGAAAATGAAATTATTGTTTTCAAAGTAAAAATGATTTCTAATGGCAATATTGGTCGGGTTATTATCGATCCTCCCTCAGCTCCTGAACAAGTAATTATAGATTCGGGAAAAGTAACTTTGGGTCCTTTAAAGACTTTGATAAAATCTAAAACAGATTGTTATAGTAATATTAACAATCCAACTCCAATTGCAGATAGCATCATTGTTGAGTATTATATCAATTCAACTTTGTTGCTACGACATGAAAATTTAAAAACAGAGACGGAAGATCCTTTCATTATTTTAAAAATTAAATTTATTAAATTATGACTAAAATAATCGTATTCCTAGGAGTCCTTTTTACTACTGCTTGTTATTCGCAAGAAAAATTAAATCCGCTTACGAAACCAACTTCTCCAGCAGCTTCAATTTTAGGGATGCAACCTAGTGTTATGTTGCAACCCAAGTCATATAGATCGCTAGAAGTTGCATTGTATTCGAACTTTAGTGATGGTAATGGAAACACAATTATACCTAATGATTTTGGATTAGAATTTATGCCATATTGGGCTGTAAATAGAGGTATTAGTTTAGAAGATTATTTGTATCCAAAAACTGGATTTTTACAAGTAATTCGAAATTCATCTTTTTCGGTTGCGACGACACAAAAATTCTTATTACAAGACAGTACTAAAACAAAAAGCATTGCCTTGGGTTATCGTACCTCGTTATTTTTTGGTAATACAAACGATGAGAAGAAAATAATCGATTACATTAAAACTACAAGAACACGAATGAGTATAAACACAGATGTGTTAAAAGCCATTAATAAGATCAAAGAAAATGATTCCACTTCAACAAAGGATGATTATATAAAAGAAATTAAAAGAATACTTCCCGATTTAATTTATAAAGAGTTAAAAACAAAAACGAGAAAAGAAGTAGATGTTATTGCTGAAAAAATTTATAGTGATCTTGATGAATTGCAGTTTGATTTAGCAACAACAGATACTTTTTTTACATCGGTTATTGATACCGTTACCGAAACGGTTGGAGGCAATTACAGCGAATTTAAAACCTACATTACGAACCGACAAGGTTTTGCTGTAGATTTAGCGACTGCCATACACCTTAACTTTCCTGATAATAATTTAAATTTTTCTGAAGTTCCAAAATATTCAATTTGGCTGAGTCCCTCATATAATTTTTCAAAAGAACTGCAATTTTTAAAAGCATCAGCTACTTTGCGTTATGAACACTTTTATATAGATTATTTTAAAAAATATTTCCCCGATTCGAATGTTTTTGAAAACAACATTGATTATGGTCTTTCTGTATCAGGTAATTTTAAAAAATTCTCTATCGAATTTGAAGCCACGGGACGCAATAGTCAAACATTAATCGAAGCAGGACAAGACATTCAGGGAAATACATTATATCGAAAAGAAAGTTCAAGTGATACCCAATATATTGGCACATTCAGCTACCGATTGACAGAACAAATCGCATTGTCATACCAACTTGGTAGTGCTTTTAAACCCGTTTTTAATGTTAATGGTGGTACCTTAATTTCTTTATTGTCATTAAATTTAGGTTTTGGTGGTCCAGATAAAAATGATATCACATCAAAAAGTTCAAAATAATATGTTCATAGTTTATTAAGCAAAAACATGATTAATGAACCCCATTTAAATCCTAATAATTGTTAGTGTGATAGACCAAACTTATCACACTCCTATTGGAAAAAAGAATATCTAATTTATACAAAAACACACTTTATTATAAAGAAAAAGTCAGTAAGAATGCACTTACTGACTTTTTTTATTTATCATTTTTTGCGATTATGGTTTTGCCATAAAATCATAGATTGCAAAGAAATTTTGTCCTGTTAAACTCGTATTTAATAAGAACGTAGGATTAGGCAATACACAAGGAGCTATATTTGTATTGTTGGATATAATATTAGATGAACTACCTACCACCCATCTTCTACCACAACAACTATCGAAATGAAACCCTAACTCTTTCATAGTCCATGTTGCATTGGCCGTTAGGTTTTTATATGAATATTTTGCAATGTAATTTCCTCCAGTAGATAAATATTCGAAAATATCTCCTGTAGTTGGAGGACAAACAGCATTTGTAGTTCCTGAAATAGCTTGAAAATTATTACCTACAACAGTTAGTCCGTTGTATTGTGGTACAATGCCTACAGGTGCAAATGCAGTTGAGGCTCCTGAAATAACATTTACTTTCATTAGTTGTGAAGTCCCTTCTTGAATGGCCACAAACAATCCAGTAGTTCCAAAATTTTCTATATCTTGTAAATAAACTGAGGTAACTGCAACTATACTTGCATTTCCAGTTGAAATTTGTACTTTAAGTAGCCTTTTGGGAAAATTAGAGTTTACTCCAGTTACTGCCCAAGCAAAATCTACTACCCCTGGCATATCACAAATTCCAGTTACACCAGTTACTGGAGTTGCTCCTATTTTTATGGCTGAGACAAAATTATAGCCTACTGGTGTACTACAAAGGTTTACTCTATAAATATAAGAGGTTAAACCTGCAGGGACAGGCGTTCCAAAACCCCCAGATAGAACTAAGGCATACGTTGCTGGACAGGCAGCAACTGATCTTGAAGTTTGCTGTTTTTGAATACTTTGAGCGTTTGCTTCCTCAACTTCTGACTTCTGACAAGATATAAAAGTCATTCCGAAAATACTTGTTGCTATGAACAAGGCTAATTTTACTTTTTTCATTTTTAATTGTTTTAATTGTTTTTATTTGATTTGTATAATTACTCGTAACTTATTGGTATAAAAATAATTAACACTACAAACTTACCTAATCTATCATCTTGCTAAAAGGGGCATTTTCCCCTAAATGGTTTTAATTGCAGGACAGCACAAGGGAAATTTTATAAAAAACAGTTCTCCTCTATTTTTTGTTCTTCTCGTTCTAAAAACGTGATACACAAAAAAACACTCGATTTGATGCTATTAATAATTACATCCAACGTTTTATATTTAAAATTGAAATTATCTTAATTGTCAAATAACCTACTACGGTTTTTCCGCATGAATTGTTAAATTTTTAATTTGCTTAAAAAAGGAAGTGGTATTTCTTTGAGAAAGCAGTTGTAAATATTGTTATTCTTTAATACTAAAAACCGTAAAATGTATTGTTTTACGGTTTTTATTTTTATTGCGAGAAGAAAGTTGATGGCACAAAAAATTAAAGAATATTATTTTTCATTATAAAATGGTAGAATTTTTAAATACCACAAAAACAAGAGAATGTATTGAAAAGAGTTGCTTTTGAATTTATCCCTCGGAGGGTTTGAAACCCTGCGAGGGATAGTTAAAAGTTTAAGAATAATAAAAAATACAAAAATATGAGATACGTTTTAGCCTTTTTTTTACCATGGCTTTCCTTACTATTGCAAGGCAAAATTATATCTGGAATCATCTGTCTTATTTTACAGATTACTATTATAGGTTGGATTCCAGCCTTTATTTGGGCTGCAACTTCACTAAACAGGATGTACGCCGATAGAAGAACTAATAAGATTATTAAAGAAATGAAAAAGAAATAATACTTGAGGATTAACCCTTGCAGGGTTTGAAACCCTACGAGGGTTAGGTTAGAAAAGTTGAAAGTTGAAAAAATTATAATAAATAAAAAATGGAAGCAAAAGTTCCTCTTACTCACGGAAATTATTATCATATATACAATAGAGGTAATAACGGAATAGATGTATTTTTAGAAACCGAAAACTATTACCATTTTCTACGTTTGTACACTAAATATATTGAACCTATTGCTGAAACATACGCTTGGTGTTTGCTAAAAAATCATTTTCATATATTAGTAAGAATAAAAGAGAAAACCGAAATTATCGAGAGTGAACTTACTTACAGTACTACCGAAAAGCCGAAGATTATTGAACCATCAAGACAATTTTCTCATTTTTTTAATTCCTATACTCAGGCTATCAACAAACGACATAATAGAACTGGAAGTTTATTCGAAAAGAATTTTGAACGCAAATTAGTGACTTCTGAAAAGTATTTTCAACAACTTATTTTTTACATTCATAATAATCCTGTTCATCATGGTTTTGTGAAACAAATGAATTTATATCCTTGGTCGTCTTATGAAACAATAGTTTCCAACAAACCAACTATGCTAAAAAGAGCCGAAGTCATTGCATTGTTTGGGGATCATGAGAATTTTATTTACTATCACAATCAGCAACAGAATACAAATGAAATTATTGATTTTATAATTGAACACTAAAAACTACTCTTTTAACCCTCGCAGGGTTTGAAACCCTGCGAGGGTTTCGGTTTTATTAACCATTTAATAATATTTATAGAAACTAAAATTAATTTTACTTTTTTAACTTTATTAAAAACTTAAGCTAATGGAAATAAATTGGATCGCAATAGGTATTTTGGCATTCTTTGCCCTAATTTTAATTGTTTTTCTTGTTAGACGAAATTTAAAAGATGAAAGAAATCTAGAAGATTTTTTAAATAAAACCGAATTTCCTCCTAACGAAGAAGAGACGAAAGAAGATTTGTAACTGGTCGATTTTAATATAAACAATCTAAAAATGTTAGCATGAAAAACTTCTTAGTATTGTATTATTCTAAAACTGGCAATAGTAAGTTTATTGCCGAAAAATTATCGAAAGAGTTGTGGTGGTTTAGTCGTTTCTCGTTTAAGAACTGTGATTAAAAAATGTGCTCAGGCTTCGAAAAATATTCATTTTGCTGTGACGGTTATTATTTTTTGAAGATTTAATAAAAAAAAGTGACGCTACTCTCCTACTTGATCAGATTTAGATTTGCAGCTAATGAAAGAGTAAGGCTATTATTATTTCTAGCACGATTAGGATAATAATTACCCATTCTAGTCGTGTACTTTCTCTTACGTTTAGTACATCGGTAAAAAGGGTTAGATTGTTTTCTACAATTTGCAAACGGTAATCTAAATCTTTGAAACGTGGGTTGATATCGAAATTTAGCTTCAAACGGCGGTTAAGCAAATTTAATTCTTCGTTATCCCAAACTAAATTGGGGTCATCGAGGATATATAAATTATCTACAATACTGTTTTTTACATTTAGTACTTTCCCAATATACTTTAGTAAATTGGTCTTAGAAATGCTTAGTTTTCCTTTTTTTTCTAATTCTACTATATAATGTTTTGAGGAGGAAATTAGTTCACCTGTAAGTACTTCATAATATTCTAAAGCGACGGATTGTCCTATATTAAGCATAACGATACCTACAATGGCTGCATCTATATTAGGAACGGTTACATAATCGTCTTTTACTAATGCTTTAGAGAGGTTTTCGTCTAATTTGATACGGTATTCTTCAAACAGGTTTAAATCGACTATTGTTGTGGCATAGTTTTTTATATATTCTACAAATTCACTTTTGGCAATGGCGTCATAATTTCCAAAAACGACTACCCCGTAATCAAAAACATACAAGTAACGGTTGGATTGATTGAGTGCGTAAAAAACTTCGGAGGTAGATCCAGAAAAAGCTTCTGTGCCAAACTCTGCTCGAAATTTTTTGATGTTAAAAGCTTCAGCAATTTGAATGGCTTCAATTATAATTTCCATATCAAAGTTTTTGTGTAAATTTAATGAAATTTTTATAGAAAATCTATCTAGTTACTAGACCTAAACTAAAATGAGCTTATTATTAGTATTTAGTTAAACTGTAAATTATATAAGTTTTTTTTGAAATTACGTATTAATCTTCAAATTGCTAATACAGAAATTTGATACAAATAAAATTTTATTATGAGCGCTCATATTGTTAAAGTATTGGATTCCTTTTATATTACCCACGATGTAAAATGTTTTGTAGTAGAAAAACCAGCCGGATACGATTTTATCCCAGGTCAAGCCACAGAGGTTTCGATAAATATTCCTGAATGGAAAAACCAAATGCGCCCTTTTACTTTTACTTGTTTGCGTAGCAAGGAATATCTTGAATTTATGATTAAAATTTATCAGGATCATGATGGTGTTACTAATATGTTAGGCAAAACGAATGCTGGAGCAGAATTAATTATTAACGATGTTTTTGGCGCTATACAATACAAAGGTCCTGGGGTTTTTATTGCTGGTGGTTCTGGAATCACGCCATTTATTGCCATTTTTAGAGAGTTATATAAAAACAAACAAATGGAGGAAAACAAACTCATATACAGTAATAAAACTTCCGATGATGTGATTCTAGGCAATGAATTAAGCAAAATGCTTAAGAAAAATTTTATAAATCTATTTACCCGACAAAACGTTATAGGTTATGTTGGCAAAAGAATAGACCGCAATTATCTTATTGAAAATATTGTTGATTTTAACCAGAATTTTTATGTGTGCGGAACCTCCGAATTTGTGAAAAGTATTACTGGATACTTAATTAATCTAGGGGTTAATCCAGATTCGCTTGTGATCGAAGATTAACCTTTAACCTGTGAATTATATAAGTTTTAATAAAAGTTATATAAAACTATTTGTCTTTAAAATTCTGAATTTTGTGTACCAAAAAGTTTAATTCCTAACCATTTAATCCAACCGCAAAATGAAAGATATCAAAATGAACAAAGTTTTAATCGCATTAGATTACAGTCCTACTGCACAAAAAATTGCTGAAGTTGGGTTTTCATTAGCAAAATCGATGAATGCAGAGGTTGTTTTACTACATGTTGTTTCTACACCTTCTAATTATACTACGATTTATGATCCTATCATGGGATTTGGCGGTTTTGTGCCTCTAGATGCGTCTCAACCAGATGCTGAATTCTTAACAAAAACAGCTTTTGATTTTTTAGAAAAGGTCAAAGACCATTTGGGAGATACTACTATTACCACAACTGTAAAAGAAGGTGAATATGCGGATGTAATTCTTGAAACTGCTCATATGTTTAGAGCAGATATCATAGTGATAGGAAGTCATAGCAAAAAATGGCTCGAAAAAATATTAGTAGGTAGCACTACCGAAAATATATTACATGATACAACTATTCCTCTTTTAGTAATTCCTACTAAGAAAAAAAATTAATTTATTAAATCTCAAACATTTTACTACCTTTAGAGTCATTAAATTCTATTGTAAATTTTTATGCCATCTTTTTAAAATAGAAATTACTTGAGATAAATGAAGCTATTCATAAAATACATGGTAAGTAATCGCTGCAAGATAGTGGTTAAGGAAATACTAAAAGAAATGAACTTGCACTTTGTTTTAGTGGATTTGGGGGAAGTTGAAATCATGGAAAATTTGACTCCCGAACAATACGAACTACTAAAAAAGGAACTTTTAGAATCCGGATTAGAATTAATTGACGATAAAAAATCGATTCTGATAGAAAAAATAAAGACCATTATTATACAAATGGTACACCATAGTGATGAAGATCTTAAAATAAATTTCTCTGAATATCTAAGTGAAAAACTACATCATAATTACAATTATATAGCCAATCTTTTTTCGGAAGTGCAAGGTGTAACCATCGAACATTTTATCATAAACCATAAAGTAGAAAAAATAAAGGAACTCATGATATATGGCGAGCTTACTATTACCGAGATTGCTTATAAAATGAATTATAGTAGCGTCGCACATCTTTCGACACAGTTTAAAAAAGTAACTGGTTTGTCTCCATCACATTTTAAACAATTGAAACACAAAAGAAGAAATCCGTTAGAAGAAATTTAAATTAAAACAAATTAACAAAATGGGGGTTAAAAATACTCAAGACAAAAAATTTCAAAGTTTTTTGGAATCGGTTCCGGATGCCATCATTATTGTTAATAAAGAAGGAAATATCGAATACTCAAATACACAAACTGAGGTTCTTTTTGGGTATGAAAAGAGTGAAATTATTGGAAACAAAATAGAACTCTTAATGCCGTCAAAATTTAAAGACACACACCAAAATCATAGGGAAGATTATTTTGACAAGCCTAAAGGACGCAAAATGGGCGAAGGAATGCAACTATTTGCAAAACATAAAAATGAATCTGAATTTCCTGTAGAAATAAGCCTAAGCAAATTAGATACTGACGATGGTTTTTTAGTTTGTGCCTCGATTCGAGATGTAAGCCAGCAAAAAAGAATTGAAAAAGAGCTTATAGAAGCTATTATAAAGGCTGAAAATGCGGTCAAATCGAAACAACAATTTCTTGCTAATATGAGTCACGAAATTCGAACGCCTATGAATGCGATTATCGGATTTACAAAAGTGATTCTTAAAACTGACCTAACACCCAAGCAAAAAGAGTATCTAAATGCTATAAAGATGAGTGGAGAAACCTTGATTGTGCTTATAAATGACATTTTAGATTTAGCTAAAGTTGATGCTGGAAAGATGGTTTTCGAAAAATTACCATTCAAATTATCATTGTCTATCTCGACGATGTTGTATTTATTTGAAACTAAAATTCAAGAAAAAAATTTAAAATTAATCGTAAAATACGATTCTAATATTCCCGAAGTTCTAATAGGTGATTCTATTCGGTTGCATCAAATCATTCTTAATTTAGTAAGCAACGCTGTCAAATTTACGTTTGAAGGAAAAATTACAGTCGCTGTTAGAAAACTAACCGAAGACGATGAGAATGTAACTATTCAATTTTCAGTTTCAGATACAGGAATAGGAATTGAGCCTAAAAAAATAAATAAAATTTTCGAAAATTTTCAACAAGCTCATAGTCAAACTTCAAGAATATTTGGTGGTACTGGGTTAGGTCTTGCAATTGTAAAACAACTTGTAGAAGCACAAGGCGGAAGCATTTATGTAGAAAGTGAAATGGATAAAGGTTCTACTTTTACTTTTGTTTTAAGTTTTAAAAAAGCCCATGGCGAAACAGTTTTAGACACCGAAATTACAGACTTAGTAGACAATCATATTAAAAACATAAAGGTCCTCGTTGTAGAAGATGTAGAATTGAATCAGTTATTAATGAAAACCTTACTTGATGATTTTGGTTTTGAATGTCATATTGCAGAAAACGGAAAAATTGCTATCGAAAAACTAGAAAATGACAGTTATGATGTTATTCTGATGGATTTACAAATGCCTATAATGAACGGTTTTCAAGCTACTGATTATATTCGAAATACCTTAAAATCTTCTATTCCTATTATTGCGCTCACGGCCGATGTTACCACTGTCGATTTAGAGAAATGTCAAGTCGTAGGAATGAATGATTATATTGCAAAACCAGTAGATAGTCGTAAGTTATATAGCAAAATAGTAGGTATAATTAAAAAAAATATTCAAGAAATAGAATTTAAAACCGCTGAAAATCTAGAATCAAAAAAACTTAAACACACAAATATAAAATACTTAGACAATCTCACAAAATCGGATCCGAAATTGATGACTGAAATGATTAATGTTTACATTAAACAAACGCCAACACTAATTGATACCATAAAACAAAGTTGGTTAGAGAAAGATTTAGAGTTATTAAAATCGGCAGTTCATAAACTCATTCCTTCATTTGTAATTGTTGGTATCGATAAAAAATATGAAGATACTGCCCGAAAAATAGAAGACAACGTAAACAATATTGAAATGACAACTGAATTACAAAATTGGATAATCGAAATGGAAAACGTTTGTTTACAAGCAGTTGAAGAACTTAAAAGTGAACTTAAAAATTTAAATTAATAAATCGTGCAAGACTCAAAAAAAATAAAATTATTCCTTGTTGATGACGATGCTTTATTCTTAAAGTCATTAGAAATTCAATTTCATAATGCTGCCGATTTTGAAATTGAAACATTTTCGACTGGGGAACTTTGCATCGCAAATTTGCATAAAAATCCAGATATTATTATCCTTGATTACCATCTGGATGGTATCGATAAAAATGCTATGAATGGTCTAAAAACTTTAGATAAAATAAAAATAGCAAATATTGAAACTCCAGTAATTATACTTTCTTCCCAAGATAAAATAGAAGTTGCTGTAAGTTGTATGCATCATAAAGCATTTGATTATGTTATAAAAAGTGAAACTGCATTTGTAAGGCTTCAAAAAATAATTAGTGCCATTTTAAAATACCAAAAAATTGAAAAAGAATTAAATTGGTATATGGATAGAATGTAGAGAAATAATGAATCCTAAAATTGAATAAGTCTCTGTTTGAATTTGTAAAATTATAATAAGGAAGTAATCTGAAATTCTGTAAATTATATAATACTTTTCAAAAATTCTATAAAGTGAAACATCTGAAAAAAAATGACCTTTACTCATACAATCAATGTTTAACTTTAAATATTAAAATTATGACACTCATTAAAACAAACGGAAATTTGATCCCATTTGGAATGGATAATTTTTTTGCTAATGATGATTTTTTTGATAACAAATGGTTAGAGAAAAAATTGAAACACACACTTCCTGCAGTAAACATTAAGGAAAACAAAAACGAGTTTAATATAGAATTTGCTTCTCCAGGTTTTGCAAAAAAAGATTTTAAAATCGATTTAGACGAAAACGTACTAACCATTAGTGCTGAGAAGGAAAAAGAAAAAAACGAAGAGAATGACAATTTTACAAGAAAAGAATTTTCTTATAACTCATTTTCAAGATCATTTACATTGCCTCAATCAGTTAATACTGATAAAATTGATGCTAAATACAATGATGGAATACTCAAATTAAGCATTCCTAAAATGGAAGAAACCAAATTACTTCCTAAAAAAGAAATAAAAGTAGTTTAGTATTATACTTAAAAGCTCATTCCGAGAAAGAATGGGCTTTTTTTTGTTTATAACTATTTTTAAATTCTATGAATAATGTAACTTTTCTGAAAATTATATAAGAAAAAGTTTCATAAAAATAGTTAGCTTTGTGTATAACCCGATTTTTTGATAAAACATGAAAAAGTTAATTTCTTGCAGCTGTTTAGTACTTATAATGCTTTTTATTTCTTGTACATCTACAAAAATAACGAGCAGTTGGAGAGCCCCAGAAAAACATCTTCATTCTGGTGAATGGAAAAAAATTTTAGTTGTTTCGCTACTTAAAAGCGAAACCAATCGTCGTAAAGTTGAAGACGAAATGGTAAAATATTTGAAAGGAAAAGGTGTTGCCTCTTATACCTATTTAGAAGACAATTTTAATACAAAAAATGAAGAAGAATTAAGAAAAAAAATTAAAGCAGGTGGTTTTGATGGTGCTATAACAATGAGGTTGATAGATGTAGATAAAGAAAAAGTATATATCCCTGAAGAACGAAACTTATACCCTAATTATTATAATAATTTTAGCCAGTACTACAACAGAAGTTTGAACTATTATAGTACTCCAGAATATTATGTAGTTACAAAAACATTTATAATTGAAACCATTGTATATTCTATAGAAGACGATAAAATAATATGGTCTGGAATTACAGAAACATTTAATCCAAACGGTGTTAAAAAAACGACCAAAGAAATAGCTCAAGTGATTTATAAAAAAATGGTTGATGAAGGATTTATTCAAAAGGATTAAAATTACTACAAATTATGATTATCAAAAAAGCAATCGCTGAATTGCAAATTAAAAATAAACCAGTTGCAAAACTAATGCACACTGGAGTTGCTTTTAAAGTTATAGTGTTGGCATTTAAAAAAGGGATGATATTGCATGAGAACAAAACGAGTGTGCCTACAAAGCTTACAGTTATCAATGGAAATGTAAGGTATACTAGTGAAACTTTTAGCAAGATTATAGATACTTATGAAGAGCTAGATATACCTGTAGAAGAAACTCATTCTATCGAAGCGTTAGAAGATTCTCTTTGCATATTAATTCAAGGATACAGAAATTGAAACATAAATTAATCGTAAATTTGAACAACTGCCTTTATCGTATTCTTAATTAATATTTTACAATGAAATATAAATCTCTACTAATTCTAATACTAATTCTAACACTTTTTTCCTGTAATGATAAAAATGAGGAAATAAAACCAACCATTGGAGATGTTACTGAAAGTGTTTATGCTTCCGGAGTAATTAAAGCCGAAGGACAATACATCGCCTACTCTACTACAAATGGTATTTTAAAAAACGTAAACGTAACTGTTGGACAATCTATTTCTAAAGGGCAATTGTTATTTGAACTTGAAGACGAAAAAGCACAATTAAACACAGAAAATGCTAGATTAAGTTATCAATTAAGTCAAAATGATAATCATTATATTCAAGATAAAATTGCAGAAATGGAAATGAAAGTACAAACTGCATACGATAAACTTTCTCTAGATAAATCTATTTATGATAGAAACAATCGAGTTAAAGAATATAAAATTATTTCCGAAATAGATTTTGAAAAAGTCGAATTGGCTTATAAGAATTCTAAACTTAATTATGAATCTGCTAAAAAACAATTGTCACAACTCAAAGCGCAATTAAAAAACGAACAAAACAAAAACAACATTAATTTAAAATTAAACCAGAAATCACAAAGTGATTTTTCTGTAAAAAGTGCCTTTTCTGGACAATTATTTGATGTTCTAGTAAAAGAAGGCGCACTAATCTCTCCACAAATTCCATTGGCAATAATTGGACAAAAAAATGATTTCCTTTTAGAACTTGAAGTAGATGAAAATGATATGGTAAGAGTAAAGCTAAACCAAAACGTTTTAGTCACAATGGATAGTTATAAAAATCAGGTTTTTGAAGCCAAAATAAATAAAATATATCCCATCATGGACGAGCGTTCTCGAACTTTTAAAATAGAAGCTCATTTTGTAAATGCACCACAAAAATTATATCCTAACCTATCTGCTGAAGCTAATATCATTATTGAAACCAAAAAAAATGCCATTACAATTCCAAACAATTACTTACTAAAAGACAATTTTGTATTGGTTAATAAAGATGAAAAAAGAAAAGTAAAAGTAGGTTTAAGTGATTACCAAAAAGTAGAAATTCTAGAAGGGTTAAAAGCAGATGAAACCATATACAAACCACAATAATGAACTATAAACTCATTGTAAATATTGCAACACACCTACTCCTTGCAAGACTAAAGCAAACAATTGTTGCAGCAGTTGGGGTTACTTTTAGTATTGCTATGTTTATTACTTTAGTTAGTTTTATGAATGGTTTAAATGATTTACTAGATGGTTTGATGCTTAACAGAACGCCTCATGTTAGACTATATAATGAAATAAAACCTTCAGAAAATCAACCCGTTTTATTATCAGAAAAATACAAGAATAACATCAATTTTATTAACTCTATAAAACCAAAAGATAGAGGGAAATCTATTTATAATAGCAAAGCAATTGTTAGTTTTTTAAAAAAAGATCCTCGAATTATCGATGTAGCTCCAAAAATTACAACTCCCGTTTTTTTTAATTCTGGAACCATCGAAATTTCAGGAATAATTAATGGAATTGAAGTTTTATCGGAAGAAAAACTATTCAAGATTAGTGACTATATTATAGAAGGAAACGTAGATGATTTGTTACAAAACAATAGTATCATAATAGGTAAAGGATTGGCCGATAAAATGATGCTTACTAAAGGTGATGTCATAAAAATAACCTCTTCGCGGGGAAATTTAGCCTCTTTAAAAATTGTTGGCATTTCTCAAATAGGAATTGCAGATATTGATGATTCAATGAGCTATACTTCGTTAGCTACAGCACAAAAAATATTAGGAGAGCCTACTAACTATATTACCGATATTCAAATCAAATTATATGATATGAGTTTGGCTACGGCATTAGCTAAAGAGTTTAAACAAAAATTTAATTTAGATACCATCGATTTTAATACAGCTAATTCTCAGTTTGAAACAGGAAGTAAAGTGAGAACAATTATATCTTATGCAGTTGGAATCGTTTTACTTATCGTCGCTGGATTTGGGATTTATAATATCCTAAATATGATGATTTATGAAAAAATGGACAGTATTGCCATTTTAAAAGCCACTGGGTTTTCTGGAAATGATGTAAAATGGATTTTTGTTACACTTTCCTTAATTATTGGTATTGTAGGTGGACTATTTGGGTTAATATTTGGGTATATCTTCTCTTCGATAATAAGTATAATCCCTTTTGAGACTGCTTCGTTACCTACCGTAAAAACATATCCAATACATTATAGTGGCATTTTTTATATTATAGGAATTTTGTTTGCTCTTTTTACTACCACCATTGCAGGTCTTTTTCCTGCACTTAAAGCAAGTAAAATAGATCCTGTAGAAATTATTAGAGGAAAATAATGATAGAAAATAAAGTAATAGAGACTAAGGCGATCAGCAAATATTTTTACGATCCAATCAAATTTCAAGTGATTAAAGATATTGATATGAGCATAAATCACGGAGAATTTGTTTCTATTGTGGGCAAATCTGGTTGTGGAAAATCGACTTTATTATATTTACTCTCTACAATGGATACCGATTATGATGGGCAATTATTTTTAAATAATGAGCTCATTACAGGAAAGACTGATACAGAATTGGCTAAAATTAGAAATGAGAAAATTGGTTTTGTATTTCAGTTCCATTATTTGCTTTCTGAATACAATGTTCTAAAAAATGTGATGCTTCCAGGTTTAAAATTGAATAAATTCTCCGAAAAAGAAATCGAAAATAGCGCTATGGAGCATCTTAAAACACTCGATATGCAAGACCAAGCATTAAAAATGCCTAACCAATTGAGTGGTGGGCAAAAACAACGTGTGGCTATTGCGCGTGCCCTAATAAATAATCCCCTAATTATTATGGGGGACGAACCTACAGGGAATTTAGACAAAAAAAATAGCGATTTAGTTTTTGATATTTTTAAAAAACTAACCTTAGAAGAAAAACAAACTTTACTTATTGTCACTCATGACAACGATTTCGCCAAAAAAACCAACAGAATTATCACCATGGAAGACGGCAAAATTATTTCATAATAGTAAGAAAATAGAGGAATTATATAAGTCTTTTTAAAATTTATATAACATTTTACTTGCCATAATTATTAAGCTTTGTAGTATCTAACTAATTTACTAATTCAAGGATAAAATTATGAAAACAAATGAAAGTTTGCAAAAAGATGTGCAAGATGCAATCAAATGGGAACCATTATTACATGCTGCAGAAATAGGCGTAATTGTTAAAGACGGCATTGTTACACTAACAGGAACTGTTGATAGTTATACTAAAAAATTAGAAGCAGAGCATGCTGCTAAAATGGTTTCTGGTGTAAAAGCAGTCGTTGAAAAAATAGACATCAGATATGGTAGCTATGGTAAAAAATCAGATTCCGAGATAGCATCCGAAATAATAAACGCTTTTAGATGGAATTGGTCTATTCCAGAAGATAAAATAAAAGTAAAAGTAGAAAATGGTTGGGTCACTATTGAAGGCACTGTAAATTGGAATTACCAAAAAGAATCCGCAAATGATGCCGTAAAAAACCTTTTAGGAGTTATAGGTGTAACAAACAAAATAACTATAAAATCTGATGTTGCTGATCTTGTAGAGAAAAAAGAAATTGAAAAAGCGCTGGCTAGAAATTGGACTATTAATCATGATAATATTAAAGTAAAAGTTATTGCTAATGAAGTTACATTGTCCGGAATTGTAAATTCATACTATGAAAAAGATGAAGCAGAACGAATAGCATGGAATGCTCCTGGAGTTAATTCTGTAAATAATGAATTATCATTATTCAATGAAAATTAAGCTTTTAATTATCCCATTCTTTGCCTTTTTTGAAATTAGTTGCGCTTCAAATATTATTTAATTTTTACAAATCGTGGATTATAAAGACTATTACAAAATACTAGAAATTGATAAAAAAGCCACTCCAGAAGAGATAAAAAAGGCTTATCGGACTTTGGCAAAAAAATACCATCCAGACAGAAATCAGAATGATAAAAAAGCGGAAGAACAATTTAAACTTGTAAACGAAGCTAATGAAGTTTTAAGTGATCCCGAAAAAAGAAAACAATATGATGAGTTGGGAGGAAATTGGCAACAAAACCAGCAAGCTTATAACCAACAACAAAACCCAAATCAGCAATATTACGAAGGTTTCGGATCTGGTAATCAAGGAGATTTTTCAGATTTTTTCGAACAGTTCTTTGCAGGTAGAGGCCAAAAAGCAAGACAGCAATCCAGAAAAGGAAGTGATTATGAAACTGAAATGGAGATTTCGCTCGAAGAAGCTTTTACTGGAACAAGCAGAATAATTCAATTAGAGAACGAAAAACTTCGGGTAACTACAAAACCAGGGGCTTATACTGACCAACAATTGCGTATAAAAAGCAAAGGTGGTAAAGGTAGTAATGAAGGGAATCGAGGAGATTTATTTGTTAGAATAAGAGTTAAAGATCATCCCAAAATTATTCGCAAGAACAATGATTTACACCAAACTGTAGATGTCAATTTATATGATGCTGTTTTAGGAAGTGATCTAATTATCGAAACATTATCCGGAAAATTGAAAATAAAAATTCCAGCTGGAACTCAAAATGGCAAAACCATACGACTTAAAGGAAAAGGAATGCCTATTTATGAAAAACCAACCTTTTTTGGAGATTTATATATTTCAATTCAAGTGAAAATTCCAGAAAATTTAACAGAGAAACAAATGGCTTTATTTGAAGAATTGAAAGCAATATCCTAAATACTAATAATAGTTATGGAAACCTATGAAATTGTCCCGTTAGTAATTGATGATTACTTTATTCACTTAAGAAATTTTGAAGAAGCAATTTATGATTCTAAACTTCAATATTCTTTAAGTCATCTGTCTTTTACAGAAAATATATCGCCCGAAAACATCATCGATGCTCTTCAAAAATCTTTACAAATTTGTCAATTAGCAGGAATAGAAAGCAAACATCATTTCAAGAAAATTTATGTTTATGATCCTATCAATCAAACTTTACATATTGATTGGAGAATGAGCCAAAAAGGATTCAATTTGATGATTATGCAATTTCCTAAATTGAATAAAAAATCAGCACAATGGATCTGGAAATTGGCTAGTTTATAATTTATAACATTAGAATTAATTCAATTTGTAACACAAATAAAAATCTTAATTATTAATTTTTAAATATTTAAAGTTATGGAAAAGCAAAAAATAATCGACGTATTGAATTTCTGTGCAGGTCAATGTACACATTGCTATGATGCCTGTCATTTAGATAAAGAAAACAATATGGAACTTTGTATGGTAAACGACTTAGATTGTTCAGAAATATGCCGTTTAACAGGACAATTAGTAGAACGAAATTCTCCTAATGTGGATATATTTTTAAAATTATGTGCACAAATGTGTGAAAGATGCGCCAACGAGTGTGATAAACATACAAATATCGCGCATTGTAAAGAATGTGCTGATGCTTGTCGCAAATGTGTTGAAATGTGTAACGAAAATGAAATAGCACATTAAAAAGTAAAGTTTGACCTTTCAAATTCAATCTGTTAGTCTACTTATTTAAAATATAAAAATATGCCTTGGTCAAAAACAGATTTTCCAAACGCTATGAAGAACCTACCACAAGTAGTAAGAAATAAAGCCATTCAAATAGCGAATGCATTGTATTCTAAAACAAAATTGAAAACAGGAATTATTATAGCAACAGCTATTAATCATGCTAAAAAATGGGCAAATCGTAGAGGATTACCTTCCAAAAAGTATTGGGAAAAATCAAATGGTTTAAAAAAAGAACCCAAATTATAAAATAATATCAAAAACTAATAATTATATAAGTTATAATTATTTTTATGTAATACGTTCATTATCAGTAATTATAAAATTTACATTCTAAAAAAAAAAATGAAAACAGAAAAAATAATCATTGCTAACTTAAAATGTAGTGGATGTGAGACAACAATAAAGAAAGGGTTACTAAAGTTAGATGGTGTAACTAGTGTAAAAATTAATCAAGAAACCGACACAGTACATGTCACTTATGATGACAATGTAGAAAGAGAAAAAATAACAAATAAACTTCATTCTATGGGTTATCCAGAAGCAACTGAAGAAAATGGTTTATTGCTCAAAATAAAAAGTTATGCCAGCTGCATGATAGGTAAGATTGACAATCTATAATTCTTATAAATCATTAATATACAATAGTATGAAAGTCTTCATTTACAGTTCACATCATTTTGAAAAACCATTTTTAGAAAAAGCAGTAAAAAATAAACAAGAATTATTTTACTCTGCATATGCATTAAACGAGACAACAGCAAAATTAGCACAAGGATACAAAGCAATATCCCTTTTTACTTCATGTGATGCCTCTGATAAAGTATTAGATAAATTATATGAATATGGTGTTAGATATATAGCACTTCGTTGTGTTGGCTATAATAATGTCGATTTGGCCAGAGCAGAAAAATTAGGAATTAAAGTGGCAAATGTCCCATCTTATTCACCTTATGCAATTGCTGAACATGCGGTTGCTCTTCTAATGGCATTAAATAGAAAAATTATTCTAGGTCAACAATTAATTAAAAAAAATGATTTTAGTTTAGATCAATTAATAGGTTTTGATTTGCATGGAAAAACAGTTGGTATTGTTGGTACTGGTAATATTGGTTCTGCTTTTGCAAATATTATGAATGGTTTTGGCTGTAAACTATTAGGCTATGATGTACAAGAAAATAAAGAATTAATAAGTAAAACCAATATTATTTACACATCGTTAGAGGATTTATGCAAACAATCTGATGTTATTTCCGTGCATTGTCCGCTTAATACCTCAACAAAATATTTATTTGATAAAACTGTTTTTTCGATAATGAAAAAAGGTGTCTATTTTATAAATACTGCTCGAGGAAGTATTGTGAAAACAGAAGATTTGATTGAAGCTTTAGAAAATGGAACAATTGGATCTGCTGGAATAGATGTATATGAAAATGAAAAAGATATTTTTTTTCGCAATCACCTCAACAATGTCATTGTAGACGAATTGTTTAATAAACTCCTCTCCTTTCCTAATGTTCTAGTTACTGGACACCAAGGATTTTTAACAACAGAAGCTTTAACAGGTATTGCTGAGACTACATTAAGTAATATTAATGAATGGGAAGATAGCAATAAATGTAAAAATGAATTGTCTATAGCCAATCTTTAACGCTTTATTATGTCAACCTTAAAAAACATTCAATCGACGGTAAAATTAGCAGCATCAATAATAATTTGTCAATTGGTAGGAATAAGTGCGGTGCTTCTTTCGCAAAAAAACAGCAATTATTGGTATGATACAATTGTAATGCCTTCTTGGCATTTATCAACTTATTTCTTTGGAACTATTTGGGTAGTTTTATATTTTTTGTTGGGTATATCATTGTGGCTTGTTTGGGATAGTAAAATATCAGAGTTTAATAAACAGAATACCATTATACTTTATGGAACGCAATTGTTTCTTAATTTTTTATGGTCTATTCTATTTTTTAGATTTCATTCGGAATCAATTGCTTTTTTAAATATAACAGTTTTAATTGTGCTTGTTTTTATATCAATAATACAAATTTATAAATTTTCGAAAGTGGCAACTTGGCTACTTATCCCCTATTTTATTTGGATTTGTTTTGAAGGTTTTTTAAATTTTAAGATTCTATTTTTAAGTGGTTATTGTATCGAATAAATATTTTTATCATTTAATACTATAATTCAATCTCTTGCCCAAGTAAAGGAACAGAAGTATTAAACCCATACTTCTCTTGAATTTTTATACGTAATTCATCAGCCGCTTGGTTTTCTCCATGAACCAAAAATACTTTAGTTGGTTTCTCTTTCAATTCAGAAAGCCAATTTAACAATCCATTTTGGTCAGCGTGAGCAGACAAACTCTCAATTTCAAGAATATTGGCTTTTACTTCATAATATTTTCCATGAATTTTGATGTCTTTGGCTCCTTCTAATAATTTTCTACCACGTGTTCCTTCCGCTTGATAACCAATTATAATAACTGTGGTTTCTGGCAAACCAATATATTGCTCCAGGTAACTGAGAACCCTTCCTCCAGTAATCATACCACTAGCAGCAATAATTACTTTTGAACTTTTGTTATAAATTGTTTCGATGGTTTCTTCATAATTAGTAATCATGGTAAACATTTTGCACATGGCTACAAAATCCTCTTCAGGGAGTTTATGCAAACTTTTATTATTTGCAAAAATGTCAAGTACACTAATACCCATAGGAGTATCAATTATATAAGGAATATTGGGGATTTTGTTTTCTTCCTTCAATTGCCAAAGTAAATACATAATAGTTTGGGCTCTCTCTACAGTAAAACTAGGAATGATGATAGTTCCACCTTTTTGAAACGCATTGTTAATATATGTTTCAAGCTCTTCCTTTGTATTGGTATCTGGATGTAATCTGTTTCCGTAAGTACTCTCAAGGAAAACATAATCTGCTTTCTTAGGCTTTAAAGGTGGAAACATTAACAAATCATTATCGCGGCCAATATCTCCTGAAAAAACTAGTGTTTTGTTTTCGAGAGTTAATTCGATACTACAAGCTCCTAAAATATGTCCCGCATTGTTATAAACTGCCGAAATTTGTGCATCTAGAGATACAACTTCATTTTGTTTTATCACTCTAAAAAGAGGGAAAACATGTTCTACTTGTTCTACAGTATATAAAGGTTCAGCTACTTCATGTTTTGAAAATTTATCTTTATTTGCCCTAAATGCATCTTCTTCTTGAATTTTTGCACTGTCTAAAAGAATTAATTTTGTGATGTCTTTTGTGGGACTTGTACAATAAATTTTTCCTTTAAACCCTTGATTTACTAATCTTGGCAACCAACCACAATGGTCTAAATGACCGTGTGTAAGTAAAACAAAATCGATACTAGATGGCAAAATGGGTAATGGTTCCCAGTTGAGTTCCCGTAATGGTTTTATCCCCTGAAATTGACCACAATCAATCAAAATTCTAATCCCTTTACTTTCCACTAATGTTTTTGACCCTGTTACTGTTCCCGCTCCTCCAATAAATCTTATTTTCATAATTTCTAAATATATTTACATAATTCTGATGCCTCTTTCAAAACATTTTTAATTCGACTAGTGCTTAAACCTATTTTTTCTAATGATTCAGAATTATTAATTATTTCTTTTACCATAATGACATCTAAAATGAGTAATTTATCTTTTTCTGACAATGACAATGTAGTTAAGCAAGTAATGGGATATAAATTATTATTATCTATTTTGGTTCTTAGATTATTATTTATTGGGTAATCCCAACTTAATAAATCTAAGCCTGAACACATTGCAAAAGTTATAGCATCTGTTGTAAATCTATTATTGGTAATAATTTTACATTTTGAAATTTTGTCATTATTAGAAAAAATAGGATATGTTTTATCTTTTAGATCATTAAAACGAGATAAAATATACATGGGAACTTTTACGTCCGAATTGACTTCTCTTTTAGCATGGAACTTACATTCGATCATAGTAATAATTTCCTCTTTTTTAAGCATAACATCTATTTCATGCGAGATACATTTCCCTTGCAAGGTTAAATTAATTCTTGTTTGATAGCCTTCCGATAAAAAAAGTCTTGAAATATATTTTTCGAAGAAAAAACCTGTTGGTCCTAATAATTCTATAGCCACTCTTAAATTATAGCGGGCAGCATGAGAGTTAGACGATTTTTTTAATAAACTAAACGCTAATTTATAAATGCTTTTTGTAGTAATCCCTTCATATATTTTCTTTTCAATAGATTCAATAACCTGATCAACAAGACTCTCATTAGCTCCCGATTTTAAAAGAGAAGTTTTAAGTTTACTTCTATCAAAATCGACAATGTCTCCAGAATGCTTAATGATTTTCATTTATTGTATATTTAATTTTCATGAGTAAAGATCGATTCATTTCAATTATATTATTTTATATAATTATTAATAAATGTTATATTATAACTCGATTTTTAATCATAACATGTGAATAATGTAAGTCTTTTTTTAAATTATGTAACTATTTTACAATCAATGAATGTGAAATTTGCTGTACATATATGTACTAAAAAATATATTTAAGTCATGAAAAATAACATTATATTAATTGCAATTTTAATACTTATCTCTTCCAGTTTGCCTGTATTCTCACAGGTGAAAAAACCTGAAAAAGAAATAAAAAGAAATGATAGTCTAAAGTTAATCATTTTACCTGAAATTGTAATTAAAAGTGCTAGGAAGGATTTTTCTCATTATTTGCCAAGCTATAACAATCCAGATAATACTGTTGCTAAAATTGAAGAAAAACTAATTTCATATGATTTAGGTAAAGATTATGAAGGTTATGAAGAATATTTAGTTGTTATGGAATTAAATGATAATACACTAGCTGCAACATATAACTCAGATGGAAAATTAGTAAGAGTTGTAGAAGAGTACAAAAATGTAAAACTTCCAGCAAATGTGATTTATATGGTGTATAAAAATTATCCTGATTGGAAAATTGTAAAAGACAAATTTCTTTATACCCAAGAGAAAGGTGATGTAATTAAAAAACAATATAATATTAAGATTAAAAAAGAAAAAGATCAGGTTATAAATTTAATTGTTTATCCTAGTGAAAATATTATTAAAAAACAGTAATTGTTATAGGGTAAAAACAGCTTAAAATAAAAAACAGTTGCAAAAATTTCTTGCAACTGTTTTTTTTAGTTATTAAATTAATTATTTTATTTCCAACCTCCTCCTAGTTCTTTATAAACATGAACTACCGTATTTAGTTGTTCTTTTTTAGTTTCTACAAGTTCTAGTTTAGATTCTAATGCATCTCTTTGTGTCATTAGTACTTCAAAGTAATCTACTCTTGCAGATTTAAATAAATCATTAGAAATATCTATCGATCTGTTCAACGCATCTACCTGTTGTGATTTTAAATCATAACTTTTCTCTAAATTATTAATTTTAGAAAGTTGATTAGAAACCTCTAAGTAGGCATTTAAAATAGTACGTTCATAATTATACATCGCTTGAAGTTGGCGCGCATTTGCGCTTTTAAATTCTGCTTTAATTGCATTTCTATTAATTAGTGGTCCAGCTAAATCCCCAGCTAAAGAGTAAAGCAATGACTCTGGTAATTGAAACAAATAAGAGGGTTTAAATGCTTGCAAACCTATTGCTCCAGAAATATCTAATGATGGATAAAATTCTGCTCTAGCTACTTTTACATCTAACTTTGCTGCAACTAATTCTAATTCTGCTTGTTTAATATCAGGGCGATTAGCTAATAATTGAGAAGGAATTCCTGATTGGATAGCCGATGGCAACAAACTTAAAAAGTTACTATTATCTCTTTTTATTTCTTGAGGATAGCGAGCTAGTAAAAAGTTAATTCTATTTTCTGTTACTTTTATATCCTGAAGAATATCAAACTCTTTACTTTTAGAAGACAATACTTCAGCTTGGAATTTTTGAACTGCTAATTCAGTAGCTCTTGCAGATTCTTTCTGAATTTTTACAATTTCTAAAGCATTAGTTTGCAGTTGAATATTTTGTCTTACAATTTGCAATTGATTATCCAAAGCTAATAATTCGTAGTAAGAATCAGCCACTTCGGCAATTAGGTTTGTAATTACAAAATTTTTACCTTCAATAGTAGACAAATACCTACTAACCGCAGCTTTCTTTGAATTGCGCAATTTTTTCCAAATATCTACTTCCCAGTGTGCATAAGCCGCCAACTTATAATCCGTTAACGGATCTGGGAATTCCATTCCTGGTTTTATTTCTGTAGTAGCATCACCCGCACCTTGGCTAGTATATCTTCCTACTTTTTCGACTCCTGCACCAGCACCAATACCAACAGATGGCAATAGTGCTCCTTTTCTCATTCTAATATCATTCTTTGCAATTTCAATTTCCTGCAAAGTAATCATTAGTTCCTGATTATTTTTTAGAGCAGTATCTATTAAATCTACAAGATTTTGATCCTTAAAAAAATTCTTCCAGGGAATAGCGGCTGTATTTATTGTATCCTTACTAGGATTTTCATAAGCTTCTGGAATAGTTTTACTAGTGTTTGATGCTGCAATTTCTGGAGTTTTACAACTTACCACAAAAAGGCAAATACTCAAAGCAATAATATATTGATATATCTTAAATTTATACATTGTGATCGATTTCTTCGGTTAATGGGTTATTATTTTGTTTTTTGACCATCTTGATTTTTGCAGCAATACTACCAAAGATGAAGTACAATCCTGGAATCAGCAATACTCCAATAACAGTTCCCAAAAGCATACCTCCAAGAGCAGCAGTACCAATGGTTCTGTTCCCGATTTTACCTGGCCCAGAGGCTAGTGCCAATGGTATTAATCCCGCAATAAAAGCAAACGAAGTCATCAAAATAGGGCGGAATCGAACTTTAGCTCCTTCCATGGCGGCTTCAAGAATAGTGGCTCCTGCTTCATGCTTTTGGACGGCAAATTCTACAATCAAAACAGCATTTTTACCTAGCAAACCAATAAGCATAACAAAGGCAACTTGTGCATAAATATTATTTTCTAATCCACAAATAGAAAGCAATAAAAACGATCCAAAAATACCTGCTGGAAGTGATAGTATTACAGCAAATGGTAATACAAAACTTTCATATTGCGCCGCTAAAACCAAATAAACAAAAAGCAAACAGATTAAAAAGATATAAACAGCCTCGTTGCCTCGACCTACTTCATCTTTGGAAATTCCTGCCCAGTCGATACCAAATCCTCTTGGCAAACTTTTTTCCGCAACTTCTTGAATAGCTTTAATAGATTGACCACTACTGTATCCTGGTGCAGATTGCCCACTTATTTCGGAGGCATTGTACATATTATGTCTTGTAATTTCAGACAAACCATAGACTTTTTCCATTTTCATAAAAGCCGAAAACGGCACCATTTCGTCACGATCGTTTTTGACATACAATTTCATAATATCTTCTGGTAAAGCCCTGTATTCTGGCGATGTTTGAACTATTACCTTGTATTGTCGGTCGTATTTGATAAAACTAATTTCATAGTTACTACCCACCAAGGTCGAAAGTGTATTCATAGCATTATCTATTGTAACCCCTTTTTGCTGGGCAATATCGTTGTCAATTTTCATCATATATTGCGGAAAACTGGCACTATAAAAACTAAATACCGATGATAATTCAGGACGTTTATTCAATTCTTTTACAAAATCATTATTTACGGTTTCCATTTTTTTATAATCACCCGAACCTGCTTTATCAAGTAAACGCAATTCAAATCCGCCTGCTGCACCATAACCAGGTACAGCTGGTGGTTGAAAAAACTCAATAGTAGCTCCTGTTATATCTTTGGATTTTTCTTCAAGTTCAGCCATAATTTCATTAGCAGAATGCTCTCGATCTTCCCAGTTTTTTAGGTTAACCAAACACGTTCCAGAATTGGATCCTGTTCCTTCGGTCAAGATTTCGAATCCTGCCAATGCCGATACCGATTGTACACCTTCAATTTTTTCTGCAATTTTTTGCAATTTTAAAGCTACATCATTGGTTCTTTCTAATGAAGAGCCTGGAGGTGTTTGTATAATGGCATAAAACATTCCTTGATCTTCGTTTGGAATAAATCCTGTTGGAAGACTATTGTTTAAGAAAAATATTCCCGTACAAAAAGTGATAAAGGCGATAAAAGTAACCGCTCTTTTGTTGATGATTTTTCTCAATACACCTTGATATTTTCCAGTAAGTTGGTCAAATTTATGGTTAAAACCATCCAGAAATCTATTCAAAGGCGTCTTCTTTCTCGCTACACCATGCGCATTTTTGAGCATCATAGCACAAAGTGCGGGTGTAAGCGTAAGCGCAACAATCCCTGACAAAATAATACCCGTTGCCATAGTAATAGAAAACTGACGGTAAAAAATACCTACTGGTCCTGACATAAAAGCAACAGGAATAAACACCGCTGCCATCAAAAAGGTAATGGCTATAATGGCACCACTAATTTCATGCATAGCTTTTTTGGTTGCCTTAAGTGGTCCAATATGATCTTCTTCCATTTTGGCGTGTACAGCCTCGATAACAACAATGGCATCATCGACCACGACACCAATAGCCAAAACAAGAGCAAACAATGTAACCAAATTTATATTTATTCCAAAGAATTGCATGAAAGCAAATGTTCCAATAAGCGAAACAGGTACTGCAATAGCAGGAATAATGGTAGAGCGCCAATCCCCCAAAAACAAGAACACTACCAATCCTACCAAAATAAAAGCTTCAACCAAAGTATGTATTACTTTTTCGATAGAAGCGTCTAAAAATTTGGAAGCATCGTAACTTATTTCATAATTCACTCCTTTTGGGAAGGAGGTTTTCTTGATTTCGGCCAATTTTGCTTTTACATCTTTAATAACCTGACTGGCGTTACTTCCATACGATTGTTTGATGGTAATTGCAGCCGATGGTTTTCCATTCAAATTAGAATAAATATCGTACATCGAACTTCCAAATTCTATATTGGCAACATCTTTCAGACGTAGTATTTCTCCGTTTGGATTCGATTTTAGAATAATATTTCCGTATTGTTCTTGCGTAGTAAAACGTCCCGAATATTTCAATACATATTCAAAGGCTTGAGAGCGTTTTCCAGAACTTTCTCCCGTTTTTCCAGGTGATGCTTCTAGACTTTGCTCTTCTAAAGCTTTCATTACCTCATCGGCAGAAATTTTGTAAGCCAACATTCTGTCAGGTTTCAACCAAACACGCATAGCATAATCTCGATTTCCTACAATGTCTGCTTCTCCAACACCATCAACTCTTTTAAGTTCCGAAAGAATATTAATATCTGTAAAGTTGTATAAGAACTTTTGATCCATCGTTGGATCCTCGCTATACAAGTTCACATACATTAAATTATTCGATTCTTCTCTAGTAATTTTAACTCCCTCTCTCACTACAAGAGGTGGCAGTTTATTGATTACCGAAGCTACTCTATTCTGAATGTTAATTGAAGCTTGATTTGGATCGGTTCCCAAATTAAATACTACTTGGATAGAAGCTTCTCCATCATTTCCTGCATCCGAGGCAATGTATTTCATTCCAGGAACACCATTGATGGCTCTTTCTAGCGGAATTACAACTGCTTTTATCAATAATTCGTTATTCGCTCCAGGGTATTCTGCTGTTACATTTACTTTTGGAGGCGAAATAGAAGGCAATTGTGTGACAGGTAAATGAGTCATTGCCAAAACCCCGAGCAAGACGATCATAATCGATATTACTATCGACAATACGGGTCTTTCTATAAATTTATTAAACATTTTTTAGGTTTTAAGTATTAGAACTATTCAGCTTTTAATTTCAAATGTGACAGAACTTCCTCGGGTTTCTCAAAATCGTATTGAATTTTGTCATCATCCTTCACTTTCTGAACGCCTTCGAGCAAAATTTTGTCTGTTGTAGTAATCCCACTTTTCACGACATACAAATCAGGCATTTCTCCAGTAATGGTTATTTCTTTAGACTTCACTACATTGTTTTTATCGACTACAAAAACATATTTTTTGTCTTGAATTTCGTAAGTTGCTTTTTGCGGAATCACCAATGCATTCTTCACAGGAACCGTCATTTGAACTTTACCCGTTTCTCCGTTTTTTAATAATTTATCTGGATTTGGAAAACTAGACCTAAAGGCAACATTTCCCGTTTCGCTGTCGAACTCACTTTCTATAAGCTCTACTTTTCCTTTGTATTTCAATAGTTGTCCATTTGCCAAAAGCAAACTTACTGTATTACTTCCACGCCCTTTTACATTGGCTTCATATTCCAAATATTCGGGTTCTGAAACGTTGAAATAAGCAAACATTTTACTGTTGTCCGAAAGACTGGTTAATAATTCTCCTTCTTCAAGTAAGCTTCCCAATTTTTTTGGAAGCCTATCGATAGTTCCAGAAAAAGGCGCTCGAATTTCGGTAAAAGACAAATGGAGTTTTGCCATGGCAACTTCAGCTCTCGCCTGTTCGAGTTTGGCTTGTGCCAAAGCTTGCTCGCTTTTGGATACAACATTCTTGTCGGCAAGATTTTTAGCGTTAAGCAATTCTATTTCGGCACTCTTGCTTTCGGCTTGCGCTTTTAGTAATTCCGCCTCATACATTTTGGGCATAATTCGGAACAGTAATTGCCCTTCCTTTACATATTGTCCTTCGTCAACATAAATATTTTGTAGGAATCCTTTTTCTTGTGTTCGGATTTCGATGTTTCGTACCGATTTTATCTGCGAAACATATTCTTTGGTAAACGAAGTGTCGATTACAGCAGGATTGGTAACGGTAAATTTGCTAATTTCTTCTTTTTCTTCTTTTTTTGATGTACAGCTTGTAAGACATAACAAGGCAATCAAGCCTGTGAATAAGACATTTCTCTTCATGGTGTTTAAAATAAAATTGGAGCGCTAAAACGCTTTAAATTCAGGGGATTTTGTTGTTGTAAAAATGGATTATTCTCTAAGTATTAAATAGAAAATAAAAATATGATTACTATAAAACCACCAAGATATATGTAAGATTATATCTTTAGTGATCTAAAAAAATAAGAAATCAAATTCTTAAAACTCTTTGTAAAATATAAATAGGATTTGAGAATCCACAAAAGTGAGAAAAAATTCTAAAACGGTTGTTATAATAATTTAAAATAGACAAATGAAACTTTGATAAAAACCAAACAATTTGTAAATTAGTTTTATCGAAACAAAGTTTATTTTGACTTCCTTCTTTAACATCCTCATTACTTAAATGATCTTCATCTAAATCTGAATCAGTATCATCTATTACTGTAACACCAAAATCTTCATTTATGAATCCTACATTAAGTTTTTTTGTAAGTGTTTCAGTTGAAGAGTAGCCAATATGGCTATTTTGATTAACCTCATAAGAATAATCCTTGCCACCAAGCAAGAGTAAAAATAGGGATATAAAGAAAGTTACTATTCTCATTTGGCAACAAAAGTAATGAAATTTAAAAAAGAAAAAAATATGTCATAGTTAAGAAAAGCATAAAGTAACGTAAACACTACATCATATTACAAAAGTCTAAACAACATAATTTTTAATACCATTCTCCATCAACATAAAACCAGTTTACATCTTCTTTCCTAAACTTAGATTTTTCATGATGAATTTGGTTGTTATTATTTTCATCTATGTAATATGCTTTAAACTCAACTATAGCTTCAGAAAAGTTAATAATTTCAAGTTTTACCCATTGGTTTTTAGTAGCAAAATCTAGTGTTTCAATTTTATTATGGAATTTTCTAGTTGAAATATGTGTTGTTCCCATCAGGTAATTTACATCATGAATACAATAAGCTGAATATCGAGAAGCCATTAATTCTTTAGCTGTTGGTGCTTTTTGAATATCTAAAATATATGGCTCACAACATTCAGAGAATAGTTTATTAGAGTTACAATAACAGTTTATTTTCATAATTTATACAGAAGAGTATTTATTTTAGATATTTTGAAACTACAATCTAAGAATTCTAAATGAATTGACAAAATTATAGTAACTTTGTCGAAAATTAGAATTGTACAACAAATATTTATGAAATCATTAGAAAAAAAAGGTCTTTTTACTGGACTTATTGAAAAAGACGAAAACGGAAACTTTTTTTGTGGAGAATACTTACTAGATTATAAAATGGTAGTTTCTAACTTTAAAGTTGGAGATAAAATCACACTAAAAAGTTGTATTACTAATCCAAGTGATATTTCGTTTAAAGCATACGAAAAAAAATGTAAAAACTTTGCATTATTTAACTTGAAACCAGATAATAACGAATAAAAAAAGGGTTTAGGAAATTTCTAAACCCTTTTTTATTAACCATAAATTTAATTATTTACAACTCTCTAGTTTATAATTTACTAATATAGCTTCCATACATATCCTTAAATTGGTAACCATTTTCGAAACGATCTTTACTTAATTTATCATATTCGACTAATGCCCAAAGGATAAATTCCTTCATAAAATTCCTGTC
>NZ_JBJXEN010000002.1:0-8983 GCF_046153165.1 Flavobacterium sp. | reverse complement strand
TGAGTCAGAAATTGAACGAATTGTAGTTTTTTACAAAAATGGGAGTTTTAAAAATTATTTGCCCGAATAATTATTTTTTTGGTACAAAACTGTTTTCTGGAATTTTTCCTAAAACACAAATATAATTTTGTTCTAATATTTTAAAATCCGATTCGATATTTCCTGTTGGATAAAATGGCTCGCAAAGTTTTACTTCTTTTTCACCAAAATTAAAAACTACTGGAATAATTGGCACATTAGCTTTCATGGCAATGTAATAAAAACCAGTTTTCCATTCTGTAACTTTTTTACGAGTTCCTTCGGGAGCAATAGCAAGACGGAATACTTCTCTTTTTGAAAAAATATTTGCAATAGCATCTACTTTGTTTAAACCACCAGTTCTGTCGAGTGGTTCTCCACCCATCCAACTGAAATAAGATCCAAATGGAAATTTGAATAATTCCTTTTTAGCTACAAAATTCATTTCTAAATCCAAAATTCCTCTTGTAAAAATACCCAAATAAAAATCATGATTACTGGTGTGAGGTACTGTAATCATTATGCATTTTTTTATTTCAGGAGCAATTGTTCCGTTAATTTTCCAACCCATGAGTTTAAAGAAAATTAACTTATATATTCGTTTTTTCATTTCTAATATTTTATCAAAAATAGCATTATATTTACTATTTGAAAAGGCAAATTATGAATTTCAAGCGACTTTTAAGTTATTTAATACCAATAAAGATATATCAGACAAAATCTGATATTAATAAAAATCTCGAAATAACTTGGAACAACGGACAATTAGTATTGGATTCTAAAAATACTAATTTCTCTTATGGAAATTTGCAAAAGGTTTTGCGTTTTAGTCTAAAAAAAATTGGATTAAGCAAAATATCGAATTTTAAAACTATACTTGTTCTTGGAGTTGCTGGCGGAAGTGTAATTAAAACGTTAGTAGATGAATTTGAGTATAAAGGAAAAATTACAGGTGTCGAAATTGATGCTGAAACTATAAATCTTGCCAATAAATATTTTGGCTTAGATAAAATTGATAATCTTCAGATTATTATTACTGATGCTGAAAAATTTGTAAAAGAAATTAATGAAACATACGATCTTATAATCATTGACATTTTTGAAGATAATATTATGCCTAATTTTCTATTTGAAAATACATTTATTAGTAATATATTAAAAATCTTGAATACAAATGGTTTTGTAATATTTAATACAATTGTAAGTGATAATTCAGCTCAAATTAGAAATGAAAAATTTGTAAAATTGATAGAATCAAAAAAAAGAACACTGCAAAGAATTCCTAATCTTGAAGGAGACAACGAGTTGTTAATTCTGAATTAATTTAAAATCTCATGAAATATTATCTGTACATGAAAAAGAATATCAAAAAACTTCTGTTGGGTAATGTTTTACCAAAAGACAAACCAAAACACAATCCTATTCAGAAACGCATCGAAAATATTAAATCGATTTGGAATAATGATCATCAGGATGATAACGGAATCGAAAAAATAATACGATTACTACTCTCCTCTTCTCAATTGCTTTTTCCTGGAACATATATTAAATATTTTGCCAACAAAAAAGGTTCTGAGTATCAAGATTTAGCTTTAGATTTTTATATTTTAGCAAAAGTTATGTTTCCACTTATAATATTAATAAATCAATGGCAACATAACATCTATATCATAATAGTAATGGTTTATGTTTTACTAGAAACAGTTTTATATATACCTACTTTGATTTTTGCTTCCGATTTATTTTCTCGTCCACGTTCCTACAAACGTTCGATGCTTTTACTTTTTTTTAATTATATGGAAATTGTTTTAGCTTTTGCCGTTTTATATTCTTGTGGTAATTACTTAAATAAAGAATTTACGCACTGGTTTGATGCTGTGTATTTTAGCATTATTACATCTTCCTCTATTGGTTATGGTGATTTTTATCCTATAACTGTTTTTGGAAAGTTTTTAGTGAGCATGCAAGCTTTACTTTTCTTGTTTTTTGTAGTTTTATTTCTTAATTTCTTTTCTACCAAGATTAAAAGCAAAGGGTATTTCGATCATGATAACGAGGATTAATCTATAACATCTTCCTTGCTTTTTCCAAATCCTCCAAAGTGTCAATTCCAATTCCAACGTGGGTTGTTTCAACCATTTTGATGCGTTTTCCGTATTCTAAATAACGAAGTTGCTCTAGTTTTTCGGAAGCTTCGAGTGATAGCATTGGTAAATGATAAAAATCTAGCAAAGCTTGTTTTCTAAATGCATAAATACCAATGTGTTGCATATACCTCACTCCTACATTTTCTTCTCTTGGATATGGAATTACCGAACGAGAAAAATATAAGGCAAATCCTTGTTGGTCGACAATTACTTTGACATTATTTGGGTTTTGAATATCATTTTTATCCGTGATATTTCTCATTAAGGAAGCCAAATCTACTTTCTTATCAACATCATTTCTAAAAACTTCAATCACTTTTTCGAGTGGTTCTTTATTTATAAAAGGTTCATCTCCTTGCACATTGACTACAATATCAACATCAAGATTTTCGATAGCTTCTGCAATTCGGTCACTACCCGATTCGTGTTCTTTGATACTCATAATGGCTTTTCCACCATTGGAAATAATTTCATTATAAATCAAATCAGAATCAGTCACTACAAAAATATCATCAAACAAATGGGTTTCCACTGCTGCTTGATACGTTCGTAAAATAACTGTTTTTCCAACCAAATCTTGCATAAGTTTGGCAGGGAATCTTGTTGAGGCGTATCGTGCGGGAATTACGGCGATTATTTTCATTCTTATTTTCTAATTTTTTTATAAAGCCAATAGATTAACAAAAATAGTATAACAACAATAATTATTGCTACAATTGGTAAAAAAATGGCAAAAGTACTCAAAGTAATTGCAGTTCCAGTTTCGGCAGTAGAAACTACAGGATTTCCTAAACCTGCTGTTTTTACTGATGACGCGAGTCGTGTCATGGTGGTCATTCCTTGCATGGCAGTTGCGGTTCCGCCTCCAGCAATTACGGCTAATCCCCAAGTCATCATTGGGTCTAAATGTACTAATGTTGATGCCATCACGGCCGTTCCTGCAATTGCCGCTAATGGTGTGGCAATCGTATCTAAAAGATTAT
Source organism: Flavobacterium sp. (assembly GCF_046153165.1). Taxonomy (GTDB): domain Bacteria; phylum Bacteroidota; class Bacteroidia; order Flavobacteriales; family Flavobacteriaceae; genus Flavobacterium. Next base: position 5,835 of record NZ_JBJXEN010000002.1, on the reverse strand, counting down.
CTACAAACGGGATATAATAGCCAAAAATCTCGGCAATCATAGCAATTCCTAACGAAATCATAGCGGGAATTCCTCCTACCCAAGCCCAACTTTCATTAACTGGAATAACATTAAAGTGTGATGCCAAACTCAATGCAAATAATGGCAAAAATACCCTAAAACCAGCCGATGCGGCTAGTCCAATTCCTAAAAATAGACTTAATATGGTTTCTGTTGTTATCATATTTTATTAAAATTAATGCTATTTGTTATTCTGTGGAACAAAAAATCTCAATAGTTGTTCAATTTATGAGATTTCTCCTTCGTCGAAATGACAAAATGCTCTCTTTTTGCGTTAGGGATTGAAGTGAAAATCCTTTTTTTGGATTTTTCTTCCAAAAAAAGATTGCAATGTAAAGCCCGACCCTTGTGGTAACGTCCTAATTTATTCTACAAAATTTTCATCTTTAAAACCTATCAAATATAGCTTATCTTTTGCTCTTGTCATGGCGGTATATAGCCAGCGAATGTAATCTTTGTCGATTCCGTTGGGCAAATAAGGCTGCTCGATAAAAACCGTATTCCATTGTCCTCCTTGCGATTTGTGACACGTTATGGCATAAGAGAATTTGACTTGCAACGCATTAAAATATTCATTTTCTTTTACTTTTTGAAATTTCTTATATTTAGTGGTCTCATTTTCATAATCTTTCATGACTTCTTCGTACAATCTGTTCGATTCTTCGTAGGATAATGACGGTGATTCGCTCGAAATGGTATCTAATAATAGAACGGTTTCATACGGTTTTTGGTCTGGATAATCGACCATTCGTATCTTGACATTGGCAAATTTGAATCCGTATAATTCTTTTATATTTCGGATATCTAATACTTCAATAATATCACCATTGGCAATAAAACCTGCTTCGTCGGAATCCTTTAACCAAAAGTAATTATTTTTTACCACCATCAAGAAATCTCCTGTAGAAAGTTCACTTTCTTTATCTAGAATTTTGGTCCTAATTTGTTGATTATATTGGTTGGCTCGCTTGTTCGAACGAACTATAAACGCGGTATCTTCAATACTATAATTGCTATAAGCCGAATTGATGGCGTCTTGAATATCGTAACCATCTGATAATCTGACAATATCTTTAAATCCTTTGAGATTAAATTTGAAACTATCAAAAAATACATCTTTCAATAATTCTCTAAGCTCGGTAGCATTATACAAAATTCCCGAGTTTTCTTCTTGACGCATGACTTCATCAAATTCGATAGAATACACATCTTTATTATAATGTAAACTTAAAGTATCTGTATCTAATGCTGGGGATATATCTAACTGAACTGGTGGTAATTGAGCCGTGTCACCTAACAGAATCATTTTGCAATTGTCTCCCGAATAAACATAGGAAATTAAGTCATCTAGAAGTGAACCATTTTCGTATAATTTCGATTCGGTATTCACATCCGAAATCATAGAAGATTCGTCTATAAAAAAAATAGTATTCTTATGTTTGTTGGGTTGCAAAGTGAAGGAAACTCCGCCACCAGATGCTTTTTTAGGAAAATAAATTTTTTTATGAATGGTAAAGGCTGGTTTGTTCGAATAATTAGCAATTACTTTTGCAGCACGACCTGTTGGTGCGAGTAAAACATATTTTTTATTTATCTCGATTAGATTGTTTACAATCGTAGAAATCACCGTTGTTTTTCCAGTTCCTGCATAACCTTTTAGTACAAAAATCTCGTCTTTGTAAGTATTTGTAATAAATTCTGCAATTTGTTGAAAGAAAATATCTTGTTTAACCGTAGGCCTAAAAGGAAATTTTTTTTGTAAAATACTGTAAAACAACGAAGCACTCATTTATTTTTGATAAAATATTATATTTCAAATATACGGATCAAAATCATCTAGTTTGTTTAATAAAGTAAAAAAAATTGTAGATTTGCTTTTCAATGATTTAATGCCATTATGTCTTCAGGGAACGCTACAATTCTGGAAAAAAAATACAAAAATTTAGTACTTCAAGTTTCATTAACTGAGGCTTCTTTTTGTATAAAAGATACATTGAAAAATAAAATTGAAACCATTCGTAGTTTTTCGTTTGATAAATTTTCTAATCCAACAGAAATTGAAGAATCGTTAATTAAAATTTTCAATGAAACTGCAGAATTAAATACAAATTTTGACGAAATTACTGTTTTACACAACAATAACTTGCTCACTTTTGTGCCGTCAGTTTTATTTGATGCACAATATTTAGGTAGCTATTTACAATATAATACAAAGGTTTTTGAATCTGATTTTTTTGCTTATGATTTGGTTACAAACAACGATATGGTCACTGTTTATATTCCGTATGTGAATATTAATAATTTTCTAATTGATCGTTTTGGAAGTTTCAATTACAAACATTCTTTTACCATTTTAGTAAAAAAAATACAAGAATTTTCTAAAAATATTGATGAAACTCATTTATACATTCATATTCAATCCACTAATTTTCAGATTATAGCGGTTAGAAATCAAAAACTTTTACTTTTTAATACATTCGATTATAAAACCGAAGAAGATTTTATTTATTATTTACTTTTTGTTACTGAACAGCTTAATTTGAATCCAGAAACAATACAAGTAAAACTTTTTGGAACGATTTCTAAAGAAAGTAATTTATACCAAATTGCCTACAAATACATAAGAAATGTTTCTTTATTTTTTGATTATAACAATTTAGAGAACAACATTTCCCAGCAAGAATATTTACAAAATTTTATACCCATACACACGTGCGAATAATTTCAGGAAAATACAAAGGACGACGAATTAGTCCACCCAAAAACTTGCCAGTTCGCCCTACGACTGATATGTGTAAGGAAGCCTTATTTAATATTTTAAATAATAATTTTAATTTTACAGAACTTCGTGTTCTAGATTTATTTGCAGGAACAGGAAGCATAAGTTACGAATTTGCTTCTAGAGGCTGTAAACCCATTACTAGTGTAGATGGTGATATGGGTTGTGTGAATTTTATTAGAAAAACGACTAAAGAATTCGATTTTGATATTACACCAATAAAAAGTGATGTTTTCGCTTTCTTAGAGAAAAATAAAGCCAGTTACGATATTATTTTTGCTGATCCTCCATACGGAATGGATCAAAAAGATTTCGAAAAAATTATTACATTGGTTTTTGAAAACGGTTTGTTAGAGGATGATGGTATGATGGTTATCGAACATTCTAAATACACAAAACTAAACCACATGGAAAATTTTTCTTATGATAAAGGTTACGGTGGTTCAGTTTTTACTTTCTTCGAATTAGAAAATGGCGAGGAAGAAACTGACGATGAAGACGATGAATTTGAAAGCTAATGTAATCATTTTTAAATCTATTTAAACTCTCCAACCATTCTTATAATAGTTTCTATACCTTTTTCTGTTTCTTCATTGTGATCTGAAGAAATATTGGATTTAAGATCATTCCCAAACTCATCATTTATGAAATCTGTGATCTTTTCAATAATCTCTATATTATCTATATTCAATATTGTTTTTACTAATGCAATTTTTGATTCTTGAATATCCATAACCTTATTTTTTATCAAATTTAAAAAATTTTACAATCAAATATTTAATAATCAATATTTTAACTTTTATATAACATATTTAAAATATTGATTGTTATATATCTGTTTTTTTTTGATTAGATTGAATGAAAAATAAGTTAGATGATGTGATTAACGTATTCTATTCTCGTCATCATTTATATTTTTTTCTTTAAATTCTGAATCTTTTATTTTTCCAAAAGAATATCTAATTGCTACAGAAATTTCATGCGTATCTGATAGATAGTTTGACTTCGAACTAATTTTATTTACAGTGAAATTTTCTTTGTAAACGAAATTTTTAAAAATATCATTAAAGCTTAAAGTACAATCCCATTTTTTTAAAAATGTCTTAGAAATAGCCAAATCCATAATAAAATTGGGTTGTTTTCTTTCAAAAATACCTTCATTTTGAGTCGTAAGTCCCCAAAATGTTGTAGAAATGATATACTCTTTAGGCAATTTGAATTGATGGTTTGAATAGTAATATATATAAGGTTTAGTTTCTTTTTGTATAGCTAATTTGTCTTCAATTTTATTTAAAATAAAGCTCAAACTATTATTTACTGTCCAAAATTTATAAGTAAACGGAATAGTAAAATCTATTTCGAAACCACTTTCTTTATCAAAATTCTTCTGACTAAAGGTTAAAATATTTTGAGAATTATCATACTTAAAATCCCCATAAACAGGATTTGAATTTTTGTAATAACTCAATCGAATTGATTTGTCATTGTACTGAAAATTAGCTGCAATTTCATCATTAATTGTAGGATCAAGATTGATGTTACTTCCATAAATAAAATAAGGATTTATATAAGTAGAACCTTGATTTGTAGCCGAATAATTGGGTCTAGTTATACTTTTTGAATAATTTAAAGTAATCGCTTTCGAACTATCTACAGGAATATCAAATTGTACTTTTGGAAAAAAATTGGTGTAATCTTTTTTAATTAAAGGCAAAATTTCATTAGTGTATTTGCCAATAATATTAGTGCTTTCAATTCTAAAGCCTGCTGAATATTGCAACTTTTTTATTTTACCTGAAACTTGTGAATAACCTGAAATATTTTGCTCTTTAAAATTATATTTTGATGCTGTTGAAGTCAAACTAATTAAATCAGAAATATCCGAATTTGTCTTGGCATTTGCACTAAGAAACAAACCACCAATCTCTAATTTTATTTCATTTTTAAATATTTTTTCTAAATCTGTTCTACCAGAAATAACTGAAACATTAAATTTTTGATTCCTATTTTGCACTAGTTCAAATGGAGAATTATTATAACTATTTTCAACTAAAGTAACCATTTCTTGATTGAAATTAGAAAACTGAAAACCTGAAAATAATTGGGTATTTATCGATTTTATTTTCTTAAAATAATTTGCAAATGAATTTATGAAAACTCGATTTTCATCGTTATTACTCCGTGTTAAAATATTGTTTTCTATATTATTTTGTTTGTTTAAAGTTTTTGTATTTATACCAAAAATATCTTTTTGAACTCTGGCATTTCCGCTGATAGAAAAATAATCATCTTCATTTATTTTGTAAAATAATCCGCTTCCAAAAATGAACTGAGGCCTTTTAGTATAAGCTTCTACATCATAATTTGAAATAATATTTTCCTCTGGAATCTCATATTTTATATCGTGTCCTTCCCAAATAGTTAACTGATTGTAATTGAAATTTGCTTTAATTTCTAATTTCTTTTTTTTGATGCTGGCATTGATTCCTACATAATTATTGAATCTTTTTTTGACGGAAGCGGTTTCTGTCAAATCGATTTTAAATCCTTCTTTTTTGCTTAACTTCCTTGTAATTAAAATGACAACTCGACCTTCCGCTTCGTATTTTGCTGATGGATTATTTATAATTTCAATGCTTTTAATTTCATCTACAGACAATGTATTTAAATCGTTTATACTTACTTTTTGATTGTCTATATAAAGTAACGGATTCCCTTTTCCTATAATACTAATCGTTTCTTTATTAGCACCAATAATTACATTGGGCAGTTTTGATACTAAATCGATCGTATTCGGAACTGATTTTAAGATTGAATTGGCTACATCAATTTTCAAATTTCCATTTTTATTGGTAAAAACTTTCTTTTCCTTTTTTATAATTACTTCCTCTAGCTTTTTAGAAATTGTATCTTGTTTGATTTCATTTTGTGCCAATGTCAAATTTGAAATCATCAGAACAAACAGTATTATTAGCGCTTTTTTCATTTTTAATTTG
>NZ_JBJXEN010000107.1:0-12563 GCF_046153165.1 Flavobacterium sp. | reverse complement strand
CCCCAGAATTAGTATTAACAGAATTACAAATTTTAGAATTTAAACAATATTTTGATATATTAATTTATGAAAATAGAGATAATAAATTAAGGAAATCAGATAAGTTATTAAATGTTCTTGATATTATTCATATAGAAATAGATAGAATATACAATTCAATAGATAATCATTCTATTCATCCTTATAATTTTAAAATTAATGAACTGAAACAACTTATTAATAGTCATTATAAAGAAGAAAAGTCACCTTCTTATTATTCAAATAAGATGAATATTAGTTTAAAACATTTAAATAGAATTTGTAAAAATGTTTTAAATATAACATTAACGGAATTTATTTATAGAAAAATTATTTTAGAAAGTAAACGATTATTATCAATAAAAGAAGTGACTATTAGCGAAGTTGCAAATGAATTTGGTTTTGATGATTATTCCTATTTTACTAAAGTTTTTAAAAAATACACAGGAACAACACCTCAAAATTTTAAAAAAAATATTTAAGAATGTAGTTTATTTGGTTTGTCAACTTTCAAAATATCAGTTGAATATTAGCGTACAACAATTTGAGATTAAATATTTTAAGCCTCTGTAATACCATTCTTACTAGAAGGCATTTCGAAAATTTGTAAATCAAAATAAACTACTGATGCCAGTATATGATCGAATATATCACTCATAATATATTCGTAATTTTCAAAACGTTTGTCACTCGTAAAAGCATAAATTTCTAACGGAATTCCCTGAGCAGTGGGTTGTAAATGTCTGCAAAGCAATATCATATCTTTATTTAGACTTGGGTAATTTTCTAGATAATTAGTCAAATATTTTCTAAAAAGCCCAAAATTCGTCAAATTTCTACCATTTACCGATAACGTTTTGTCTACATTATATTGCGAATTGTATTTGTTTATATCGGCTTGTTTTTTTTCGATATAGGTTTTTATCAGTTGTATTTTTTTAAAATCCTCCAGTTCTTCTTCTTTAATAAAACGAATACTACTGGATTTTATCAGAATATGACGTTTTATACGTCTTCCATCGGCATTTAACATTCCACGCCAGTTTCTGAAACTATCAGAAATTAAGCTATAAGTAGGAATTGTAGTGGTTGTATTATCAAAATTCCGAACTTTTACAGTGGCTAAATTTATTTCGATAACATCACCATCGGCACCAAATTTATCCATCGTAATCCAATCTCCAATACGAACCATATCGTTTACCGAAACCTGAATACTAGCCACAAAACCTAAAATGGTATCTCTAAATATCAACAATATAATGGCCGAAATTGCTCCAAAAGTGGTTAGAAGGTCTCTAATTTCTATTTCAAATAATTTAGATAAAATAGCGGTAAAGCCTATCATCCAAAGGATAATCATAATAACCTGAATGTAACTATCTATTGGTTTGTCACTATAAGTTGGAATTGTTTTTAGATGGTCTCGAAGCGCATTAAAAACAGTTCTAATGATCCACAAAACCAATAAGATAATATAAATACCAACTAATTTACCAAAAATAGATTCCCAAGAATTAAAATCTTCTAAAATAATTGGAACGGATTTATAAATATAAATTAACGGAATTAAGTGCGAAATATATTTTGCTGTTTGGTTAGAAACCAATAAATCGTCAAATTTTGTTTTAGTCTTTTTTGCTACAATTGCCATAATTGTAACCAAAATAAACCTAAAAATCATGTATAAAATATAGGATATTACAAAAAGAATGATTAAATTTATAAATAACCCTAAATAGGATGCAATGGTTTCATTAAAACCAAGTTTTATTAAAAGTTTATCACACCAGCCAAATAATTTTTCTGTGAATTTAAGCATCTTTCAGGTATTTTTTTTCGATGTAAAATGTACCAAAAGGAGGGATGGAAGCCAAACAAATTTCAGCATATTTTCTTACATTCCAGTTTTGTTTAAATTTTAATATCGTTGCAATGATAATATAAGTTGTAAATAATATTCCGTGTGCCATTCCTATATGTTTTACATAAACAGGATTATCAAAAATATATTTCATTGGCATAGCAAAAAAGAACAATAATAAAGCAGAAATTCCTTCTGTAATAGCAAGATATTTGAAAAATTTAAGCATCTTAAGTTTTATAAATTAATTTGATTGCAAAATTAGGAATTATCATCGATAATATAAGTATTCAAACATAAAGTAATTTACATTTGTAATATAAATTCGAATAATGAGTAAACGAGATTTAAAAAAGTACCTTTCGGAGCTAAACAAAGAGCAACTTCAAGAGCAAATAATCGAGTTATATGATAAGTTTGTTCCTGTAAAAACGTATTATAATTTTGTATTCAATCCAAATGAAAATAATTTGGTCAAAGAAGCAAAACTCAAAATTTCGAATGAATATTTCCCTATTCGAGGCAAAAAAGCAAAAATGCGACGCTCTGTGGCTCAAAAATTTATTAAACATTTCATTACTTTAGGAGTAGATCCTTTTATTATTGCCGATGTTATGCTTTATAATATCGAAATAGCCCAAACACTATCTTCAGAAAAAGAAATAAAATCTGAATTGTTTTACAAAAGCATGTTAAACTCTTTTAGTCAAGCCATTAGCTTTCTTATAGAGAAAGGAATTTTAAGTGATTTTGAAAGTAGGGTAGTGGCAATTAAAGATGAATCTTTAGTGCAAAATTGGGTCAATCATTATGAATTTAATGCTATTGTAGAAAGATTTGAATATTAAATTTTATTCAATTTTTCTATTAAAATAACCAAATAACCCTTTTTATAGCGTACTTTTGCCAAAATCACAAAAAAAGTATGTCATACAAAGAACTAGAACTTGAGGTAGAAGAGAAAAAAGTATTGTACGATTATCAATCTCGTGATATAGATGCTATTTTTAATAAAATGAATAATGTTGCAAACAATTATCATTTATTATATCAATTGCCAACAGGAGGAGGGAAAACAGTTATTTTTTCTGAAATAGTTCGTCGTTATTTAGAAACTTACGACAAAAAAGTAGTCGTTCTAACACATCGAATAGAGCTTTGTAAGCAGACTTCAAAAATGCTTAAAGGATTTGATGTTAAAAACAAAATCATCAACTCTAAAGTAAAAGAATTGCCAGACCAAGATGAGTATTCTTGTTTTGTGGCTATGGTCGAAACACTAAAAAATAGACTTAACGACGAGAAATTACTTATAGACGACGTAGGTTTGGTTATTATAGATGAAGCCCATTATAATTCTTTTAGGAAGTTATTAGGGTCATTTAATAATTCATTTATACTTGGTGTAACTGCCACACCACTAAGTTCAAATATTAAGTTACCTATGTATGAAAATTACAAAGAACTTATTGTAGGAGATCCTATTAGTAAATTAATAAATAACGGCTTTTTAGCAAAAGCAGTTACTTTTAGTTATGATGTAGGATTATCTAGCTTGAAAGTAGGGATAAATGGTGATTATACAGTAAAATCTTCGGACGAACTGTACTCTCAATTGGATATGCAAAATAAATTATTGCATGCTTACGAAGAAAAATCTAAAGGAAAGAAAACCTTAATCTTTAACAACGGAATAAACACATCTTTATATGTTTATGAAACATTTAAAGAAGCAGGATTACCAATAAGACATCTTGACAACACAACATCTCCAGAAGATAGAAAAGATATTTTGTTATGGTTTAAGAAAACTCCAGACGCTATTTTAACTTCGGTAGGAATTTTAACTACAGGTTTTGATGAGCCAACTGTTGAAACCATAATTATAAATAGAGCAACAAAATCACTCACATTATATTTCCAAATGATTGGTCGTGGTTCAAGAAAACTGCCTAATAAAAACGAATTTACCATCATCGATTTAGGAAATAATGCAGCTCGTTTTGGACTTTGGAGCCAAAATGTAGACTGGCAACACATATTTAAATCGCCTGAATATTATCTAGATAATCTTCGTGAAGATGCCGAAATCGAACTTCATTTCAAATATGAAATGCCACCAGAATTACGTGCAAAATTTAGTAAAACGAATATTGTAACTTTTGATATTGATGCTGAACATAAGTTAGCTATTTCGTTAAATCTGCGTTCTAAAGTAGTACTTGAAAAGTCACTAGACCAACATGCTGCTATGTGTGTAGATAACACGGAAGAGCTTATAGATGCTAAAAATTTATCGAAAGAATTACACGACGATATCGAATGTCGTATGAAACGTTACACCAAATGTTTGAGTCAATGTAGCAAAAACTATCGAGAATGGTTGGTCGAAGATTACAAGGTAAAATTATTACTTTTAATAGGAAAAAAATACAGAGAAAAATTATTTGCAGAAGAAGATTAGGAGCTATTTCCAGCTGTTCACTTTATCTTTAGTTTTTTAAAGAAAAAAACTAAAGGATATCGTTTCCATCTGGGCTAGGAGTTTCAACTCTGTAATAAACATTCTTTAAAAAAAATCAATATGTCAAAACAATTCGCCAATTTAGGAATATCAGAACCAATTTTAAAAGCCTTAATCGATTTAAAAATTTCCGTTCCTACAGAAATTCAAGAAAAATCGATACCAGTTTTACTTTCTAGTCAAGATGATTTTATAGGATTAGCTAAAACTGGAACAGGAAAAACAGCTGCTTTCGGATTGCCTTTATTGCAATTGGTTGACGTAAATAATCCTAAAATACAAGCTGTAATATTAGTTCCAACTAGAGAATTGGGGAACCAAATATTCACAAATTTAGAAAGTTTTGCTAAATATTTACCCGAAGTTTCTATTGCTTCTGTTTGTGGCGGAATCCCAATAAAACCTCAAATAGAACGTTTGCAACAACCCACGCAAATTGTTATAGCGACACCAGGAAGATTGATAGATTTAATCAAAAGAGGTGCTATAAACATCAAAGAAATTAACTATTTAATCCTTGATGAAGCCGACGAAATGGCAACAGCATTAAAAGAAGGATTAGATGAAATTGCCATCGATTTACCTAAAAATAGAAAAACTTGGTTGTTTTCGGCAACTATGCCAGGAACAGTGAAGCAATTGGTACAAAACTATATGTCAAAAAAAGTGACACAAGTTAGTGCTAGTATGGAGATTGTTGGTAATTCTAGTATTAATCACGAATATATAGTAGTAGATCCAATAGAAAAACTAGAAGTTTTAATGCATTTTTTAACTTCAAAAGAAGGACAAAGAGGTATTATCTTCTGTAAAACTAAGGCAGCTGTCAATAAATTAGCTAAGAATTTAGCAATAAATCGTTTTTCGTCTGGAGCAATTCACGGTAGTTTAACACAGCCAATTCGTGACAGAATCATGGATCAGTTTCGTGCTGGACATATTAACATATTAGTTGCCACAGACTTAGCAGCTCGTGGAATTGATGTAAAAGAAATTTCGTATGTGGTAAATTATCATTTGCCAGATGTTCACGAAACGTATGTTCATCGTAGCGGACGTACAGCAAGAGCTGGTGCAGAAGGATTTTCTTTAACCATTTTGCAACAAGAAGAAATTGCTGAAATTGCCGATTTTGAAAAAGCTTTGGGAATTAAGTTCAAAAAGTTTCAAAAACCCAATGCAGAAAGTATCGAAGAAAACAATGCGTATTTGTGGGCAAAACAAATTTTTAAAACCAAACCAAATCACGAATTATCAATTGATTTGAAAGATAAAATAAAAACCGTTTTTCATCATCTTACAAAAGATGAATTGATTGAGAAATTAATCGCTAATTATTATCTGCATAATAAACCTGATACAGCACCAGTTGTAAAAAGACAAAAAATGAAATAAACCCTAAAATTAGCAGTTTTAAATATATAACATATTTGAACTATAATTTATATTATGTAAAATAGAATATTTCAAATAAGCCTTCTTTCTTCTAAAAATTGTTATAAATTTACAAAATAGTAATCCATCCTATTATGAAGAATTCAATTGCAGAAAGTGTTGCCAATTTTTTAAAAGATTTTAAACCTTTTAGTTTTCTAAATTTTGAAGATTTAAAAAGTATTTCTAAAACAATTCGTGTGATCCATTTAGAGAAAAATCAAACACTTTTTCAAATAAATGATACTTTACATGATGTGTTTTATGTTATGAATTCTGGCGTAATACATTTATCGGTAATTTCAGACGCTGAAGAAACTTTACTTAATAAATGTTATTCTGGTGATGTTTTTGGTTTGCGTCCATTTTTTGCCAAAAATAATTACCAAATGACTGCAAAAACTAATGAAGAAGCTATTTTATATGCAATTCCTATTGAAAGTTTTAAGCCATTTGTAGTTAAAAATACTGATGTTTTAAACTTCTTATTAGAAAGTTTTGCTCAAAATTCAAATAACCTAGCCGATAAGAACAGTAATAAATTAATTTCTGATTCTGTACAATTATCTGAATTTCAAAATGATTTTTCTTATTTTCAAGCTTTAAATTACAATAAGAAGCCACTAGTTGTTACCTATGATCAAACGATTCGAGAAGTTGCCATACTAATGGCAGATAACCTATTAGATTCAGCATTTGTGAATAACAATAATAAACTAGTAGGTATTGTTACCGATGCAGATTTTAGAGAAAAAGTAGCTACTGGAAAGCAAGCTATTCAGTCTCATATAGATAAAATAATGACACACGCTGTTATTACTGTTTCAGAAAATATTTCACTAGCAGAAGCGCAATTAGTTATGCTTTCACATAAAGTACATCATTTGTGCGTCACTATCGATGGTACAATTTATACAGATGTAAAAGGTGTTATTACTCAAAATGACTTGGTTCAGGCTCAAGCTAATTCTCCAGGTGTTCTAATAAAAGAAATAAAACGTTCTACTAATGCTTCCGAATTAAAATTAATAAGAAATACGCTGTCTAGTATTATACACCAAGCGGTTACAAAAAATATTCCTTTGCAACATATTTTTAATGTTTCTGGGGAAATTACATTGGCTATAATTAGAAGATCAATTGAGATAAGTATTTTAGAATTAGGCTCACCTCCTGTTCCATTTGCATTCTTAAGTATAGGAAGTCAAGGACGAAAAGAACAATTATTATTAACGGATCATGATAATTTTTTAATATTTAGTGATGTCGATATTCAACAAGTCCGTGATGTGAAAAATTATTTTAATCAACTGACTAAAAAAGTAAATGAAATTTTAGAAAAAATTGGATACGAGCATTGTAATTTCGGTCACCATGCTAACAATCAAAATTGGTCTAAGTCATTGACAGAGTGGTCAAAACAGTACGAAAGCTGGATTAATACTCCAGGTGAATTTACAAATGAACATTGCTCTATATTTTTTGATTATGAATTTGTTTTTGGGGATCAAAATTTAGAAAATAGTATTACCGAAACCATATTTAAAGTTAAAAATAAAGCCTTATTCTTCGATTATTTAGGTAATGATGCTTTAAAAAAGCCAGCGCCACTTAATTTTTTCAAAAAATTTAATGAAGAAGAAGATGGCCCGCATAAGGATAAATTTAATATTAAAGCAAAAGGAATAAATCAATTAGTTGATATTGCTCGTTTATTGGCAATTCACCACGGATTAAAAGGAATTAATAATACATTTTCAAGATATAAAGAATTAGCAATTAAGGATACTTCAAATGCCGAAATCTACTTGAATGCTGCCGATACTTTCTTACTTTTGTCACGATATAGAACTCTTGAAGGGCTTAAAAATGATAATTCAGGAGAATATATAGATTTAGAAATAGTATCTAAATCAGATAAGGAGAAACTAAAAGAATCCTTACACGTTTTAAAAGATTTAGAAGAGATTGTAAAAGATACTTTTCAATTAACACAATTTTCATAATATGCTTGATTGGTTTAAAAATATTGGCAAAGATTATCCAGAATTCTGGAAGAACTACCTCCTTCAGTTTGAAATGCCAACTGAAAGGAAGGTAGCTTTATATCTAGAGACAACAGGATTAAATCCTGCTAAAGATAAAATTATATCTATTGGAGCAATTGCTATCGAAAACAATCAGATTCGTGTAGAGAATTGTTTAGAAATAGAATTAAATAAAGCTGAAGTAATTGAAACTAAAGATTTAAGTTATCAAGATATTCAAGCTATAGAATCATTAATAAATTTCATAGGAAACGCTACTTTAGTAGGACATCGTATTCACTATGATATTGAAATTATTAATGAATATTTATCTAAAATTCAAAGTGGTCGTCTAAAAAATGATTTATTTGATGTTGAAGTTATGCATACTAAAATTATCGATCAAAACTCGAAACAATTTTCGTTAGTAGAATTATTATCAATATATAAAATAGATTATCCTCAAATCGTTACATCTGCAAACATCTCATTTTCAATTGCGTTATTGTTTTTAAAATTAAAAAGCAGACTAAAAATGAGTTAATATAGAGTTCTTATACAAATTTATACTTTGTATAAGAACTATTATAAAATAAAAAAATCCTCTTTTTCAAGAGGATTTTTTGTTTGAAAATGTGACCCAGTCAGGATTCGAACCTGAGACCTACTGCTTAGAAGGCAGTTGCTCTATCCAGCTGAGCTACTGGGCCATTTTCAATTTATTGACTAAACAATAAATTTAGTCGGGGTGGCAGGATTCGAACCTGCGGCCTCCTGCTCCCAAAGCAGGCGCGATAACCGGGCTACGCTACACCCCGAAAGCAAAAAAAGCGGAGAGTAAGGGATTCGAACCCTTGGTACAGTTTCCCATACGCATGTTTAGCAAACATGTCCTTTCGGCCACTCAGGCAACTCTCCAATAAAGAATTAAATTCTTTCTTTTAAGCGGTTGCAAATGTAGGGTATCAAACGAATATTACCAACTTTTTGGTTATTTATTTTTATTTTATTTATCATTAAATTTTAAAACATTTAATAATCAACATTATACAACAAAATTGAACTTCTTATTTAAAACTAAATAACCGTTAAATTCAAAAAAAATGCATTAAGAAGTACAAAATCTTTTTAAAATTAGTAAATTCGCCACTGTAATTTAAGAATATTTCAAAAATGAAAAAAGTAGTTATAGTATCAGCAGTTCGTACTCCTATTGGAAGTTTTATGGGAGCATTATCAAGCGTTCCTGCACCACAATTAGGAGCAATTGCTATCAAAGGTGCATTAAATAAAATAAATCTAGATCCAGCTTTAGTAAATGAAGTATATATGGGTAATGTAGTTCAAGCTGGTGTTGGACAAGCACCTGCTAGACAAGCCGCAATTTTTGCTGGTTTATCTAACGAAGTAGTTTGTACTACAATAAATAAAGTGTGTGCTTCAGGAATGAAATCGGTTATGTTAGCAGCTCAAGCTATTATGACTGGCGATGCAGAAATTGTTGTTGCTGGTGGTATGGAAAACATGAGTATGATTCCTCACTATGTTCATTTAAGAAATGGTGTGAAATTTGGACCAACAACCATGGTTGATGGTATGCAGAGAGATGGTTTACAAGATGCTTATGATGGTAATGCAATGGGAGTTTGTGCAGATATGTGCGCTTCCGAATATAAAATTACGAGAGAAGACCAAGACAACTTTGCTATTCAGTCTTATGAGCGTTCTGCAAAAGCTTGGGATGCTGGAAAATTTGACAACGAAATAGTTCCTGTTCCTGTTCCGCAAAGAAAAGGTGATCCTATAATGGTTACTAAAGATGAAGAATTTACTAATGTAAAATTAGATAGAATTCCTACTTTAAATGCTGTATTTACAAAAGACGGAACGGTTACTGCCGCTAACGCTTCAACTATAAACGATGGTGCAGCAGCAATGGTTTTAATGAGTGAAGAAAAAGCATTAGCAATGGGATTAAAGCCTTTAGCTTACATAAAAGGATATGCAGATGCGGCACAAGAACCAAAATGGTTTACCACTACTCCTGCTAAAGCAATTCCTAAAGCATTAGAAAAAGCTGGTCTAACAACTACAGATGTAGATTTCTTCGAATTTAATGAAGCTTTTGCGGTAGTAGGATTAGCAAATGCTCAAATTCTTGGTTTAGATAACAATAAAATTAATGTAAATGGTGGAGCTGTTTCTTTAGGACATCCTCTAGGATGCTCTGGAGCAAGAATCATTGTTACTTTAATAAACGTTCTAGAACAAAACAATGGTAAAATTGGTGCAGCAGCTATTTGTAATGGTGGTGGCGGTGCTTCTGCAATTGTAATTGAAAGAGCTTAACTAATTAACAATTTAAAAATTAACAATTGATAATTAGTTTTAATTGTCAATTGTTAATTATCAATTATAACTGAATGTTTGGAATTTGTAATTTAGCCAATATCCCTTTACGAATAGAGCCTAGCGACCGAAGTGAGTTAGTTTCTCAAGTTTTATTTGGTGAACACTTTAGCGTTTTAGAACATACTCAAAAATGGTCTAGAATACATTTAGCGTATGATGATTATGAAGGTTGGGTAGACAACAAACAGTTTGCAACAATTACCGAAGAGCAATTTGAACAATTATCGAAAGACAGTATTGTTTTAAACAGCGATTTGATAGAATATATTACTTCTCCTAAAAACATATTAATTCCTATTCCGCTTGGAGCTTCGTTATCTTTCTTAAATTACGAAGCAATAAATACAGAAAATTTTACTTTTGAAGGATTAAAGATTAGCGGTATAAAACCCAAACCCAATCTTATAAATACTGCATTTATGTATATGAATGCACCTTATTTGTGGGGCGGAAAAACTCCTTTTGGGATTGATTGTTCAGGATTTACACAAATGGTGTATAAACTAAATGGTTATAAGTTATTTCGTGATGCATCACAACAAGCTGGTCAAGGAGAAGCCTTGAGCTTTATAGAAGAAAGCGAGCCCGGAGATTTGGCTTTTTTTGACAATGATGAAGGAAATATTATACATGTTGGTATTATTATGGACGATAATTATATCATTCACGCCAGTGGAAAAGTTCGTATAGACCGTTTAGATCATCTTGGTATTTATAATGCCGAAGCAAACAAACACACTCATAAATTAAGAGTTATTAAGAAAATTATATAAGTTTTTAATTGCTTAAAATGGTTTTGTCTTTTATTTAATAAACTTCGTATATTTATAAGTTAGTGCTATGCTAAAAAAATGGAAAAAATTAACATGAGTGAATTACAAACAAAATATCAAAAGGCAATAAAATTTGCTGCAAAAAAGCATTCTGACAAAAATCAATTAATTCCAGGAACAAACTTGCCATACGTAGTTCATTTAAGCAATGTTGCTATGGAAATTATAATTGCATCTCAAAAAACACAAATATTTAATACTGAATTTGCTATTCAAGTTGCTTTACTCCATGACATTTTGGAAGACACAGAAACCACGTTTGATGAACTTGTTAATGAATTTGGTGAAGAAATTGCAAAAGCAGTTTTATCTTTGACAAAGAATTCTAACATTCCAAAAGAACAAAGAATGGATGATAGTTTAAATCGCATTACAAAATTACAAAATGAAGTCTGGGCTGTGAAATTGGCAGACAGAATAACAAACTTACAAGTTCCACCAAAACATTGGAGTTTTGAAAAAATTACTGAATATCAGAAACAAGCAATTCTTATACATAATTCCTTAAAAGGTGGAAATGAATACTTGGAAAACAGACTTTGGGAAAAAATATTAGATTACTTAAAATATTGCGTGATAGTTAAAGAATAAGAGCCACTAACAGCAATTTTAATAAATTGGGGCCTAGCGCTAATTTAAAGTTTGCTTTGTACTTTCAAACTTCTATCTTTAACAGAAAATAAAAGCTAACTTGTACGCCACATCGCCAAGCTGTCGAGACTTTAGAAACAAGTATTTAACACGCATAGTTATGAAAATCAAACATGATGACATCTTATTTGACAAGGAAAATCCATTTAAAAACTGTAAACTAGATAGAGAACAATATGCCCAAGTTTTAACTGGTTTAGTAGAAAATTATTCGTCCGGATTTGTGTTAGCTATTAATAATAAATGGGGAACAGGGAAAACTACATTTGTAAAAATGTGGAATCAATATCTTCTTAATAAAGAATACAAAACGATTTACTTTAATGCATGGGAAAACGATTTTGAAGATAATCCATTGACAGCTCTAGTTGGAGAATTAAAAGAAGTAAATAAAGGAGATAAGGATAAATTTAATAAGGTTTTAAAAAATGCAGCACTTATTACTAAAAATTTAGTTCCTGCACTGGCAAAGTCACTGGCAAATAAGTATTTAGATTCTGAGACATTAATTGAAGGTATATCAGAGTCAACAAAAAGTTTGACTGAGATTTTTGAAAAGGAAGTAAATGAATATGCGGAGCGAAAAAATTCAATTCGAGAATTCAGAGAAAATTTATCAAACTTTGTTACAAATGAATCTGATGGAAAGCCTCTAATATTCATTATTGACGAACTAGACAGATGCAGACCAAATTATTCAGTTTCATTACTTGAACAAGTAAAACATTTTTTCTCTGTTCCCAATATTGTCTTTATTTTATCCATAGATAAAGAGCAATTAGGAAATGCTATTTGCGGTG
>NZ_JBJXEN010000080.1:0-39709 GCF_046153165.1 Flavobacterium sp. | reverse complement strand
AAATACTTTATTTTCGGAATTTAAAAAAGAAACGTATTTTTACCAGTCATTAATACTAAATTTGATTTTTAGAAGTTAATGATTAAAATCTTTTACATTGAAAACAAACAGTTTAAAATATATTTCTTTTTCTATTTTATTAATTTTAGTTGTAGCCTGTTCTACAAAGAAGAACTCTTTTGTAAATAGAAATTGGCATGCTCTAAATTCAGAATATAATGTTTTGTATAACGGAAACGTGGCTTTACAGTTGGGTATTAATGATTTAAAAAGCGGATACAAAGATAATTTTTGGGAAGTTTTACCAGTAGAAAGAATGCAAATTCTGGAGGAATCAATGTTGCCAGGGCAAAAAACAAAAAATCAAAACTTTGAACGTGCCGAAACCAAAGCAACAAAAGCGATACAAAAACATTCGATGAATATTGATGGTCGTGAAAAAAACACGCAAATGGACGAAGCGTATCTACTTTTAGGTAAATCGCGCTATTACGACCAACGATTTATTCCTGCTTTAGAAGCGTTTAATTATATTTTGTATAAATATCCTAATTCAGATAAAATATATGAAGCGAAAATTTGGAGAGAAAAAACAAATATTAGATTAGAAAATGACGCTTTAGCTATTAAAAATCTTAAAAGACTTATAAAAAACAATAAAATAAAACCTCAAGTTTTTGCCGATGCAAATGCAATTTTATCTCAAGCATATATTAATTTGGAGGAAAAAGACAGTGCAATTGCACCATTAAAGATTGCACTAATTTCAACAAAACTAAAAGAAGAAAAAGCGCGATATCATTTTATTTTAGGTCAGTTATATCAATCTTTACAATACAAAGATAGTGCCTATACAGAATTTGAAGAAATTATTAAAATGAAGCGAAAATCACCTAAACAATATGTGATGCAATCGCATGCAAAACAATCTGAATTAATAAATCAAACAGAAGACACCGTTGCTTTTTTAAAAAAATATGCAAAACTTTTTAAAGACAGAGAAAATAGGCCATACCATGATATTTTAAATTACCAGATGGCTTCTTTTTATGATAAGCTAAACAAAAAAGATCAGGCAATTAAGTTTTATAATAAATCATTAAGGTCTAAGTCTGAAGACATTTATTTACAAGCAACAACTTATAAGAATTTAGCAACAATTTACTTCGATAAAACTAAATATTTAACTGCAGGAAAATATTATGATAGTACATTAACTCGATTAGTTAAAAAGAATCGTGAATATTTTAGTATTGAGAAAAAACGCGAAAACTTGGTTGATGTTATTAAATATGAAGGAATTGTTCAGAATAATGACAGTATATTAAATATTGCTTCCCTTTCTAAAAATGAACAAAAAGAATTTTTTGAAGATTATATAGTAAAGATTAAAGCAAAGGAAGAAGCTAAAAAATTACTTGAAGAGAAACAAAAAAAGGAGAATGCAAGATCAAATACAGGAATTCAGGATGTAGATACGGGTCCTAGAGACGGAAGAAAAACTGTTGTAAAAGGACAAGCAACGGATCAAATTTCTCTACCGCCAAGTCCTACTGCTTTCGAGAGCGGAAACAATAACGCCTTTTATTTCTATAGTCCAACAACCGTAAGTTATGGCAAAGTAGAATTTTTAAAAAAATGGGGAAAACGAACATTAAATGATAACTGGAGATGGTCTGCTCAATCAGAAAAAACAAAAATATCTGATGAAGAAGTTATTGTAAACAACAATGTAAAACCAGAAGAAGTAGTAGAAAAATATCAAGCAGATTTTTATTTAAAACAACTTCCAACTTCACAAAAAGTTTTAGACAGTTTGGCAAGAGAAAGAAATTTTGCCAATTATCAGTTAGGAGTTATTTATAAAGAGAAATTTAAAGAATACAAATTATCAGCGTCTAAATTTGAGGTGTTATTAAAAAGTAATCCGGAAGAGAGACTAGTCTTGCCAGCAATGTACAATTTGTATAAAATTTATGAAATTATAGATAAATCTAAAGCGGAAATTGTTAAAAATAAAATCATTGAAAATTACCCAAATACAAGATATGCGCAAATTTTAAGCGGAACAATAGCAGAAGAAAATACGATTGCACAAACTCCAGAAGATGTTTATAAAACAATATATAAACAATTTGGGAATCAAGAATATATTACCCTTTTAGGAACTATAGAAAAAAGCTTAGCACAATTTGCGGGAGATGATTTAATACCCAAATTCGAGTTGCTAAAAGCTAGTGCAATAGGTAAACTAAAAGGTGTTGAAGAGTATAAAAAAGCATTAAATTATGTAGCATTAAACTTTCCAAATACAAAAGAAGGAAAACAAGCGGAAGAAATTATTAGGGTAAATATTCCAACTTTAGAACAAATGGTTTTTGTAAACGACACATTGTCAAAAAACTGGAAAATTTTATATAAATGTGGTGGTCGAGATGACGAAGAAACTAAAACATTAATCGAAAAAATAAACAAATACATCAAAGAAAAACAATATGATACCTTTTCAGTTTCTTATGATGTGTATAATGAAACGGAAAACTTTGTTGTAGTACATGGGATAAAATCAAAAGAATATTCAGACTATTTTGTAAGTATTCTTAAAGACAGTAAAGATTATAAAATTTTAACCCCAGCCAAAGTAATTTCTAGCGAGAATTATTCAGTAATTCAAGTTAAGAAAAATTACAACAAATACCTCGAATTAAAACAATAATAAAATGTTTGAAAAAAGCCCAAAATCATATACAGAATTACTCGGAAAAACCAACAGAATTGTTGAAGCAACAACTATAAAAGGAGATATTGAATCGACAGCCGATTTTAGACTAGATGGACATCTTATAGGTAATTTTACTTCAAAAGGAAAGTTAGTTATAGGTCCTGCAGGAATTGTTACAGGAAATATTTTTTGTCAAAATGTAGATGTAGAAGGAATGGTTAAAGGAAAAATTATTGTTCAAGAAATTTTAAGTGTAAAAAACAAAGCTAGTATACAAGGAGAGGTTACCTGTGAAAAACTTTCGGTAGAACCAGGAGCCGATTTTAGTGCGTCTTGTGTTATGAAAACAGCTTCAAAACCCGCTTTGCCCGCACATGGAGAACAATAATCAAGAAAAAAAAAATAGCACAAAATGGCTTTCACTTATTAATATTCCAATACAAATGGGAGCCATTATCTATTTGTTTTATAGACTTGGATTTTGGTTAGATGCAAATTATAAAAACGATGAGATATGTTACTACAAAGTTCTTACTTTGGTGGGTGTATTTTTGGCTTTATATAATGTATATCGTCAAGTAAATGAGATGGGTAAAAATTCTTAAATATGTTTAAAAAATATATAAAAGCAATTGGAGTTTTAGCACTAATTGTAGGAATAATTTATCTTGCTCACAAATTAATTTTTTCTATTTTTAAGCTTAATCAAGGTGCTTTTACATACTCATTAGAGAAATTATATTTATTTTTTGGAGCATTTTCTGTAGTAATTGAATTAATACTAATTAGAGTCAAAGAAAAAAATATTGACATTGTTGGGAATGTTTTTTTGTTACTAACATTAATTAAAATGATGGTTTGCTTCGGATTTGGCTCTTCAATTTTAAAACAAGAAACCGAAGATAATTCGCTTCAAAAATGGAATTTCCTTATATTATTCTTAGTATTTTTAACTATAGAAACAGTTTTAACTATTAAAACATTGAACAAAAAAGAGTAATAACTTTTAGTTTTTGATAAATTTATTTTGATAACTACCTTCTTCATAAAATGCCTGAATAATGTATAATCCAGAAGCTAAGTTTTCGATATTAATCTGAGTACTATTTCCTTTGTTTTCAAAAACAATTTTGCCATACAAATTTGTAATTATAATTTTATTAAAGATTAGGTTGTTATTTCCTCTAATATTTAAAACAGAAGTTGTAGGGTTTGGATAGACAGTTAATTTACCAGCAAATGTATTTTCATCAATAGATAGAGTTGGACAAGTAATTATGGTTGGAATGTTTTTTGCAGAGGTTGATCCATCACCTAATTGCCCATATAAATTTGTTCCCCAAGCATATAAACTACCATCAGTTTTTAAAGCCACAGTATGTGTTAGTTTCGAATTTACCATAATCCAATCTGTCGCTAAGCCAGAAACTCCAACAGGAATATTTTTTTGACTATTTGTACCATCACCAAGTTGTCCTGATGCATTTCCTCCCCATGACCATAATGTACCATCGGATTTTTTAGCAAGACTATGTTGATGCCCTTTAGATATCCAACTACAATTTACTATTGCAGGAATGTTTATTGGAGATGTTTTTCCAATCACAGTATTATCTCCAAGCTGACCATTTGTGTTGTCTCCCCAAGTCCAAAGACTTCCGTCAGATTTTGTTGCAACACTATGCAATATACTTGCCATAACATTCTGCCAATTTGTACCTGAGCCAATTTGTGTAGGAATTATTTTGTTTACAGTTGTATTGTCTCCTAATTGTCCGGTATTATTTCTTCCCCACGCCCATAAAGTGCCATTAGTTTTTGTTGCTAATGTATGATTAGTTCCTGCAGAAACCAGTAGCCAATTAGTGTCTGTTCCTATTTGAGTTGGGATAGTTTTATTTATAGTTGTATTGTCGCCTAATTGTCCGTAGGTATTATCGCCCCACGCCCATAACGTTCCGTCAGATTTTATAGCAAGAACATATTCGTCACCAGCAGAAATAAATTGCCAGTCAGTAGCTGTTCCAATCTGAATAGGAATATTAGAGTTTGTTGTACTCCCGTCCCCAAGTTGGCTGGCTTGGTTTCTTCCCCAAGTCCAGAGTGTACCATCAGTTTTTATAGCAATATTGTGTGAGTTTCCAGCAGAAATTGTTTGCCAGTTTGAATCGGTTCCTATTTGTAAAGGGACAGTAGACCAAGTTGAAGGAACTCCCGCAGTGCCTAATTGCCCAGCATTATTTCTTCCCCAAGCCCATAATGTCCCCCCGGTTCTTATTCCCAAAGTATGAGATCCTCCTGCGGAAACAGACTGCCAACATTGTGCAGATAGATTTATATAAAATAGACTAATAAATAAAATAAGTAAATTTCTTTTCATAATTTATTAATTTCTGTTTAAATATATTTTGTCTAATATATAAAAAAATAACTTATTAACAATTTTTATCAACAACTATTCGACAAACGGTCTTTTATTGCTGACAAAATCAACACCTTAAATAACATGTTTTGAAAATAAATATTAATTTGTTGATAACTTATAGTCGGAAAACACACACGTAAATTTAATAAAATAAAGAATAGATTAAAAAACAAGCTATATCGTTTTTGAATATTAATAAAAAATGTACCTTTGCACCAAATTTACAAACGCAGAAATATAGTTTTTTATATATGGTAATTTCAAAGCATCCACTTAGATTTATATTGACGGCAGTAATTGTCTGTCTTCCGTTGTTTAGTTTTGCAAAAACAGTTACAGATACTACAAAGGTAAAGGCCAATGCAGTTAGTACTGTTTCTGAAACTACAGCTATTAAAGATGAAGTTTCTCAAGAAACTCATAAAGAGTCAACAGATGTAAAATCTAAGATTAAGGAATTCATAAACCATCACTTACTTGATGCACATGATTTTACATTTTCTGCAAATGAAGAAACAGGAGAACACTATGGTTTTTCGTTACCTATTATTCTTTGGGATAAAGGTTTACAGGTTTTCTCTTCTTCAAAATTTAATCATGGAGAAAAAATAGCTGAACATAATGGTAATTTTTATGTCTTGCACCACGAAAAAATATACAAAACTGATGCTACAGGAACATTAATTGAAGGACATGGAGGTCATCCAGAAAATGTTCGTCCGTTAGATTTATCTATTACAAAAAGTGTAATAGGAATTTTAGGAATTGCATTATTAATGTTTTTCTTGTTTTCTAGCTTAGGAAAATCGTATGCTAAGAACAATGGTATCGCTTCAGGAGCGGGTCGCTTTTTCGAACCATTAGTATTATATGTTCGTGACGAAATTGCAATTCCAAATATTGGAGAAAAAGGATATAAAAAATACATGAGTTATTTGTTAACCATCTTTTTCTTTGTTTTCTTCTTAAATATTTTAGGATTAACACCGCTAGGATTTAATGTTACTGGAAACATTGCCATTACAGCATCATTAGCTTTACTTACGTATTTGATTACAACATTTACAGCAAATAAAAGTTATTGGGGACACATTTTCTGGATGCCAGGTGTGCCAACTCCAATGAAATTTATTTTAGCTCCAATAGAATTATTAGGAACAATTATCAAACCATTTTCATTAATGATTCGTTTGTACGCTAATATTTTAGCAGGTCACGTAGTATTGATGAGTATTATTGGTTTGATGTTTATTTTTAAAAGCTGGATCGGAAGCACATTGTCTTTCGGATTAGCATTTGCATTATCGATACTTGAAATATTAGTGGCTTTTTTACAAGCATATATTTTCACAATGTTATCAGCATTGTATTTTGGAGCTGGAAACGAAGAGCATCATCACGAAGAAGCTCATCACTAAAATGTTTAACCGTTAATTTGTTTAACCGATTCAACGATTCAGCAAATTTTCGATTCAACAACAAAGAAAGAATGTTTAATTTTTAATATATATATTATGCAAATTCCAACTATTGTAGGAGCAGGATTAATTGTAATCGGAGCAGGTTTAGGTATTGGTAGAATTGGTGGTTCAGCAATGGACGCTATTGCTCGTCAACCAGAAGCTTCAGGAAAAATCCAAACAGCTATGCTTATTGCAGCTGCACTTATTGAAGGTATTGGTTTCGCAGCGTTATTCGCAGCTTAATTAAAACTCAAAAAGCAATAGTTTGCAACGGTTGGTTGTAACTATTGCTTTTAATAATTAAAACATTAAAAATTTATAATTATATATAATGGATAAGTTAATAAATGATTTTTCGTTTGGTTTGTTTATTTGGCAAGTGGTAATATTTGTTGGATTAATACTCTTACTTAAAAAATTCGCTTGGAAACCAATTCTTGATGCGGTTAATGAAAGAGAAGACGGAATAAAAAGCGCATTACTTTCGGCAGAAAATGCAAGAAAAGAAATGCAAAACCTTCAGGCAGACAATCAACGCATTTTGCAAGAAGCAAGATTAGAGCGTGATGGTATGCTAAAAGAAGCTCGCGAAATAAAAGAAAAAATGATTGCCGATTCTAAAACTGAAGCGCAAGCACAAGGTCTTAAAATGATCGAGCAAGCAAAAGCTGCAATCGAAAGTGAAAAAAATGCTGCTATGGCAGAATTGAAATCTCAAGTTTCAAATTTCTCTATAGAAATTGCTGAAAAATTATTAAAAGACGAATTATCTAACAAAGAAGCTCAAACTAAATTGGTTGAGAAAATGTTAGGAGACGTTAAATTAAATTAATTATGTCAAGTACAAGAGCAGCAATTCGTTATGCAAAAGCAATTCTAGACTTAGCAACATCAAAAAATGTAGCTAAAGAAGTAAGTAATGATATGTTTTTAGTAGTAACAACTATCAATGGTAATTCGGAATTGGATTCTTTTATTCAAAACCCAACTATCAAAGTGGAAGCTAAAGAAAATGCGTTGTTAGAAGTTTTTGCTAGCACAAATGGAGTAACAAAAAGCTTATTTCATTTATTGTTTGAAAATAAAAGATTTGAAATTCTTAGTGCAACAGCTACAGAATACAATAAATTATTTGATGAAGAAAATGGTATTGAAGTAGCAAAAGTTACCACAGCCATTCCTATGGATGCTGATTTAGAAGCCAAAGTAAAAGCTAAAATCGCAACTTTTTCAGACAAAAAAGTGACAATAGAAAATATTGTAGATGCTTCAATTATTGGAGGATTTATTTTAAAAATAGGCGATAAGCAATATAATGCTTCAATTGCTAATAGATTACAAGTATTAAAAAGAGAATTAAGTAACTAGTTATTTATGAAAAAAAAACAGATTTTCTTTACTTTTTTATTTTTATTCTTTACTGTTTTAACTTTTTCACAAAAGGTAAGAGTTAAAAGTGGATATGTAACTGTTGATGAGGTTAATTGGATAAAATGCTTAGAACCGGCTAATTATACATTTTCATTATTAAATAAAAATGATGAAGAAATTGTTTTTATAAAGATGATTGTGGTTCAAGATGCAGAACCAATAAGTCAATATAATAAAGATGGAAGTATTTCTTATTTTGTTATAAAATTTTTAGGACTAAAAAAGCAATTTGAATTGCAAACAAATTATAAAGATGTATTAAAAAATCTATATTTATCTAAAGCAATAAATGAAGATTTGACACTTAATGAGGAAAAAATTGACTTGTTAGTTGAAAAATATGGAAATGAGTTTTCAGATAAATACAGCAATAGAAAATCAGAAACAGTAATAATTAGAGAAGAGCCAAGAAGATCTGGCGTAAACATAAACATAGGAAGATAATATATACTATTATGGCAGAAATTAAACCAGCTGAAATTTCAGCAATATTAAAGAAACAATTATCAGGTTTTGAATCTGGTGCTACGCTAGAAGAAGTAGGATCTGTACTTCAAGTTGGAGATGGTATTGCTCGTATTTACGGGCTGTCAAATGTTCAATATGGTGAGCTTGTAGAATTTGACAATGGTCTAGAAGGAATCGTTTTGAATCTTGAAGAAGACAATGTGGGTGTGGTACTTTTAGGAACATCTACAGGAATCAAAGAAGGTTCAACTGCAAAAAGAACACAACGTATTGCTTCTCTAAAAGTTGGAGAACAAATGGTAGGTCGTGTAGTTAACACGCTTGGTTTTCCTATTGATGGAAAAGGACCAATAGGTGGAGATTTATACGAAATGCCTTTAGAAAGAAAAGCTCCTGGAGTTATCTTCCGTCAACCAGTTACAGAGCCTTTACAAACAGGTATCAAAGCAGTAGACGCTATGATTCCAGTAGGTCGTGGACAACGTGAGTTGGTTATTGGTGACCGTCAAACAGGTAAATCAACTGTTTGTATTGACACTATTTTAAATCAAAAAGAATTTTACGATGCAGGAAAACCTGTATTTTGTATATATGTTGCAATTGGACAAAAAGCTTCAACTGTAGCAGGAATCGCAAAAATGTTAGAAGAAAAAGGCGCAATGGCTTATACAGTTATTGTTGCTGCTAATGCTTCTGATCCAGCGCCAATGCAAGTTTATGCCCCAATGGCTGGAGCTGCAATTGGAGAATATTTTAGAGATTCAGGTCGTCCAGCATTGATAGTTTATGATGATTTATCTAAGCAAGCAGTTGCTTACCGTGAGGTTTCTCTTTTGTTAAGAAGACCACCGGGACGTGAGGCATATCCTGGAGACGTTTTTTACTTACACTCTCGTTTATTAGAAAGAGCTTGTAAAGTAATTGCTGATGATGATATTGCAAAAAACATGAATGATTTACCAGATTCTTTACGTCCAATCGTAAAAGGAGGAGGTTCACTTACCGCTTTGCCAATTATCGAAACACAAGCAGGTGATGTTTCTGCATACATTCCAACAAACGTAATCTCGATTACTGATGGACAGATTTTCCTTGACGGAGATTTGTTTAACTCTGGAGTTCGTCCTGCAATTAACGTAGGTATTTCTGTATCTCGTGTTGGAGGTAATGCTCAGATTAAATCAATGAAAAAAGTAGCTGGAACATTAAAATTAGACCAAGCACAATTCCGTGAATTGGAAGCATTTGCTAAATTTGGTTCTGATCTAGATGCTGTTACATTAAATGTAATTGAAAAAGGTAAAAGAAATGTTGAAATCTTGAAACAAGGTTTAAACTCTCCTTATACTGTTGAAGATCAAGTAGCTATTATCTATGCTGGTTCTAAAAATTTATTAAGAAATGTTCCTGTAAATAAAGTGAAAGAATTCGAAAAAGATTTTATCGAGTACTTAAACAACAAACACAGAGATACGCTAGATGCTCTTAAAGCCGGTAAATTGGATGATAATATTACAGATGTTATCGAAAAAACAGCTAAAGAAATATCAGCAAAATATAATTAATTATTATTTTAAATTTTGAATTATAAATTTTGAATTGTGCTTGTCACTTTTTAAAATTTATAATTCAACATTTATAATTTAAAATAAAACGAATAAATGGCAAATTTAAAGGAAATCCGTAATAGAATTACTTCCGTTTCATCGACGATGCAAATTACATCGGCAATGAAAATGGTTTCTGCAGCAAAACTGAAAAAAGCACAAGATGCTATTACAGCTATGCGACCTTATGCCGAAAAACTAACGGAATTATTGCAAAATCTTTCTGCTACACTAGATGGTGATGCGGGTGGAGAGTTCACAAAACAACGTGAAATTAAAAAAGTATTAGTAGTTGCCATTACTTCAAATAGAGGTTTGTGTGGTGCTTTTAATACTAATGTAATTAAGGAAGTAAAAAGTCGTGCAGATTTTTATGCAGGAAAACAAGTAGATGTTTTTGCTATTGGTAAAAAAGGAAATGATATTTTAAGTAAAACCCTTTCTGTTGTTGATAATCAGAGTTCAGTTTTTGATGCTTTAACTTTCGATAATGTGGCAATAATTGCTCAAACACTAACTGACAAGTTTGTTGCTGGAGATTATGACAGAATTGAAGTGATTTACAATCAGTTTAAGAATGCGGCGACACAAATCGTTCAAACAGAACAATTTTTGCCATTAGCACCTATAAAATCAGATAAGCCAGTTTCTACAGGGGATTATATTTTTGAACCATCTAAAGAAGAAATTGTATTAACATTGATTCCTAAATCATTGAAAACTCAATTATATAAAGGGATTAGAGATTCATTTGCTTCAGAACACGGTGCTCGTATGACTGCAATGCACAAAGCAACAGATAACGCAACTGAATTAAGAGACCAATTAAAATTAACATACAATAAAGCACGTCAAGCAGCAATTACTAATGAAATATTAGAAATTGTTGGTGGAGCGGAAGCTCTGAAAGGATAAGAAAAATAACATATATTTTCAAATCTTAAAAATATAATATAAAAAAAAGCCGTATTAAAAATTATTTAATACGGCTTTTTTTTATCCAAACAATTGGCTAACTATATCTTCAATTTTTGCTACCAATTGTATTTTTATTCCAGTATTTTTTAATGAAATTTTGTTGTATTTAGATACATAAATAGTCGAAAAACCTAATTTTTCTGCTTCTTGAATGCGTTGATCTACACGATTTACAGGACGAATTTCTCCCGAAAGTCCTACTTCTCCTGCAAAACAGAAATCTTTATTGATTGGAATATCCTCGTTTGATGATAATATGGCAGCTACAACTGCTAAATCTATTGCAGGATCATCTACCGAAATACCACCTGTAATATTTAGAAACACGTCTTTAGCTCCTAAACGGAAACCAGCTCTTTTTTCTAAAACAGCTAAAATCATATTTAGTCGTTTTGCATTGTAACCAGTGGTACTTCGTTGGGGTGTTCCGTAAACAGCCGTAGAAACTAAGGCTTGAATTTCTATCATTAATGGACGCATTCCTTCGAGAGTTGATGCGATCGCAGTTCCTGATAGCTCTTCATTTTTGTGAGAAATTAAAATTTCTGACGGATTAGATACTTCTCGTAATCCAGAACCTTGCATTTCATAAATTCCTAACTCTGCAGTAGAACCAAATCGATTTTTTAGAGAACGAAGAATTCTGTATACGTGATTTCGGTCACCTTCAAACTGCAAAACAGTATCAACCATGTGTTCCAAAATTTTTGGTCCAGCAATGCTTCCATCTTTAGTAATGTGACCAATTAGAATAACAGGAATATTAGTTTCTTTAGCAAATTTTATTAATTCGGCAGTAGTTTCTCTAATTTGAGAAATACTTCCTGGAGACGATTCTATATAATCTGTATGTAGTGTTTGTATAGAATCGATAATTACAATTTCAGGCTCAATTTCCTGAATTTGACGAAATATGTTCTGTGTTTTAGTTTCGGTAAGAATGTAACAATTATCACCATTTGGTGTAATGCGTTCTGCACGCATTTTTATTTGTTTCTGGCTTTCTTCACCAGAGACATAAAGTGTTTTATAAGGTAATTTTAAAGAGATTTGAAGCAGAAGCGTACTTTTTCCAATACCAGGTTCTCCACCTAAAAGAATTAATGAACCAGGTACAATGCCACCACCTAAAACCCTATTTAATTCACCATCGCAAGTATCCATTCGGATTTCTTGTGTTGAATCTATTTCTTTTACTAAAAGTGGTTTAGAGGCTTTTTTTACTTCCGATGTTTCGGCTTTCCAAGCTACTTTTTCTTCTTTTTGAATAATTTCTTCAACAATTGTATTCCATTCTTTGCATGCGTTACATTGTCCTTGCCATTTAGAATATTGTGATCCACAACTTTGGCAAAAAAATGATGTTTTTACTTTGGCCATTATTATGGTTTTTTCTCTTCGGTTGGAGTTTCTGCAGGAGTATCTGTTGTAGGTGTATCAGTAGCAGGAGCGTCTGTTGTAGGAGCATCAGTTGCTGGAACTTCTTCTTCAATAATTTCTTTAGCTTTACCTCCTTTTAATCCTTTAGCTTTTACAGGGATTAATTTTTTTAAATCTTCTGCTTTATTCATCATCATGTCTTTTGTTAAATCACGAATTTCTTCTTTCATGAAAGCATTTTGATAATATTTTACTGCTTTTTTTATATCTTTTGTTTTTTCATAAAACATTGCCATGTGGTAATCATAAAGCATACTTTTCTCATATTGTTGACCCGAAATTTGAGCTAACTCTTCAAAACCTTTAAAATCACCTGATTTTAAAATTGCATTTTCAATTGCTTTAAAATCACTTAATCTAACATTCATTTTTATACCTAATGATTTTTCTATAGTTTCGTACTTGTCGGTCAAGTATTTTGCGTGATTATCAGGTAATACAGCAATTTTCTCTTGGTATTCTATAGACGAAATAGGTCGGTAAATTGAAAAAATTTGGTATAAAGCATTCGGTATTCCATTTAATGCTAGAGAGTAGTGAGAAGCATTTTTGAAATCATCAAATTTGTAATTTAACAAAGGATTTTTTATTGCAGCAATATTTTTATCTAATGCTTTTATTTGGGTTTGAAACTTTTTTAAATCTCCATCAGATGTTGCTTGGTAATAAAACAAAGGTTCTTTTGTAGCAGCTAATCTTTCAGGAATTCTTTCTATCATTCCTTTTGCTAATTCAGGGCTTAAAGAAATATAGGCTGTAAATTGAGGAATATCTTTATACAAAAATGAATTTAAAAAACCTGCTGTAGCATCTAGTCCTGCAATAATTTTGAATGGTGCAACTCTGTATTTTTTTTCTAGATGAGGAATTAACTCGGCAGCAATAAATTCAAAAAACGCACCTCCTTTTTTTGATGGCAATCCAGTTGCTGAGTCAAATTCGGAATCATCATAACGTTCTTCTTTTGCATTTTGGTTTATTCCTATTAAGATAACTTCAGGAATATCGTCCCAATAATTTCCAAACGCAAGATTTCCTTCAAAAGGAGCAAATAGATACTCGCCATCTAAAACTAAAACTAAAGGATATTTTTTCTCAATATTTTTCTCGTAAGATGAGGGTAATTTTATTGTTATTTCTCTATCAGCTTCTAATTTTGCCGAATGAATTGTCTCGGTTGTAGTTTGAGAAAAAAGCATTATCGAAAATAAAAAAGAGACGGTTAGGAATATATTTTTCATAATGTAAAAATTATAAGAGTGAGTGTTTTTTAAGTAGCAATATAATAATTATTTTCTATTTAATAGAGGAAGAAACAAAAATGATAAGCCTCCTAAAACGACCATCAAAACGGTTTGTGAAGCCCAGGTTAACCATCCAAAAGCTGTTCCAGCAGTATCAGGAACTCCATACAACATAAATATTTCGGCGATAATTAATGGGTAAACACCAAAACCACCATTTGTAAAACCTACAGCTAAGGTCCCAAATATAAAGGCTATAGTTACTGCACCAAAGCTAATATTACTAGTTTCTTTTAAAGCAAATATGGTAACATAAAACATTAAAATGTAGGTAAACCATATGAATAATGAATGAAAAATAAATTGCCATTTATTTTTCATTTTCAGAATGCTGCTCATACCTTCTATTAATCCTGAAAGTTTTTCTTTGATAGTGTGAATTATTTTCCATTTAGAATACATCCACACAAGAAGAAAAACAACAAATCCGACAAATCCAATAGAAGCTAAAATAATTAGATTTACAATAGGGATTTTTGCCAATATATAGCCTTTAAGAACATTAAACTGAAGTAATAATGAAGCAAAAATAAACAGTAAAAAAATAAGTGTATCTACGACCCTTTCGGCAACAATTGTTCCAAAAGCTTTATCGAAAGGCATATTTTCATACTTTTTTAACACTAAAGCTCGTGAGAACTCGCCAGACCTTGGGATAGTAAGATTCATAAAATAGCCAACACAGACAGCCATTAAGTTGTTATAAAAGTGTGTTTGATAACCTAAATGTTGTATTGCGTATTTCCAGCGATAGGCTCGTGATATAAAACCAAAAAGCGCGATAAATAAAGACAAATAGATATAGAAATAATTAGCGTTTTTAAAATATCTCTTTATTTCATGTATCTGTTCGTGAGAGAACTCGTTGTATTTATATTGTATAAGATATATTCCTAAAATAAGAGGTAGTCCTATAGAGAGCCATTTACCAATTCTTTTTTTCAAAATATTATTTCAGTGAATTATCTTTTTCGTTAGGGAAAACTAACCAAGGCTTGAAGGTTTTTGCTTTTTCAAAATCCATATGAGCATAAGACATAATTATGATAATATCTCCTTTATGAACTTTTCGAGCTGCGGGACCATTTAGGGTAATTTCGCCTGAATTTTTTGCGCCTTTTATAGCATAAGTTTCAAAACGTTCTCCGTTATTTATGTTTACAATATTTACTTTTTCGCCTTCAATTATGTTTGAGGCTTCTAGTAAAACCTCGTCAATAGTAATACTGCCAATATAATTTAAATCGGCGCCAGTTACTGTTACTCGGTGTATTTTAGATTTTACAACTTCAATTTGCATGGTACAAAGGTAATTATTTTAATGAAATGTTATCAATCAATCTTATATTGTTCACAAAAACTGCAATAAAGGCCCGATATTTTTTATTTTTATTTTTACGTTTGCAGGTAAGAAGTGTCTCTTCATCAGCAATTTCAAAATATTCTAACTCGAACACAGATTGTTTTTTAAACGTTTTTATGACCCATTTGGTTACTTCGTTAGCACTTTTCGTGCCAAAAAGGTTCTTGGCTTCGACCAAAGTTTTATAAATTATAGATGCTTTTGTTCTTTCATCTGCCGAAAGGCGTTCGTTTCTAGAACTCATGGCTAGTTTGTTTGCTTCACGAAAAATCTCACAACCAATAATGTTTACTGGCAGATTATTTTTTTTGACTAATTTTCGAATAATTGCCAATTGCTGAAAATCTTTTTCGCCAAAATAGGCATTTGTAGGATTCACGATTTCAAACAATTTTTTTACAATTGTTCCTACTCCGTCAAAATGTCCTGGTCTGTGTTTGCCTTCCATTTCAAACTCTAAACCATCATAATCAAATGATTTTGAGACTGTTTTGCCTTCATAAATATCATCAACAGAAGGTGCGTAAATTATAATTTCTGGGTTTAACGATTTTATTTTCTCAGCATCAACTTCTAATGTTCTAGGGTATTTTTCTAAATCATCTGAGTTGTTAAATTGAGTTGGATTTACAAAAATACTTACAACAGTATAGTCATTATTTTTTAAAGATTTCTTCATTAAAGACAAATGTCCTTCATGCAAAGCACCCATGGTGGGAATAAATCCAATTGTTTTCTTTTCTTGTAAAAAAGGTTTCAAATAAGCTTTTAACTCATTTTGTTTGTCAAAAATAGTCATGCGTAAAACATTAAAATTCAGTGCAAACTTACTATTTTAGTCAATATCAACATAAATTTTTGTAATTTTGCAAATGATTTATGTCCTAAAGCCTAAACAAAATAAAAAATGGAGGATAAAAGAATTTTATATGTATCATCTGAAGTAGTGCCTTATCTTGCTGAAAATGAGGTTTCTTTAATGTCGTATGATGTGCCAAAAATGATTAATGATCAGGGCGGACAAATAAGAATTTTTATGCCACGTTATGGCAATATAAACGAAAGAAGACATCAATTACATGAAGTTATTCGTCTTTCGGGAATGAACCTTGTTGTAAATGATGCGGATATGCCACTAATTATTAAAGTCGCATCGATACCAAAAGAGAGAATTCAAGTTTATTTTATTGACAACGATGAATACTTTAAACGTAAAGCTACTTTTACAGACGAAGAAGGTGTCATGTTTCCTGATAATGATGAACGTGCCATTTTCTTTGCAAAAGGAGTTGTAGAGACGGTTAAAAAATTAAATTGGGTTCCAGATATTATACATGTGCAAGGCTGGATGGCGGCAATGCTTCCTATATACATGAAACATTTTTATAAAGATGAGGCATTATTTGCCGATACTAAAATTGTAACATCAGTATTTAATCAGTCTTTCGATGGAAGTTTAGATCTTGAAATGAGCAAAAAAATACAATTTGATGGTATTGCTCAAAGTGCAATTGCTGAGCTAGACAATCCTACTTTTGAGAATATCATGATGGCATCAATAAATCATTCCGATGGTATTGTTATTGCCTCAGAAAGCATTTCTTCAAATTTAACAAAATTTATAGAAGCTTCAAAAAAACCTTTTTTACCTTTCGCCCACAAAGATGAGTTCGCAGAGGCGTACACACAATTTTACAAAAATCAAATATTAGGTTAATGATGAATACCACTTTTTTAAGAAAGCTAACAGTTGTTGTTTTGGTTGCTATATTTTTCGTTTCATGCGACAAAGATTATAACACATTGGGAGCAGATATTATAGGGAACGAGAATTTCTTGTTTGAAAATTATACAGGCCCACTGGCTATCTCGGCTGATAATCAAAACACAGGCGCGGTTCAAACTAACAACCTACCTATAAATTCATTAGGATATTATAACAATAGTGTTTTCGGAAAAAGTAAAGCTAGTTTTGTAACACAGTTGCAATTAGCAGTGGTTGCTCCTACTTTTTATGATACACCTTCTACTATCCAAGTAGATTCTGTATACATATATGTGCCTTATTATGCAACGCTTTCGAGTACAGACGAAACAACTGGGGACAGGACTTATGAGGAATTAGACTCTATTTTACCTGCAAAAAAAATAGCTCAGAAACCAATTAAATTAAGCATATATCGTTCAGGTTATTATCTAAGAGACTTTGATCCATCAGGTGGGTCAACAGAAGCACAAAAATATTACAACGACCAACAGCCAGAAATTGATGCAGTAAAAGACCAAATTTTAGCCACAGAGGATAATTTTGAGTTTAAAAACACAGAAATTAAATTATTAAACTCGTCAGGAACTGTAAAGCAAAGACTTGCTCCAGGATTGTTTTTTAATTTAGATACAGCAACTAAAAACTATTTTCAAACAGCTATTATACAGGCATCTTCGGATAAACTGGTTAATAATAATGCTTTTAAGAGTTATTTTAAAGGATTGTACTTTAAAGCTGAAGATTCTCCTTCAAGTCCTAATCAAGGAACAATGGCGAGAATGAATTTTGCTGGAGGTTCTGTTACAATAGTATATCATGACCACTCTTCTACTGCCGCCGCAAATTCAACAACAGTAGCAAAAGACAGGAAAACAATTGTTTTAAATATGTCTGGAAATACGGTAAATTTAATAAATGACGAACCAACCGCAAATTATTTTAACTCATACACAGCGCCAGTTACAAATCCAGATAGACTATATTTAAAAGGTGGACAAGGATCTATGGCGGTTCTTGATTTATTTGGAGGAGAACTAAACAAAAATGCATTAGAATTAAATAAAATGCGAAATGAAGGTTGGTTAATAAACGATGCGAGTATTACTTTTTATGTAGACCAAACTACTATGGGAACTACAGAGCCAGAACCAAATAGATTATATTTATATGATTTAACAAATAGAAGGCCAATTATAGATTATTATTACGATTTATCTACAAGTGGAAATTCAAAATATAACAAGTATATTCACGGAGGATCACTTTTAGACAACAACTCTAATGTAGTTAGTTACAGCGGTACAACACGAGGAACAAAATATAAAATAAGAATTACAAATTATATTAGAAATCTTGTGAAAAACGGTAATTACAAAAATGCCGATGGGTTAAATGATATTACAAAAGATTCTACAAATGTGAAGCTAGGATTAGTTGTAACAGAAAATATAAATACAGTAAGTAATGCAGGTTTTAAAAATCCTTTTACTTACACAATGAAGGATAATAGTGGAGCTAATATATTAAAAACATCAAAATATTTCCCTGTAATGTCTGTTGTAAATCCTATAGGAACGGTACTTTATGGAAGTGGATCTGGCGTACCTAACGACAAAAAAATAAAACTAGAAATTTATTATACAAAACCTAATTAATAAAATATATGTGTGGAATTGTTGGATATATAGGTTATAGAGAAGCATACCCAATTATAATAAAAGGACTAAAGCGTCTAGAATACAGAGGTTATGATAGTGCTGGTATTATGCTTTATGACGGAAAAGATTTAAAACTATCTAAAACCAAAGGAAAAGTTTCTGATCTTGAAGAAAAATCATTAAAAGAAATTTCTACCAATGGCACAATAGGAATGGGTCATACTCGTTGGGCAACTCATGGAGTACCTAACGATGTAAATTCACATCCACATTTATCAAACTCAGGAAATTTGGCTATAATTCATAATGGAATTATAGAAAATTATGAGCCATTAAAAAAAGAATTAATCAAAAGAGGTTATACTTTTAAATCTGATACAGATACAGAAGTATTAGTAAATCTTATTGAAGATGTACAAAAGAAAGACAACCTTAAGTTAGGAAAAGCAGTTCAAATTGCTTTAAACCAAGTAATAGGAGCTTATGCGATATGTGTTTTTGACAAACAAAAACCGGACGAAATAGTTGTGGCCCGTTTAGGAAGTCCTTTAGCAATAGGAATAGGTAAAGATGAGTTTTTTATAGCTTCAGATGCAACTCCATTTATCGAATATACTTCAAATGCTATTTATTTAGAGGACGAAGAAATGGCTATTGTAAGATTAAATAAACCATTAAAGATCCGTAAAATAAAAGATGATTCTCTTGTAGATCCTTATATTCAAGAACTTCAAATGAATTTGGAACAAATTGAAAAAGGAGGTTACGATCATTTTATGATGAAAGAAATCTATGAGCAACCAAATGTAATAAAAGATACTTACCGCGGTCGTCTTCATGCAAATGAAGGTCTAATAAAAATGGCTGGAATTGAAGACAACATAGATAAATTTATAAACGCCCAACGAATAGTAATAGTTGCCTGCGGAACATCTTGGCATGCGGGATTAGTAGCAGAATATATATTTGAAGAATTTGCACGTATCCCAGTTGAAGTAGAATACGCTTCAGAATTTAGATACAGAAATCCAATTATAAATAAAGATGATGTTATTATTGCTATTTCTCAATCAGGAGAAACAGCAGACACACTTGCTGCAATAAAACTAGCTAAAGAAAAAGGAGCGTTTGTTTTTGGTGTTTGTAATGTTGTAGGTTCTTCAATCTCTAGGGAGACACACGCAGGAGCTTACACACATGCTGGTCCAGAAATTGGGGTAGCCTCTACAAAAGCTTTTACTACACAAATCACTGTATTAACTATGATTGCTTTGCGTTTAGCAAAAGCAAAGGGAACTTTATCAAATTCAGATTTTCATAGATATTTACAAGAACTAGAAATTATCCCTGAAAAAGTTACAGAAGCTTTATTAACAAATAATAAAGCTAAAGAAATTGCGGCAGTTTTTAAAGATGCCACAAATTTCCTATATTTAGGAAGAGGCTATAATTTTCCAGTAGCGTTAGAAGGAGCTTTAAAACTAAAAGAAATTTCTTATATTCATGCAGAGGGTTATCCGGCAGCAGAAATGAAGCACGGACCAATTGCCTTAATAGACGAACACATGCCAGTTGTAGTAATTGCTCCAAAACAAGGACATTATGATAAAGTGGTGAGTAATATTCAGGAAATTAAAGCAAGAAGTGGAAAAATAATTGCAATTGTAACAAAAGGCGACACACAAGTTCGCGAATTAGCAGATTATGTAATTGAAATTCCAGATGCAGCTGATGCCATGTCTCCCTTATTAACAACAATTCCTTTACAATTATTATCATACCATATTGCAGTAATGAGAGAATGTAATGTAGATCAGCCAAGAAATTTAGCTAAGTCTGTTACTGTAGAATAAATAAAAAAAAGCATATATTTTATTAAAAGCGAGATTTTATCTCGCTTTTTTTATACAATTAATAATTTTTATTTAAGTAACAAATTTTTAAATAATCACAAGTATAATGACAATTATTATGTGTGCATAGTATTTATTTTAACTCTAAATGTTAAAATGGTATTAAATCTTTAAAGAATAAGGAAAAATAAGTTTTAAAAATTGCATATAACCTACTATCTACGGTAATTTTTTTATCAATCTTTAATAATAATATTAAAAATATTTGTAATTTGGCTATCTAAACCAATAAAATTCAAAACGAATGAGAATCTACTTTATTATTTTGTCATTGTTTTTTTGCGGAATCTCGTTTGCGCAAAACACAATTTCAGGTACAATTACCGACAGTAACAATCAGCCTATACCCGGCGCGAATGTTAAAGTAGTAGGAACGTCAATATTAACCTCTGCGGGTTTCGACGGAAAGTTTCTGCTTAAAAACCAAGAATTTCCAATTTCAATTGATGTATCGATGATGGGTTATGCTAGTCAAACCGTTGTAATATCATCTAAAGAACAAGTTGTTGTTGTTGTTTTATCTGAAGAATCTTCAACTACATCTCTTAACGAAATTGTAGTATCAGCATCTAGAGCTCCAGAAAGAATTCTAGAATCGCCTGTAACTATAGAAAGAATGGGTTTAAAGGATATTAAAAACACAACAGCTCCTTCATTTTACGAGGGACTAGAAAATTTAAAAGATGTTCATTTTAATACCAGTAGTTTTAACTTTAAGTCTGTTAATACAAGAGGTTTTGCAACTGTTGCAAATACCCGTTTTTTACAGTTAGTTGATGGTATGGATAACTCTTCTCCAGCATTAAATTTCGCACTTGGAAACTTATTAGGAGTTTCTGACATTGATGTTGCAAGTGTCGAAATATTGCCAGGTGCTTCTTCTGCATTATATGGTGCAAATGCATTTAATGGAGTTATGTTTATGAACAGTAGAAGTCCTTTCGTTAAAGAAGGAATCTCAACGTATTTGAAATACGGACAAACGTCTCAAACAACAGCAGGAAATAATCCTTTTTATGACTTCGGATTTAGAGCCGCTAAAAAATTTACAGATCATTTTGCTGCAAAAGGGAATTTCTCTTATTTATCTGCTAAAGAATGGATTGCTTCAGATGATAGAAATGTTTCTAATGGAGCTGTAGATAATGGTGCAATAGGACATGGAACCAACCAAAACTACGATGGAGTAAATTTATATGGAGATGAAGTAACTACTTTTATCCCAAATGTAGGACAAGTAAGTAGAACAGGATATAAAGAACAAGACTTAACAGATAATAAGATTGAAAGTGTAAAAGCGGATTTCTCATTACACTTTAAGCCATGGGCAAATGATTTTGAAATTATCTTGCAACACAAATTAGGTTTTGGTAATACAGTTTATCAAGGAGCTAACAGATATGCACTTAAAAACTTCTATATGGATCAATCTAAATTAGAAGTAAAAGGGAAAAATTTCTTTGCAAGAGTTTACAGAACATCTGAAAATGCAGGAGATTCTTATGATACACGTTTTACAGCTTGGAACATAAATAGAGAAGCAAAATCTGATACTAACTGGTTTACAGATTATGCAAAAGCTTTTCAATTGTCAAGTGCAATGCTAGGTTACGATGCTAATACTGCAGCAAACTATGCTAGAAATTTTGCGGATTACAATGTTAATCCTTTAATTAATCCTTTAATATTAAGCCCTAATGTTGATCCATTAAATCCTACAGCTCCAAACGGACCAAGATTTGAACCAGGATCTGAGCAGTTTAATAAAGCATTAGCTAAGATAACAGCAGATCCAGACTTTACAAAAGGATCTAAATTTCAAGACAATTCAAAAATCTACCACGGAGATGTAAATTATAACTTTAGAGATTTAGTAAAATTCGCTGAAATTCAAGTTGGAGGTTCTGCAAGACAATATGTAATGAATTCTTACGGATCTATTTTTACAGATTATGATGGTTCTTTAAAATATAATGAATATGGAGTTTATACTCAAATTCAAACTAAATTAATGGACAGCAGATTAAAACTTACAGGATCTGTTCGTTATGACAAATCTAAAAATTTCGACGGAAGTTTCTCTCCTAGAATATCTGCAACTTATGGTGCTGGCGCAAGCAAACAACATAATTTTAGAGTTTCTTATCAAACAGGTTTCCGTAACCCAACTACACAAGATCAATATATCGGATTAGACTTAGGTCCATTCGCATTAATTGGTTCTGCACCTGAAAACTTAGCAAGATATACTGAAACTAGAAGCGTAAGTGCTGCTGGGCAACTTTTAGGTAATCCTGCAACAGTTCAAATGAATGGAGAAAATGCATATTATAATTCATATACAGTTGAATCGTTTAAAGAATTTGCAGCGACTTCAGATGCATCAAAATTAGTAATAGCAACACCAGGATTAGTTAAACCAGAAAGAGTGCAAGCAATAGATTTAGGTTACCGTACTTCAATTAAAGGGTTTTCTGTAGATATTAATGGATATTATAATATCTATAATGATTTCTTAAGTCAAACAAATACAATTGCACCTTTATATGGTACTGTTGGAACACCACTTTCAGTTGCGGCTTTAGCTAACGGTGATAGAAGAACATACCAAGTATATACAAACTCTAAAGCTAAAGTAAATTCATTAGGAGTTGGAGTAGGTTTGTCTAGAAAAGTATATAAAAACTTCGAATTAGGAGGAAGTTATAACTATTCTCAATTTGATTTTGATCAATCATTAGATCCAAGTTTTGAAGTTGGTTTCAACACACCTAAACATAGAGCAAAAGCAAGTTTTGGTAATGATAAATTATTTAAAAACTTTGGTTTCAATACAAATGTAAGATGGAATAGTGAGTATTTGTGGCAATCATCATTTATTGATGGTATGGTTCCAGAAAATGTTGTTTTTGATGCTCAAGTTAACTACGCAATACCTTTCTTAAAATCAGTAATAAAAGTTGGTGGTGCTAATTTAGGTGGTAAAGATTACATACAAGTATTAGGAGCTGGAGCAATAGGACAACAATACTATGCTTCTTGGACTATTAATCCATAATAAAATATAATAACTTTATAAATAAAGAATTATGATAAAAAATATAAAATGGCTACTATTAGTTTCTTTAAGCTTTGTAGCATGTAATAATGATGATGAAGTAGTTACAGACACTCCTGCAACTGCTGGTTCAGCCGATTTTTCTAAATATGTAGCATTAGGAGATTCATTCGCTGCAGGTTATAGCGATGGAGCTTTGTTTAAAAAAGGACAACAAAATTCATACCCTAACATTCTTGCAGGACAATTTAGTCAAGTAGGAGGAGGAGCTTTTAACACGCCTTTTTGTGGAGATGATAATTTAGGAGGTTTGTTATTTAGTGGAACACCTATAGCAGGAACAAGATTATATTTTAATGGCGTTGGTCCTGTAAGTGTTGCTGGAGCTCCAGTTACGGAGGTGTTAAATCATTTAACAGGGTCTTTTAATAATATGGGTGTTCCAGGTGCTAAAAGTTACCATTTATTAGCTCCAAATTACGGAAGCCCAGCTGGAGTTCCAGCTGGAACTGCAAGTCCTTATTTTGCTAGATTTGCATCATCAGCTACTACAACTGTTTTAGCAGACGCATTATCACAAAATCCAACTTTCTTTTCTTTATGGATTGGAGGAAACGATGTTTTAGGATATGCTACAGGAGGTGGAGTAACTACTACAGAATCGGCTTCAACAGGAAATAATATCACTCCAAACGCAACTTTTGATGGTGCATACAATGCCTTAGCTAGTCAATTAGCTGCTGGAGGGAAAAAAGGAGTAGTTGCAAATTTACCATATGTAAGTACTTTACCTTATTTCACTAGAGTTCCATATAATCCAGTAACTCTTAACGCTACTCAAGTTGCTCAACTAAATTCAGGATTTGCTTCATATAATGCAGGTTTAACAGCCGCTGTGGCTGGTTTAGGATTGTCGCAAGCGGAAGCAGATAGAAGAAAAGTGGTTTTTGTTGTTGGTTCAAACCCTGTTATTATTGTAGATAACTATTTGATGAATCTTACAGCTTATTCAATTCCATCATATAGACCAGCAACAAAAGAAGATTTATTAGTATTGCCAGCGAGTTCATTTATTGGAACTTTAGTAGGAGGAAATCCTGCGGCAATTAATGGAGTTAGCGTTCCTTTAGCTGATAAATGGGTATTGTCTAAAGATGAAGCTAGTGAAATACAAGCTGCTACAGATCACTACAATGTAACTATTGAAGCTGCTGCTACAGCAAACGGATTAGCTTTTGTTAATGCTAAAGCAATTATGGATCAATTAGTAAACGGAGGGGTTCGTTTTGGAAACTATCACATGACAGCTGCTTACGTAACTGGCGGTGCTTTTTCTTTAGATGGAGTTCATCCATCATCAAGAGGATATGCGCTTATTGCGAATAAATTCTTAGAAGCGATTAATGCTAAATATGGTTCTACACTTAAAGCAGTAGATTTAGGAAATTACCCAATACAGTTTCCCGCTACTTTTTAAACAAAATAATGATAAATGTGAAAAACCATCAACGAAAGTTGGTGGTTTTTTTTTAAATAAACAACACTTCGAAAACAGTTTTCAAAAAGACATTAAAAAACACAAAAAAATTATTGATTTTATATTTTAAAAATTATCTTTGCACTCTGAAAATAGACATATTTTCTATAAACCTAAATAGCTATTTAATAAATACATAAGCAATGTCAAAAGTAATAGGAAAAGTTTCGCAAATCATCGGGCCAGTTGTAGACGTAGTATTCAACGGTAAAGATGTTGAGCTTCCAAAAATTTATGATTCATTAGAAATCACTAAGAAAGATGGTACTTTATTAGTACTTGAAGTACAATCTCACATTGGA
The DNA here is from genome assembly GCF_046153165.1 of Flavobacterium sp. GTDB lineage: Bacteria > Bacteroidota > Bacteroidia > Flavobacteriales > Flavobacteriaceae > Flavobacterium. The sequence goes on along the minus strand of NZ_JBJXEN010000080.1, from coordinate 14,272 downwards.
GAAAATACAGTTCGTACCATTTCTATGGACTCTACTGATGGTTTAAGTAGAGGTTATGAAGTTGTTGGAACTGGAAATCCAATCAAAATGCCAATTGGAGCAGATGTTTACGGACGTTTATTCAACGTAATTGGTGATGCAATTGATGGTTTAGGAAACTTACCAAAAGATGGTGAAAATGGAATGTCTATTCACAGAGCAGCTCCAAGATTTGAAGATTTATCAACTTCTTCTGAAGTTTTATTTACAGGGATCAAAGTAATCGATTTAATTGAGCCTTACTCAAAAGGAGGAAAAATTGGATTGTTTGGTGGTGCTGGAGTAGGTAAAACAGTATTGATTCAGGAATTGATTAACAATATTGCAAAAGGTCACGGTGGACTTTCAGTATTCGCAGGAGTAGGAGAAAGAACACGTGAAGGAAATGACTTACTTCGTGAGATGTTAGAGTCAGGAATTATAAAATACGGTGAAGAATTCATGCACTCTATGGAAAATGGAGGGTGGGATTTATCTAAAGTAGATATGCCAGGAATGAGAGAGTCTAAAGCTACTTTCGTTTTCGGTCAAATGAATGAGCCACCTGGAGCTCGTGCTCGTGTGGCACTTTCAGGATTGTCTATTGCTGAATATTTCCGTGATGGAGCAGGTTCAGATCAAGGAAAAGACGTTCTTTTCTTCGTTGATAATATCTTCCGTTTTACACAAGCAGGTTCTGAGGTTTCGGCACTTTTAGGTCGTATGCCATCTGCGGTAGGATACCAACCAACATTAGCTACCGAAATGGGAGCGATGCAAGAGCGTATTACATCTACAAACAAAGGATCTATTACATCTGTACAAGCGGTTTATGTTCCTGCGGATGACTTAACTGACCCAGCGCCAGCAACAACATTTGCTCACTTAGATGCTACAACAGTACTGTCTCGTAAAATTGCTGAGTTAGGTATTTATCCAGCGGTTGACCCGTTAGATTCTACTTCAAGAATTTTGACTCCACAAATTTTAGGTGATGAGCATTATGACTGTGCACAAAGAGTAAAAGAAATCCTTCAAAAATACAAACAATTGCAAGATATTATCGCAATTTTGGGTATGGAAGAACTTTCAGAAGAAGATAAATTATCAGTTTCTAGAGCAAGACGTGTACAACGTTTCTTATCTCAACCTTTCCACGTTGCTGAGCAATTTACAGGATTGAAAGGAGTTTTAGTTGATATCAAAGATACTATCAAAGGATTTAATATGATTATTGATGGTGAATTAGATCACTTGCCAGAAGCTGCATTCAACCTTAAAGGAACCATTGAAGAAGCTATCGAAGCTGGAGAAAAAATGTTAGCGGAAGCATAATTCAATTATAGGAAATGATTTTAGAAATAGTATCACCAGAAGCATCATTATTTAAAGGAGAAATCACTTCAATTTCTGTTCCAGGAGTCGATGGTAGTTTCGAAATGTTAAATAATCACGCGCCAATAGTTTCGTTACTTCAAAAAGGGATTGTAAGAATTACAGCACCAAGTTTCAAGTTTAGCAAAGAATCTAAGGATTTGTTTACTAAAGTAAATGATCAGAATTATACCCTTGCTATTTCGTCAGGAACTCTCGAAATGAAAGACAATAAAGTAATTGTTTTAGCCGACTAAAACAATTTCAACCCGAGCGAAGCGAACGGAACGCAGTAAAATAAAACTAAAAAGCCAAGCATTATTGTTTGGCTTTTTTTATTTTTGAATAATAGATAAATCAAACATTATGAAAACAAAAATACTTAGTATCTTATTCGTAATTACATTAAGTTATATTTCGATTGGTTTTACTCAGCAACAAGCTCCTAGCTCATTGCTACTGACTAATGCTAAAACTAATAAAAGCATCAATGTTTGTGAGAAGAATTCTGTTCAAAAAATAGAAGCAGTTTTGGGAGGTGCGATATCATTAAACAAAGAACTTCCTGATGACAAAGAAGAACCCGTTTTTACCTTTACTTACGATGGTTTAACTATCGAAATGCAAAATGATAAAATTAGTAATGTCACCATTAGTAATTCAAAATGGAAATTAAATACAGTTTCTGTCGGAATGTCATTGGCACAAATATCAGCTAAATTTGAAAAAAGTGAATCCGATTATTTTGGAAGTCCCCGTTTTAAAGTGAAAGATTCTAAAGCTATTTTATTTACAGAAATAGATAAAACCAATAAGATCAAAAAAATAGGCATTGTTTTTTAATAATTTTAGAGAGTTCTTTATTTACCTTTGTTTGTATGAGAATTTTACCAAAATCACTTTTAATAAAACTAGAACAACGTAAACAAAATAATGCTTTACGAAGTTTGCCTTTAATTAATAATTTAATCGATTTTGCTTCTAATGATTATTTAGGATTCGCTCATTCTAAATTTATTTTTGATAAAACACACCAACTTTTACTCGATAGAAATATCAAAATAAACGGAGCTACAGGTTCTCGATTGCTTTCTGGAAATCATCATTTATACCAAGAAACAGAAGATTTTATTGCTGGTTTTCATCAATCAGAAAGTGCTTTAATTTTCAATTCGGGTTATGATGCCAATGTTGGTTTTTTTAGTGCTGTGCCACAACGAAATGATATTATTTTGTACGACGAATTGTGTCACGCTTCCATTCGTGACGGAATTCAATTATCCAATGCCAAACCGTATAAATTCAATCACAATGATTTTGAGGATTTAGAAAAATTGATTTTAAAATATCAAACGAAATTTGTTGAAGTGTATATTGTCACCGAATCTGTTTTTTCTATGGATGGCGATTGCCCAAATTTGGAAGAATTAGCACAATTATCCGAAAAACACAAATGCCATTTAGTCATAGATGAAGCACATGCTTTAGGGGTTTTTGGAGAAAACGGTCAAGGATTAGTACAAGAATTACAATTGCAAAATAAAGTGTTTGCTAGAATTATGACTTTCGGAAAAGGATTAGGTTGTCATGGTGCCGCTATTTTAGGATGTAAAAATCTGAAAGAGTATTTGGTTAATTTTGCACGAAGTTTTATTTATACGACAGGACTTTCTCCACATTCGGTTGCGACGATTTTAGTAGCTTATCAAGAATTAGAAACCGATACATTGCAAGTTGAAAAACTTCGAGAGAACATTATTCACTTTAATCAAGAAAAGCAAATATTAGGGTTGAAATCAATGTTTGTTAGAAGCAAATCGGCAATACAATCTGCTATTATTCCGGGAAATCAAAATGTAAAAAATATAGCCAGACAAATTCAAGAAAAAGGATTTGATGTAAAAGCAATACTTTCTCCCACAGTTACTGAAGGTCAAGAACGATTGCGTATTTGTTTGCACAGTTATAATTCTAAAGAAGAAATTTCGGAAGTGTTGCGTTTGTTGAGTAACTTTGTGTTTTAAATAAAATTCAAATCCTGACAGGATTATATAACTAAAAAAATGAAACTATTTATAACAGGAATATCAACCGATGTAGGTAAAACCATTGCCTCATCAATTGTAGTCGAAGCATTAGAAGCCGATTACTGGAAACCCGTTCAAGCAGGAGATTTAGACAATTCCGACAGTCACAAAATCGAGTCCTATATCTCAAATAATAAAACTGTAATTCATAAAAACAGTTATTTATTAAATACTCCTGCAAGCCCACATTTGGCGGCAAAACTAGACGGAATAGTAATCGATTTAAATAAAATAACAGAACCTATAACAGAAAGCAATCTCGTAATTGAAGGAGCAGGCGGGCTTTTCGTTCCATTAAATGATAACGATTGTGTTATTGATTTAATAAAACCCGATTATAAAGTCGTTGTGGTATCTCGTCACTATCTAGGAAGTATCAATCACACCTTACTCACCATCGAAGCTTTACAAAACAGGAAAATAACTATTGCGGGAATCATTTTTAATGGCAATGAAAACAAATCAACCGAAGAAATTATTTTGTCAAAAACCAACATAAAATGTATCGGAAGAATAAATGACGAACCATATTTTGATAAAAATGTAATCTTAGAATATGCCGATATTTTCAGAGAAAACCTTCTAAATTTATAAAATCTTTATGAATCTCTGTATTTTTCTTCATGTATCTTTGTCAAATAAATTTTCATTAAATGAACCTTTCCGAAAGAGATCAAAAATACAATTGGCATCCATATACCCAGCATAAAATTTCACAACCCGAAATTGCCATTACAAGAGGAGAAGGCGTATTATTATGGGACGAAAATAACAAAGAATACATCGATGCGATTGCATCTTGGTGGGTCAATCCATACGGGCATTCAAATAAATATATTGCCGATGCCATTTACAAACAACTCACCACTTTAGAACATGTTTTGTTTGGCGGATTCACACATGAACCAGCTGTTTTGTTATCAGAAAAATTAATAGAGATTTTACCTAATAACCAACAAAAAATCTTTTATTCTGATAATGGTTCCACGGCGGTTGAGATTGCTATTAAAGTGGCAATGCAATATTTTTATAATAAAAATGAAAAGCGAACCACTATAATTGCTTTCGAAAATGCTTTTCATGGGGATACTTTTGGAGCTATGGCAGCGAGTGGTATTTCATTTTTTACCGAAGCATTCAAAGGATCATTAATTCAAGTTGTTAGAATTCCTGTTCCAACTATTGGTAACGAAAAGGCAAGTTTAGACGCTTTGACAAAAACTATAAAAGAATATGATTGTGCCGCTTTTATTTTCGAACCACTGGTTCAAGGAGCTGCAGGAATGGTTATGTATGAAGCTTCGGAATTAGATAAATTAATAAAAATCTGCAAAGAAAATCAAGTTTTCACCATTGCCGACGAAGTCATGACAGGTTTTGGAAAAACAGGAAAAACTTTCGCTTGCAATTATTTAGAAGAAAAACCAGATATGATGTGTTTGTCTAAAGCGCTTACTGGCGGAACAATTCCTATGGCGATTACCACATTTACCCAAGAAATTTTCGATGGTTTTTATGACGATGATGTAAATAAAGCCTTGTTTCACGGACATACATTTACTGCGAATCCAACGGGCTGTGCGGCAGCTTTGGCAAGTATACAATTACTGAAATCTGATGAAATGCAAGAAAATATTAAAAGAGTGAATAGTCAACATTTACAATTTCAACAAAATATAAAACAACACGAAAAAGTAAAAACAACACGTGTTCTGGGCGTAATTTTTGCTTTAGAAATAAAAACCGATAACCAAGAATCGTATTACGGAAACCTTCGCAACAAACTCTACAATTTCTTTATCGGAAACGGAGTAATTATACGCCCCGTAGGAAACATCATTTATATTTTGCCGCCATATATTATTACAAACGATCAGCTGCAAAAAATATATCAAACTATCGAAGAAGCTTTAGAAATAGTTTAAATTTGTAGCTAATCCTGCTATCCGTTGCAATCTTTTCTTTTTCTAAAGAAGAAAAAGAAAAGGATTTCCACTGCTATCAGGGCTAAAAAAATCGTGTTTTGAATAAAAAAATAGCTATAACTGCCCTTTCGTCATTTTCTCCATTAGGTAATCAATCCGAATTAATTTGGGAGGAATATCTAAAGAAGACTTCCTTAATTTCCGAAAAACAAATTGGCAATCAAACCATTCCTGTAGCTACTATTTCGGAAGAATTAAAAAAACAGGTTGAAGAATTAAAACAATCGGATAACAAATACAAATCGTTAGACAACTCAGTTTTGTACGCTATTTTAGCTTCACGCGAAGCTGTAAAAAATGCGGGTTGGACATCAAACGATATATTTGGAATCAACATTGGTTCTTCCCGTGGTGCCACCGAATTATTTGAAAAACACCATCAAGAATTTATCGAAACAGGTAAAACGGGGACATTGGCCTCGCCAACCACAACATTAGGTAATATTTCGTCTTGGATTGCGCATGACTTGAAATCTTCAGGACCAGAAATTTCCCATTCTATAACATGTTCTACCGCTTTACATGCGCTGCTAAATGGTGTAGCTTGGCTTCGTGCCGGCATGGCAGATAAATTTTTAGTTGGTGGAAGTGAAGCACCACTTACTCCATTTACTATAGCACAAATGCAAGCTTTAAAAATTTATTCGAAAGAAGAAAATGATTTTAAATGCCGTGCCTTCGATTTGCAGAAAACAAAAAACAGCATGGTTCTTGGCGAAGGTGCTGCGGTAATTTGTTTAGAAATTGGCGAAAGCAAAAATGCTTTGGCCTATATAGAAGGGATAGGTTATGCTACAGATATTTTAGAACACGGAATTTCTATTTCTACAGAAGCGGATTGTTTTCAGAAGTCTATGAAAATGGCTTTACATAAGACTAATTTATCAGAAGTGGATGCCATTGTGATGCACGCACCAGGAACGGTAAAAGGCGACCTGTCAGAATACAAAGCCATTCAAAAAGTATTTGGCTCGACTCTTCCTATGCTCACTACCAATAAATGGAAAATTGGACACACTTTTGGTGCCTCAGGAATGCTAAGTGTCGAGTTGGCTATTTTAATGATGCAACACAATCAGTTTATTGGAGTTCCTTTTGCAGAAAAGCAAGCGGAAAGAAAAACCATTAGAAAAGTATTGGTAAATGCCGTAGGTTTCGGTGGAAATGCCGTTTCTGTGTTGTTGAGTTTGTAGTTCAACCCTCCTAGGGTTCAAAACCCAAAACCTAACGCTCCAACTCCTTCACTTTCTCATAAACCAAGCCACTTTCGAAACCTTTTCGCAACAAGAAGTCACAAAATTTCTTTCTTTTTTTGATGATGTTGTTCTCTCGCATAGTTTCCCAATGATTTTCTGCTAGTTTATGAAAAGTTTCTAAATATTCGTCGGGTGTAATTTCTTTAAGTGCTGTATTGATATTGTATTGTGATATTTTACGAAATTTTAACTCGTTTACAATTCTAATTTTCCCCCAAGATTTTATGCGGTGTTTGCCACGAGCAAAACTGCATGCAAAACGTTCTTCGTTTAGGAAATTGTGCTCTATAAGGTGTACTGTAATGGAATCTATTTCTTGAGGAGTCATAGCATAACTTCTCATTTTTTCTGTGACTTCATCGTGGCATCGCTCTTGATAGGCACAATAGAATTCTAGTTTTTTAGTAACATTAGCAATCGAAAGGGTTTTGTTTGTTGGTGTTTTCAATAAATTAATGTTTTAATAATATTCTGTTTTTAATAAAATTATACTCTTGCTATAATTTCGCAAACGTTTATAAACTTGTTTTCTGAATATACAAATTCTGATTTTAAAAAAATAAGCATTCATTAAAAAACCAAATCTATGAAAATTAAATTACTTTTTTTTACAATGTTGTTCTCGGCGGTAAGTTGGGGGCAGATTTATCAACACGGTTTTGGAACTACTGGAATTAGTGCGCATCCATATTCCGTAGCACCTGGGACTTTTGACACTAATTTAAGTTCTTCTTCTTGGTCAAACAGTACTGGAGCATGGACAAGTTTTGCTGGATCTGCAGGTCAAGCAATAGCATTAAATAATTCAGGAGGAACTCCAACTATAACATTAACATTTAATATCGCTGCAGGTTTTCAAGTTTCTGTAACACAATTTAATTTTTGGAGACAAAGAAGTGCTTCTGGAGCACAAAACTGGTCGATGACAATAAATGGAACAGCTGTTGGTTCAGGAACAGTACCAACTACGGGAGCTGCAATAGGAAATACAAATGTTTCTAATGCAGTTAGTAATTTGACTGGAACAGTAACAGTTGTCATGAGTTTATCTGCTGCTTCTGGAACAGGTACATTCAGACTAGATGATTTTACATTGATTGGAAGCGTTACAGCTACAACCCCTCAACCAGAAATAAATGTACAAGGTATGGGTGCTAATACTATTGCAGACAATGATACTACTCCTAGTATAACAGACGGAACTAATTTTGGCACATCAGTAACTATCGGTTCTTCTACAACTACTACTTTTACTATTCAAAATACGGGACCAGCTCCTCTAACGCTATCGGGTGCTAGCCCGTATATAGTAATTTCAGGAGCAAATGCTTCAGATTTTACTGTTACAACAATTCCTTCTAATAGTATTGCTGCCACTTCAGGTTCTACGACGTTTGTGGTTACATTTACGCCGTCGGCAATTGGTGTAAGAACAGCAACAATTACAATAAATAATAATGACAGCAACGAAGGTGTATATAATTTTGATATTCAAGGTACAGGAGTTTGTCCTGCGGTAACTATAGCCTCCATTTTTCCAACGTCTGGACCAGCAGGAACAGAAGTTATAATAAATGCGAGCTCTGGTAGTTTATTAGGTTCAACAGTCGATTTTAATGGCACTGCAGCTACAATAATTTCGAGTTCAGCTTCACAATTAGTAGTTACGGTTCCTGCAGGTGCAACCACAGGAACTATAAATATCACTAAAACAACTACTGGTTGCATTACTTCTACACCTACTTTTACAGTTATAAATAACAATACTACATCTTGTCAAGGAGCAGCTATCTCTGATTTAATTATATATGATATTCACGATGAAAAAACCGGTTCGGGCGGATTTATAACATTATATAATGGTACAGCCGCAGCAGTTAATTTAACAAATTATACTCTTTGGAGAACCACTAATCATGATGATGGAAGTGAGATAGATTATGCTAATTTAACAGGTACAATTGCTTCAGGAGCTTTAGGGATACTGAAAGTTTCTGTTGGTAGTTGTGGACCTGCATCAACAAATGGTACAATCAATGGTGGATTTAATGAAAACGACGGTATTCAATTAAGAAATGCGGCAGGAACTGTTATTATTGATGATGTTGACACTTACCCAACTGCACCGGGCTATTATATGGTAAGAAATACAGGTGCACTTAGCGCAAGAACATCTTATATTGCTGGAGACTGGAGTACTACGCCTTTAATTGCTGGTCAATGTTATCCAAGTGCTGGATTAACTCTTCCAACTGGAGGGTCACAACCAAGCATTTCTGTACAACCAACAATTGCTTTAACTTGTGCTTCAACTACAGCTTCAATGAGTGTTTCGGCAACAGAAGGTTTTGTGGGAGGCAATGCGCTAGCGTATCAGTGGTATGTGGTAGCACCTGCTACAACTACATGGACTGCATTAACAAATACAGGCGTTTATACAGGAGCAACATCAGCTATTTTAAATATATCATCATTAACTGGTTTAGATGGTTATCAGTATTATTGTCAAGTAAGAGAAAATACAGCAACTTGTTACATTGCAACAGTAGCTGTCAAAATTAATACAGGTGCCACAGTTTGGAATGGTACAGTTTGGAGTAATGGCGTACCAACTTTATCGAAAGCAGCTACAATTAATGGGAATTATACAACAGGTACAAATGGAAGTTTTAGCGCCTGTAATTTGACTATTAATGCTACTTTTACCCTTACTATTTCTGCAAATACTTATGTTGAAATTCAAAATAACATCACTAACAACGGTACATTTAACGTATTAAATAACGGATCATTAGTTCAAATTAATGATGCGGGTGTAAATACAGGAAATATTTCTTATGAAAGAATAGCTTCAGTCAAGTTGCAAGATTATGTATATTGGTCATCACCAGTTACTGGTTTCGATGTAAATTCTATATCACCATTAACACCAGCCTATTACCATTGGTTATGGAATCCTACGATAGCAAATACCAATGCAGGTTTAGGAAATTGGCAAAATGCATCTACTACAATGATAGCGGGGCAAGGCTATATAGTTCGAGCACCTAACGGTTTTAGTAATTCGGTAAGCCAAAACTGGACAGCCACATTTAATAATGGAGTTCCTTTTAATGGAATATTCACTCCAGCAATAGCAAGAGGTAGTTATACAGGATCAAATTATATTGGAACAAATGGAGCAACCATTACAGCAAACGATGACAATTGGAATTTATTAGGAAATCCTTATCCATCAGCAATAAGCATTAACTCTTTTCTAACAGCAAACCCTCAATTAGATGGATTTGTAAGATTGTGGACACATGGAACCTTACCAGTATCTGCAGTAAATCCTTTTTATGATAGTTTTGTTTACAATTATACGGCAAGCGATTATGTTGCCATAAACGGAGCAGGAGCAACTAGCGGACCAGGAGTACTTAGTGTTATAGGTGGAGGACAAGGATTTTTTGTTTTGATGAATCCAGGAACAGCAACAACAAGCACCGCAACGTTTAACAATGCGATGCGTAATAGAACCTTTGCAAACAGTCAGTTTTACAAAGCAGCAAATCATAACAAAGCAACTACTCAAGAAGTAGGCGGAAACATAGAGCGAGATAGAATTTGGATCGACCTAGTAAGTCCAACTTTAGTAACAACAAGAACATTAGTGGCTTATGTAGAAGGTGCAACATTAGGAAAAGACAGAATGTTTGATGCCCTAACAGATTATAAATCATCACAAAATTTCTATTCATTAATAGGAAGCGATATTATGACAATACAAGGTAGAAGCTTACCGTTTGATGTGAATGATAAAGTTCCTATGGGAATAAAAATCCCAACAAATGGAACTTATACAATTGCCATTGCAACAGTAGATGGATTATTTACAGGAAAATCACAAAAAATTTATATTGAAGATAAACTATTAGGAACTATTACAGATATTACAGAAATCCCATATCAGTTTACAGCAACACAAGGAATAACAAACGATCGTTTTGTATTGCGCTATACTAATGAAACATTAAGCAATACTGATTTCATTTTAAGCGAAAATGCGGTTACCGTTTTTGCTTCAAATAATGAAATCAAAATAAATTCTAGTTCAGAAAACATCAAAGATTATACAGTTTATAATGTTTTAGGGCAAACACTGTCAGAAGGAAATAATGTAAACACAAATCAATCTGTGGTAAGTTCTATTCAAAAAAGCAACCAAGCATTAATTGTAAAAGTTACTTTAACAAACGGTCAAACAGTTGTTAAGAAGATTGTTTTCTAGAGAAATTTAAAAAATAATAATTTGGTATTTTCATAGAAAAACCATCTGAAAAATATTTTTCAGATGGTTTTTTGTTATTACAATTTTGTCATCTATTTAGCAATAATTTTTCAGAAACCAGAAAACAGGAATGATTAATTAACGGGTTGCAAAATGTAGTAGAAATATAGGACACAATATAAATAATCGACGAACGGCACTTATTAACGACAAATAAACAAAAAATCTCATAAAATGTTTTTTTTTAAAATAAATTTGCATACGTTTGACTCCCTTCTTCTGTTTTTTAACCAATTGAAAATCAAAAGAAGTTTAATTATTTAAATAATTTTTATAATGAAAGTAAGATTACTTTTTTTAACATTGTTGTTCTCGGTTTTAGGATGGGGACAAACAGTTAGCTACACTGCATTTACAACAATAACATGTCCAGCTACTCCTACAGCTACAATTTCTCCAGCTGTACCTGGATTAACATTTACTCAGATCTCCAGAGGTGCTGGTGTAACTTGTGGGGCAGCAGGAGGGTCTATTTCAGGAAGCGCATTTAATGGAACTTTAGCTGCAAACATTACTGCTAGTAAATGGTATACTTATGATGTTACAAGTGATGCAACAGTTAGTTTTAATGTTTCTAGTTTGAATATTGTTTCACGTGTTAGTAATATAACGGGTAGTCCTAGTGTTTCAGTTCAGTTCAGTATTGGTGGCGGTGCAAAAACGGTAATAGGATCATTTACACCAACCACAACCGCAACTACTTATACGCTTCCTACAGCCATAGCTGTAGGTGCAAGTCAGACATTAAATATTTTTATAATTCCAAATACTTTAACTGCTGCTGGAACTACTTGTAGGGTTGAAAATAATACTTCTATAACTCTTACTACAACACCTTCTGGTCCAGCACCAGAAATAAACGTTACAGGAAATGGTAATACTATTTTAACAGGCGATGTTTTACCTACAACTACAGATTTTACAGATTTTGGTAATGTAAATATAGGAAGTTCAGTTGCAGATTCATTTGTAGTAGAAAATACAGGCACAGCAAATCTAACTGTTTCTAGTGTTGTTATTTCGGGTGCAAATGCTTCAGATTTTGTTGTAACTACTTCGCCAGTTGGTACAATTGCTAGTGCAGGAAACTCTGGTTTAGAAATTACTTTTACACCATCGGCACTTGGGTTGCGAAATGCTACAGTAACAATAAATAATAATGACAGTAATGAAGCAGCATATACTTTTGCAATTGTTGGTAATGGGACTTGTGTTCCGCCAGCCAATCCAACAGGAAGCATTACTGTTTCTGCAAACCCGTCTTGTGGCCCAGCTACGCTAAGTTATCCAGCAGGATCGTATTGGCAAACTACCGCAGGAGGTACTAGTACAGCTTCACCAACATCAGGAACTTATCCTGTGAGCGTTACTGGAACTACTGTATATGTTAGAAATTTCAATGGGACTTGTTGGAGTACGGGTGCTATAAACTCAGGAGCTATTACTATAAATACTCCTGTTGCCATTACTACACAACCTGTTGCTAGTGTTATCTTTTCAGGAAGCAATACTACTTTTTCTGTAGCTGCTACAGGAACTGGTTTATCTTATCAATGGCAAGTAGATACAGGTAGTGGGTTTACAAACTTAACAAACGTTGCACCATACTCTAATGTTACAACTACAACTATGAATATTACAGCAGCAACTGTTGGGATGAACGGTTATTTGTACCGTTGCGTAGTTTCAGGAGCAGCACCTTGTGCTAGTGTTAATTCTAATTCAGCATTACTAACAGTTACATTATATGTGCCAGCAGGAACGGTACTTAAACCAGGAGATTTGGTGTTTGTAGGATATGATTCTACATCGACTGCCTCTTGTGCGGGAGCAGAAGATAAATTTTATGTAGCAAGTTTAGTAGACATTTTACCAGGCACACAATTTTTAGTGGTGAATTCTCGATATGAATCAGGTGCAGCAGCTAATGTTAGAACAGATAAGTGGTATAGTGGAGGATCTGCACCTTTTGATGATCCAGGAATTATAACATTTACTTGGGGTGGTGCAACGAGCATTCCCAAAGGATCAATAATTAGTTTTAGAGCAGACGCTTTAGTAATATCAGAAATTAAAATTGATGATGTTTTAGCACCTTCTTTAACGTTTACTACTAATTTAAATCAGTGTAACATTTCATCTTCTGATCCTGATCAAATATATTTAATGCAAGGTTTATTTACACCTTTTGGTACAGTTGGAACTACAAGATACAATACATTTATAGGTAGAGTGCTTTATGGTTTAACAAATGGGGTATCATGGGTTCCTTTTTCATCTGCTGTTTCAGCGGGAACTACTGGTGGTGCCACCAGAGAGTCAAGGCTGCCAGATGATATTGAGTGCTTTAATATAGAATCGACATCATTAAATGGAGTTCGTTTTTATAATAATAGTTCATTACACACAGGTACAAAATATCAGTTATTAAGTGCATTAATTAATGTAGGTAACTGGACCATACCAGCAAATACAAATTGCCTTAATGTTGTTGAAGATTTTACAGGAGTTACAGGAGTTGCGGTAGGAAAACCTTTTGTTATCACGTTAGGAAATCCTGATGGAACTTGGACAGGAGCCGTTGATACAGATTGGTTTAAATGTGCTAACTGGGAAGGATTGTCAGTACCAAAATCTACTGATGATGTAATTATTCCAGCAGCACCTGTTAATCAGCCTATTATTGGTGCATCTCCATTAAAATATCCTATAGGAGCATTTTCAAATAATTTGACGCTTGATAGTGGAAGTACATTAGGTATGCCTAATACTTTGAGCAGATTAAATTTATACAGCAATTGGACAAACAATGCTGGAAATGTAGGTTTTGTAGAAGGTTTAGGAACAGTTTATTTTGAAGGAAGTACACCGCAAATTATAAATGGAGTAACTCCAGAAGGAACAGAGACTTTTTACAATTTGATATTAAACAATAATTTTACAACAAGCATCTCTAACAATATTATTGCCGGAGGAAATCTTACTGTTGGAGCTGGTAAAACACTTATAGTTTCACCTAACGATTATGTTCAAGTAACTAACAACATTACTAACAACGGTACATTTAACGTATTAAATAACGGATCATTAGTTCAGATTAATGATGCGGGTGTAAATACAGGAAATATTTCTTATGAAAGAATAGCTTCAGTCAAGTTGCAAGATTATGTATATTGGTCATCACCAGTTACTGGTTTCGATGTAAATTCTATATCACCA
>NZ_JBJXEN010000059.1:0-17378 GCF_046153165.1 Flavobacterium sp. | reverse complement strand
GTTTGTTCGTTACAAACCAATTCATCTCCTAATAAATTAATATTGGGTACTGGTTTTACAACAAATGCAATAGTATAATTGGCTTTACAACTGGTATTTATCGGATTAACAACTTCTACTTTTACATCTTGTGTTGCAGTTACAAACGGATTTGGGAGTGGACTTGGTAATGGATTATTAGCTGCATCAATATAATTTACTATCATTCCTGTTTGACTTCCTAAAATCGTATTTTGAAAGGTTGATGTATCAAAAGAGTATAAACCATTTTGATTAATAGGATTCGCTTCATCATCACAAACGGTGGTTAATGTATTTAGGATAGGAAAAGCTTCTGGAAAATCATCCACTACAAATTGTATGGTTGTTTCATAAGAACAAGCTTTTGCAGTAGTATTGGTCACAACCGCTTTGATAGTTTGTGAAGTCGTAACAAAAGGATTAGGTAACGGACTTGGTAACGGGTCATTATTTTGGTCAAAATAAGTAACGGTAACATTTGTTAAACCATTTAATAAAGTGGTTTCTAAGTTAGTCGTATCGAAACCATACAATCCATCTTGGTCATCATCACAATGATTTCTGACAATTGGATTCACAATAGGGATTCTTTCTACATTTAGTGTGATAAAGCTTTTTAGCAACAAACAGTCGTTGTTTAAATCGCTATCAACTCTGGTGTATATATTTTGAGTATTTGCATAGCCAATGTTTCGATAATTTGAAATATTAGTAATAGCGTTACTTTCTGCCAAAGCATCGGCTAGATTACGATAATAAGTAATGGTTAATGATTGATTTACGGGAAAGAGATTTCTAACTTCGATATCAACACTTGCAAAATTAAAAGCTGAAACACCATCAGTATTTGTTCCTGAAATGGCATCATCACATTGGGTGAAAGCTCTGATAAAAGTAACAGGTACTTGGGTGGTCGAAACAATCAAATGGAGTTGCGCAACTCTAAAACACCCATTGGCATTTGAAACCCGAACATAAATCACATCATTACTTACTATTTGATTGGTGTAAGTGGTAAAGTTTGGAATGGGATTTATATTGCTCTGAGCATCTGAAGGTATTTCAAAATAAGAAAAAGTTTCGTTGGTAAAATTGGTTGAAATTTTAGCATTGGCTTCCGTTAGATTAAAAACGCTAAAACCATCTGTATCGTCGTCGCATTGTTTTAAATCTATTATGTTTGTAATAATTGGCAACGAATATACTTGTAAATTAAATGATGTAGTGGCAAAACAATTTGCATTGTCATTGTTTGCTACTTTTACATAAATAGTTTCTGTTGGATTGGTATTTTGATAGTTTGCAGGAGTTAGAATTTGATTTGTTAGTGCTGCATCACGAAAATATGTTATCGTAAATTGACTAGCTGACTGACCATTTAAAATTGCGGTAGCTCTTTGTGTTAAATTAAAAATAACTTTTCCGTCTGTATCTGTTCCTATAGTTGTGTTATCGCAAGAGGTTAGATTTGGTATGTTGGCAGAAAGATTTGGGAGTGGTGTATCAAAAACATCAATATTAAAAGTAGTGGTTACTTTACAATCATTGTTTGTATTGTTAGACACTTCTGCTATAATGGTTTGCTGTTGGTAAGCCGTTGGGTTTTGATAATTACTTGGTGTTGCAATCGCTATATTGTTTGTATAATTAGTTGCATTAGCAAAATATCTAATTGTATAGAAACTAGCATTTTGACCGTTCAATATGCTTAAATTTTGAGTAGTTAGATCGAAATTATACAAGCCGTTGTTGTCGTTATCGCAAATCAATATATTTTGTGGTTGGGTAGCGGTTGGCACATCTGAAATAACAATATTTCTTGTTTTAGTGCTGCCTCCGCTGGGACTTGTCGCTGTGACTGTAACTGTATAAGTTCCTGCTGTGCTATAAGTATGATTAGCAATAATACTATTACTTGTAGGTGTAGCATCACCAAAATCCCAAGTAGCACTTATTACTGTTTGGTTCGTGTTTAATGTAAATTGTGTACTTTGTCCTACGCAAGCATTTTCTAATACTATTGATGGGTTAAAAAAGATTGATTGATTGAATGCTGGAAGACCTAACACACTAATCTTACCTCCTAAATCTATTGAATTTATTTGCAAGTTACAGCCCAATCCAACAATATCAGGGTTGTTAATCACGCTTAATTTAGTTTGATTCATTATTGCCAAGTATATTTTTCCATCAGGGCCTAATTGCAATTGACCAGGAATCAACGTTCCATTGTATAACTCCAATTTAGAGGTGGGTATATTGGACGCTAATAAATTAAATTGGTAAACTTTAAAAAAAGCATTTGTAATATACAAAACCGATTCATTTGGCGAAAATTGTGCTCCATATAATTCCCCAGGTTCTGTCAATAAAGTTTGCGCATTTGAAACAATCCCTGTATTATTATTAAAATTGAAGAGTTCTACAAAATCTGTAACACTTGTTAAAACTAGTTTAGAACCGCTTGGTGCTATTTTAATATTTGCAGCAGCATCAAATCCTGTACCTGAAACAACTTGACCCACATTAGAAATTACTGGTGTTGGATTTAATCCTGAGGCAGTGAGGGAATATGTTCTAAATTCATTACTGTTAAAACCATGTATTACAATCAAAAAATCGGTACCGTTGGCGTGTTTTGTAACTCCTAATCCTTCTAATGTTGGCGTGTAAATAAGAATGTTTTTATCCGAAGTGATCGCACCTAAACCCCCATCTAAAGTTAGGTCAATAATAGAATATCTTAATCCGTTAGGGTGCCCCTCATAATCTACTGTAAAAACATAAAACAATGTGGCAGACCCTGGTTTAGGAACTATGGTTGCAGATTGATCAGTTGTGCTATTTCCCATCAAACCTGTTCCATTAAGCATTACCACATGATTTCTATTGTAAACTGTAGTTCCATCGGTATAAAATAATAATTGTCCCGCAGAATTTGATAATACTGCACAACCCTCTTCAGTATTTAGTTGTCCATTAGTTAAGGCAACTGGACTACCACTATTAAAATCTAGTCCTGCATGATTGCCAAAATACCAAATATTTGCTTCTCCTTGAGAAAAAGCAAAATTAAATAATAACGAAAACAGAAGTACTAATTTTAATTTCATAAATTATTTTGTATGATACAAATGTAATTATTAATTAGTTTGCATCATTTTATTATAAATTTCTTTGAAAAAAAATTATAATCGTGAAAATATAACTCCATTTGCATTGCCAATTGTTGACACATATACATGCTTAGTAGAACCATAATCAATACGCATTTTACTATCCGTTAGCTCTGTAATTGTACCGTTAAAAAGAGTATTACAACTACTAATTATTTTTGTATTCGAGTTTAAATAAAAATCTATACAACCACTAGTATCATAACTCAAACAGTCCGAGTAATATATAGCGCTATTTATCTTAGGGTATTCTGTAATAGTAACATAATCTCTTTGCGCAGGACAAATTCCCGTGTGAGCTACAATACTGCCATCTGGCATAATAACTTGACTAAAATACCATTTCCCAGAAACCGTTTTATAATTAACTGGTATTTGTGCTGGTATGTTGTCATCTTCTTTTTTGCTACAAGATAATATTATTGAAACAACTGATAATAAGATTAATAGTTTTTTCATTTTTTGTACTTTAAAATTAATTTACTTTTTTCACTTCTATACAACAGAAGTAATATCCCTATATTATTGTTTTTGAATTCAATTATAATTAATCAAATATTCTTTTTTATCAACAACCATCCTCCAATCAGTCATAGGTTGCACTTTCTGAAAAGCTTTAATGTCTTTTTCAAAATTACTTGTCAATTTGATTCTTTTTTCCTGACTAGTTTTATCCAGATGCTCATCAAAAAGAATAGTGCCCACATAAGTAATCTCTCCTTTTTTTACCTCAATTGGAATCGAAAAACCACTCAATACAGCATTTGTAGACACATAACCATAATTATCAAATAGCCTAATGCTTGAAATTTCGTAATTACCCTCAGGTCTTTCTATAGCAAAAAGGTAAGTAAGTCCGTTATCTAGTTGTCCTTTGTGCTTCATTTTAAATATCTGCTCTGGACTTACTTGAAGCTCTATCGAGTTTTTTTTAACTATTTTTTTTGCTGTATCCTTTGATATCACTCTAATAAAATAACCATTATGTTTTGCCTTTTCTTTTGGAAACGTTATAGACCCTATTATAATGCCATTTACCGCTGTCTCTTTTCTAAATCGTAACGACTCACTTGGCATCGCATCTGCTGCTACAGCACAACTTTGCATCATATTGGCAATTGCAACAATTGTACTTACTATAAGCAATGTTCTTAGAATTCTATTTTTCATTTGTTATGCTTTTTATAGATTAAAAATTATCTCCAATTTTTAGTTTTTTTTATTATTCATCATTTATACGCGGATTGCAAATCCGAGCTATCCCTACACGAGAATATTTGGTTATATCTGAAACATAGGGGTTTATGATTATTAGTTAGCTCTTTTTTAAATTCATCAAGATTTTTACCTGTTTTCAATAGAAAAAACTTCTATATTTACCTCTTGACCGTTTTTTAAATGTCTTGGATAACACATTTCTCCACCTAATACATTTAACCCTAACACAGAAATATCATATGTTTTAGTGGAATCAATTTTAATTTTGACCGAACCTGTAGAATCAGTTACATACTCCCCAACTTTATTAAAAGTCTTCATTAAGTAGCCAATACCTTCTTTTCTGACTACTACCGTGTCAAACATATTAAGTCTATTTTTTTTGGTTTCTTTATCGATTGAATTTATTTTTATAGTAATTTGGTTTTCTAAATCACTTTTTTTATTACAACTTAATATTAAAAAAAACATTATAGAAATATATCCCAATATTTTTGTTTTAAGGATGATTGATTGCATATTGAGTTATATTTATGTGATTAATTGATAAATTACCAGTATAATTGACGTTTCTAATTTCTGGCCATTGAAAACTTCCACTTACAGGACTACCCTGAAAAGGGTTATTTGCCATATTTCCTTCGTAACCAGACATTAAATGATCTGTTGGATTTCTTTGGTAATAATTGGTTACTTTCATTACATTAGGATAATCAAAATTAAAGCTTCCACCTCCAAATAAAGCAACTGGGTCATAAAGTGTAATTTGAGCAATATTGATGTGCATTGCCCCAAGTGTATTAGCAATCCTAACAGCTGCTGCACCACCACGGCTATGACCATAAATTTCTAATTGATTGCCTTTCTCAAATCCTGCTTTCAAATAAGCTATAATTTCATCATCTCCACCACCAACTGTACTGGTAAACATTCTGCCCCCTTTTCTTTCAACAAGTTCTTTTAATTTTGGATTACCGCTAGCACCTTCGCCTCCAGCCCCGTAAATACCAGCAACTGTTGTTTTGGGTTTACTCATCTGATGCATCGTGTGATTCAGCCCACTAACTATCAAGCCTACTCCATACTTAATCAATAAACAGTACTAATCTAATCTTCTTCTATTTTATAATCAAAGAAAGTATATTTGGAATTTTTATCACCCATGACTTCAACGGCACTAAACTTTATACTATTATCTATAACTTCATAGTTATAAATATCTGTGACACCATCATAGTTGTGTAACTCATAATATTTCCCATCTTCAACCCACCATTTCCCATTTTCGGTTTCTTGGGTTACTTTTCCATTTTTATCTATTGCAACGAACAATAATGTACTTGTTCCATTCTCAAATCTACACGATACCCAATACTTACTTAATCCTTTTTGTTGTTGATCAATTTCCGAACCTTTCCAACAACCTACTAATTTTGGATCAAATGTTTTAGATTCTATTCTTTGTGTTTCTTGACCAAAACTTAAACTTGTAATAAATGTCATTATCAAAATAAATACTGCTTTTTTCATAATTCTATTTTTTTAAATTATTTTACAAAGCCGAGCAAATGCTCGGCTTTCTTGTCTTTATGATGGATCAAACCATTCTTTTCTCTTAGCGACTTCAATTAAATGTTTTATTGTGAGTGCTGGCTTTAAAGGATATTCTACTTTGTCAAAAAATAATCGGATGAAAACTAAACTTCTCCAAGAATAATTTGGATATATAAAATACTTACTAACGATGAAATTTGAATAATCAATATTATACTTTTTAAAGAACGTTTCCATTAAATTTTCAGCATCTAAATCAAATATTTTATATTTTTCATCCCCTATATTTGTGTTTAAATCTATGTCTCTTAGACCTGTAGATGATTTGAAAAAGTTTGCTATTTCCGTTTCTAATTGTGTCATATCTTTAAGGTTTAAATCCATTATAAAGTGTATTACTTCCGTGAATCATCAGTCCAGCACCAATAACAGAAGAATTTCTTCCTAGAAAAATCCCTAAATTATTTGTAGGAACGCCCATTACTGTTGGTAACCGCCATGGCATCTTATAATTAATACCTAATGTTCTTTGGAAATACACTGAAGACTTTAATGTTGTTTCAGAACCTCCTAAAGCAACTCTAATACCTAAACTAGATTTAGAAACAGTCGTAAGTCCCATTATTGTTAATTTAGCTCCTGCATAAATTTCCCCTACCGCAAATAAATTAGATGTAAAATTAAGGGAGTCATCGGTTATAGCTCCACTAGCCATTCTAAAGCCTTTGAAGCCGTAACCTCTTAAGTCTCCACTACTAGGAATAGCTCCTTTGAATTGAACAGAAGTTGACGATATGATATTCCCTTTGTCATCATACATATAATCGGTAGTATCTCCACCATTATTATTTATTTGCTTCCCATTCTTATCATAACCGTTATCCGGTTCATCCATCTGATGCATCGCATGATTCAATCCACTAACCACTAACCCAGTTACCGCACCTTGCCAAAAATTACCACCACCTATTAGTGATCCAGCTCCTCCGCTTATAGTTCCAGAAGCGAGCAAGCCTGCTGTACTTTCTGAAAAATCTCCCGCTCCACCAAAACCTGTATTTGCAATTTCATTACCATTTGCATCAAGATTTGCTCCTCCTGTAAAAGCACTACTAGCCAAACTACTTACACTACCTGCTGCAAATCCTGACCAAAACTTACCGCCTTGTATTGCGCTCATTCCTCCATTAAAACCGCCATGCAAAACGGCTTGACAACTCGCTCTAACAAAGAAATTAGATACCGTAGAGGTCATTTCTCCTATCCCAAAAGTCATGGCAGCAGTATAGGCAGCTATACAAGAGGTTTTTACTATTCCCTGTACATTAAATGGTGTTCCGTCATACAAAGCACTTATTGTATAAGTTGCCACTGCTACTGCAACGGCTATTATTATTGCAACACCTACGCCATATTCCTCCCCACTCGGATCAGTACGCTTTAAGGGATTGTTAAGAACATAACCATAACGATTATAATTTTGTGTATTATATGGATCTTGTACATAATTGTCTGGTTGTAAAAAACGATGCAATTTAGGATCGTACAAACGACCGTTCATATGTATAAGCCCAACACTTTGCAAATGTTCGTGACCAGTATAACCTCTATCAGAAAACGTAAGTTTAGTTAGATTATTGCCCGAACCATCTTGCACTTTTATAATATTTCCCCATGCATCAAAATGACGTTTCTCTACAATAGCTCCTGTATCGTTTGTTATAGCAACAATACTACCCAAATAATCTCGATGCAAATAATAATTATTATAAGCTGCATTATCTATCTTTTTCACAAGTAGTGGAGCACTATAAGCATCACCTCCTATATAAGTAACAAATTCTACAATGCTTCCAGCTAATGTATATTTTATTTCCATACTACCATCGGCACTATAGTACTTACGGTAGGGTCTTAATATTTTATCAGTATTTGTACTGCCATAATACATTGCGCTCCTTTGTTGCATAGCATTGTACTCGAAACTTAATTTGTCTATTCCTATCTCTTCAATTTGTATAGGACTCTTAAATGCATTATAGGTAACATTTAAGTTTCCTCTAGTTGCATAATAACTATTAGCACTCGTTGTTAGAGGCGTTATAGATGTTTGTCGGTAAGGTTTTGTAGTAACATTCAAATAATTATATGTTCCTAAATCATTTTGGGTTATTCTACCGCGGTCATCATAACTTTGTGTACCTACAGTAATGTTGTCTATAGTTAGATTGTCGACGAAGAAAGTGGTATTGGGAGCAATCGTTCCACCACCATTTGAACCATCTGGACTACTCTCATCAACAATAAATTTTAAAGTCAACTTAGGATTAGTTACAAAATCACTTGCAGTATAATTAGCATCAAACACACCATTATTTACTGTTCCGAATGGAATTTCAACATAATTTAACGCATCAAGAGGATCGGTTTCAACCATTACTGCGCCTACAATTACACCCGAAGTACCTGTTTTTCCTGTTATAGT
The DNA here is from genome assembly GCF_046153165.1 of Flavobacterium sp. Lineage (GTDB taxonomy): Bacteria > Bacteroidota > Bacteroidia > Flavobacteriales > Flavobacteriaceae > Flavobacterium. The sequence continues at coordinate 8,924 of NZ_JBJXEN010000059.1, read as the reverse complement.
TGCTTTAACCCTCAGCTTATTTCCTGTTACAACATTAATAGTTGTTAATGGTTTCTGAGCCGCAACAAAAGTATTCTTCAATACAACTTTCATAGTTCCAGTAACATTAGTTACAGATCCTGTGGTACTTGTTCCTGTAAATGTAAAACCATCTGTAGTGGTATTAAAAGGCAATGTCATAAGATTGGTTGCAATTCCATCCCAAGTAGTTAATCTATCTAAAGTGTCATAAACGAAACTTTCGTTTACATCAAACATACTATTATAACGACTTGTCAAATTACCTCTTTTAGGTTCAAAAACAGTATTTAAAGTCATAATATTTACAGGCGTTGTTCCTGATTTATCATGTTTCAATTGCGTAGGGAAACCATAAATATCATACGTATTGGTTATTCCTATACCATTACCTAATGTAGCAGTAGTAAGTTGTCCTCGAGCATTTACAGCATTTGCCTGCCACAAAACAGCACCAGATATATTAGTATCTTTTATTTGCCAATGTGCGCCATTTTTATAAGTGTTAAAGATGGTTTTTGTACTAGTTTTACTATGGGCAGTAGCTGTAGAAATTTCAGTTTCTACTCTACCAAAACTATCAAAAGTAAGTACCTCTTTTGTAAAAGTAACCAGCGGTAATGTCTCGACTGTCTTTTTTAATTGCATTGTTGGATTGTTCCCTGTGACATCATAAGTATAAGCATAATTACTATTTCCATCATATAAGTTAGTTACTGCAATATTAGTTACCCATTTATAAACAGGATCATAAGTGTAGGTACTTACAATATTAGTATTATCGGCCGCAGTTAAACCTACTACCGATTTTGTTAATACTTTACCTACTGGATTTAAAGTATAACTTGTAAGTCCTTTAGGAGTAGCTTCAGTTAGCGTTTCCCCATAAGCATTATAAGTATAGTTATATACTCCAGCTGATGGATCAGAAAGTGATAATTTTCTGCCCCACAAATCATACTGCATTGTTAAACTTATACCGTCATAATTTGATTCTTTTAAGTTTCCTGTAGCATTATAGGTGTATAAAATAGTACCTCCAGGAGAGTCTGTTGAAGAAATTAGATGACCATTGGCGTTTTTTGTTGTGGTCTTTGTCATAACTTCATCAAAACTAGTGGCTGTAAGTCCAATATAAGACATAGTAGTTATTCTGCCAGTAGGAGCTGTAACTTTTACAACTCTATCATAATCATCAAATTCTGAAGTTGTCCATAATGAGGGAGATCCAGCAGCTGCATAAGGTTCGCTTACTCTGTATTTTCTTCCTAAATAATCATACTCAGTATTACTATAATTCCAGTTTCCATTTATGTCTTTACTCGCTTTTCTTATAACTCTTGCAAGTGCATCACTATCTATAATGCTACCGCTACCATCGTCACCTGTTTCTGTTGTTGTATATATATTACTGGCTTTAGCATAAGTATAGGTTATGCTTTTTCCTAGAAAATCAGTAACTTTAGTTCGTTTTCCCCAACTATCGTAAATACTTGTAGTGCTTTTTCCAAAAGGATTTGTTTGACTTAAAACTACACCATACAATGGATCAAACGTATTATTAGTAGTAATTAGTCCTTCAACATCTTTAACGGTTTTTACAAAACGATTTGTAATATCATATGTAAATTCTGTACTTCTATCTGACACTGCATTTGTAGCTGTAGTGCCAGTAGCACTTGTAGTCTTTCTCTGAATGTTTCCGTTAGGAAAATAGTCAATAGCTTCCACAATAGTTTCTGGAGAACTATTTGCCTTTTTCTCTGTACGGATTAAATTACTTCCTGTATAAAAATACTTTTCATTACTAACTTGAGTATCTCCATAAGCTATAACGGTATTTGTCATGTCATATGGCCTTCCAATATAATAATTACTCCCTACCCCTAATACATCATTAGCAAATAAGGTTTCTGAAATAGAGGTTCCTTGTAAGGAAGAACCTAAATAATTATTATTTGTCACTTTTGATGGTAAGAAATAATCTGGCGTATAGGTATTATAGATTTTTTCGGATACTACATTAGTCAAATAATCGGTAGTAGTTTGTTTGTTTAATAGTATGATATAACGTTTACTAATTGAGTCAGTAGTCTGCGTAAAAGTATTCTCCGTCTTACTCATCAATCCGGTAGTATAAGAGGTAGAGAAAACAAAAGGCATATTTAATAATTGCGAAAAAGATCTAACCATTGCCCCTCTTTGCAAAGGATCATTTTCTGAAATACTCCATACTTTTTTGTCAGACTCATTTCTATACCAACTACTTCTAGCTACTTTTTTGAATCCTAAAATACCCAGTCCATCTAGATGAGAAACATAACCAAGATATCTAAAATCTTGCATTCTTGTAACGCCCATAACGGTATTTTTAATTCTAGAAACCAATTTATTAGTAGCTATTTTTTTTATTTCTACAAATGGATAATCAAGAGCATTTTCTGAAGAATAAAATTCTGATGGAAGACCTAAATCACCTGTTGAAGACTCCATAGATTTATATTCGATTTCATCTACAATAGCTCCACCTGATTGGGTTACTTTGAGTAAAGTATTATCTCTAGAGACGTCCTTAGTAAAATTTATATAAGTGATTTCATTTGTGTGATTTCTCAATAATAATATTTCCCTGTTAAGTCCATCATATTTATAATTGGAAACAATAGGTGTTACAAGTTCGGGAGAATCATTCCAATGGTTATAAAAACAAGGATTTGGTTGAAGTGGACATCCAGCAGAACAGTGCTCCCATTGAGCAGAAACAAAATCAAATGTAAACCCACTACCTGTTGATTTACCAATATTGTTAGCATAAGTAGTCACTTTCCATTGTGTATCATGATCGTTAATAGTACATTTTGGATGATAATAGTTCAACCATACTTTTACTAAATCAGTTTTTCCATCATGATTAGTGTCTATTGCATAATAAGCATTGTATTCTACACTTTGATCAAAATCACCCGTGTTATCAGGCCTATAATCCACAATATCCTGCACTTCTTTGGTAAAAAATACACCGCCTAATGGGTTAGGATTACTATAATATATTTCCCAAAGTGATTGTCCATTTCCAGAACCATCACCTTGTGGCACCATAATATCAGTTTTACCGTCTCCATTATAATCACCATATAATTTAAGCGTATGAGATAATGTATCTAATGGACCTTGCCCTATTATTTCAAGCTCTATATAAGGAGAATTTTTACTTTCTTTTAAACTAAAAATTTTATATTCATTTAAATAACTGATAAAAATATCCATTTTACCATCACCGTTAAAATCAGCAACTTGTATGTTTTTATCACCAGGTAAATAATAACCTATCCCTGGATCTAATATAAAAAAAGGAGCTGTATTAGGTAATGGTAAATTTCCTGTCTGTCCATATGTTATTGAACTATTTGGATTTAAATCAACCAATCTAACATTAAAATTTGGTTGAGCTGTTTTCACAGGTATACAATTTATTGGAAATTTCATACCACCTCCACTTAGATCTTGGTATAGAGTGTTTTCATCATTTTCAAAAATTAACACTTCAGAAATACCATCTCCATTAAAATCACCTTCAATATATCGATTAGAAGTTTTAGCATAAGTAGGACTTGGACACGCAATCTGACATTCAGATTCACAATACCCAATATTATCCATAAGAATAGACTTTGTATAGGTATTCTCCATTAAGTTATTGCTAGGATTATAATTGTAAATCTTAAAATTAATTTTGTCTATTTGTTCATCTACCTTTACAATAGATTGAAATTGATTTAATTTATTATTAGTAAGTGTTGTTGCGGAAAATAGTTTACTTATATCATTACTTGAAGGTATACTTATGGCATTGGGTCCACTACTACCTTCAAAATTTTTTATAAACAATTGGTTAGTAGTCACAAAGTCTAACCTCCCATCCCCATCAAAATCTCCTGTAAAACGAATCTTACTAAAGTCAATATTATTGGTAAAAGTCTTTGTAGTTTCTGTCCCAGAATCCGTTTGGGTAGCATCATAATCAAAAATAACTGGATTGGCAAGTTCTCCTAATCCATTAGATTCTTGAAGTTTTATTACATGTTGATAACCTAACAGTAAATCAACGGCATGTGTGAGTTCATATTTTTTAAAAAGTAAATTATTGGTAAATACTTCTATTTTTTTTAATATTTCTACTTTTTCAACCTTAACACCCTTTATATAGGCATTCTCAGTTCGTGCAGCAAGTTCATAGGTAAATAATATTTTATTTAATGGTGTTGCATTGCTTATTGTATTTGCACTAAAATTTATATCACTTATACACAAACTTTTGTTATACGGTTTTGTATAATTATAGGTTATAAAATTTGCATTTGCATCTTCAAATCGTACTATATAAAAAGCATTCAAATCACTAGCATTCATGCCTCCATAGTTACCATACCAAGAACGTGAACCATCTGGGGCAGTAACAATAAAATACATAGTAGCTCCACTACTTTTTAATTCAATTTTTGTATTACTTTGTATTTCAGTTTCATATACAGAACCATCAGCCCAATAAGTACCTGACTTTAATAGCAATCGTTGACCATCAAAAGCAAGTTTATCATCAGCATCATAATCAACACCATCAATAAAGCCATCTATATCTTTTCTAGATGCCATTCTACTAATATTGGAAATAGAATTAATACTCCAGCCTTGTCCAGCAATACCTCCAGGTTGTCCACTCGCATAAATCAGATTAATTATTGGGCCTACACTTTGTATACTTGGCGGCATGGCAATGGGTAAAGTATAAGTAGCATGTCCAGAGCTGGAAATTTCTAATTTACCTTGTGTGTCGTGAAAATTTTGAGAAAATAAAGTATTTGCTAAAAATAGAGTTAGGGCTAATAAACGTGATTTCATGGTCTATATTTATTCCTTTATAATTTTAATCGATTTTTGTTCTCCATTTGTATATAACAGCAATAAAGTATATATACCACTAGGATAAGTTCCAAAAGTTACGGTCTGATTGTTTGTATTTTCTAGCTTTGTATATGATTTTACTAATTGCCCATTTAATGAATACATTTCTAAAGAAGTAACTTTATTGTCATTTATGAGTTCCCATTTAATGTATAACTGTTCTTTTATAGGATTAGGATAATAGGAAATCTCATCTTCAGGAAAAAATTTTTGTAAATCTTCTGGCTTCAAATCAGCAATCTCTTTGGGTATTTCATTTGATGTTTTAGAATGACATCCTGTAATACACCAATTTCTTTGAATTTGATTACCCGCAGCATCATAATCAAAGCTAATTTTTTGCGCATTACAAAAAGAATAGGTTAAAAGTATCAATAAAATAAGAATTTTTTTCATTATTTAATAGGTTCGTTTTTAATTTTTCGCAAAACTACAATTAAAAAGCAATACCAAGCAATCACTATTTTTAGTTAGGTATTCTTCTAACTAAAATTAGTTAGGAGTATATCAAAATTATTTTAATCATTTAAGGTCAAAAATCAATCTGTTAACGACTCGATAAAATTGTAAGTAAATTTTTAACAAAATTTTAAATTTTAATTTATCATAAAGGCAAACTATTTGATTAAATAAAAACTTAATCAGTTAAAAATTTAAATTATTTACTATGAAATCAACTTCAGAAAACAGTTATGGTGCACGTATTGGCAATGCAGGAAAATTAGCAACCGCTTTACAAACCTTTGTAAACTACCAACCTCAAAAACCAGAATTTAGCTTTAATGAATTCAACAATTTTATTGCTCAAATTAAAACCCAAAACAATACAGTCGCAACAAAAAAACAAATCTATTCATTATCTGTCGAAAGCAGAAAGCAACTATTTGAAAAAAGTGATTACGCCATACGAAAAATCCTTTCACCAATAAACGCTACCGTAAAAGCAAGTTATGGCAAAGAGGCTAAAGAAGCCACAAATGTGGCGAGTATTATTGCAAAAATAAGAGGTGCAAATACAAAACCTACAACAACCTCAGATCAGGCATCTGTAAGCCAATCTTATCAGTCTTACAGCTCTAAAACACAATTCTTTGCCGACTTAATTACTAATCTAATAAACTTTGGGGTAAACTATAATCCATCAAACAATCAGCTTATAGTAACAAACCTTGAGGCAATACATATAAATGCAACAGCGGCAAACAATCAAGTAATGGATTCTTACTCGCAACTAAAACAAAATAATGATACTCGAATTTCTAGTTATAATCAACTATCACAAACTGCAATTCGAATAAAAGACAGTATCAAATCTCAATACGGAAATCAATCTAGCGAATATAATCTAGTCAAAGGACTCAAAATCTAATTCCTTAACTTCCACAAATTCACTCCAACTCACACGCTCCTCTTCTCATTAGAGGAGCAGGAATGAGAATCTATCAGAAATCATATAATCTTATAAATAATTTAACTACAAATTAATTATTGTTTAAGCACAGATTATCCATGTTAACGTTTAGCTTATTAATATAATTAACAAATTTATTGTTTGTGTTAGCAATATTGTCAATATAATTAGCATGCTAGTACGATTGAATTAACAATATGATTTCTTTTATAAAAGACATTATAATTGTTATTTGCTACATTATCAGTATTACTACTCACATCAACTCAATAATAGACATCATAATTAATTCTGTTGTAATTAAATTTAGTTTAATAGCTCGCATTACAATTAATAAGAATACAAAGAAATCTCTCTTAACGCTTTTTAATAAAGCGTTTAATATCCATTTCAGTATCAAGTGGGGTATTATTTTCAATATTATCGAACAAAGATTTCGCTAATGACGGACCAAGCATAACACCTCGAGTTCCTAATCCGTTAAGAATATGAAGGTTTTTGTATTCTTGATGACTCCCAACTAAAGGGCGTCGATCTCTAACTGTAGGACGAACTCCAGCAAAATGTTGAATAATTTCGAAATCACAATCCAAAAGCTCTTGTATTCTCTCTAATAACTCTTGTTTTCCTTCTGTAGTTATAGCATCTGTTTTATCTTTCCAATTATAGGTTGCACCAACTTTAAATAAATTATTTCCTATAGGCAAAATAAAAACACTAGAGTTTAAAATACAATCTAAGTTAAGCTTTGGTGCTTTTATAATAAGAAGCTCTCCTTTTGTTCCGTCTAAAGGAAGATGATTAAAATAAGGATTTGCATGCAAGCCAAAACCTTCCGCAAAAATAATATTCTTTGCTTTTATGCTTCCATACGAAACATAGTTTGATTCGATATTTAGCTTTGAATAATCAAAACATTCCGAAGAAAACAGATTATGCTCTTGTAAATACTTTTGAAAAGAATCAAATAACAATGCTGTATCTACATAGCCAGTATGCAAAACTTCTCCAAAACCAAAAGGAGAATCTATTCCAGAATATAAATTATGTGAAATATTTGTAGATAGAAAATTTGATAAATTAGGTTTGTCTGAAGCGATGAACCAGTTATTTTGCTCTTCAACCGAAAAAAATTTTCGCAGAACAGGTAATTTAAAATCTATCTTAACATTTAAACGATTCTCAATTTGAGGATAAAAAATATTTAAAAATTTAATTTGTTCAGTTGCATTCCATACTTCACTAAACCGTTTAAGAATTACTGGATTATAAAGTCCGCCAGCAATTCTAGAAGAATTTTGAGAGTTATTATCAAATACCAAAATAGATTTATGATTTTGTAATGCAATTTCAGCAAAACTAATCCCCGCAATACCAGAACCAACAATTATATAATCAATCATATTGTAAAAGTAAAAAACTCTTACCAAAAAATGGTAAGAGTTTTTATATTAAATTGGAGAAATTTATATTAGTAATTCCACATATCTTGCTCGAAATTACGAACTTTATCTTTTACTCTTTCAGACTCTAACAATTGCATTAATGAGTTGTCTTTCATATAATCTACAATCTCTCTATCATTATATACGTTTTCTTCTTTGTAAGTAAGCGCATTGAAACGACGTGAGTTTATCAAATCATCAAAAGTGATAGGCATCGAAGAGTTTTTATCGTTGAATGCTTTCCATTCATGCAATAATTCTCTTGCTCCTGGATAAAAAATCCAAAACAAATCGATGTATTCCTTTTCTGGTTTATCCATTGTATAAACATCTGGAATTACAGGACAGATTCCTAAGATTCTGTAACGTAAATCAGATTGACGTTTATCAAAATACCATAATCCAACTATTCTATAATCAGAAACATCTATTGATGCTAAATCTGTTTTATTGATAAACTCTTCAGAAATAGTTCTAGAAGCAGGAATAGTTTTCTTTTCTGTTCCAACTTGCTTTTTCTTAGTTTTTTTACCAACTTTTACAGTTTCGTATATAGGCACTTCAGTAACTCTAGTTCTAAAAGCATCTGGATCTTCATTCATTTGCTCTCTACCAGCATCTGTAGTATCTGTTTTAGTTAAAGAAGCATTAATATCTTTTAATGTTTTCTTTTCTCTAAAATAACTATCAGAATATACTTCTGTTATTTTACCAGTTTTAATACCTTTTACCAACACATCATATAATGAACGACGCTCATTACCAACAGTTGCAGTATCAATAGGATAATACAAAGGAAAATTAACTCTTTCATCAAGGTCAATAATTTCCCATGTTTTTTTAGACATTAATATGTCACGGTCATCTACATAACCATATTCTAAAGGCTTGTCATTATCTTTTAATTGTTGTGCTGCTGATTTTAATCCTATTTCTTTAGGATTTTTAGCATTTAACAAGTTAGACTGTGCAAAAGAAGTTGAACTTCCTGCAATAAAAATAATAACTAATAATAAATTTCTCCAATTCATAATTTTATAATTGTAAAGTTTATAGAACTAAAACGAAATTCTTAAACTATTATTGTA
>NZ_JBJXEN010000021.1:0-15684 GCF_046153165.1 Flavobacterium sp. | reverse complement strand
ATAAATCGGCATTCATATTGATGAAAAAATCTTCTTCAATATTTTTGATTACAACTATTTTATTCGCTTTTATATGCTCTTCAAATAAAAGTAATGATTGATTTATAATTTTTACTACTGAAACATTTTCTGTAGTTTTAAATTGTCTATTTTCAATTTTTGTAAGTAATAATAACGATTTGTTTAATCGTATTAATTTAGAACACGCATCGTCAATAGCAATGATTAGTTCGACTTCATTTGCTTTTAGATTTGCAGATTGAATGAGTAAATCTACCTTCGATTTTATTACCGCTAACGGCGTTTGAATTTCGTGAGAAGCATTTTCTGTAAATTTCTTTTGACTGTTATAGTCCACAATCATTTTATCCATCATTTCGGTAAGCGAATTATTCAAATCCTTAAATTCTTTTACTGTTGTTTTTGTAAACTCTGGAATATCATTATCGCTGGCGCGAAAAGTTTTTAACGAACTTATCGTTTTATGGAAAGGTTTCCATAAGGTTTTAGCAACTAAAAGATTAATACATAAAGAAATTAAAAACAATAAAAATAAAATAATTGTTATCAAGTAAAACAATCCAACTTTTAATTCATCATATTCAAGCGTACTTCGCCAAATCTTAATTTGATAATTTGTATTTCCTACTTTTACAACAGAACTAATCATTCTATGTTCAGCCATTTCATCTTCTTGCTTATCAAGTATCAAAGTGTCCGAAAACATAGTTTTTGTTCCGTTTTTAAAGTGGCTTCGTCTAATTTTTTCAATTTGAGCTTCTTTACTTTTTATAATAAGACTTAATGACACGGTATCATTATTTTTTAAATAATGTTCTACTTGAATTTTTCGATTAAGCAATAATTCATTATTGCTATCTTTTACCTCTTTTGTAATGACATAGTAACAAACAAATCCCGATAAAATTAAAATCGGAATACTCAATAGTAAATAGTATAAACTGGTTTTTGCAAGTAACTTCATTCGTGTGTTTTAAAATTATAACCTATTCCGTATATGGTTTGCAAGTAATCTTCACATTTTTTGTCTAATAATTTTTTGCGAAGATTTTTTACGTGATTGTATATAAAATCAAAATTATCCAGTCTATCAGCATTATCACCCCAAAGATGTTCTGCCAAGGCATTTTTACTAACAACACGGTTTTTGTTAGCTATAAAATATAGTAATAAATCATATTCTTTAGAAGTCAAAATGACGTTTTTATCATTCACAAAAACACTTCTTTCTACTGGCAAAATTCTAATTTCATTTACAATAATTTCTAAATTTCCGTCAAAACTTTTACGTCTTATTAATGCTTTTATTCTAGAATTTAATTCTGATAAATGAAACGGTTTGGGTAAATAATCATCGGCACCAAGATCTAAACCATAAATTTTATCATCAAGTGAATTTTTGGCAGAAATAATAATAACTCCTGCTTTAGACTTTTTTAATTTTATTTCCTTTATTAAATCTAATCCTGAACCATTAGGCAAAGTAATATCTACCAAAATACAATCATAATCATAAATTGCAATTTTCTGTTCAGCTTTGTTATAATCGGATGCTATTTCAACTACATTTCCTTCCATTTCAAAGTATTGCTTGATACTTTTCTGTAATTCGGGTTCGTCCTCAATTAATAATATTTTCATAATATAAATGCTTAATTTAGTATTAGAATATGATTTCCAATAAAAACCATAAAATTAACCAAGATTTGCAAACATTGGTTTAAAAAACCATATTTACTCTTGCTAATGTATAATTTTGATTTGAATTAAAGGAATAATGAAACTTCGGCTGAAACGTTTTTAAAACTCCAACTTTATTGTTTTTTATTTCTGTAATCCTTGATTTAACAATGCTTTTTCCAATTATATATCCCATAAAAATGGCGATTGGATAATCCGAAATCCAATGCACTTTACTTTGCAACATTTCAAAACCCATTAATCCAATTAGTCCAAAACCAACTGGTTGTATCCATTTTACTTCTTTATAATTTTCAGAAAGTATCATTATTGTTGTCATTAATGTTGTAATATGTCCCGAAGGCATTGCATCATAATATGGAGTATTTTTTTGATAAGCGGTAAACGAAGGAAAGAAATTCCAATCGCCACCTTTATTTCCATTTTGCTCTGCAATAAATGGACTTTCACGACCTGTAATTCGTTTTATTGGTTGTACTAACAATCCAGAAGCAATCAATCCTTCCATCAATTCACTTGAGGTATGTATCGCTCTATAATCATCATTAGACAAACCATAAACCAATAATCCTCCACCAACTAAAAGTGCTGTAAATCCGTTTCCAACTCTATAAATTCCAGAATTTATATTTTTAGGAAACATTTTTAAAGGTCCTGAATAGGTATGATTTTCTTGCAATCCTATTTGTTGCCCAAAATCTCTCGAACCGTTTATTATTTGTTGGTCAATCGGAAGTAATACAGCAGTAGTTCCAACTGATACACCAAACCAAATTAAGTTATTTTTTTGTATCAGCAAATTTCCCATTAGACCAAAATCGTGTGGCACTTTTGTAATGAAATCAAAGAATTTAGGTTTTGAATATTGATACGTTAAATTATCATTTATTCTAAACTGTTGATAGTTTAAATTTTCTATAATTGGTTTTGTAATGGTATCTTTTTCTTGGGCTTTTATATTTGAATAGCATAAAATAAATGAAATTATAATCACAATTTTTCTTGTTCTTGTGTTTTTATCAAACAAAAATTTAAAAATACAATTTAATTTATGATTTCTCATTTTCTATGTCGTATGTAATTTAATTGAAAATAATTTTGATGCAATTTTATAAACAAAATCTATTTTAATTCTATGGTTAGTAAGATAGTATTAGTATTCTGAATTTTAAAATGAAACAATAGATTTCAGATAGATTTCAGATAGAATTGAGGTAGAATGAAAGCCTACTATTGTAGTAATATTAATTAAAACGCAATAAGATGGTACATTTTCTTAATCATATCTTTGAATTTCAAATTTTACTGTTCATTTGCGTATTGGTGTTTTTTTGGGTTTTAGAATTTTTTATTTTCTCTCAAAATATAAAAACCAAACTTACACATACTTTTCTAAATGCAAAGTTTTTGTTTTTTGTAGTTCCAGTTCAATTTTCATTATCAATTCTGGTATTGTTTGCTTCCAATTTTATTGAGGTTAAACAGTGGGGAGTTATGTTTTTACTACCTATTTCAAAAAACTCATTTCTGTTTTTTATAATTGCTTTTGTGATTCTTGACTTATTTGATTATTTGTATCATTTTATGATGCACAAAACACCAATATTTTGGAAATTTCATCAAATTCATCATAGTGATTTAGATGTAGATATTTCAACTACAGTTAGAGAACATCCTGGGGAAACATTTATAAGAGTAAGTTATTCAATTTTGGTAATTTGCCTTGTTGGTGCTACACCTTGGGTACTTATTTTTAAACAATTTATTCAAAGTGCATCTAATATTATTTCACATTCTAATACCAAGCTTCCTAAAAGAGTAAACGATATTATATCTAAAGTTTTTGTTACACCAAACACGCATCATATTCATCACCATTATCAATTGCCTTATACAGATAGTAATTTTGGCGATGTGCTTACAATATGGGATCAATTATTTTCTACATTTCATCAATTAAAACAATCCGAGATTATTTGTGGTGTAGATACCAATATGATTCGTGAAGATAACGAGAGTTTCAAAAAGCTAATTGTAAGACCATTTGTTGAAAAAGATAAATGCTCAAAACATAAAGTAAAATCCAAAGTTATAATAATGAAAACCAACAATATCTTTTTTGGTTTTCTATTAATTTCTAACTTTATGTCAAGTCAAACCAGTGTAAAAGGCAATCTTACAGATGAAAAAAACAAGCCTATCGCTAATGCCAATATACTATTTTTAGGTTCAACCGAAGGTACATTAACCAATTCTGCTGGGGCTTTTACATTAAAATCAAACAACCATTATTCTGATATTACTATTAGTTGTATGGGATTTGAAAATAAAATAATTCATCTCGAAAATCAATATACCAATAACTTAACTATTGCACTAAAAGAACAAGCTTCAACACTAAACGAAGTTATTGTAAAATCTAGATCAAAAATACGATTAAAAAAGAAAGAAAACCCAGCTTATAAAATTCTAGAAAATATCTGGAAAAACAAAAAGCAAAACGGATTAAAGCTTTCTAAAACCTATGAGTATGAAAAATATTCAACAGTAGAATTAGGGATTGACAATTTAGATACTGCATTTGTCAAAAAAGCATTAAAAAAAGATTTTGATAGTATTGCATTAAAAATGAAAACCAATATTGACAATAAATTTTATGTTCCAATTGAATTAGTTGAAAGAAATGAGAAAATATATGGAAACAATATTATAAACAAGGAACGAATAGATATTGATGGAGAAAGAACTATTGGTATTAAACAAGAAGGAAAAATATTCGAAAATATTGCAAATACATTTCAAGAGATAGATGTATATCAAAACAACATAACAATTTTAAATAAAAATTTTGTAAGCCCAATTTCATCTGAAGGTTTTGGAACCTACGATTATGAACTAACCGACAGTACATTTGTAGCTGATAAAAAACAATATACCATTCGATTTTTTCCTAGAGAACCCAGAGACTTTGCTTTTAGAGGGAGTTTTACCGTTGATACTAAAAATTTTGCATTAACAGAAATTGAAATGCGAACTCCTAGAAAAATGAATTTAAATTTCGTTAGAAATTTTGAATTAACAAAAACATTTACAATTCAAAGCGATAGTATTTACTTACCATTATTAAATGAATACAAAGGAGATTTCACACTACTAACAAAAGATGAAAAAGAAAAAGGTGCATATGTTGTTAAAAAAGAAATGTTTAGTAACTACATACTTAATATTCCAAAAGAAGCTGATTTTTATAATACGCAAATGCAACAAATAGATGCTAATCAGTTTGAAAAAGACAGCATTTATTGGAGTATGAAACAAGATGAAGAAACTAAAAACTTATATAAACTTGTAAATGTAATTAAAGATAGCAAAAAAATAAAAGCGGTTACTGGAACTATTTACATACTTTCAGACGGTTATATTCCGCTATTCAAAGGGTTTCAAACTGGTAATATTTGGACAACGGCAGCAAGAAATCAAATTGAAGGATTGCGATTGCGATTTGGTTTTAGAACATTTATTTCAGAAGATGATCGTTTTAGAGTAGAAGGATTTACTGCTTATGGTCGCAAAGATAAAATAACTAAATACGGTTTAGAAGCTAGATATTTACTTTCAAATACTCCCAGAACTAACATAAGTGCTGCGTTTTTGAAAGATAACGAACAAATGGGTTTGACACAATTTAATGGTATTCATCTTTTGCCCGAAGCTGACAAAGGTTCGAAAGCATTGTTTAACAGAGGTCAGAATTTCTTTCTTTCTAAAATTCAAAAAAGTATGTTTCGGTTTGATGTAGAACCGTCAAAAAATTTACATCTTGGTCTAACTCTTACCCATAATATAATCAAATCAGCAGCTCCAAATAGATTTTCACTAGATTATTTAGATACTAATACTGGGCAAATAAAATCTGAAACTACCGATTTAACATCTGATTTGTATTTGACTTATACACCAGGAAAAGAAGTTTCAGGTTTTGGTGTTGATGAAAAACAAGGTATCAAATTACATCCTACATTTATGTTCAATTACAAACGAGGTTATAAAAATGTATTTGGAGGTAACTTTAACTACAATCGATTACAAGTTTTATATAACAATCCTATTTCATTGGGTAAATTTGGTATTTTTGACGCTACAATTGGTGCTGGTAAAACATTTGAAACCACACCGTTATCAATACTTACAGCAGTTTCTTCTAATCAAACTTATTTTTTATTACCCAATACTTTTGCGTTGTTAGATTATTATGATTTTGTTGCTGACACTTATGTAGAAGGTCATTTTGAGCATCATTTTAATGGTTTTTTAATGAATAAAATTCCAATTATAAAAAAGTTAAGCTGGCGTAGTTTAGTTACTTTTAGAGGTGTTTATGGTACGATTTCTAATGGTAGTAAAGAAATAAACCAATCTTCAATATTATATGTTGCGCCAACAAAACTTTATTATGAATATGGTTTTGGCTTTGAAAACATTGGTTATGGAAATGTAAGACCGTTTAGATTAGATTTTATTTGGCGAAGTGATTTTCAAAATTTTAATGGATATGTAAATCCAAAATTCGGAATTAGAGTTGGTCTAAAAACAACATTTTAATTAACTGGAAACCATTTATAAATAATTATAAAAAAAGCTTTAGGTAATTTTTTAATACCTATATATAATGGTTGTAATTGAAATTATTTAGTTTTCAAAACCATTTTAAAATCTACTAAAGTGTTTCTAACTAAAGAAGATTGCAAGTTGCCATCTTTATAGTTATAATCATCTTTTTGAGTATTATTTTGATTATACAACTGATAATTATTCTCTTTAATTAGTTTTATAGTTTTAAAATTACCTTCAACTTCTTCAAAATAACTGTCTTTATCGTTGGGTTTTTCAAAAGGCAAAATAATAGTGCTTTTCACTATTTTCTTGTTGTAAGTTGTAACTTTTTTGTCGTGAATAATAGAATAAATACCATTGGATAAAGTAACATTTGCTTCTTCCTTTAATTTACCATTTTTATAAAATTGGTAACTACTTTCTTGAAGAATATTATTTTTATAAACAACAGTCATTCGTGTTTTTATATCAATTTTAAAAAGCATTGAAGTAGTAGCATCACTATTTGAAGTATAAGTAATTTTATTTCCTTCTACTTTTTTGGTGGCAGTTACAGTTCCTATTTTTTCTCCAGACACAATCAAATCATAAACTAAAATGTCATTAGATGTAACTGGAGTAAATAAACTAGTTACTGACACAATAAAGATAAGTGCAATTGATTTCATATTTTTATTATTTAATTAATTACAAATCGCATACTTTTAGAATGGTTAGCATTTGATATTTTGCACAAATAAACTCCAGAATTTAGCTCATTTAAAGCAATTGAATTTTCGCTATTTAACAGTAAAGCAATTTTTACAGTTCTACCTAATGCATCAAAAATTTCAATTTTTGTAAGTTCATTTTCGGGATTCAAATAATTAAATTTCAATTCTTTATTCAATATAGGATTAGGTGCAATAACAAAACTATTATTTAAAAAACTAGAGCTTTCAATACTCAACGGGCTTGTAGTAGCTAACCAAATAATTGCATTCATTAGCAATCGTTGATGATTTCCACTTGCATCAGCAATGTAACCATTATAAAGAGTATCACCAATATCTCCAGTCCCATCATCCGGTATGGAACTATCTCCAATAGCAATTACTTTTCCATTTTGATAGGTTGCTGAAGCGCACATAACATTTGTTATCATATTTGTACTTGAACCTGTTTTGTAAACCAATCCAGTTACACTAATATTTTGAGTAGGATTTAAAGTCATTGAGGTTCCATTTGACCATTTCACTTGTGTAACATTTCCAGCTGTTCCGTGTAAAACAGTATTGCTTGGCAGCGTCGCAACATTAGATGAAGTTTGAGAAAAATTTGCATAATCAAAAGTAATTCCAAACGGATTATTTTGGATGGTGTTGTTACTCATCAAATCATTTAAAACCTGTGGTGAATCTACACCATCATTATTTCTATCAGATATAGTATGATCGGAAATTATACATAAACCGCCACCGTTCTGAACAAAAGTTATAATAGCAGTTTTTTCAGATGCTGTAAATGAGATATTTGGTTCATCAATTACAAACACTTTATAATTGCTCAAATCTTGCACATTTGAAGTTATTCCATAAGTAATTTGACCATTATAGGGTAAACTTTCCACTAGATAGCCTTGTTTTACACAATCAATCGCCCAATTAGACAAACCACCATTCCAATAATTCTCTAGTGTTGATGATGTAATATTAGATTGTAAAGGTGTTGGTATTCTTTGCGGATTACTTTCCGTACCACTTCCAATAATTGCTGGTCCAGATGAAAATCCTATATTATGAGTATCAGCATCAATAACCCAATCTGCATTTCCTGCACTTTCAGCTTTAGTTGCATCGAACAAAATTTTGATTTGAGCATTGGTATTTAATGTTATAATTGTAAAAGCAATGAGTAAAATAGTTTTCATTTATAATAAAAATTTGAATTTTGAATTCAAAATTAAAATCCAATTCTATTGCAATTCTGTTGTTAGATATTTTTTTTATTCGTTTAAAATTATTAATAAAAATATTGAACTATTTAATAAACATAAGTTTATACCTAATTATTTAAGATACTACTATTTAATTACATAATATCTTAAAAAGTATTTCAATAAAAAAATCTCGTTTGGCAATTAAGAAAGACGTTTTACATTTCAATTGTCACTCCTTTGCCAACGCTCTAAAAAAAATTACTGGCACAGTTTTTAGAAAAAACACGTACGCTTTGCAACTTGCGCCAGTAATTTTTTCCCCCAAGCTGTGTTACATAACGTGGCATTATAGGGCAACAAAATTCGTTTTTATTTAAGTATTTGTATTTCGTTGCCCTATAATAACGTTATGTAAAACAGCCGCCACACCCATCGCGCTTGTGGTTTGCTCCAGGACAACTTTTTGAGCAGCTCCCATCGCATCACCCAGCCGCTCAAAAAACCGTCCTTCGCAAACCACTTTCAAAATCCCGAACAACATTTTCTTAAATTTACAAGTATAACTTTCGCAAGAACTTTAAAATGGTTTTATCAACGCACCGCATAAATCGGTAGTGTTTGCATTGCTTTTGTAAGTGCCAAAAATAGCAGTAACATTTTCTATAATCTACAAATTTTGATTTTGCTATTTTCGGCATCCACAAAACCAAAAATGCCAGCAAGAGTGTGATTTTTTATTTGCCAGAACTATCGAAGTAATTGTTTTGACGATGGCCAAGATGCCATAGCAATTTCATAGCACATTCTTTGATTACCGAAAACCTAATAATTGCAGGAGCGTTTGTGGCATCAAGCCATCATAAAAACAATCAGAAACACCCCAGTAAGCAAATAAAAAACCACACACTTGCTTTGAGCTTCTGCCAACTCACTAGGTAAGTTTTTTCATTGTTTTTGTAACTGTAAAAAATTGCTTTACAACTCCACTTCTAAAATTCACAATACCGATAAAGCAATTTTTTACACCCACAAAATCAACCGTAAGAAAGAGTATGAATTTTCAAAACAGAAAAATAATCGGAATGCAATTTTATCTTTTTTTTTCTGTTTTAAAAATTCATACCCTTTCTAAAGAACTCCTTCTTTCTAAACAACATTTTTTGGATCTCATTTCATAAGAAACTTATCGGCAGCAAGAAAAATAAAAAAATAAATAAAAAGAAAGTAAAGGTAAGTTCCAGTTTCAAGAAAAGAAAGTTCAAGCCTACGGTTTTCAATAAAATCTCCACCCTACGTTTTGTTCTCGCTTCAACATTTGATTAAAATCAAAACTCCAATTCCGAAGAACTTTATCTTAAAAAGCCGGGTAGTATTTTTTTGAAAAAACTTGCTTTTCTTGAAACCTCCACTTGATAGACGACTTTCTTTTTTTTCTTTTTTTTCTTTTCAAAAATTTAATGGCAAAAAAAGGAATTGAAAACCTCAACTTTAAATCAGAAAGTATGCTCAATTTTATCATTAAAACCCACCAAAAAAACTCGATTTATTCAAAACCGCACTTCTTTGTACTTAACAAAGGAATGAACAGCGGAAAACCACAAAAAGAGCCATTTACGAACAGTTTTGTGGTCATTTTTCAAAACGAAATAGATTGTGAAAGCATTTATTTTGTGGCTTACAGCTTATGGCAAACAAAATTCTGGCATCCGCATTTAGTGGGTTCAGTAATTCCATTTTTACGTCTTCCAGATTTCTCAAAAGAATTCAATCCAAAAGCTAGTTTGATGATGCAGGAACACGAAGAACATCAAAAAAATATAACTGCGCTCAAACTTTTGGAGCAAAAAGAGAAACAATTTCACGAAAACATCAACCTCATAAACGATTTGCGTAGAGTGATTTTGTATCGCTATTGCAAACGATAAATCCATTTATAAACCAAAAATTTTAAACTATGAAATTATTTATTTTGTATCAGACCGACAATTGGAAAAGCAGAGCATCAAGAGTATGTTTTGGCGTTTTCGACACCAGAGCCAAAGCTATTGACAGTGCAAAATGGCAAGAATTGTATAACCATAATTCCGAAGTGGTGGTTTTAGAAGTTACGCTAAATCTATTTGAAGAAGTTTAATTTTAGAACGTAAAAAAAGCCCATTCCTTGCGGTTTGGGCTTTTCTATTGTCTAATCCAAAGGTCACCACAACTAGAATTAGACTATTTTTTGTGCTTTCTAATGAAAAATTTGAGAATCAAAGATATTGAAAAACTAACAACCGCACCAAGTGTGGCAAGAATTATAGTTTTTAAAACATCTTCCGAATGTAAATTCGGTAAAACACTCAAAAATGTACCGCCAGCGGTACCAATTATGGTTGAATTACTATGTTGCATTGGCTTTTTCGGTTGTGGTTGTCAATTGGCTCACTGCCGATAAAACACCACCTGCAACGGCAACATATCCACCAATTGTAGTAACCACAACAGGCAAAGCAATCGGAGCAGCCAAAATTGTTCCGCCTACAGCAGCCAAAACCAATCCGATATTTCGAAGCACTTTAAAAAAATTAGGAGTGGGAGCTTTCGCTCGTTTAATTATATTCATAAAAATAAATTTAAGATTGAACAATTAAAACAACACTTTCATTTTTGTCTAAAATTGGATTGACTAAATTTTTCAATTTAGAAAATGCTTTTCGAGACATAAGACCTAAACCAGGTCCAGAAAGTTTTGTTACTGGAGCAATACAACCATTCAATTCTTGCAAAGCATTATTGGCAGGATGAAACAGAATTAAACTTCTATTTTTTACATTAATTATTTCCAAATGCCATTGAAATTTCTTGCTGTACCGCTTTTTTATATAATATTTCCCTTCCGGAATGCAGGAAACTTTCGTTTCGTTAATCTTCCACGGTAATTCAATGGTTTTACAAATCAATTTGACTTCGCATTCGATTTTTCCGTTCGTTCCATCAGGGAAATAAGTTCTCGATAGTCTTAAAACCATCTTACAATCCGCTCACTTGCACCAATGCTAATGGATTAAACGCACCATTTTTCAATGGGTACATTTGACCATTTACTTCTTGGTAAAACTCAACTCCAAGAGCCAAAAACAAAGGTTTTGTACTGGCTGGAGTTACAGCATTTGTTTGACTAATTACAGCCGTAGCGGTTGTGTCCCAAGGTAAAATTGCCGTTTCTGAATGCGCTTCAACAAATGTTTCCGCTTCAAAATCGACTTCCGCACCAGCAGAAATAATTTTAAAGTGAGTTGTTCCACTTGGTGCAGCAATCATATTGGCAGGAATAAATGAAGCCAAATCAACTGTGATGTTTCCAGTAACACGGTCAATTACTCCCACAAAAGGAGCAAATAAACTGGTGCCCAGTTTCCCACGGATATTGAATTCAAAACCTGCTAAAAGTTCGGCTTCACCATCAATAACATTTCGCAATCCTCTAACGCTGATTAAATCAGCTTGGATAACTTGAACCATTTTTTGAGTTAAACGGCTTACCATTCTACCGTCAGCAGAATTCAAAAGCAATGCTCTCAAAGCGGTTCTCAAAATCTTACCTGCTTTACCAGCTCTTCCAAACTCCGAACCATTTTCACGCGTTCTTTGAAACGCAGGATCGTTTTTGATACGACTAGCATCAATTCCTCCTTTTTCACGCGCCAAATGTCCGTCTTGGGTTTTGTAAAAAGTAATATCTCCGATAGTACCTTTCAATTTAATTATGCCTTTCTGTCTTGCCATAATTTCTAAAATTTAGATTAATAATTTGTCTAAATCATCTTTCTGTTGCAACATTATTTGATTGATTTCGGAACAAATTTTAGTCAATTAAACAGAAGAATAAAGTAAATGCAGTTCCATATGTCGCAAAGCGACACAAATGGCTTAAATCAACATAAATACTTACTCAAAAGCAGTATGATTTATGTTTCAAAAAGCATTATTTTTGTAAATAATTTAACCATAGTTTAAGCTAATCAAAGCCTAGTCAAAGGCATAGATAATGTATGAATATTGAAAAACAGAGGGTGTGCATCTATCCGAAAGACATACAGCGAATAACAGGGAAGAGTTATCGCCAAAGTACCAGATTAATGCAAAAAGTGAAAACTAACCTCAACAAGCTCGAAAATGAGTTTCTGACTATTGAAGAGTTTTGTTCGTATGCGGGATTAAAATCTGAACAAGTAACTCACTTGATTTTTGGTTAAATTGATGCAAATAACAGTATCAAATTTTTAACCGATAGCCATAAAAATATCCTTAAATAACTAGTTCATTTTTTAGCCTTGATACTTTGTTATTCAAATAATTACCCTTATATTTGACTACTTTGAATTAAAGATAATTGTATCCTAATAAAGAGGTGTCAGTCGAGGTGTCACTTAAATAAAATACTTTGCGAAGTATTGATTTTACTGATGTTTTTTACACAAGACAAATCCCTCTTTCTCCGCTGAAAAAATCCTAAACGGTAGTAAAACCCTGTAAATCTTATGATTTACAGGGTTTTTTCTTTTGCAGACATACCAAATTATTCATTCAATCTTATTTAAATCGAGATAAAATCGAGACCCTAGAAAATTCAAAAATTAGGGTCTCGCTAAATTACCTCAACACTAGCAAACATTAGGTTCAACGACTTGTTCAATAACTCGTTCAGTCAGTAAACATCTTGTTTGATTTGACGTAAAAATTTAAATTGAATAATAATTAATTGGTCACCACAATGAAAACAAAAATCACACTTCACTTTTATGCTAAAAGCACAAAAGCCAATTCAAACGGACTACTTCCAATTTATGTAAGATTAACAGTTGACGGCAAACGATTAGAATTTAGTACCAAAAAGTTTGTAGAAAAATCAAAATGGTCTAGCGAACTATCGAAAATGAAAGGTACAACAGAGGAAGCTCGTTCAATCAATAGCTACCTTGATTTAATGAAATCTAAAGTATTAGATGCTCAAATGGAACTACTCCACCGTAATGAGGCTTTATCAATTGAAAACTTCAAAGATAAGTTGCTTGGAAATGAAGAACGACAAAGAATGCTAGTACCCATCTTCCAGGACCATAACAACAAAATAAAAGAACTCGTTGGAAAAGAATATGCACCTGGAACACTAGAACGCTACACAACTTCTTTAAAACATACCATTGAGTTCATGCAATGGAAATACAATGTTTCCGATATTGACATTACTAAGATTGATCATGCTTTTATTACCGATTATGAATTCTGGTTAAGAAGTGTTAGAAATTGTGCTAATAATACATCTGTCAAATACATCAAGAACTTCAATAAGATTATTAAAATTTGTTTGGCCAATGACTGGCTAGATAAAAATCCGTTTGCTAACTATAAATCAAAGGTCAAAGAAGTTGAAAGAGTTTATCTTACTGAAACAGAAATTCAAAGCATAATCGAGAAAGATTTTAAAACAGAAAGATTATCATTAGTTCGTGATATATTCCTTTTTAGCTGTTTTACGGGTTTGGCTTACATAGATGTCAAAAACCTAACAAAGTCGCATATAAGCTTCGGTATTGACGGCGAGAAATGGATATTTACCCACAGACAGAAAACCGAAAGTGCTTCAAAAATTCCAATCCTACCAGTTACACAAATGATAATCGATAAATACGAAAATCATCCGCAATGCAATAATGAAGATAAATTACTTCCTATACTATCCAATCAAAAAATGAATGCCTATTTAAAAGAAATAGCTACTATTTGTGAGATAGAAAAAGAATTAACCTTTCACATTGCCAGACATACTTTTGCTACAACGGTAACACTCACGAATGGTGTTCCTATAGAGAGTGTTAGTAAAATGCTTGGACATAAAAACTTAAGAACAACACAGCATTATGCAAAAGTGTTGGATAGAAAAGTTAGTGACGATATGAAGATTTTAAAAGATAAATTTAATTTTTTGAGAGCATCTAGTGTAGTTAAAACTAAAGTAAATTAATTTTTTTTATTACAAAATATACCAATTGGTATATTTTGTATATATTTGTTCCGATTTTGTCCTTTTTAATAAAAGGAATATTCTAATTACTATTAAAAACAAACAAAATTTAATTTATGTCTATTTGGAAAAAGAAACCATTAGCTCAACTGTTATCAGAAGCATCGGAATCCGAGAAAGGATTAAAAAGAACATTGACCGCTTGGTCATTAATAGCACTAGGAATAGGAGCAGTTATTGGCTCTGGTCTATTCGTTAGAACAGCAACTGCAATAGCACAAAGTGCTGGTCCGTCTGTTACAATTGGATTTATAATTGCTGCAATTGGTTGCGGTTTAGCAGGTTTGTGTTATGCTGAATTGTCTTCTTCAATTCCAATTTCTGGAAGTGCTTACACTTACACCTATGCCACAATGGGCGAAATGTTAGCTTGGATCATCGGATGGGATTTAATTTTAGAATATGCTGTTGGTGCAGCAACAGTTGGAATAGCTTGGAGTGAATACCTCAATAATTTATTGGTAAATGTACTACACACGAATCCAATTCCATACTCACTTTCACATTCTCCATTTCAAGTTTCTACTATTGGAGAACACGGATTAATTAATTTACCAGCAATATTTATAGTGGCAATAATTAGTCTTTTGTTAATTAAAGGAACTCAAGAATCAGCATTTGTAAACGGTATAATTGTAGTTGTAAAAGTTTCTATTGTAATTATGATTATTATATTTGGTTGGAATTTTATCAATCCAATAAACCACACACCATATATTCCTGAACCAAGTGTTTTTACAGACGAACACGGTGTTGATCATAGTTTTGGTGGAATTAAAGGTATTCTTGGAGCAGCAGGAACCGTATTTTTTGCATTCATTGGTTTTGATGCTGTAAGTACAGCAGCTCAAGAAACTAAAAACCCAAAAAGAGATATGCCAATCGGGCTTTTGGGCACATTGGCAATTTGCACTGTTTTATATATTCTTTTTGCTCACGTTTTAACAGGAATAGCTACTGTTGAAGATTTCAGAACTGGGGGTAAAGAAGCTTCGGTTGCTTTTGCTATTGGAAAATATATGATTGGTTATAAATTGTTAGCAGACTTTGTAACGGTTGCTATACTAGCTGGGTTTTCTTCCGTAATATTGGTAATGTTGTTGGGGCAATCTAGGGTTTTTTACGCTATGGGTAAAGACGGATTATTACCAAAAGCATTAGGAGATTTACATCCAAAATATAAAACACCTTACAAAGCAAACCTTGTGATTCTGGCAATTGTTGGTTTGTTTGCAGCTTTTATTCCTGGTGATATTGTTGGAGATATGACAAGTATCGGAACGTTGTTTGCTTTCATATTATTTTGCGTTGCTGTTATTATTTTAAGAAAAACAGAACCCAATCTTCCACGACAATTTAAAAC
>NZ_JBJXEN010000019.1:0-10867 GCF_046153165.1 Flavobacterium sp. | reverse complement strand
CAATATAATCGTCGCCATCTATAACCACAAAAGCGAAATCGCCATCTAATTGATTTAGAAAATCATACCCAAATTCTTCATACAAATGCACAATTACTTCCGAATCCGATTTGGTTTTGAAAGTATGGTCTTTTAATATTCCATCTCTTAATTCTTGATGGTTGTATATTTCACCATTATGAATCATCCAAGCTGAAGAAGAACCTTGAATAGGTTGACGCCCCGAGTGCAAATCGATAATCGACAAACGTTCATGACTTAGAATATGTCCATTATCTGTAACATGTAAATCGCTTTCATCTGGTCCGCGATGTGACATTCTTTTAGATAATTGTTTTACTAATTTTTGATCTTTTCCTTTTCCAATAATGGCTAATATTCCGCACATAACGTTTTGTTTCTAATTATTTCTGAAGCAAAAGTGCAAATAATGATATTATATCTAAACTAGATATTTATTTTTAGTTTTAAATCATAACTAAATGTTTAATTTAAATATAAATATGAAAGTAAAAATGATTAAATTTTAATTTGAAGTTTTAAATTGTAATTTATGTATTTATCCTTTTTACTTTACGATTTTCGTGAGCAGATCTTTTCTCATCTGGTGTCAAATTACCTATATAAGCTTCACTTTCTGCTTTAAGTTGAATTTTTAAACTTCTAGAATATAAACAATCATTAGTTACATTTTTTGATGATTCAAAATTAAAATCTATATTGAAGTGTTTATAAAATTCAATATCATCGACAATTAATTTTACTTTTTTAATAATTTCTTCTTCATTACTACCAAAAAAAGTATCAATCATAATATCAGTAATATTAATATCCGAAGAAAAATATTCAATTTTTAAGAGGGGCAATGGCGAATTTTTATTGTAATTTTCTACTGTAGATTCATCCGTACAAAAAGTTATTACAATTCCGTTATCCATTTTAATTTGATTTTCCATAGTCTATATTTTTATACAAAATTACAGAATATAAATAACTGCTTTTAAATTAGTTATAAACAAATTAATGTCAATTACTATTCAACATTGCTAATAATATATTGAGTTCCATTTATTTCAAATTCAAAACCAACTCCTTTTCCCATTAATTGAATTCCCAGCGGAGATTGTGGAGAAATCGCAAAAACATTTTGATTTTCAATGGTAATTTTAGGCAAAGCTGTACTAATATAAACTGTCAAATTATTAGTTTTTACCAAACTGCCAACTGCCACTTTATTATGAATTTGTGAAGTATCAATTTTATCTAAAATAGATTTTTGTTCTAAGGACTCTTTGAGTTTATTTGTTAGTTTTTCTTGCTCGATATGCATCATAGACAAAGCCGTTTCGTGCTTATCACCAGCTGAACCTTTGGCATCATTTTTTGAATCTTCGGTTAATGATGAAATCATGTCTTGAAAAACATCTATTTTATCCTGAACTAATTGAAGATATTGTTGATGGATTTTTTGTTTTGAAAACATTCTTTTTTTATTTAACCGCAAAGAACGCAAAGTTTTTCGCAATGGTCGCAAAGAAAATCAATTTCATAAAAAAACATTCACAACAGAAGTCTAAAAATCAAATTTATAACTTGCTCCGACAATCACTTGTGCGCCTTGTACAGGATAATTTAACCAACGATTATAACTTTGATTGGCAAGATTATTCCCTTTTAAGAAAGCTGTTAATCGTTCGTTGTATTTATAACCTACGTGTGCATTAATATCGAAAAAGCCTGATATTGTTTGAATATAATCTCTTGAATGGCCTAATGAAGAAGTATTTACTTGTATATCTTTTCTTTGTTCGACATAAAAAAATTGAGTTCCTGCATACCATTTTTTACCAATATTAAAATCCGAATTGAAACTTGCTTTGATAGTAGGTAAATTCCAAGCTTCATAGTTTTTATCAACCTTATAAGAATTAAATTCTGCATTTAAACCTAGAGATATATTTTTATTTACATCTGCTTTTAATTGTCCATTAAATGACAAAGTATTAATATTATCGTATACTACATAAAATGAATTACCATAAGTATAATTATCCTTGTTTAAATTACTCAATGAGTAATTATTACTAACAAACAAAGGACTATCTTTAGACACATTATAAGCTCCTTTTACCGAATAAGAAAGTATTGATGATAATTTTCCTCTTAATCCAGCAAATATCTCATATTGTTGATCTGTAGGTTTTATCAATAAAGTTGGTGATAAAAATTTATTTTGTTGAGCAAAATTAGCATAAGAATTTTGAATTAACTTCCCTTCAGCCCCGCCAAAAGCAATCATCAAATCTCCAACAACTTTATAGGAAACGTTTACTTTAGGATAGATTAAAAATTTGCTTCCTGAATCTGATTCTATTCCTGAATAAACATCTTTTATTCTTGAATAGTAAACCAAATTAACTCCCAAATCTAATGACAAATCATCTTTTAATATTTGAAAACTAGGATTTACATTAAAAATAAAAACTGATTTTTGATTTTTACTATTATTAAGGTCATCTGGAAACATAACATCATAAGCCTTATCAGAACTAGAATTCAAATAATCTAATCCAAAATTAGCTTTTATTGCCGTATCTCCAAAATTGAATGTAAAAGAAGGTTTAATTATAAATCTATTTTCTTTAGAATTATAATTATCTGAGAAAGCAATATAATTTAAATTTAATTGATTAAAAAAACTATTAGAAATAGTTAACTCTGTTCCAACTTTTGCTGTATTATATGAATGTTTCGGATTAATATTCATAACCAAATTTTCATCTAAAGCAACATAAATAGGCAAACCATACCAATTATATCCTTCATTTTTCATACCTAAATCCGCAGTCCATTTAATATCATTCCGTTGATAACCATAAAAAATACCTCCTAAAGTTTCCGAGAATTTATCATCTAACACTACATTTTTTATACCGCCTTGCGATGATTGATGCTGTATTTTCCCGCCTACATACTGATAATTATCTATTTCATGAGAAACAAACAATTCTGTATTTAGAGTTCCATAATTTCCAAGACCAAAAGTCGCATAATTAGAGAATAACTTTTCTTGTTTTGCCTTGTCAACACCTGCGGCTTTTCCTTTAGATGGTGTAAATGTTGATGCCACAGGAAATGAAAAAATTTGATATTTAACGTCTTCCTTCTTACTAGTTTCGTTGTCGTTTAACGATGGAACTTCCTTTACTTTGAAAGCATCAGAAATAGTTGGTGTATATGGTTTTACCACGTTTACAACTTCTGTACCAATGTTTTCATCTTTCTTTTGTGCGAAAGAAAATTGAAACGTTATTAATAGAATAATGATGATTTTATTTTTCATATATTTTTTATTGCTATTTCACAATTCATCCGAAGATGACACAGAAATTCAGAGGTTTTTACTTAGAAATCGACGAATTTGTTTTAGCTTCTTCAACCTTTATTAAATCGAGTTCTTTTTTAGCTTCTTCCACAACATCGGTATAATCTGTAAAGTTTTTTATCACACTTTCTAGAATATAGGTTGCTTGAAAACTATCTTTTAATCCATAAAAGTTCTTTGCCATTACTACCAATCCTTTGGCACCAAAATATTTATAACCCGAATAATCTTTAGCTAGTTTTTGAATAACTTTATTAGAATCTTCAAATTTTGAGTCTTTATTTTTGAAATAGGCATCATAAAACAAAGCTTCGGCAGCGAGTTCTCCTTTGGCAATTTTCTGCAATTTGGCGTAGGCGGTTTTAGCTTTGGCTTCATCACCAACTTGTATCGCTGAACGAGCTACAATAATTTGAGCATCACTCTTAATTTTATCTTCTGTTTTTGGGTTTTCTAAAACTTTTTCGGCATAAATCACTGAATTAGCATAGTCTTTTTCGGTATAATAACTTTTCATCAAATTGGCTTGTGCATAAGTTTTATTCTGAGGAAAATCGGCTTCGGTTTCTAGGCGAAGTAAAACCGGAATTGCTTTAACATAGTTTGTATTTCGCAAGAAAATCTGGCATAATCTTGACAAAGATTGCTCTGTATATTCATTTCTAGATTTTGAAATTATAAACTCATAACAAGGAATTGAATTAGCAGATTCTTCTTTAAAATAACTTTCCGCTAAATAAAAATTAGCTTTTAGAATACGTATTCCGTTAGGGAAAGTCTTAATATAACTGCTTAAGTTCGTAATCGCTTGTTTCGTATTTCCTTGCAAATATTGCTTTTCGGCAGCTTCCCAAGAATCATTATCTAAATCGGCATCAGAAATATCGACAAAATCGAGCGATTTTACCCAGGTAGCATATTCGTCAACTTTTCCGTTATCTACATAAATTAATCGTGCCGTTTTTACAGCTTCTAGCGCTTCTTCCGATTTTGGAAAATCGGCAACTACTTTTTTGAATTTGGTTAAAGCTTGTTCGTCTTTATCGGCATTATAATATATTAAACCTTGACGAAGTATCGCTTTAGACGCATAACTTCCGTTATTATTCTCCGCAATCAACTGATCATAAGTTTTTATAGATGATGATGTTTCATTTTCGGCGGTATATGTATTTGCTAATTCGAACAGTGCGTCATCTCGATATTGAGAGTTTGGAAAGGTTTTTATAAACTCATTAAAATCGGTAATTTTCTTGTCGTTTTTACCCATAAACCCGTAACAAATCGCTTTTTGAAAAGCAGCATAATCGGCATCAACTGTTTTTAAAACGATGGCTTTATCATAAGCTTCTAATGCAGAAGTATATTTTGTAGTTACGAATCTGCTATCTGCCAAACGTAGATAAGCATCAGTTAGACGGGTTTTATCGTCTTTAGAAACCTCAATGTATTTCTGAAAAAAATTGCCTGCTTGTTCATATTCTTTCAACTTAAAATGGCTGTAAGCAATATTATAATTTACATTCGAAAATTCAGTTGTTTCTTTGGATTCTGGATATCCTAAAAATTGTTTAAAACTTAATAAAGCATTGGTAAAATCTTCTAAAACATATTCCGTTTCTGCTTTCCAGAACGTGCCACGAGCAGAAAAATTCCCATCTTTTTGTTCAGCAATCGATTTTTTAAAAATAGCTAAAGCGTCTTTATAACTTCCATCAGTAAATAACTCTAAACCACGATAAAAAGCTACTTTTTGATAAGCCGTTTTGTTTCCAAATGATTTGTTTCTTTCTAATAATGTTAATGCTTCTTTGTAATTTTTTGAAGTGATGTAAGAATTAATTAATAAGTTTTCAATTTCTGCTTTATTTGGATTTAATGGATATTTCGTCATAAAACCATTCAAAACATCGGGAACACTTTGGTACGAATTTCCAATATCATAACTCAATCGAGCATAATTTAAAGCGGCATCTTCTTGGATTTTGGCATCAAAAGTCATTTCCGAAGCATTTTTGAATGCATTTAATGCTTGTTGCTTTTTATCCGTTTTCAAATAACTTTCTCCTAAATGATAATAGGCATTTTGAGCTACGAAATCTTTACCATCGATAATTTTATTGAACTGCGTAATGGCATTTTCGAAATCATTTTGTTTGTAAAAAGCGTATCCTAACTGATAATAATCGGTATTGTTCCACTTTCCTTTTTTCCCTTTATATTCTTTTAGAAACGGGATGGCTTCGTTATATTTTTTTAAATTAAAATAACTTTCACCAATAATTTTATTCAATTCTGATTTTTCAAAATCATTAGAATTATTCATAGCTGCTTGTCCTAATTGGATAGCTTTGTCGAATTTTCCGAGTTTGAAATTCATATCTGCTTGAAAATACGATAACTTTTCTTTGTACTTTTCTTCGCCCGAAACCTGGTCAAAATATTTGGTTGCTTCCTTATAATCATCACCCTCATAAGCTAAAAAACCCAGATAATATTTTGCTTGCGAACCATATTCTTGAGAATTAAGCACTTTATTAAAATATTGAGTGGCTTCTTTCTTTTTTCCAGAATTAAAAAAACTGTAACCTTTATAGAAATTATATTTATCTAATTCATCTTCCGTCAAACTACTTTCATCGACCTTATCAAACCATTCTAATGCTTGTGGATATTTTCCTTGTTCAAAATAATAGGTAGCGACTTCGGTAAAGGCTAAATTTTGTTTAGTACTTGTTGGATAATTTTTTACAAAACTTTCCATTTTTTCATCAGCATTATTCTGATTTAATCTTATCGCACAATTGGCACTATAATAAGTACAATCGGCTTCTAATTCGGAATTTGAATTTTCTTGTTTAATCTTATCAAAAAGTATTTGTGCCGATTGATATTGTTTATTGTTAAACAAAGACAAAGCTTGATTATAATCTGCTAAATCATTAGTATAAATTGCTGATTGTTGTGCAAATGTAGAGGTAAATCCAAAGAATAGAAATACGAAAATTGACAATAAATATTTTTGCATTGGTAACTTATTTTAGGATTTCAAATATAGTACATTCTTACTCTTCAAACGAGGAAAATTAGGGTTTAGTATCCAAAATTGAATAACAACTTAAATTTTATTTTGAATAAGAAACATAACTTACTACTTTTACGAAATAAAATTCTACAAAAGATGTCAAAAACCATTTTATCACTTCGAGACGTAAACATATACCAATCTGGAAATAAAATTATTTCCGATATAAATCTGAATGTAAATTCAGGTGAATTTATCTATATAATAGGTAAAACTGGTTCTGGAAAAAGTAGTTTTATGAAGACACTTTATGGTGATTTGCCTCTTACTGATGGTGAAGGAACTATTGTAGATTATGATTTAAACGGATTAATAGACCAAGATATTCCTTATTTGCGTCGAAAAATAGGAATGGTTTTTCAAGATTTTAAATTATTACCAGACAGAACTGTCGCTAACAATTTACTTTTTGTACTAAAAGCAACAGGTTGGACTGACATACAAGAAATGGATAACAAAGCAGAAGAGGTTCTTAAAAAAGTAGGAATGTTCAGTCTGGCAAACAAAATGCCACATCAGCTTTCTGGTGGGGAGCAACAATGTGTTGCTATTGCTCGCGCTTTACTAAACGACCCTGAGCTTATTCTTGCTGATGAACCTACAGGAAATCTTGATCCTCAAACCAGTGGAGAAATATTAGAATTACTAAAAAAGATAAATGCCCAAGGCAAAACAATTATCATGGCAACTCATGATTATGCTTTACTTATGAAATATCCTTCGAAAACATTAAAATGTGAAGATGGAACTATTTTTGAAGTCGTTCAGAGAACGGTTTAGAGATATTACATTATTAAAAAAAGGCTTTTAGAAAATTCTTTCTGAAAGCCTTTTTTTTTTAGTCTTTTATTTCAACAGGACCATTCCATTCCATCATTCCTCCTAAAAGGTTATAAGTATTTTCAAAACCCAATTGGTTCATAATATTACAAGCTTGTGCACTTCTTCCACCTGCTTTACAATACACATAGTAATTTTTAGATTTGTCTAGTTCTTCTATTTTATAAACAAATCCTTGTCCTTTATATATATCAATAGTAATTGCATTAGGAATAATACCTTCATTGCATTCATCTTCAGTACGAACATCTAGGACTACTGCATTTTCGTCTTCTTGGGCTTTTGCCCACCATACTTCTTGTGGTAAATTCATTTCTTCTATTTTTTTATCAAAAATAATAAAATCTAATACAAAATTTGTTAAAAAATAATTTAACAAAAATTTAATACACATTTGTATATACAAATAAAAAAACATTACATTTGTATATACAAATTTAGTAATAGAAACTATGAGAATAGAAGATGAAATAAAAAGTACCATTCCTATGGATATTGCTAAAAAAGTACTGCTTAATATCTCATACACAAAAAATGTTTTGCATGATAATTTTCAAGAATTAATAAAACCTTATGATTTATCTGGAGAACAGTATAATGTTTTGAGAATATTAAGAGGACAAAAAGGCAAACCTGTAAACATGTGTGATATTCAAGAAAGAATGATTGCAAAAAATAGTAACACAACAAGACTAATTGACAAATTACTCCTGAAACAAATGGTTACTCGTAGCGAATGTCCAGCAAATAGAAGAAAAATAGAAATTCTAATCACTCAAAAGGGATTAGACGTACTAGCAGAACTTGACCCCATTGTTATAGAACATGAAAAGAATTTTGCAAACAAATTAACTTTAGAAGAATTAGAACAATTAAATAATTTATTAGAAAAATACCGAAATTAATTATGAGTACATTTATTGAAAATCAGAATTGGCGTTATGCTACAAAAAAATTTGATGCTACAAAAAAAGTATCTACAAAAGATTTAGAAACACTTAAAGAAGCTATTCGACTAAGCTCTTCTTCTTATGGATTACAACTTTACAAAATTATAATTGTAGAAAACCCAGAGATAAGAGCAAAATTACAACCAGCATCTTGGGGTCAAACTCAGATTGTTGATGCTTCTCACTTAATTGTATTTGCCAATCAAACCAATATTGGTAGTGCAGAAATAGATTCTTATTTAGAAAATGTTTCTCAAACAAGAAGCTTACCTATCGATGCATTATCAGGCTATGGTGACTTTATGAAAGGGAATGTAAATTCATTAACTGAAGAAGCAAAAAATGTTTGGACTGCAAAACAAACTTATATTGCTTTAGCAAATTTAATTAGTGCAGCTGCCGAACTAAAAATTGATACAACTCCAATGGAAGGCTTCGATGCAAAACAATATAATGAAATTTTAGGTTTAGACAAACTAAATCTTAATGCAGCTGTTATTGCAGCTGTAGGATATCGTCATGAAGAAGATGATACACAACATTACAAAAAAGTAAGAAAATCGAATGAAGATTTATATATAACTATTTAATTATTAACAACTAAAATTAAAACAAATGAAAAATTTAAAAGCAATTGCATTAGCATTATTAGTAGCCTTCGGAACAACAGTTTCGGCTCAAACAAAAAAAGTAGATGCCTCAAAAAGTAGTATAAACTGGTTGGCTAAAAAAGTAACAGGACAACATTCTGGAATTGTAAATCTAAAAGAAGGTACATTAATTTTTAAAGGTAAAAAACTAGCTGGAGGAAATTTTGTTGTAGATATGACATCATTAACTGCAACTGATTTAACTGGAGAATACTTAGGAAAATTGAATGGTCATTTAAAATCAGAAGATTTTTTTAGTGTTGAAAAATTCCCAACTGCAACTTTAGTATTCAAAAAACTAGCTGCAAAAGCAAACGGAGTTTATATTGTAACTGCTGATTTAACAATCAAAGGAATTACAAAACCTATCACTTTTGATCTTGCAACAACTGCAAATTCAGCAACAACTACATTAATGGTTGATAGAACTAAATATGACATTAAATACGGTTCTAAATCTTTCTTTGAAAGCATTGGAGACAAAGCTATTGATAATGAATTTGAGTTGAAAGTAGCTTTACAATTCTAAATTTAAAAGTAAATATAAAAACCTCGAAAATAAGTTTTCGAGGTTTTTTTGTAAAAAATAGTTTTATGTAATACTATTTTTATACATTTGTAACTCAAATTTAGAAAATGAACACATTTTTAAACAATACTTGGTGGTGGAATAATTTACGTCAGACGTCGTGAACTAATCCTCTATATTGTATTTTTTAAACTCAAAATATATAAAAAGGCTTGTCAATCACGACAAGCCTTTTTTTTATGCAAAAAACGAAAATAATTTTTATGAAAACTTATAATCTTAAAACTCAATTCAAACAAATTCTTGCTGATACTATCACACCGGTAAGTATTTACCTAAAAATTCGTGACAAATTCCCTAACAGCTTATTGTTAGAAAGTAGCGATTATCATGCAAATGACAACAGTTTTTCTTATATCTGTTGCAATCCAATTGCATCGATAAAAATAGAAAATGAAACTATCTTCAAATCATTTCCTGATGGAAGTTCAGAAAAAATTAAAATCGATAATGAAACCAACATTCCTAACGAAATTGAAAGATTTACATCTCAATTTAAATCGGAAAACAATAATTTCAAATTCATCAATAATGGATTATTTGGTTATATCTCTTATGATGCTGTGCGTTATTTCGAAAAAATAGAAATTTCAAAAAAAGAAAATGATTTACAAATTCCAGATATTTATTATGCTGTATATCAAAATATCATAGCGATTAATCATTTCAAAAACGAAGCTTATATTTTCTGTCATTCAGTAACCGAAGAAAATAATATTTTTGAAATCGAGCAATTATTGCAAACACGTAATTTACCAGCTTACTCTTTTTTTTAAAACCGATGATAAAAAATCGAATTTAACCGATGAAGATTTCAAAGAAAATGTGGCTTTAGCCAAAAAACATTGTTACCGTGGCGATGTTTTTCAATTGGTATTATCAAGACGATTTACACAAGGGTTTAGAGGTGATGAATTTAATGTATATCGCGCTTTACGAAGTATAAATCCATCACCCTATTTATTCTTTTTTGATTATGGCGATTTCAAAATTATGGGTTCATCACCCGAAGCACAATTGGTCATAAAAGACCGAAAAGCCGAAATTCACCCCATTGCAGGTACTTTCAAAAGAACTGGAAATGACGAACAAGATGCCATTCTAGCTAAAAGTTTATCTGAAGATGTAAAAGAGAATGCCGAACATGTGATGTTAGTAGATTTGGCTCGAAATGATTTAAGCAGACAAAGTCATCAGGTGAAAGTAGAAAAATATCGTGAAGTACAATTTTTTTCTCACGTCATTCATTTAGTTTCTAAAGTTACAGGACAAATACATGAAAAATCTTCTACAATGAAAGTCGTAGCTGATACTTTTCCTGCAGGAACTTTATCTGGCGCACCAAAACACAAAGCTATGCAACTGATA
>NZ_JBJXEN010000067.1:0-45153 GCF_046153165.1 Flavobacterium sp. | reverse complement strand
ATTATATATTTTATTTAAAAAGAATATTTATAAATAGATTTTAAACAATTATTGTTTTGTAAAACTAAAACCCTGACAAATAAGATGTCAGGGTTTTAAAATAAAACAAAACTCAAAAATTAATTTACAGAAAAACCGAAGTCATCTATATAGAAAGTGTTTGCGTCACCTGTACTTCCAAATACTAAACTTTGATAAGCTGCTGGAGGACCTACTAAACCTAAATCTGCCCAAGACACAAAATATTCTTTATATGAACTTGTTATATTCATATAAAATTGTTTGCTCCAATCATAATTAAAAACTAGTCTTATTTGAGCATCTGTAGCGACTTTCATTTTAAAACGAATTCCAGTTGCAGTAGGTTCCATAGGTACATTTCCATCTATTTGAAAACCAGACCAAGATTGGATTGTACACTTCATTGCTGTATCTCCTTGAGTAACATTAGAAGTGTCTGCAATATCGTGGCTTTCACCCCAACCACCTGCAGTCATACCATAATAAAAAGAATCATCATAGTAAGCAGTTCCAATTGCAGAATTGTAAGTTCCTGTTCCAGAAATAGTCGTTACAGAAACCTTTTTCAATTGTGACCCTATAGGCAATGTTGCATGTATTTCTGTTAATGATGTAGAAACAACAGTTGCAGTTAATGCTCCAACTTTTACAATTGGATTAAGAAAATAATTTCCTTTAATTGTTATATCGGTTCCATCTGCTGTATTAATTGGATTTACACTAGAAACTATTGGAGCAGGTGGGGCAATCACAAAATGATATGTTGCTGTTCCGTTTTCTGTAACTACTTTCAACTCTTCAGATGCGTTTTCATAAGGCGTATTAATATCAACGGTTACAAAAATTTCAGTATCTGTTACTAATGTTGGTTTAAAAAAAGTTTCTTTTTCATTAAAGTAAATCTTTTTTGTTGTTTTAAAACCAGATCCTCTAATGATATACATGTTATTAGCATATCCTTGAGTAATGGGAGTTAAATCTGATGGTGTTCCATCAGTATTTACCGCTGCTGCTACACCTGTTATTACGGGTGGATTATTGGAAGAGGAATCGTTAGAGTCATCTTTACTACATGACGACAATAAGAATAATGTAAAAATAAATGCTAATAAGCTGTTTATTTTATTGTTTTTGATGTTTTTCATGTTTTATTTGTTTTTTAATTAAAAATATAAGGAACTGGAGGCTCCAATAATAGTGGGTTTTTAGCAACATCATTATCTGGATAATCAATTAAGAAATCACTAGCTTCTGGTGAATAATATTCAGCTGAAAGCATATTACCTCTGTTTTGAGCTGCCATAATTGCTGTAGCTTGTGCTCTTGGGATTCTACCTAAATCAAACCAATAATCTCCTTCAAAGCACAACTCTAATCTTCTTTCATTAAATATATCATTAAATGTTATTGAAGATAAACTGCTTAATCCAGCTCTATTTCTAACGGCATTAAAAGAAGCTAGAGCTCCTGTATCTGTTGTACTTGATCCTCCAGCTAAAGTAGCCTCTGCATGAATTAATAATAAATCAGCATATCTCATGATGTAAGTATTATTATCCATCATTGCCCAGCTATCAGCAGGTCCTGTTGCACTTCCGTTAACAATTCCAATACAATATTTTTTTATTGCAGAACCTGCACCTTGACCTCCAATTTGATTTGCTACAGGAACAGTTAAAATACCTCCGCTTGGAGAAACTTTAATATTTGGATAAACATCCCCTGGAAGCATAATTGTTTCTTTTCTTCTTACATCTAAAGGACTGTAAGCACTCATAATATCTTGAGAAGGTGCAAAAACACCACCATAAGCGGCGTTAGATGTAGAAATGGTTCCGTTACTAATTCCAAATTGGGTATTGCAGTTATTTGCAGAGCCATAATTACCATCACCTTTCCATTGAAGAGCAAATATTGATTCTTCATTATTATTATTACCATAAGTAAATAAATCACCGAATGATTTTCCTGGCAATTGTATACCACCTAATAATTTAAACTCACCACTATTTATTACTTCTTCAGCCATTGTTTTAGCTTCAGGGTATTTTTTTTCATACAAATATACTTTTGCTAACATTGATTTTGCAGAACCTTTTGAAACATGTCCATTTGCAGCATAATTTGCTGTTCTTGTTTTTTCTACAAGTTTTGTAATTGCTGCTTGATAATCTAATTCTATTAATTTGTAAATATCTTCCACTCTATTAGTGTGAATTATTGGGCTACTTGCATAATCCAAATTATTTTCAATAATAGGAACAGCTCCCCATAATCTTACTAAATAGAAATAGGCGGTTGCTCTCATGAAATAAGCTTCTCCAACAGCATTGTTTACAACCTCAGGACTAACGCTTGGCCCAACCCTTGCAGGAAGAAAATTAATAATAGAATTCGCTTGAGCAATATTAGCCCAAAGAGAATTCCAACCATTTAACAATTCAGGGTCACTACCTGTTAGAGCAAATGTTCTCATAGCATTTACATCACTTGAATTAGTGTACATATTACCAGAACCAACTTCGGCTACTGCATAAAAGAATTTGTTATTAAACTGAAACCAAG
Source organism: Flavobacterium sp. (assembly GCF_046153165.1). GTDB lineage: Bacteria > Bacteroidota > Bacteroidia > Flavobacteriales > Flavobacteriaceae > Flavobacterium. Next base: position 42,567 of record NZ_JBJXEN010000067.1, on the reverse strand, counting down.
TTCTGCTATACATACCATTAGTTGCTGAGTTAACTTGCTCGTTGCTACTGTAGTAAGCATCTAAACTTATTGCATCTTCAGGAGGTCTGTTGGTAAAATCTTCTTGGCATGAGCCAAAAGCAAATAATATGATTGTTAATATTAACAATTTGTATCCGTTAAATAAATTTTTCATTTTCATTTTTTTTAAAATTCTATATTAACTCCTAATGAATAAGTTCTTGGTGATGGATATCTTCCATTATCAATTCCTGTTAAAAGAGGGTTTTGATTGAAAGAGCCAATTTCTGGGTCGTAACCTGAATATTTAGTGAATGTATAAAGGTTTTGCGCACTTCCATATATTCTAACTCTAGACATTTTTAATCTTGAAATGACATCTTGAGGTAAAGTAAATCCAAATGTTGCATTTTGAATTCTTACATAAGAACCGTCTTCAACATAACGATCGGAAATTAGAATATTAGTATTACTTGTATTTCCAATTGGTCTTGGAATATCAGTATTTGTATTTGTTGGTGTCCAGTAGTTTAAGGCATCAACCAATTGATTTTGATATAAACTTGCATTTAAAGTTCCGTTTCTCTTTGTTAAGTTTAATATATCATTACCATAAGATCCTTGGCAGAATACAGATAAATCAAAATTCTTGTATTTAAAATTATTTGTAAAACCAAAGGTAAATTTAGGATGTGGATTTCCTATTAATGTTCTGTCATTTGAATCTATTTTACCATCTCCATTCACATCTTTATATTTGATATCTCCAAGATAGGTTTGACCGGATGCTGTACCAACAGTTTGTCCAAATTGTAAAGGAGCATTGTTTAAAGTTGTTAAATCATTAAAAATCCCTTCTGTAACATAACCGTAGAACATCCCAATAGGGTTATCAACAAGTGTGTTTGTAACGACTACTGGTTGATAACCATTTGTATTAATTTCAGTTGTTAATGGTAACCCATCAACAATACTTGTTAGCTTATTTTTATAATGAGAAAACACTAAAGAGGAACTCCAAGTAAAATTACCATTTCCTTTTGTATTATAGCCTAAAGTTATATCATAACCTCTATTTTGCATTTCACCTAAGTTCGAATATGGTGAGGATATACCTCCATATTGTGAACCACCACCAGTTAAATATCCAGGTAAAGGCACCTGAAATAAGAAGTCTTTAGATTTTTTGTTGTATAAATCTAAATTTACAGAAAGTCTAGAATCTAATAAAGTAAAATCTAAACCAAGATTTGTTTGAACTAAAGATTCCCATTTTAAATCTGGATTAGGTATATTTGAAACTAGAAATCCAGTTCCTAAACCAGAATTTTGTTGGTTTAATAAAGCAGAATATAGATTGTTTCCAACTTGCTGATTACCAGTTGTTCCATATCCGGCTCTAAATTTTATGTTGTCAATATATTTTTTTGTTGATTCCATAAAAGACTCGTTAGATAATTTCCAAGAAGCAGAAAATGAAGAAAAGATACCTTTTTGATTATTAGTAGCAGGATCAAATTTTGAAGAAACGTCTTGACGAATAGATGCTGAAATTCCATATTTGTCATCAAAATCATAAATCATACGACCAAATAACGAACTAAGTGATTGACTGCCTTTGTATCCTGTAGCAGTAGTGTTTGCTGGTGTTGCAAGATTAAGAGTGTATATATTATTTGTTTGAAATCCATGAGCGCTAACTAAAATACCTTCCCAATGAGAGTCATTGGCCTCTTGGCCAGCTAGTAATGTAAATTTGTGCTTGTTTATACCAAAGTCGTAGGTTAGCAAATTCTTTAAATTTGTAGAGTACCAATTTTGTCTTCTTTCATTTAAATCTGCAACTTCATTGGTTGAAGATGTAGGTGCAAATTCTGTGTTTTCAGAAAACTCTGTATTGGCACTAAGCTCTAACTTGTATTTTAATCCTTTTACTATACTAGCCTCACCATAGATATTTCCTAAATAGTTTTTTCTTACTAGTGAGTTGTGTTTGGTTAGTGCCTCTGCAACAGGATTAAAATAAACACCACCTGTTTGACCAGAAGGAGGTACTGCATAAGAGCCATCAACATTTCTAACAGGTAAGTCAGGAGCTTCTAGTAATGTATTTGTAATTAATCCACCATAACTTTGATTAATTGTGATTTTCTCATTGGTTACACCTGTATTAATATTAGTTCCAACTTTTAGCCAATCTTTAACTTTTGAATCTAAATTTAATTTCATGGTATATCGTTTGTATCCAGAACCTATCAAAGTACCCTCTTGATCTAGAAAACCTCCTGATAAATAGTAATTTGTGCCGTCTTTAGCTCCTGAAAATGAAATTTGATGACTTTTAGCCATAGCTGTTCTATATACTTCTTTTTGCCAATCAGTTCCAGAACCTAATAATTCAGGATGAGCAAATTCAGGTCTTGGAGTAGTGCCATAAATACCAGCTAGTTGATTTTGTAGCGTAGCATACTGAGATAAATTCAAAACATTTAAATTTTTATAAACTGATTGAATCGAAGTATATCCTTCATAGGATATTTTACCTGTTCCTTTTTTACCAGATTTTGTTGTTATTAGAATCACACCATTAGCACCACGAGAACCATAAATTGCAGTAGCTGAAGCATCTTTAAGAATATCTATAGACTGAATATCATTGGGATTAATCATCGATAATGGACTAACTGCATTATTTCCACTATTTCCATTAGAGCTAAAATCATTTCCTGCAATTGGTCTTCCGCTGGTCGCTCTACCTGTTGCATCACCAGAAACAGGAACACCGTCAATAATATACAAAGGCTCATTTGTGCCACTAATGGATGTCGTTCCTCTTACCCTAATTGACACTGCACCTCCAGGTTGACCAGAATTGTTTGTGACTGAAACTCCTGCTGCTTTACCTTGAATCATTTGGTCAACAGAAACTTGTTTCAAATTTTCTAAATCTTTTGACTTAATTGATGAAATGGATGAATTTATATCGCTTCTCTTTTGAGTTCCATATCCAATTACAACAACTTCTTTTAATGACTCAACATTTTCTCTCATAACCATATCAACTACTTTTTTTCCATTGACAGGAATATTTTGAGTGTTAAAGCCTAGAAAAGAAAAAGTCAGTGTTACATTTAGAGAAGGAGCTTTAATATTGTAAGTTCCATCAAAACTTGAGGATGTACTATTATTTGTCATGCCTTCAACTTTTATGTTTACTCCTGGTAAAGAGGCTCCGTTTTGATCTACAACTTTACCAGAAATAGTTGTTTGAGCATTAATAAAACTACTAGAGAGTAATAATAGCATCACAAAAGCAAATGCTCTCTTTTTGACCTTCCAATGAGTTAAGTTTGAGAAAATTTTTTTCATAATTTTTCGTTTGTGGGTTAAGATTAGTAATTTCTAAATAAATAAAGAATAAAATTTCATTATGCGTAATTTTATTGAATGATTATTAAGAATAACAAATTTATAAGAGATGTTAACCAAAAGTTAATATTATTTAATCAATTCATTCTACTATTTCTCTATCGATTTCGTAACTATTGATGAAAAATTTGATAAAATTGTATTATTGTATTAAAATGCAAAAATTTTATATATAGGTCATTGAGGTTTAAATAAATATAAAAAAACTAAAGGAACCTTTTCATTCCGTAAAATTCTTCGCGATACTGACTCGGGGTGGTTCTTTTTATGCTTTTGAAAATTCTATTAAAATTAGCGATATTATTAAATCCAGATTTGAATGCGATTTCCGAAATGCTTAAATCTTTTTCAACCAACCATCTTGCAGAATATCCAACTCTAATATCATTTAAATAATTAACAAATGTTTTTCCAGTGCGTTTTTTTATAAACCGATTGAATGATACTGGACTCATTATTGCTACTTCTGAAACATCATCTAAAGTGATTTTTTCGGCAAAATTCTTCTGAACAAACTCATAAACTAATTTCATTTTGTCATCATCTTCAAATTTGTCATAATCAATAGTGTATGTAGATAAAAGTCTTTGATTTCGAGAGTTTGCCATGTCTTGCAGTATTGAAACTATTTCCAAAAAGTAATCCATACCATCTAATCTTGATAGTTTTGAAATTCGCTCATGTAAGTCATTTGCTGTTTTTTTGGAGAATAAAATACCATGTATGGAGCGATTAAACATTTCTTTAATAGAAGCCATTATTCGCCGATTTAACAAGTCATTGTCAAATAAATCATTATGAAATTGAATGGTGATTTCATGAATTTTTTTGCTTTTACAAATATTTATTTCCCATCCGTGGTATAAATTTGGGCCAACAAGAACTAATTCTATGTCATCAATCTCTTCTATATGGTCTCCAACAATTCGCCGAACTCCTTTTCCATTCTTAATAAAATTGATTTCATATTCTGGATGATAGTGTATAGGAAAGTCAAAATTATCTTTAACTCTATCAAAAACTAAAAAACTATCACCTTTAGATAAAGGGGTAATTTCGCGATGAAATTTTGTTATATCTCTCATATATCGATTTTAAGTTGCAATTATATGATATAAAAATGATAAAATAATACTATTGATGATGAAATAACAAAACTATCTTTGAACTTTAGGAAAAATATAGAGTAGATTTTTTTGTATAATAAAATAAAAGCTACTTAAAATTACGAAATTCATACTATTTTTAATAAATCATAGTTTTGACATTTTATACAATTAATCTTTTTAATTAAATAATCGCATTCAATGAAGTTAAACTCGATTCTATATATTTTCATTGCATTTTTAAGCATTTCTTGTAAATCACAGCAAGTAAATCTTAGTGATTTAGATGCGACAAAAGAAACACAAACTCTCTTTCAAAACCTAAATAAGTTAAAAGAGAAAGGGTTTATGATGGGGCATCAAGATGCATTAGCTTATGGAGTAAATTGGAAATATGAAGAAGGAAGAAGCGATATTAAAGACGTAACTGGAGATTATCCTGCAGTTTATGGTTGTGATTTGGGCGGCACAGAAACTAAATCTGAAAATGATATTGATGGAGTTCCTTTTAAAAAAACAAAAAAATGGATTAAAGAAATTTATGATCGTGGCGGCATTACTACAATAAGTTGGCACATGAATAATCCGTTTACAGGAAAAAATGCTTGGGATACGACTCCTAATTCTTTTGAATCAATACTACCAAACGGTTCTAAACACGAACTTTACAAATCATGGCTAGATGATGCAGCAAAATTCTTTTTATCATTAAAAGGTAGCGATGGTAAAGCAGTTCCAATTTTATATAGACCATTTCATGAACTTACTGGCGATTGGTTTTGGTGGTGCAAAAACAATGCAACTCCTGAACAATTTAAAGAAGGCTGGAAGTTCACAGTCGATTATTTAAAGTCAAAAGGTGTTCACAATTTAATTTATGTTTACAATACTTCGATGGTAAAATCTCGTGAGGAATTTCTTGAATACTATCCAGGAGAAGCTTATGCAGATATTTTAAGTTTTGACAATTACGAATATAATGATCCTACAAAAGATAATTCATTTGTAGAAAATAATTTGAAATTATTTGGCATAATGGATCAGATTGCCAAAGAACAGAACAAAATAATTGCTTTTGCAGAAACAGGATATGAAGCGATTCCTTATGATAAATTCTGGACAAAAACACTTTTAGAATCTATCGGAAATTATAAAATATCTTACGTTTTAGCATGGAGAAATCATGGTTGGCAAGAACAAGAAAAGAAAATGCATTATTATGCCCCATATAAAGGACAAGTAAGCGAAAAAGATTTTATAGATTTTTTTAATTTAAAACAAACACTTTTTCAAAAAGACGTTACCAAAGAGAAATTATATAAATAAACCCAAATTAAATACCAAAAATACATTAATGAGACTATCAACCATAGATTTGACAATAATAATCGCCTACTTTATCTTGATGATTGTCATTGGGTTTGTTATGAAAAACAGAGCTAAAAAAAGCAAAGACAATTATTTAATGGCTGGAAAAAAACTGCCTTGGTACATGCTTGGTTTGAGCGATGCTAGTGATATGTTTGACATCTCTGGAACCATGCTTTTAGTAAGTATGGCATTTCTTTATGGATTTAAAAGCATCTGGATTCCATGGATGTGGCCAGTTTTCAACCAAGTATTTTTGATGGTTTTCTTAAGTAAATGGTTACGTAGAAGTAACGCAACAACTGGTGCTGAATGGCTTGGGACACGTTTCGGATTAACCGATAAAGGGGTAAAACAAAGTCACGCCATTGTAGTAGTTTTTGCATTAATGCTTTGTATCGGATACATGGCGTACGCTTTTGTTGGTGTCGGTGAATTTCTAGAAATTTTTATTCCTTACGAAACCATTAAAGAGGTTGTTCCATTCTTAAATCACAATCTAGAAACCTTAACTGCGGGAAGTCCAGAATACGCATCGGCTTTAATTGATGCTAAAAATGCAACTGCTCAATTTTATGGAGTTTCAATTTGTATTGTAGCAACTTTCTATAGTATTGTTGGTGGAATGCACGGAATTGTTCTTGCCGATTTCATCAAATATATGATTATGATTGTGTGTTCTATTTTTGTTGGTACTATTGCAATGCATCATTTGGCAGCATCAGGAATTGTAATTACAGATAGAATGCCACTTGGGTGGGATAATCCAATTTTCGGAAAAGAATTAGGTTTAGATTGGAGTAAAATTCTTCCAGACGCAACAGTGAAGCTTCAAAAAGATGGTTATAAATTATTCTCTGCCATTGTAAGTATGATGTTTTTTTCAGGTGTCCTAAAAAGTTTAGCTGGACCAGCACCAAATTATGATTGCCAAAAAATATTAAGTACAAAATCGCCAGAAGAAGCCAGTAAGATGAGCGGATTTATTTCTATCATTTTGCTTCCAATTAGATATTTTATGGTAATGGGATTGTGCATTTTAGGAATTTTATTCTTCAAAGATTTGAGTTTGCATCAAACGGTTGATGGAATTAATTTCGAAAGTATTATGCCAGCTGTAATCAATAAATACCTACCTGTTGGATTAGTAGGACTGGTTCTTGCAGGATTTCTTGGAGCATTTATGAGCAACTTCTCTGGAACATTAAATGCGGGTCAAGCTTATATTGTAAACGATATTTATCTAAAATATTTCAATCCAAATGCAGATAGAAAAGAAGTCATAAACATGGGTTATCTTTCTGGAATTGTGATGGTAATTCTTGGCGTTGGGTTAGGTCTTTTGATAAAAGATGTAAACATGATTTTCAATATTATTACAGCTGGATTGTATGGCGGATTTGTTTGCGCGAATGTCCTAAAATGGTATTGGTGGCGTTTCAATGCTAATGGCTATTTCTACGGAATGTTATTCGGAATTATCGCAAGTGCCATTCCTCCAGCATTATCAGTTTCTGGAATCACAACTTATTTTGACGGAACAAGAATGTTATATTTCTTCCCAATATTTATTATAATTCAATTAATAGCTTGTATCGTAGGCTCATACACAGCTCCACCAACAGAAAAAGAGGTATTAGTAAATTTCTATAAAACTGTTCGTCCTTGGGGATTTTGGAAACCTATTCATGATGAATTATTATTAGAAGATCCAACATTAGAAAAAAATAAAAATTTCAAATTGAATATGTTTAACGTGTTTTTAGGAATTACTGGACAAATTCTGCTAACACTACTTCCTATGTATCTAATCCTTTCTAGATGGTTTGCACTCGGAATAGTCTTGGGATTATTTATTGTAATTGCCTTCGTAATGAAACGTACTTGGTGGAACAGATTAACTGATTTTTAAAATAAATTTATAATATAATACGCATTGTATGATAACGGAAAACATAACAAAAATTTATAATTTCGATACTTTGACAACTAGTCATTTGGAATTTATAAAACAATCAAATAGTCCAGTTTCTGAAAATAACGGAATTTATTCGAGATATAAAAATCCAGTGGTTACTGCTAAACACATTCCATTACATTGGCGTTACGATTTCAATGCCGAAACTAATCCTTTTGGTATGGAACGAATTGGTTTTAACGCAACGTTCAATGCTGGTGCGATGAAATTTAATGATAAATACGTGCTTTGCGTTCGTGTTGAGGGAAACGACAGAAAATCATTTTTTGCCATCGCAGAAAGTCAAAATGGGATTGATAATTTTCAATTTTGGGATAAACCATGCGTAATTCCTCAAATTGAAGGAAATCCAGATACGAATGCTTATGATATGCGATTAGTACATCATGAAGATGGTTGGATTTATGGGATTTTCTGTACAGAAAGAAAAGATCCAAGCGCGCCAAAAGGCGATACAAGTACAGCAATTGCTAATGCGGGCTTAGTTCGTACTAAAGATTTGATCAATTGGGAACGTTTACCCGATTTGATTTCTAATACAGGTCAGCAACGAAATGTGGTACTTCATCCAGAATTTGTAAATGGAAAGTATGCAGTTTATACGCGTCCACAAGACGGATTTATCGATGTAGGAAGCGGTGGTGGAATTGGTTTAGGTTATATAGATAATATGGAAATCCCTATTGTAAAAGAAGAAAAAATAATCTTTGGAAAAACATACCATACTATTTACGAACTAAAAAATGGTCTTGGACCAGCACCAATAAAAACAGAAAAAGGTTGGTTGCATTTGGCTCATGGAGTTAGAAATACAGCTGCTGGTTTGCGTTATACCTTGTATGTTTTCATGACTGATTTAAAAGATATTTCAAAGGTAATTCACAAGCCAGCAGGACATTTTATGGCTCCAGAAAACGACGAACGTATTGGTGATGTTTCTAATGTTCTATTTTCAAATGGTTGGATATCAGATGATAATGGAACTGTTTATATCTATTATGCATCATCGGACACTAAAATGCATGTTGCTGTTTCAACTGTCGAAAAATTGGTAGATTACACTATCAACACACCAGAAGATACTTTTACATCGTCAGGCTCTGTTCAAACAATCATCAATCAAATTGAAAATAATAAAAAGGTTTTATAATATTTTAGTACATCAAGAATAATTTTAGTACATCAAGAATAATTGTAGTCTTCAATAATTATTTTGTTTAAAATTAAACTCTATTTAAAACCTCATGATTTATAATTATGAGGTTTCAATTTAAAAGAATACAATTGTGTTAGTAACCACAGAAATATTAAAATCAAAAGTCCAACAAGAATTAATTTCCATATTAAATTATTGGGAAAAGATTACTATTGATCACAAAAATGGAGGGTTTATTGGTGAAATTGATTATAATGATGTAAAAAATGAACTGGCAGACAAAGGTTCAGTTTTAAACGCTAGAATTCTTTGGTCATTTTCTGCTGCTTATCCTGTAACTAAAAATCCAAACCATTTGGCAGTTGCCGAAAGAACTTTCAATTACATAAGGAAGTTTTTTTACGATAACCAATACGGTGGCATTTTTTGGAGTTTAAATTATGATGGAACATTGAAAGATACTAAAAATCAAATTTACGCTTTAGCCTTTACCATCTACGGATTGACCGAATTTTATAAAATTTCTCGCAATCAAGAAGCGCTTCAAATAGCGATAAATCTATATAATTCGATACAAAAGTATAGTTACGACAAAGAAAATGAAGGCTATTTTGAAGCATTTACTCGCGATTGGCAAGCTATTGAAGATTTGCGTTTGAGCGATAAAGATGCCAACGAAAAGAAAACCATGAACACGCATTTGCACATTGTTGAAGCGTATGCAAATTTGTATCAAGTTTGGCCAGATTTAGAATTGAAAGATAAGATAAAAAAACTGCTTTATGTAATTGATACTTATTTTATTGATAAAAATACGTGGCATTTAAAATTATTTTTTGATGAAAACTGGATAGAAAAACCAGATGTAATTTCTTATGGTCATGACATTGAAGCAGCTTGGTTATTGCAATGGTGTGCCGAAGTTATTGGAGACAAAGAATTGATTGAAGAATACCAAAAATATGCAGTAGAAATTGCAAATGCTACCAAGGAAGGAATTGATGATGATGGTGGATTATGGTATGAATTTGATCCAAAGGAAAATAAATTAATTGCCGAAAAACATTGGTGGCCACAATCTGAACTTTGGATAGGAATGATAAATGCTTGGCAATTAACCAACGACGATGTATACTTGAGAATTACAGAAAAGAACTTCGACTTTGTACAAAAATACATTCTAGATAAAGAAAACGGAGAATGGATTTGGGGAATTAATCAAGATTATTCTAAAATTCAAAAAGATAAAGCTGGTTTTTGGAAATGTCCTTATCATAATTCGCGTGCTTGTCTGGAGTTAATTAAACGTTTGTAAATTAATCAAAACATTATGAATAAAACATTTTCAATATTTCTTTTAGTTTTAAGTATAAATTCTTTTGCACAAAAAAATCTAGTCCTTAATAGCGGATTTGAAATGGAGTTGAATAATTGGCGTGGAGATGTGGCTCAATTATCAACATTTGATAAAAAAATAGGAAAAGCAAGTGCTATAATTACTCAATATACCGGGGCTGAATGGAAAGCAATTGACCAAATTATAAGTATTCCAAAAAATGCAGTTGCCATAGAATTAAGTGGTTGGATAAAATCGGATGCTATCGAAAAAGGCAAAAATGATTGGAATACAGGGAAATTTGATATTGAATTTTTAAATGCAGGCGAAAAAGGAATTCAGAACGAAAGTGTTGCATCGGTTTCAGGAACAACACCTTGGACATTTTATAAAAAGACAATTATTGTTCCAACTTCGGCATCCAAATTAAGAATTATGTTGGCTTTAGGTCAAACCAACGGAACTATTTTATTTGATGAAATAAAAGCTATTGCAATATCTCAAGATGAACTAACAAAAAGCCATGAAGAAGAAAATGCTAAACGAAATCCAGTTGTAATTTCAGGAAACTTCGAAAATAAATTTATCGAATTAACCAATGGGAATTTCGAAAATGGAACTAATTCTTGGCGTGGAAATGCAGCAACTTCAAACACAACGTTCAAAGAAGGAAAGTCTTCACTGGTTTTAAATTCGACAACTTTCGACTGGACTGGAATTGATCAAATTGCTGATGTTCCAGAAAATGCCACTTCAATAACTATTTCAGGTTGGTTAAAATCAGAAAATATCAAACAGGGAAAAGATTCATGGAATAATGGGCTATTAAATGTTGAATTCATTGGAATTGATAACAAAAAAACAAGTGATGACCAAAGTATAACTTTCGTAACAGGAACAACCGACTGGACATTTTATACCAAAACAGTTCCGCTTATAAAAGGAACAAAAAAATATAGAATTATGCTTGCCTTAGGTTTTGCATCGGGAACTTTATATGCTGATGATTTAGTTGTAAGTTTTAAATAAATAAAAATGCTATGAAAAATCTTTTAACTTCTATTCTAATGTCAGTATTTTTTATAATGACTTCATGTTCAAAAAATGATGGATTTACTTCAGATTCAACAGTGATCATTCTGCCAGTTACTATTGTCGATCCAGTAACTCCGCAAAATGTTAGAACTTTTATGGTTGACCAAAATGCTACAGACGAAACAGTTGCACTTTTTTACAACTTAAGAAAACTCTCTCAAACAAAATTTGCAATTGGCCAACAAGATGCTTTCAACGGATTTTATACTTCAAGTGGCGATTCCGATATTAAGAAAACTACTGGTTATGATCCAGCACTTTTAGGTTCCGATTTTATGTTTATTACTGACAAAAATAATAATGGTCAAGCAAGCAATTGGTTTTATCAGCAAGAAAACATTATTACGGATGATGCTAAAGAAGCCAAATCAAAAGGAATGATAAATGTATTCTGTTGGCATTTGCGTGAACCCAATAATGAAGACAGTTTTTATGCTGCCGACATGACTGTGGTACAACAACAAACTGCTTTTAGAAGTATTTTACCTGGTGGAGTAAATCATAATTGGTACAAAACAAAATTAGATAAAGTGGCTTCGGTAGTTTCAAATTTGAGAGATGCTAACAATAAATTAATCCCGATAATTTTCCGTCCGTTTCATGAATTTGATGGAAGCTGGTTTTGGTGGGGTGCAAATTATTGTTCTCCAGATGAATACAAAGCTGTTTTTCAATTCACTGTTGATTATTTGAAAAATACTAAAAATGTTCATAATATTTTATATTCTTTTGCTCCAGATAATACTTACACAACATCAATTAGTTATTTAAGTCGTTATCCTGGGGATACGTATGTAGATGTTTTAGGTATGGATAATTATGGAGATTTTAATAATCAAGGACCAACAGGTGTAACTAATGCTAATAATAAATTAAGATATTTATCAGATTTAGCTATTTCTAAAAAGAAAATTGCAGCATTAACTGAAAGTGGTTATCGCGTAACTAATACTACTCCTGCAATTACAAATTGGTTTTCTACTTATTTGTATGATGCCATAACTAACAATAATGTTCAAATTGGTTTTGTAATGTTTTGGGCAAATGGGAATGGGGGCTATTATGTACCAACGCCAACAGCTTCAAATGCAGCCGATTTTAACAGTTTTGTTATCAAACCAAAATCGGTTTTACAAAATACATTACCAAATATGTACGTTTTACCTAATTAAATTTTTATATGAAAAAATCAATTCTTTTAGCATTTTTAATCGCTTTTACATCATCTTGTACAGCACAAAAATTTATTTCTGTAAAAGATAATAAATTTATAAAAGAAGGAAAATCCTATCATTATATTGGAACAAATTATTGGTATGGTGCAATGATTGGTGCAAAAAACGGTGACAGAACAAGACTTTTAAAAGAATTAGATGAATTAAAAGCCAATGGAATTACCAATCTTAGAATTCTTGTTGGAGCAGAAGGTGGCGATCAAGATTTTACGGTTACACCAGCTTTACAAACCGGAAAAGGAAAGTACAATCAGGAATTATTAGATGGCTTAGATTTTGTTTTAGCCGAAATGGGTAAGCGTGATTTAAACGCCATTTTATATTTGAATAATAACTGGGAATGGTCTGGCGGAATGGCAAAATATCTAGAATGGAACGGCTACGGAAAAGTTCCTAATCCAAATATTACTCCCAATACTTGGCCTCAATTTATGAATTTCACTTCGCAATTTCATTCATGCGAACCTTGTAAAGCAGATTTCAAAAAACATATTCAATTTATTATTGGAAGAACAAATCCGTACACAAAAAAGAAATATACCGAAGATAAAGTCATCATGGCATGGGAAGTTGCTAATGAACCTCGTGTTTTTACCAAAGAAAATGAAACCACTTTTACCAAATGGTTAAATGAAACTGTGGACGAAATTAATCGATTGGATAAAAATCATTTAATAACAACTGGTTCCGAAGGTAAAGCAGGTTCAAATGATGATTTGGCTACTTTTGAACGGACCCATACCAATAGGAATATCGATTATTTAACGATGCACATTTGGCCTAAAAATTGGGGTTGGTATAAGATGGAAGATGAAAAAGGCTCAACGCCAATAGCTATTGAAAAAACTATTGCCTACATTGATGAACATATTAAAGTCGCACAAAATCTTAAAAAACCATTAGTTCTAGAAGAATTTGGATACCCAAGAAGTCAAGAAAATTTAGATAGAACTGCTTCTGTTGAATTTAGAAATCAATTTTACAAAGCTATTTTTGAAAGATTAGAAAAAGCAATCTTAAATAAAGAGCCATTTGTTGCATTAAATTTTTGGGGTTATGCAGGAATTGGTAAAAATAATCCTGCTGATGGAAAATGGAAAATAGGAGAGGATTTTACAACCGATCCACCACAAGAACCACAAGGTTTAAATTCGGTGTTTTCTTCCGAGAAATCTACATTAGATTTAATAAAAGAATACAATTTGAAGTTTAAAAAATAATGAAACTAAACAAGGTGAGAAAAATATTTTTCTCACCTTGTTTAGTTTCATTATTAAAGTACTAATTCAACAATTAAATTAGAACCATTTCCTAATACTGAAATAGTAGAGTCAGCTGTGTTTGAATATACAGAAATAGCTTGCCATGCCGTTAAACTAAATAATTTTGTTATAGAAACAGTTCTAGATTCTCCATTGTTAACTGTTGCAACAGTTCTTGATCCAGGTATTTCTGTACCCCAAATACCTAAATAAAATTCAACATTATTTAAAGCTCCTGAATTTTTTTTCAAAGAAATAGTATAGGTGATTTTATAAATTCCATCTGTAAAAACCTGTATGTAATTTGGATTTAGAGAAATAGAATTGCTTATGCCATTAGAGCCAAAATTTACTGCTCCTGCTGTTAAATTTAGGTTACTTGCTCTATAAATCTCTCCAAAAGATTTGCTTGCGTTAGGATCTTTCCATGAAGCTTTTCCATTATAATCGGATGTTAAAACAAAGTTATTTGCTTGTGTTCCATCTACAATTTTAATTGAACCTGCAACATGTAATCTTTCATCTGGCGTATTGGTTCCAATACCAATTTTATTTGATGCATTTGAAGAGTTACCTAAAATAATCGAGTTAGATTGAGTTGCATGAGCTTGATAACCAATTGCAGTCGACTGATATCCTGAAGCTGCAGAATCATTTCCTATGGCTACACTAGAATCTGCATTCGAATTTGCATTTAAACCTAAACTTATTGACTGGTATCCTGAAGCTACAGAATTGTTACCAATGGCTAAAGCATTATTAGTGTTAGAACTTGAATTTAACCCTAAACTCACTGACTGGAATCCTGAAGCTACTGAATTATTTCCTATAGCTACACTTGAATTTGCACTCGAATTCGCATTTAACCCTAAACTTGTTGATTGGAAACCCGATGCTGTTGTAGCATAACCAATTGCAATTGCCTGATTACTTGAAGATGCATTTGCAGAAGTTCCAATGGCAACAGAATTATTATTATTTGCAACAGATGAGTTTCCTATTGCAATTCCTCCATTTGGGTGAAACTTTGCAAATTGATTATTATTAACTTTAAAAATTAAGGGATAATAATTATTTGTTCCTAAATATTCTGAACCAGAAGAAAGTGTATTTCCAGATAATTCCCATGCAGGGGCAGAATTGTTTATTTTTTTCCAACTTCCTTCCCAGTAATAAAATCCTGGAGTAACATCACTTGCTGTATTTGTATTGTAAATTAATAAGCTAGTTGCAGGACTAGGAATTGTGGTAATATCACTAGTTGAATTCAATACAATTCTTGGAATAAGTAGACCAGAATTTGAACTTTTAATTTCTAATGCAGAAGAGTTACTTGGATTTGTAGTTCCTATACCAACTTGTGAAAAAAGTATTTGAGTGAAAAGTAGGTTTAATATTATAAAATGTTTTTTTTTCATTGTATTATTATTTTTGATTTTAGAGCAATTTTTAAGCATAATGCATTTTATAGGTTTCTAGATTTATTTCCAACATGTTTTTTAAATATTTTTTGTCATAGGCTTATCAATTTTAAAATGTTTTTAGTAGAATTGCATTTTTCGTTTTTTTAATTTCCATTAATTCATAAATTGAGAAAGTAGTGTTTTGTAAACTATCAATATTTTTTTGCAACCCAATTCAAGAATTTTAATTACTTAAAAGTGAATATCATATTCAAATTTTAAAAAAAGGATTGAAAATTAATTCAACCCTTTCTTCTTCACTAAACCAACTAAACTATTTTAATTCGAAACTGCTTTCTAATCCTCTATCCGAACTTCCACCAACCATAATTTTAAAAGTTCCTGATTCAACTAGATAGTTTCCATCATTGTCAAAAAATCCAAGTTCTTTATCAGTTAATGTTAACGTTATAGTTTTGGTTTCGCCTTTTTTTAATTTGACTAATTCAAATCCTTTTAACTCTTTTACTGGTCGAGCCAAACTTGCTGCAACATCATGAAGGTATAATTGAACTACTTCTTTTCCGTCATAATTTCCGGAATTGGTGACTTCTACAGAAACTTCTATAGTTTCTCCTTTTACAAATGTTACTTTGTTCAATTTTAGATTTTTATAATCGAATGTTGTATAACTTAATCCAAATCCAAATGGAAATAAAGGTGTTTTTTCTACATCAGTATAATGCGACCAAAATACATTTTTATCAGAATTTACGGGTCGTCCAGTATTATAATTGTTGTAATAAATTGGGCATTGTCCTACATTTCGAGGAAATGACATTGGTAATTTTCCACTTGGATTATAATCTCCATAAAGTACTTGTGCAACTGCATTTCCAGTTTGAGTACCAAGTTGCCAAGCTTCAACAATTGCAGGGATTTTTTCGGAAGCCCAAGGAATAGATAATGGCCGTCCATTATTTAAAACTAAAACGATATTTGGATTTATTTTATAGATTTCTTCTAATAATTCTTGCTGATTTCCGGGTAAATTTAAGTCTGTTCTGCTTCGTCCTTCACCAGTTTGAAATCCGTGTTCGCCCAAAACCATCACTACAACATCAGCTCCCTTTGCTATATTTTTCGCTGCTTCAAATCCGCTTTTATCAGTGGTATTAAAAACCAATTCGTCAACAAAAGTGGTTTTTCCAATAGTTACATCAGTTCCTTTTTCAAACGTTAACTGATTGTCTTTATATTGTTGCATTCCTTCTAGAACTGAAACTGCGGTGTTATCATCGGAAGCAATTCTCCAACTTCCAAGAGGACTGTTTTTATCATTGGCTAAAGCTCCAATTAAAGCGATTTTTTGTCCAGATTTTTTTAATGGAAGTAGGTTATTCTCGTTTTTTAATAAAACTATTGATTTTTTAGCCATGTCCAAAACCACATTGTTATTGGTTTTACTTCCAATTACGGCTTTTTCCCTAGCTTCATTACAATATTTATAAGGATCATCAAACAACCCCAATTCGAATTTTACACGAAGAATTCTATGAACAGCATCGTCAATCAAACTCTCTTTTACTTTACCTGATTTTACTAAATTTACTAATTCTGCTACATAGTAATGAGCTTCCATATCCATATCAGAACCTGCAATTACAGCTTTTGCAGTAGCATCGGCAGCATCTTTGGCAAAACCGTGATTTACCATTTCACGAACCGAAGCCCAATCTGAAACTACAAATCCATTAAATTTCCATTTTTCTTTTAAAATATCTCTTTGTAAAAATGAACTTCCAGTTGCAGGAACTCCATTTAAAATATTAAACGAGTTCATATAAGTTCTAACTCCGGCATCATTTGCAGCTTTAAAAGGAGGTAAAACCACGTTATAAAGTGTTGAGTTACTAATGTCAACAGTGTTGTATTCTTTCCCAGCTTCAGCAAATCCGTAGGCTGCAAAATGTTTTGCACAAGCGGCGATAGTATTAACATTCAATAAATCTTCCACTTTCTCACCTTGAAAACCGTTTATTCTAGCAACTGCAATTTTACTTCCAAGAAATGGATCTTCTCCTGAACCTTCCATAACTCTTCCCCAACGAGCATCACGAGCAACGTCAACCATGGGGCCAAAAGTCCAGTTAATTCCCGCTGCCGATGCTTCATCTGCGGCTACTTGTGCCGATTTTTTTATAGCTTCCAAGTCCCAACTTGCCGCTTCTGCCAATGGAATTGGGCTTAAAGTTTTATAGCCATGAATTACATCAAAACCAATGATTAATGGAATTCCCAAACGCGTTTCTTCGACAGCTATTTTCTGAACGGCTTTTACATTTTTTGCACCACGGACAGAGAGCATAGAACCTACCCAACCCTTACGTAAATGTTCATATTTGGTTTCGGCATCACCTCCTTTTGGAGCTGGACCAGTTACTTCCCAAAAACCATTGTATTGATTCATTTGACCCACTTTTTCATCTAAAGTCATTTGTTTCATCAATAAATCTATACGTTCTTCAATAGGTTTTGTTTTATCTAAGTATGTTTTTTTTTGCGCGTTCATAGTTGTGATTGCAAATAAGGTGCTAATTGTTGTGGCAAGAATTAAATTATTTTTCATAGTTTTATTCTGAAATAAATGATGATGCTGGTAAATTGACTTTATTAAAAAGTTGAGATTGTGTAGTGTTTGCCCATGCAAAACGAACTTTTATAGGATTTTTAACCTTATCTGAATTTAAAATAACCACATTGTTTTTAATTTCTGCTTTGGCTTGATAAAAGACATTATCTGAACCAGCTATTTCAAATTGATTGACTTTTTTATCTTTAAAATAAAGCCCTTCAGCATAATAAAAATAGACTAAGATTTTATTTTTTTCGATTTTTAAATTTTTAAAAAAAGGTCCATTGGCAAGATTAGAATTGGTTTTGTAAATGTTTACCAAAGCTAAATTTGCTAAGCGAAGTCCAACAGATTTCTTATCTTTGGGGTGAATGTTATCTGTTGGGGAAATATCGCTAGTAACTACCATTTCAGTGTTAGGAAGTTGTAACACTCTTCTTTGTAAATCTCTAATTTTGACGTTACTGTAATGATCTTCTCCATTTTGATAAGGTGCAATTTGAACAAAATAGAAAGGAAAATCTTCTTTCCATAATGCACGCCAAGAGTTTATTAAAGCAGTAAATGTTTTGTCGTAAATAGGTGAGCCAACATTAGATTCGCCTTGGTACCAAAGCGTTCCAGCAATTTTATAGCCAATTAATGGATGAATCATGGTGTTAAAAGTCAAACCTGGGCCCACTGGACAGTATTCATTTGGATTTATTTTTTTAGATGCTTCCAATAATTCTAGATTGTTTTGAATAATATCTTCAGGTATCCAAACTTCGGCTGAAGTTGCACCCCATGCTGAAATTATCATTCCAATAGGGACATTTTTTAAATCTTCAGTAATTCTATTTGCAAAAAAGTAGGCGACTGCGCTATTGTTTTTCATGGTTTCAGGAGAACAAACTGACCATTTTCCAGATACATTATTTTGAGGATGTGATGAGGAAGATTTTTCAACAGAGAAAAAACGAATGTTTGCATTTGTTGCTTTTTTGGCTTCTTCTTCTCCGTTTTGAATTCCCCAATTTGCATTCATTTCCATATTTGATTGACCCGAACATAGCCAAACTTCACCAATTAATATGTTTTTTAAATTAATTTCATTGTAACCTTTAAATATTATTGAATATGGTCCACCTTCTTTTGGAGTTGGAATTATAATCCTCCAATTTGCATTATTATCTGCAATAATTTTATATTCTTGATGGTTCCAACTTGTAGTTATTTTTACTTCTTCTTTCGGATTGGCCCATCCCCAAATTTGGATTTCGGAATTTCGTTGTAAAACCATATTGTCTGAAAAAACATTTGGTAGTGTAATGTTTGCCATTATTGAATTTGAAACAATAATTAATAAGAGAAATAGTTTACTTTTCATCTAATATTTTTTTAAAAAAAGATTCTAATTGTTGTGCCATAATTTTGTGGTCTTCAATATCAGGATGATACCCACATCCTTTAGGTTGCATTGGGGGATATTCAAATAATTTTATTTTTTTATGTTTTTTATCTTTTCTAAATGAAGCAATTACTTCTTTCAAGCAGTTAACAAAAGTAAAATTGCGTTCGTCAGATACCATCGGGCTGTTTAGCAGAACAATCTGTGCATTTGGAGAATGTTTGTAAACTGTTTTTATAAAATAAATATAATTTGAAACATATTTTTCTTTATTGAAAGGTAATCTTGGTTTGATTCCATCTCCATTAGATAAATCATTAGTACCTAAACAAATACTCACAATATCTGGGTTAAATTTAAAATCATAAGGTTTCGAAGTGTCTTTGTTTAGATATAAATTTTCATAAACATCAGGCATTATTGCTTCATTAATATGTTCGTCATTCCAGTTTCGATACATACCTATTCCTGAAACAGAACTTAATAAGTAATCTGCGTTTAAAGCCCTTGATAGAATAGGTCCATAAGCCCAATAAGCATTGTGTTGGTCGTACCATTCGCCAGTTCCGCACGGGATTTCTTTCGTATCATTTCCCATTCCACAAGTGATAGAATTTCCTATAAATTCTATTTTCTTTTTCTTTATGGATTTAATTTCAGATAAGTTTGCTGTTGTACCATCAAACAGTACACCTCCATTGGAAGCTTCTGTAGCTTTGTAAATCGTAAGATTGTGTGTGTTTTTAGTTTCAGAAATAATAATTGGATAAGATTTAGTTTCTCCTTTTTCGACTTTCATTCTTCCTATATATTTCCCATCTAATTCTAAAGAAACATAGTTATGATGTTCATAAGAGTCGATACTTTTTAAAGAAATATCACACTTATTTCCTGTAAAATTGAATGAAATAGAGGAAGCTGAACCGATAAGAATTGTTTTATTATGCTCAAGATATTCCATTCGACCAGAATATTTATAGACTTGAATTTCTTGATCTAATTTTTGAGCAGAAACAATAGAAAATGACAAAAGAATGAAAAGATATTGTTTTTGTAAAAACATATATTTGAAATTTTGAGTGTAAAAATAGATTTTTTATAAGTTTGTAAAAGATACTAAAATGTCAATTTATAATCAAAATATATCATTAAAAGATAAAAATATATTAGAGGATAATGTTTTTAGTTTAAACTCATCCTGATGTCTATTGTATAAAGTGGTGGGGGATTTATATAAAATTAAAACGATACTTTATTTAATTTGGCTTAGTAAATGACAAAATAGTATTTGTCATTTTTATGATTTTTGTAAAAATTATAAAGATGAAATTATACCCGCTTCAGTTTAATCCAATTCTAAAAGAACGTATTTGGGGAGGAACAAAATTAGAGACATTATTGAATAAACCTATATCTTCTGAAATAATAGGTGAAAGTTGGGAAATAACAACAGTTGGTGATGATATAAGTATAATATCTAATGGGTATTTAAAAGGGAAATCACTTCAGGAATTAATTAATACCTTTCCCATAGAAATTCTTGGTATTAAAGTGTATGAGGTTTTTGGAAAACAATTCCCTTTGCTTTTTAAGTATCTTGATGCCAAAGAAAATTTATCTATTCAAGTTCATCCCAATGATGTTTTAGCAAAGGAAAGGCATAATTCATTTGGTAAAACAGAAATGTGGTATGTTATACAAGCTGATCCAAGTGCAAAACTAATCGTTGGGTTAAAAAAAAAATCATTACCAGAAGAGTTTTTAGAATCACTTGAAAGTAAAACACTTTTAAACCTTCTTGATACCAAGAGTGTAAAAGAGGGCGATGTTTTTTTTCTTAATACAGGAACTGTTCATGCCATTGGAGCTGGAACAGTAATTGCTGAAATTCAACAAACTTCTGACATAACTTATAGGGTTTTTGATTTCGACCGAATTGATAAAAACGGAAATACTCGAGAATTACATTTAGACTTAGCTTTAGATGCAATTAATTATAATGTAGTCAAGACTAAACAAGAATATAAAAAAACAGAAAACTGTTCTAATGAAGTTGTTAGTTGTGAGTATTTTACAACTAACATTATTCCTCTAAATGGTAAAATGAACATTAAAAAAAATAATGATTCTTTTAGAGTTTATATGTGTACAAAAGGAGACTTTAAATTATATTATAAAAAAGAGATTTTCACTTATAAGATGGGTGATACATTATTATTGCCTGCTCAAATAACATCTTATGAATTAATAGGAAAGGCTATTTTATTAGAAATTTATATATCATAAAAAACACAGAATGTGTTAAGCCTATTTTTTGTAATATCATTTTCAATAATATTTTTCTTTCCCTAAGGAGTTTATTATTTCTATGATAGTTTACAGGGAAGTAATAGTTTATATCCAAAAAAACTTTGGTATAGATTTTAGGTTCGGAAAAACTCTTCTTAATAGTCAAATTGTGTACTGTTTGTAAAAGTAACAAAATGTTGGACATAAAAAAACGGTTTAGAGTACCTAAACCGTGATTTTAAAAAGAATAATCTTGTAGCGAAAACGGGAGTTGAACCCGTGACCTCAGGGTTATGAATCCTGCGCTCTAACCGACTGAGCTATCTCGCCAATAATGTAATTTGCATCTCTCAATGCGGGTGCAAATATAACACTAAATTTAAAGGGTGCAAATATTTTTAAAGAAAAATATTATTATTAAAATAATTTTTTTTTCAAACCATAATTATATATATTACGCCCAAATTACAAACAATGGAAAGCAAAATACGATACGAACTAGAATTTCCTATAAACTCGTCTCCGCAGTTATTATATCAATATATTTCAACTCCTTCAGGATTGCAAGAATGGTTTGCAGATAATGTAAACTCACGTGGCGAATTTTATACTTTTATTTGGGATGATTCCGAAGAAAAAGCAAGATTATATTCTAAAAAAACTGGGGAGAAAATCAAGTTCAAATGGATGGATGACGATAATAAAGATACCGAATATTATTTTGAATTAAGAATACTTGTTGATGAAATCACTAAAGATGTTTCTTTAATGATTGTAGATTACGCTGAAGCTGATGATATTGAGGAGTCTAAATTGTTGTGGGAAAATCAAATTTCAGATCTGAAACATGTTATAGGATCAGTATAGTTTCTAAAAAATATTAAACTTATATTTGCCTTGAATTTTTCAGGGCTTTTTTTATGCAAAATAATCGTGCTTTTTTATATGGTGATGCAGTTTTCGAAACTGTCAAAATTTTAGATAATAAAATTCTATTTCTAGAAGATCATTATTTCCGTTTAATGTCTTCTATGAGGATTCTAAGAATGGAAATTCCTATGAATTTTACAATGGAGTTTTTTGAAAATGAACTGCTGTCAAAAGCAAAATTAGAGAATATCGAAGCATCAGCTAGAGCTAGAATTACTGTTTATAGAAAGGATGGAGGTTATTATTTACCTGAAAATAACAATGTAAATTATGAAATTTCAGTTTCAAAAATAGAAAAATCGCTTTATGAAATTCAGAAAGCTAATTTTGAAATTGATTTATATAAAGATTTTTATATATCGAAACAACTCATTTCTACCTTAAAAACTACCAATAAATTAATAAATATTACAGGAAGTATTTACGCAGATGAAAATGGATTAGACAGTTGTATTTTAATTAATGAAGATAAAAATGTTATTGAAGCCTTAAACGGAAATATTTTTATGCTAAAAGATGGTGTTTTGTCTACTCCTCCCATTTCTGAAGGTTGTTTAAACGGAATTATGCGAAAACAAATTTTAGGTTTAGCAAAAACACTTGAAAATATAGAAGTAATAGAAGCTGTAATTTCTCCTTTCGATTTACAAAAAGCAGATGAATTGTTTATTACAAATGTGATTGTGGGAATTCAGCCAATTACAAAATATCGAAAAAAAGAATTTCAATCAAATATTGCAAATCAACTACTTACAAAATTAAATACAAAAATTAGATTAGGGGTTAGTTAAACATTGGATTTTCGGGCGCGTTGGACCATATTAGATAGTCTCCGCCTTGTTCCATTATTTTCTCACGCCACAAATCGGTAGATGATTTTCCTATAATTTTGTTATGAAGGTCATTTTCGGAGATTATCCAAGAATTAGACTCTAATTCATTTTGTAGTTGCTCTGCATCCCATCCAGAATAACCTAGAAAAAAACGAATATTATTTCTAGTTATTTTGCCTTGATTTATTAAATCTCGAGTAGAATCAAAACAGCCACCCCAATATATACCTTCTGCAATTTCGATACTGTTAGGTATTAGTTGCGGAATGTTGTGTATAAAATATAAATTGTCTTGTTCTATCGGGCCTCCATTATATATCTTGAAACTAGCAGATATTTCAGGAATTAAATCTCTAATTGTGTATCCTAAAGGTTTGTTTAAAATAAATCCAACTGAGCCTTCAGAATTATGATCTGCAAGCAAAACTACTGATCTATTGAAAGATAAATCTCCAGTTATAGAAGGTTCTGCTACTAACAGATGTCCTTTTTTTGGTTTTACAGCTATCATAATATTGGATTTTGATTTAAATTTAACAATTTTTTTAGTTATAATCCAAATATAATTGTTAAAAAAACAAAAAAAAAGCCACGCATTGCGTGGCTCTAATCATTTTATGATAAACTATTTTTTATTTACTGATCCTTCTAATTCAGCACCTGCTTTAAATTTCACTACATTTTTAGCAGCAATTTTAATAGTTTTCCCTGTTTGTGGGTTTCTTCCGTCTCTTGCAGCTCTGTTAGACACAGACCAAGATCCAAATCCAACTAGAGAAACTCTTCCACCTTTTTTCAAAGTTCCTTCAACATTACCTAAAAATGATTCTAAAGCTAATTTAGCAGCAGCTTTTGTAATTCCAGCAGAAGCTGACATTGCATCGATTAAATCTGATTTGTTCATAATAATTGTATTAATTGATTGGTTAATAATTTATAACTTATACATACAAATTTAAAAGGATTTCCTATTCTCACAACAGTCAAGTCAATTTTTTACTTATTTTGTTAATAACTTTGTTTATTTGTTGACAAATAGGTGTTTTTGATTAAAAAAAAGCTATTTATAAGTTTAAAAGACTCTTGCTGACTCCGAAAAAGTGACTCCGTTTAGCAATTCGTGAGTCGCCATTTTCTTTTTCCCAGGGAATTGGAGTGATAAAACTTGAATAAAACCCCCAAGAACTGCGATTTTCATTTCTTTTTTGGTCGTAATGATATTTCCTATTGTATAATCATGTAAAACTGCTTCTTGTTTTGTATCGTATATTTTGATACTAAATTCTTGTTCTCCATCTTTAAAATTGCACCAAGCCGAAGGATACGGACTCAAACCACGAATTAGATTATATATCTCGGTTACATTTTTTGTGAAATCTATTTTACAATTTTCTCTATCTAATTTATAAGCCGTTTTAATATCTGCTGAATCCTGCTGAATTGTTGTTGCTACTTTTTCTTCTGCAATTTTATCTAAAGTTTGTAAAACTGCCTCACATCCTAAAACCATTAATCTATCATGTAGTTCACCGGCATTTTCTGATTCAGAAATCGCTAATTCCTTACTTAGAATCATGGCTCCAGTATCAATTTTATCATCAATAAAAAAAGTAGTCACACCAGTTTTTGTTTCTCCATTTATAATTGCCCAATTTATAGGTGCTGCGCCACGATAATTTGGCAAAAGTGAAGCGTGTAAATTAAATGTTCCCAGTTCAGGCATTGCCCAAACTACTTTTGGCAACATTCTAAAAGCAACAACTATATGTAAATTTGCATTTAATGACTTTAATTCGGCTAAAAAGGCTTCATCTTTTAAATTTGTTGGCTGTAATAAAGTCAAGTTGTTTTCTAAAGCATATTCTTTGACTGCCGAATATTTTATTTTCTGACCTCTTCCTGCTGGCTTATCCGTAGCAGTAATTACTCCTACTATTTCGTGTTGATTTTGTTTTACAATGGCATCTAGAATTCCTACTGCAAATTCGGGTGTTCCCATAAAAACGATTCGTAATGCTTTCATCTGTGTTTATTCTATTTGTTTTTTATTGGAAGATGGAACGCCTACCATATTCTTTCGTTTCAATAATTATCATGGGCGTTTCATTTTATAATGTATTGATTTTTTGTACTGATGCTAATTATATTATGTTCTATTAATTGCTTCAATGTTTTTAATATTTCAGATTCTTCTATATGTAATATTTCAATTAAAGTTCTTGAATCCATTGATTTTTCGGTCAATAATTGAATAATTTTGTTTCTAATCTCTTCAGAATTATATATTCTTTCTTTTTTATTAGAACAATAGGAACAAATGCCACAATCATTAGTGACTGTTTCTCCAAAATATTGTAAAAGTAATTTACTCTTGCAGGTATCTTGATTTGAAACATAGTTTACCACCGATTTTAATTGATTTTTTTTTACTAAATTTTGATTTTCTAAATGTTTCGAAACTCGATTTATAGTTCTGTCATCTTCACGAACTTCTAAAAATGTTATTTTCGATTCGTTTTTTTGTGAAAAATAAGCAGCAATTTCCATTTTTTGTAACTTCTCTAGCAAATTTAAAACTTTAACTTCAGTTACATTCGATTTTTTTGCAATAAATACTGTGTTTATATTGGTTTGTAAATCGAAAATCCCAGGATAAGTCCTTAAAATAGTTGATACAATAGGCTCGTCGTCAGGATTTAAACTAATATAACGGATTACTTCTTTAGATTCGATTAAAAATTGAACTTGTGCTTTCTCTGAAAATTCTTGTGAAAGCGAAATGATACTTTGTCTGTCTAAAAACTGGAGGGCATTATAGGTTTTTAATATTGGTAATTTATAGTGATTGCAAAACTGATTTAAATTGAACGAAAATTCCTCATTAATTCCTTCCCCATAAGCGATTCGGAAATAATTACAGAGTTTAAAAAAAATATCCTTTAGGAAAAGAGTATTAGGCAAAACAGCGATAAACTGATTTTCTGCCATAATAATATCTGAAGGCGAACTAATTAAAATGGCGAAGGCTTTTTCTCCATTTCGTCCAGCTCTTCCTGCTTCTTGGTAATAACTTTCTAGATTTTCGGGTAAATTAATATGTATAACTGTTTTTACATTGGGTTTGTCTATTCCCATTCCGAAAGCACTCGTGGAAATCATAACAGTTTTCTCGTCACGCATCCACGAATTCATATTATTTTCTTTCTCTTTTACCGATAAACCAGCATGATAAAAAGTAGTTTTGTGACCTAAAACTTCTAAATGAGAAGCATACTCGTGACAGTTTTTTCTATTTCTTACGTATATAATAGCCGATTCTGGATTTTTTTGTAGAATTTGATTCAGTTTGTATATCTTGTCTTCTGCAGGAATAATAAAATAGCCTAAATTATGTCGAGCGAATGATTGCTGAAAAATTTTTGGATTTTCTAATCCCAATAAGGCAATAATATCGTCCTTAACTTTTGGCGTTGCTGATGCCGTAAGTGCTATAAAAGGAATTTTACTAAAATGGGATTTTAGGTTTTTAATTTTTAAATAGGAAGGTCTAAAGTCATGTCCCCATTGCGATACACAATGTGCTTCATCAATGGCAATAAGGGAAATAGGCAAGGCTTTTATTCTGTCAAGAACCCAATCTTGTTCTAATCTTTCGGGCGATAAATACAAGAATTTGTAATTACCAAACTGACAATTATCTAATAAATTTATTAATTCGTAAGGCTTTATTGCGCCTGTTAATGCAATGGCTTTTATATCGCGAGATTGTAACTGATTTACCTGATCTTTCATTAAGGCGACCAAAGGAGAAATCACCAAACACAAACCCTCATTTACCATAGTTGGCACTTGAAAACATAAAGATTTTCCGCCACCAGTTGGCATGAGTCCAAAAGTATCATTTCCTTCAAGAACCGATTGGATAATATTATCCTGAACTGGACGAAAAGAATCGTAATGCCAATATTTTTGAAGAATTTGTAATGCTCTTTGCATTTAATTTCAGATTTCAAAGTTTAGATTGGCTTCGCCAATTCGCTCTTTCAGGCTTGGGTCGGGTTTGATAAAATCTAAACTAAATTTGATCTAATATAAAAAGAATTCTATTATCTACGCTATCTTTTGGTACTTCAATAAGATTGTAACCGTATTTCTGGTAAGTTTCTACAAGGTGATTGTAGATGAGTTTTGCCTGTTCGTAATTTTCATAACGTTCGTTATCAGCAACATATATATCTTCCCAAGGCGGTAAAATAAATATTTTAGTATAAATATTATTGCGGCAAGCAGCATCGAAAAAAGCGGGATAACTATCTCCTATATAATGCATATATGCTAAAACATCTGGAATTCCTCGGTCAAGAAAAACAACTTCATGAGGTTCGTTTTGAGCGTTTAGAAATTGTTTTTTTCTACCTTCCAACAGCAATTCGCTAAAAAGTAAGGGGTTTTCTAGAAACAATTGTTCGATTCCTTCTTTTTTTGCTTCTAGGATAACTTCACGTGAAATCTCTGGATAACAGCAATAACCTTTAGACAATAAGCCGTCTATGATTGTGGTTTTGCCAGTTCCTGGCCCTCCTATGATAACAACAATTTCTTTTTGCACTTTTTTAGAAATAAGGCGCAAAAGTACTCAAAGTTATTGGGATTTGAAAAGTTTTTTTTGAAGTGAATTGTTAGGTTACTTATATTTCAATCGAGTTTTAAAGAAAATAGATTATTATAATTCCAAAAATTGAATATAAAATACTAGTTAGCCCTGATGCTGGAATTGTTGGAACTCTTCGTTTCGTCTTTTGGGACGAGACGAAAGTGACTTCCAGTAGCAGGAAAATGATTTACAAAAAACACCAAGCAATTCGCTCCTGAAATTTCTTAATTCTTAATGCTAAAAATTGTATATTTGCTTTTATTTTTAAGTTGAAGAATGGATAAGAAAGTTGAGGAATTCTACGAACGATTGAAAGTAGAATTAGATAATAGTAATACTTGGCCCGCGGAATATTTGTTTAAATTTATTGTTCCTAGTGTTAATGATAATGTAGATCGTGTAGAAAATGCATTTAATTGTTTGGGTGCAGTTATAAAAACAACAAAATCTAAAACGGGTAAATTCACCAGTATATCTGTGGATGTTACTATGAAAGATGCTCAAGAAATAATAGATAAATACCAAGAAGTAAGTACTATTGAAGGTATTGTTTCCCTATAAATTATGAATACAAAATATATAAAAGAAATTGCTGGCGATGTGGTGCAACATTTAGAATATAATTCTGAAAGAAAACCACTCATTATTCCTGAATATGGTCGCTATTTACATGTTTTAGTTGATCAAGCAACAGCTATAGAGGACAGGACGGAACGTAATAAAGCGGCAAAATATATCATATCTGTCATGGGGAATTTGAATCCGCATTTGCGTGATGTTCCAGATTTTCAACACAAATTATGGGATCAAATATTTATCATGTCTGATTTTAAATTAGAGGTAGATTCTCCGTATCCTATTCCATCTCGTGAGGTTTTAAAAATGAGACCTGATCCTTTAAAATATCCACAAAATTTTCCTAAATATCGTTTTTACGGAAACAATATTAAGTATATGATAGATGTGGCAAACAAATGGGAAGATGGGGAGCTTAAAAACGCTTTGTGTAAAGTAATTGCAACTCACATGAAAAAATCTTACTTGAGTTGGAACAAAGATACTGTAACTGATGCTGTAATCTTCGAACATTTACTAGAACTATCTGACGGGAAGATTAATTTAACACAAAGTACAGAAGAATTATTGAATTCGAATGATTTAATGCGAACCAACAAACGCATGTCGAACAAAATTCAGACAAATAATAACAATGGTAAGCCTAAAATTATTAAAAATGGCAAACCAATGATAAATAAGAACAATAACAGAAAACCAATATAAAGATTACAGTCTAAAAGTCTGAAATCTGATACGAGCGTCAGCGAACTGGCGTAGCAAATCTAAAATCTAAAAATGGGAACTTTCAAAATAGAAGGTGGTATCCGACTAAAAGGAGAAATCACACCACAAGGAGCAAAAAATGAAGCATTACAAGTTTTATGTCCAGCATTACTAACCTCTGAAAAAGTTAGAATAACTAATGTTCCAGATATTATTGATGTAAACAAGCTTATTGTTTTACTTGGAAACTTAGGTGTGAAAATTAAGAAAAACGCTCCTGGAGATTATACTTTTCAAGCTGATGAAGTAAATATTGATTATCTAAAAACCGAAGCTTTCAAAAAAGAAGGCGGTTCACTTCGTGGTTCGATAATGATTGTTGGGCCGTTATTAGCAAGATTTGGTTGTGGTTATATCCCAAAACCAGGTGGAGATAAAATAGGAAGAAGACGATTAGATACACACTTTGAAGGTTTTATAAATCTTGGTGCTAAATTTAGATATGAAAGAGAAGACCATTTTTATGGTGTAGAATGTGAAGGCAAACTAAAAGGTGCTTATATGTTACTTGATGAAGCATCGGTAACTGGAACGGCAAATATTGTAATGGCAGCAGTTCTTGCTGAAGGAACAACAACAATTTATAATGCTGCTTGCGAGCCATATTTACAACAGTTGTGTAAAATGTTAAACTCTATGGGAGCCAAAATTTCTGGTGTTGGATCAAACTTATTAACTATAGAAGGAGTGGATTCTCTTGGTGGTTGTGAGCACAAAATTTTACCAGACATGATAGAAATTGGTTCTTGGATTGGTCTTGCGGCAATGACAAGAAGTGAAATTACTATCAAAAATGTTTCTTGGGAAAACTTAGGTATTATTCCAAATACTTTTAGAAAATTAGGAATTACTTTAGAAAAAAGAGGAGATGATATTTATATTCCTACGCATGAAAATTATGAAATAAAAACCGATATCGATGGTTCGATTCTTACCATTGCCGATGCGCCTTGGCCAGGATTAACTCCCGATTTATTAAGTATTATTCTTGTAGTGGCAACTCAAGCAAAAGGCGATGTTTTAATACACCAAAAAATGTTTGAAAGTCGTTTGTTTTTCGTGGACAAACTAATAGATATGGGTGCGAAAATTATGCTTTGTGATCCGCACAGAGCCGTAATTATGGGGCATAATTTCGAATCACAACTTAAAGCAACCACAATGTCCTCTCCAGATATTAGAGCAGGAATTTCTTTGTTAATTGCTGCACTTACTGCAAAAGGAACAAGTACTATTCAAAACATAGAACAAATAGATCGTGGATACGAAAGAATCGACGAACGTTTGAGAGCTATTGGCGCAAACATTGTTCGGGTCTAATTTTTTAAATTTCAACATTCGTTTTTTTAAATAAAGAATGTTGAAATATCAAATACTAACAAATCCCATTGTCTTCCACTTTGGGATTTATTTTTTAAAACCATGGAAACCTACATTATAGTTTTACTTTGTATTGCCTCATTTTTTGCTGGATTTGTAGATGCAGTAGTTGGCGGCGGCGGATTAATTCAGACTCCAATTGCATTAATTTTATTACCTAATTTTCCAGTCTCATCTATAACAGGATCACTGAAAATCCCTGGAATTAGTGGTACGAGTGTTGCTGCTTTTCATTATTTGAAAAATGTAACCATGAACTGGAAATTATTAATCATCATGGCTCTTTTTTCTTGTGGTTTTGCTTTTTTAGGATCGGAATTATTAATGTTAGTGAGTAATGATTTTATGAAACCTTTATTGTTTGGAATTCTGATTTTATTAGCTATTTACACTTTTATCAAAAAAGATTTTGGACAACATCAGATCAAAGAATTAACAGAAACTAAGATGATACTTTTAGGAATTATTATTAGTTCTTTTATTGGGTTTTATGACGGATTTATTGGCCCTGGAACAGGTAGTTTTCTTGTTGTAGCCTTTATTACCATTCTGGGTTTCGATTTTTTGCATGCTTCTGCCAATGCAAAAATGGTTAATGTTGCTTCTAACATTGGTTCAATTACTTTATTTATATTGAAAGGAAAAATTATTTGGGCAATGGCAATTCCTATGGCTTTTTGCAATGCTTTTGGTGGTTGGTTGGGTGCAAAAACAGCAATAAAAAAAGGAAATGGTTTTATTCGAGTTTTCTTTTTGCTGGTTGTTATTGGAACTTTAATTCGTTTTGGATATGATGTGTTTTTTAAACGGTAGTTTTTTAAACACGAAGAACATAAAGGTTTTTTAAGAAGTTCATAAAGCTGATTTTAAATATATAACTTCCAATTTTCATCAGCCTTAAATCCGTGCTCCGGTTTTGCATAATTTTTAATTCTAATTTTATTATCCAAATGTATTTTGAAAAAATCTAATTGTTTATCTTTTAAAAAATCTAATTTATTTTGAGGGTTTTCGTTATTCCAAGCTATATTTCCACAAATAATACATTTTTTTGAACTTACTGCTACAATTCCACAAATCTGACAGGATTCAAGCAACTCAAAAAAAGATTTAACATATTCAAAGTCAAAATTTGTAAATGATAATGGTATATTTTGTATTAGTTCATACCAGCCAATATTATTACTTTTAATTAAATTTACTGTATCATTTTGAATAATAATCTCATTGTAATCTTTAGAAAAACTTATATCCTTTATGTCTTTCCAAAAAAAGAGTTTCTGTTTTGAACCGAATGGTTTTTTAATAGAAAAACCATTCTTTATTAATTCTATTTCTGTCAATTCAAATGACAAATTTTTAAAGAAAATATTATTCATTATCCACTTTATCATTTTACAATATTAACTTCCGTTTACTAATCTAAAACATTTAAAAATTTCAAACCAAAAATCACACCATCGGTCTGAAAACCATTCTGATAGGAGCGAACATAATCTAATCTAAAAATTTTAAATTTTCCGAAACCTAAATTATCTAATCCTGCCGAAAACTCATGATATGGTGTTCTGTTAGGAACCGAAAGATTATGATAACCCAAAATCAAATTCGATTTTAATTTATTTAATAAAGTAATTTTATTAATGATAAAACCTTTGTCATCATATTCTGAATGGATTTCAAAAAAAGCATCATTAGTACTATTTGTATAATAAGGCATCAGGTTAAAAACATTTAAGTAATCATTTGTTTGCCCAATTCTGGTTTGGTTTCCTGCAAAATGTTTGTAATCTACAAAGGAAATATTATCTGCGTTGAAGAATTTTCCAGCAGTCACATTTACACCCAAATGGCCTTTGTTTCCTAAAGCAAAATCTTGCGTTATTTTTGCTCCTAAATAATCGAAATTATACTTGTTTTGACTTCCAGCAAAACCTTTTTCATAAGTAAAGTAAAGAACTGGATATTTATCGTTTGGAATATTAAATTTTCCGTCGGGACGAGTCCAATATTCTTGACCAAAATTCACTTTTCCAGTTATCTTTCCTTTTGCCAAATTATGTTTTACAATAGCTGGAGTCAAATTATCTAAAGGCAATAAGGGATTGTTTGAGGTGTACAAATCATCACTCTTTATAATTGTAAAATCCGTATTATTAAACAATGGTTTCCTTTCAGAATAGTCGAAATTGGCATAAACTGAAAAACCGTTTACAACTTCTTGGCTATAACTTAACTTGACAAAATTCTTATCAAATAATTTCATGTAATTATTTTTAAAAAATAAACTGCTAATAGAGTTTACAATATCTGAAATTGGCTTTTTCTCATTAAACTGAGTTGCTTCGCTTCCGCCAGAAATAGCTAAAAAAGCATTGTTATGATTGTTGAATTTTTTAGAAAAATCTGCAATCATCCTTAATTTAGTTTCGGCAAAACCATAATTAAATTTTGTTCCAAAATTTGTATAAGTTCTGTCGTCTGGATTTCGTTTAGTATAAGATAATCCTGCGGATAAGTTATAACCTTGAACCGTATTAAATCTTAACGAAGTTAGTGGTCCGCTATAATTAATACTTGTGTTTTTGTACGAGTTTTTATAATTGTAACTGGATAAAATTTGTTGCACATGAAATTTATTTTCTTTCTTATCTATCGAGTCCAAATACGTTTTAGATTTTCGTAAAGTTTGAATACTGTCTTTCTTAACATAATCTGTACTTTCCTCTGTAGTTAAGGGAATTGGCCGAATGGTGTTCCAGAAACTATCTCCCTTTTTGTTCGAATCTTTTTCGAAAGTAAGCACTTCGTGCGTAAATGTTTTTTTGTCAAATTTAGGTTCAAATTCAAAATTGCTATACACATAAGTAAACTTTCCAGAAACATTAATTCCTAGCATTCCAGCAATAAAATCAAGGCTTTGTGTATTTTTTGTCCAAATATTGTCCGTTTTATTGTAGCTAAAGCTTTGTTTTAAAACTAGATTGTCTAATGCGGGTGTTTGCATTCGATACCCTTTTAGGTTTACATCGACTGCGTAAATTGCCCACGAATCATCTACAATATAAATATATCCTTCTACAACTGGCTCAGTATCACGTCGTGGAATGATTTTTATTTTGTTTATTTGTTGCTTGTCTTCGTTATAAAAACTGCCTTCTATTTTAAATTTGTAATAATTAAAAGCATTGTCACTTATGGGAGAAATCACATTGATATTAAAAGTTATGTAATTTTCATAAAAATCGAAATCGACACCAGCAGCATTGTTGAAACTAAAACCATTGTCTTTTCCGCTTACTTTTGAAGCCACAATAGTTTCTTTCATTTTATCTGGTTTCTGAAAATTTAATCTTGAAACCGTTTCCGATAAATATAAGATTCCAGTTCTGGTAGAATCTAATGCGCCTTCAAAATCTCCTAAATCTTGCCCTAAAATTTTCTTAGGAGCATCTTTTATTCTCATGAGTCCGCGAGAATAAAAATCGGCATTGTATTTTGCTGTTTTGGCAGAATTTTCTTTTTTTGCAGCGATGGCATTACGAATAATTTGCTTTGCTGGATCTTCCTGATTGTTAATAACTACTTCATTTAGCGTAAAATTTTCTTCTACTAATTTTATATTCAATTCATACGGAAAAGCATCAATGGTAACAGGGATTTTTTTAGTTTTAAAACCTAAATATTGAAAAACAACTATATATTTCCCTGCTTTTTTTACGTTTAATTCATAAAAACCTTTTTCATTTGTTGAGGTATTGTTATATGAATTTTCGATAAAAACAGTGACCGAAGGAAGAGATATATTATTATCATCGGTTACTAAACCCTTTATTTGAGCATTAGAAATAAATGAAGAGAAAAAGAGAAGAAACAAAATATTTTTTTTCATAATGCTTTTTAGTTAGTAGCTACAAACTTAAAATCATCTTTATAAAGTAAGAAATTAATTAACAAAACTTTGTATTGCTAATTCATAACTTTTTAATCCAAAACCAATGATAATGCCATTTGCGTTTGGAGATATATAAGATTGATGACGAAAAGTTTCACGAGAAAAGGTATTTGAAATATGTACTTCGACTACTGGAGTTGTTATTGCTTTAATGCAATCTCCAATTCCTATTGAAGTATGTGTGTAAGCACCAGCATTAAGTATTATTCCGTCATAATCGAATCCAACTTCTTGTAGCTTATTTATGATCTCACCTTCAATATTACTTTGATAATAACTTAATTCGATTAAAGGAGATTTAACTTTTAGTTTTTCAAAATAGTTTTCGAAATCTTCATTTCCATATATTTCGGGTTCCCGTTTTCCTAATAGATTAAGATTAGGTCCGTTTATGATAATAATTTTCATTGTTTTATTATTGTTGTTTTGTAAAAGTAATTATTTCAATTCTAATTTGGGATAAAGTACTACTAAATTATAATTTTAAAAGATGAAAATAGCACCCAATAAGTAATTAACAAAGTTTGATTTAGTTGTTATGCAAAGTTTTTTTAGGATAAATATAGTTGTGTAAAAATGCTAAAAAAAATCATATTTCAGACTGTTTATCATTCTTTTTATAACATAACTATTTAACATTAAGTTAATTGAAAATTGTTAATAACTATTTTCAAACTGGTATATTTGCCATATTTATAAATGATTATTTTTAATTACTAATTTTAAAACAAAAAAACAATGAAAAAAGTATTATTAACAGCAGTAGCAGTATTTGCATTTTCATTTGCTAATGCACAAGAAGTAAAGTTTGGCGTAAAAGCTGGTTTAAACATGGCTTCACTAAATGGTGGGGACTCTTATTATGGTAGTTATGGTAGCAAAGCAGGTTTTCATGTTGGTGGTTTAGCAGAAATTAAGATAAATGATAAATTTTCTGTACAACCAGAATTACTGTATTCATTAAAAGGGGCAGATTTTAATTACGGGTTTGGAGCTTTTGGTCTTGGAACTGACAAACTAAACTTATCTTATATAGATTTACCTATTATGGTAAAATTTTATCCTATCCAACATTTAAGTGCTGAATTAGGGCCAAATGTAGCTTTCTTGATGAGTGCAAAAAGAGTGCAAAACACAACAGTTGATGTAAAAGATGATTACAATTCTATTGATTATGGTATGAATGTTGGAGCTGGATATGAACTAAAACAAGGTATTATGTTTCAACTCCGTTACAACATAGGATTGTCAGATGTTTCTAAATCACCAGCAATTGGAACAAATTATAAAGATAAAAATTCAGTATTTCAAGTTTCTGTTGGATATAAATTCTAATTATCATTATACACATTTATTCAAAACCATTCGTGCCAATTTATGAATCGTTTTTTGTAAGTTTTTTTTTAATTTTTAATTTTTAATTAAAAAAAAAATGTAGTTTTGCTCAAAATTTTAAAACAAAAAAAATGAAAAAAGTATTATTAACTGCAGTTGCAGTATTTGCATTTAGTTTTGCTAATGCACAAGATTCAAGCACTTCTGGAAGTGGATTTTCTAAAGGGAATTTATTTATTTCTGGATCAGTAGGTGTTACTTCTGAGAAAACTGGTGACGTAAAAAGTACTGGGTTTAACTTCTCTCCTAAAGCTGGATATTTTGTGTCTAACAACATTGCAGTGGGTTTAGCTTTAGGTGTTGGTTCTACTAAAGATGATAACGGAGTAAATACTATCGTAAAAGATAATAATTTCTCTGTTGGTGCATTTGGTAGATATTATTTCACACCAAGTTCTCAATTCTCAGTTTTCGGTCAATTAGGTTTTGATGTTAATTCAACTAAATCTACTACTGATGTTACAGTTGGAAACGTTACAACTAGTACTGTAAGTAAAGCAAATGGTTTTGGTGTTGCACTTGCTCCAGGAGTTAGTTATTTCTTGTCAAACCACTTTGCTATTGAAGCAGCTTGGGGAGTTTTAAACTTTAATTCTAACAAACCAGATGTTGCTGGCGCAGATGCTACAACTAATGTTAATTTTGGTTTGAATTTAAATGATCTTAACTTCGGTTTAGTTTATAAATTCTAATCTTAGATTAAATTCATAAAATCCCGTCTTATTATATTAAGACGGGATTTTTTTATGCCCAAAATTTCGTTACTTTGCCATAATGAATTGGAAAAACTACATTAAAAACTTTCAATCCTATCTAAAAATAGAAAGAGGATTGTCTAAAAATTCTATCGATAATTATGTCCTTGATATAGAGAAATTAAGTAATTATTTATCAGATAATAATATTGATGTTTCTCCAATAAAAATAGAGGAAGAAACGATTCAGCAGTTTATTTACGAAATCTCTAAAAGTGTTAATCCACGTTCGCAAGCTAGAACTATTTCCGGACTAAAAAGTTTTTTCAATTATCTCATTTTTGAAGATTATCGTCCTGATAATCCATTAGAGCTTATAGAAACTCCAAGATTAGGGCGAAAACTACCTGATACACTGAATGTAGAAGATATAGACAGACTAATTTCAGCTATCGACCTAACAACTAATGAAGGCGAGCGCAATCGTGCTATGCTAGAAACATTATATGCTTGTGGCTTGCGTGTTTCAGAATTGGTATCTCTAAAGATTTCCGATTTATTTTTTGATGAAGGATTTATAAAAATAACAGGAAAAGGAAACAAACAACGATTTGTGCCTATAAGTGATCACACGCAAAAATATATCGAAATTTATAAAAATACCGATAGAAATTTACTTTCAATTCAAAAAGGTCACGAAGATACTTTATTCTTAAATAGAAGAGGAAGGCAATTAACTAGAGCGATGATTTTTACAATTATAAAAAACTTAGCTATTGAAATTGACTTGAATAAAATAATAAGTCCACATACTTTCCGACACTCTTTCGCTACACATTTGCTGGAGAATGGTGCCGATTTAAGATCTATACAACTCATGTTAGGACACGAATCGATAACCACTACCGAAATTTATATGCATGTAGATAGAAAGCATTTAAGCCAAGTGATGCAGGCTTTTCACCCGAGAAGTAAATAGTTTGAATAAATAAGTAAGTTTTTGTCATTTCGACGAAGGAAAAATCTCATAATTAATTGCAAAATTTCTCATTCGTCGAAATGGTAAAATAATTTATTGAAGCATCTTCTTCAATTCCTCAAAACTAACTTTTTGTTGTTCACCAGAAACTAAATTCTTTACAGAAAACTGATTGTTTTTCATCTCATCATCTCCAACAATTATTGCTAACTGAATACCACGTTTGTCTGCATATTGAAACTGTTTAGCAATTTTGACATTATCAGGATACAATTCAACTTTTGCACCTAATTTTCTCAATTCAGTAATTGCTTTCATTGAATATTTGGTTTCTTCTTGTCCAAAATTCAAGAAAATAGCTTTAGAAGTTGTCGTTACCGTTTCTGGAAACAAACCTAATTCTTCTATAACTAGATAAATTCTATCTAATCCGAAAGAAATTCCGACACCGCTCATATTTTTTAATCCAAAAATTCCAGTTAAATCATCGTAACGACCACCGCCACCTATAGATCCCATCGAGACAGCCTTTGGCGGAGCCACTTCAAAAATTGCACCAGTATAATAATTTAATCCTCGAGCAAGCGTTACGTCTAAATCTAAAATAGCTGAACTTAATCCTAAATTAGAAACATTATCGCAAATAAATTGTAGTTCTTCAACGCCTTTCATTCCTTCGATAGATTCAGAAAGCAAAACCGATAATTTTTCTATTTTTTCAGTAATAGAACCTGTGAAATTGAATAAAGGTTGTACTTTTTCTATAGCAGTTTCAGAAATTCCTTTTTCGATCATTTCTTTTTTTACGCCATCTTCACCTATTTTATCTAGTTTGTCTAGCGCTACTGTAAAATCTATTAATTTGTCTGATGCTCCAATCACTTCGGCAATTCCAGATAATATTTTTCTATTGTTAATTTTGATGGTTACTCCATTTAACCCTAAATCGGTAAAAACGGAATCATATAATTGTACCAACTCTACTTCTTGCCATAATGAGGTCGAACCCACAACATCGGCATCACACTGATAAAATTCTCTAAATCGCCCTTTTTGCGGACGATCGGCACGCCAAACAGGTTGTATTTGGTAACGTTTAAAAGGGAATTCGATTTCGTTTTGATGTTGTACTACATAACGTGCAAAAGGAACAGTTAAGTCGTAACGAAGTGCTTTTTCGGAAACATTTCTACCTATATCTTTCCTGTCATTGTTGTAAAATTCAGCAAAAATACGCATTACATAATCTTTAAGTTTTGATTCACTCGCTTTTTTAAACTCTTCAAATTTATCTTCTTTATTTAGAAAACTTGTATAAATAAAGTCCCATAAATCTTTTACAAATTCTTCGGAATTGATTCTACTATTTTTGTTTTTTGCTCTATCTGCAAAATTTTTTTTAAATAAATTAATATAATTTTCATCAAGTTGACCAAAAGTCCCTTTTAGACCAATGCTTTCTTTTAGATTAAATATTGCATTTTTAATTTCTTCAAGTAAGAAAACATTATATTCTTTAAGAAAATCTCCCGAATTCAAAATTTTAAAAATTAATCGATCACCTTCTTCTCCGTATTTTCCCATTAAGGTTTCAGAGTTTTCGAACGAAGGTGTTTCGATAGGTTGGAAACCAAATTTCTCGAAATGAGTTCTCATTTTCTGAATAATATATTGGCGTTTTGCTACTTCTGCTGGCGAAAAATCACGGGTTCCTTTTGGTATGCTTGGTTTCATTTTGTTGTGTATTCGGGTTATTCGATTATTTGGTTATTCGATTGCAGAAGGTTTCAAAAATTGCTTTTTAGCCCTGATGGAAGCGAAAATCCTGTTTCGTCTTTTGGGACGAGACAGATTGAAGCGACAGCAGGAAAATGAATTACAAAAATTCCCAAGCTGTTCGCTCCTAAAACTTTTGCAAATATCTTGTTTTTTAGCCTATTTATAAAATTTTAAATAGAAACTTGTAACAAAATCTGTAATTTCGTGTCAAATAAGTATTATGCTAGGATTATTTAAAGAAAATGTAAAAATTGCGCTGGGTTCTATAAGAACGCAGTTGCTCCGTACAATTTTAACGGTACTTATTATTGCTATTGGGATTACCGCACTGGTAGGTATTCTTACTGTGGTGTCTGCTTTAGAAAACACGTTGTCTAAAGATTTTGCATCGATGGGTTCTAATACTTTTTCGATAAATCAGTATGAGAATTCAACCCGAAGAAATGGCGGTGGCGAGAGAGAAATAGTAAATCCAATAATATCATATCCTGAGGCAAAGGCTTTTAAAGATAATTTTGATTATCCACTTGCGCATACTTCGGTTTCATTTACAGCAACGACAACTGCTGAGGTTAAGTTTGAAACAGATAAAACGGATCCGGAAGCTTCGGTTGTGGGTGTCGATGATTATTTTATGCCA
Source organism: Flavobacterium sp. (assembly GCF_046153165.1). Classification (GTDB taxonomy): domain Bacteria; phylum Bacteroidota; class Bacteroidia; order Flavobacteriales; family Flavobacteriaceae; genus Flavobacterium. The sequence continues at coordinate 2,304 of NZ_JBJXEN010000067.1, read as the reverse complement.
AATTCTGGTCTGGAAGTTGTAAAAGGTCGAAATTTTACTGCTTTTGATATTGATAACAACAGTTATGTATGTGTATTAGGTTCTGATTTCGAGAAGAAATTATTAAAAGATTTGAATCCAATAGATAAAATAATTTCTATTCGAGGTGCAAAATTTAAAGTGATAGGTGTTCTTAAAGAAAAAGGATCAACTTTTGGTAATAGCCAAGATTTACGAGTTATGATTCCCATACAAGTGGCTCGAAGTTTATTTACAGCGCCTAATATAAATTACACAACAAGTGTAATGGTCGATAAAAAGGAACTGCTAAGTAATGCTGTTGATAATGCTGTAATTGCAATGCGTAAAGTTAGAAAATTAAGTCCTGTTGAAGATGCTAATTTTGCTATCTCGAGAAGTGATGATTTAATTAATAAAATACTAGATATTACACAATATTTAAGCCTTTCGGCGTGGGTAATTGGAATTATTACCATTTTTGGATCTTCGATTGCGTTGATGAATATTATGTTGGTTTCTGTAACCGAAAGAACTCGAGAAATTGGTGTTAGAAAAGCACTTGGTGCTAAGAAAAGTACAATTGCAATGCAGTTTTTTATGGAAACTCTAGTAATTGGTCAACTAGGAGGAATGTTTGGTATTGTTTTCGGAATACTTATAGGTTATATTATTTCAGTTTTAATAAAATTTGATTTTGTAATTCCTTGGCTAGCAATTACCGCAGCTTTTGTTGTGAGTTTTATTGTGGCTGTTGTTTCGGGATCTTATCCTGCTATAAAAGCTGCAAAACTAGATCCTATTGAAGCATTGCGTTACGAGTAAAAAATGCGATTTTATGATATTTGACTTTAGGCTTTAAAAACGCATCGAATCATTCGATCATTTTCGTAAATATCTTTTTTAAGTTCTATGTTTTTAAAATCATATTTTTCTAACAATTCGATCATTTCTTTACCCAAATACTGATTGATTTCGAAATACAATTGACCGTTTTCGGAAAGATTTTTTGTAGCCAATTTTGCTATTTTTTTGTAAAAAATTAATGCATCATTATCTTCTACAAAAAGTGCTAGATGTGGCTCATATTCCAATACGTTTTTATGAATCTCCTGCTTTTCTAAATTCCTAACATACGGCGGATTAGAAACTATAATATCAAATTGTTGATATAAATCTTCAGTCTCAAGAATATTTTTCTGAATAAAAGTAACTTTTACATCGTTCAGTTCTGCATTTTTTTTGGCTGTAGCCAAAGCTTTTTCTGAAATATCAATTGCAAAAACTGAAGCGTTCGGAAGGTTTTTTGCTAACGAAATGGCAATACAACCTGAACCTGTACCAATATCGAGAATCTTTAAATCTTTAAATCTTTCATTTTTTAAATCTTTAATAATCCATTCGACCAATTCTTCTGTTTCTGGACGAGGAATTAGAGTATTCTCATTGACATAAAAAGGCAATCCGAAAAATTCTGTTTCACCCAATATATATTGGATAGGTTTTTGTTCTTTAAGCTGTGACAAAACAGTTTCCCATTGTAGAATTTGAATGCTATCTAACTCTAAATCTGGATTCAAAACTAAATCGACACGTTTTAGTTGATGAAAAGCGTCAAGGACAATATAAAAAAAGCTTTCGATTTCTTTTTCATCAAAAATTGAAGCTAGCTCTTGCGTAAATTGTGTTCTATAGTCTTTTATTAGCATTTCTAAATTGTAAATTACTGATTTTCAGTTTATAAAATTTTTATCATCCAAACAGGGCAAGAAGTATGACCTGTATTTCCTAAAGGTTCACAAAGATATTCGAAACCAACTTTTTTGTATAGTTTCTGTGCTGCTTCCATATACGGCATAGTTTCTAAGTAGCATTTTTCATACCCAAAATCTTTAGCAACTTCGAGACATTGTTGGATTAGTTGAGAACCAATTCCTAATCCTCGAGCTTCTGGTAAGAAATACATTTTTTGTAATTCGCAAATGGTTTCCACCTCGTTTTCTAATGGAGCAATTCCAGCTCCACCGATGGTAATACCATTATTTTCTACTATAAAATATTTTGTTTTTGTATTTTGATAAGTTTCAAACAAAGAATCTAATTGCGGATCAGCATAAGCTGTTCCTACTTTTGGCGCATCTAATTCCATTAAAACGTCACGAACAATTTTCGCAATTGCTTGATTGTCTTTTTGTTGAATTTCTCTAATTATAATGTTGTTCATTCTAAAAGTAAAATCTTATTTTTGTGATGTGAAGATACATGAATTTTATATAAAACGTTGCATCGAATTAGCCAAATATGGTT
>NZ_JBJXEN010000011.1:0-71705 GCF_046153165.1 Flavobacterium sp. | reverse complement strand
TAAGAAGCAATAGACCTAATGTTATTCGAGTTTAGTTGTCTTACATCGAAAGCGGAAGAGGGTTTGTAATTTTCATCTCTTGGGACAATTCCGTTTTTCTTTTGTAAATCAATCCAGTAGTTCCACCATTTTTCTATTTTCCAATATTTGTTGGTAATCATGTGAAAATGAATATTTCCCTTAAACATTTCATTTTTAGTTTGCCTTTCGGCTACCCATATGTATTGAAAATTTTCACTTCTTTTTTTAGTGTTATCAATAAATTTTCGCAATATGTTTACAGCTTTTTCGTCTGTAGTATCATTTAAAAATGTGAGTGTTACAAAACTTAATCGTTTGTAGCATCTTGCAAAACAAATTAGTTTTTTTCTAATTTTTTGTTTTGACCGTTTAGACAGAAACCGAAGTTTGGGTTCTTTTGGTTTTTCTGCTTTTGGTTTGCATGTTGTTTTTTCTTTTAAAGTTTTTTCTTTTGGCTCTTGCTTTTTTCTTTGCAAAGCCGAACCAGTAAACTCACTTTTTGGAATTACTCCAAATTCTCGAGTTGAAAAAGCAACGCTTGTGCCGTATGTATTTTTTACCATCATAATCTGAATCGTTGTACATTAATTAAAACCATTAAAAGGTTATTTATTAAAAGTTATTATTAAAGGTTTTTTAATTTTAAAGGTTAAAAAAAAAGGATACCTAAATAAATGGAGGTATGAAATTGCCTTTATGAAATCGTTTAAGATATTTACCTGTTCTACGTTCGTAAACATTCATATAAGCCCAAGTTGAATGCTCTTTGTTTAGAAACATTACAAAACCGTTTAGTTTATGAACATAATTCCATTTTTTAGGCTTTGGTTCGTTTTCAAAAAAGATAATTACGGAGTAGTCATTTTTTTTAGTTTCCATAACGACCTCCTTTTGCATTTGAAGTGTTAATTTGACTAAGAGAATCATTGATTTCGTCATTTTTATAAAGCACTCTATTTCCTATTCGGTGTGCTTTAATAATTCCCGTTTTAGTCCAATCATGAAGAGTAGGGAGTGAGATACAGAGAAAACTTGCAGTTTGTTTTCTTGTGAGTAATTGGTTGCTTTTCTGTTCTACAATTGGAACAAAGCATTTTAATTGATTGAAAACAGCATCTTCAACAATTTTTTTGAGTTCTGATAACTCGATAGAGGATAGCATAAATTTTTGCATCATTTTACTTTATTTGATTAGTAATGATGCAAAGATGTTATGAGAAAGAAGTTGTAGCCTTTTGTTGTAGCGCTACAAATGTTTATTTAATAGCTTCAATATCTTTCTGAATTTTCAGAACAATACTTGTATGACCTTGATTTTTAAAGAATTCTTGCAGTTTAAGTAAGTTACCAATTGTTCTAATTTCATTTTTATCGATGTGCAAATAAGTCAATGATGTTCTGATTGTCTGCTGATGCATTCCAATGATAGGAGCAAGAGTTCTTGCAATTTTTGTTTTATCATTATTTAATAAATCGACGCCTAAATATTCTAAAGAAAGTAATCTAAGTCCAACATTAAATTCCTCTTCTTTTTGGGGAACAAAATTATAATTACTTAACCACTTATAATATTCTGAAAACTCAGAAGCTTGTTTTACAGTATCTTCTTTGATTTTATACATTTCAGGTGTGTCTGAATGAGATTTTTCGAGTTTGTAAGTGCCGACTTGCATATGTTGATTGAAAGCATCACTAAATAAATCTCTGAGTAAATCCGATATTTTTAAATCGAAAATTTTATTTGCTTTATTTTTTAAATTCGATTTAACTGGTTTTTGAAATGTTTTAAAGTTTGGAATATAGTTGATATAATTTTTTATCTCATCAATCTCTGTTTCAATAACGAATTTTTTATTTTCTGTGTTTTCAATAGCTAAGTTGAAAGCATTTTGAAATTCTAATAGTGTGGTTGTTTTCATTATTTAAAAAATGGGTGAGTTAGTAATTTATCTGCATTTTCTTCTTGACTAATTCTTATATATGACATAAATGAACGCTCTGTTTTATGTCCTGTTATTTTCATTATTGAAATAGTAGGAACGCCAGCCAAATATACATTTGTTGCAAAACTTCTTCTTGCTGTGTGTGTTGAAATTAATTTAAATTTTGGCAAGGTTGTTTTTTCTACAATTCCACCACGAGTAATTGTTGACTCAGTTAATTCTTGTATATCCGCTAAACTAGCAATCTCTTTTATATACTTATTCATTACCTGATTAGTAAATGCATTTGGGAGATGATAATTATATTTTTGTAATATTGTTTTTACTGTTTTGTGCAATGGAATTACAACCCTTTCACTTGTTTTCTGCGTTCTGATTAGAAGTATTGATTTTTCAATATTTATATTTTCGGGTTTTATTTGAGTGAAATCAGAAAAGCGTAAACCAGTATAACAACCAATTAAAAATAAATCTCTTACTTTATCTAATCCAAGATTTTTATTTAGTTTAAGTTTTTCAAATTGTTCCAATTCTTTAATGCTTAAATACACAGTATCAGAATCTTCTCTTAGAGTTTTAAATTTCTTTTTACGGAATTCTAAGTTTTGATTAATACCTCTTTCGGTTGCTTCATTCAGAAAAGTTTTAATTGTTTTGATATGCTTCCCTACAGTATTAGCAGACAATAAATGTTCTTGAGCAAGAAAAGAAGTGTAATTGTTGTAAAACTCTAAAGTTATATTTTCAAAATCTATAAGTTTGTATTTCGATGAGTATTCAAGTAAATATTTATACGTTGTTTTATATGCTTTAATCGTGCCCTCTCGTTTTATAGACTGACATTCTATTATGTAGTTTTCAATAAAAGAAATGAATGTTTGTTTTTTGGGTTTTAATAAATTACCACTTAAAGCAGCTTCTAATTCAAGCTTTAGAATTGTGTTATTTGGCTGAATTTCATCGTTTAACAACTTTCTAAAAGTGTTTTGAATTGCGTTTTGAATCTTATCTAATTTCGTGTTAAACTCAGGATATTCTCTAAATTGTTTAGTTTCTTTTGCTCTTTGAGTTTTTACGTTCCAAAATTTTGGATTTATTCTTTCTCCAGTAGAATATTTGAACCTACTATACTGATAATTATAAATCAGATAGATTAGAGTGTCTTCCTTTGATGTAGGCTCTTTAAGAATGAATTTTGCTTTTGACATGAGCAAATATAAAACAAATTTCTCAGGGGACGAATGAGGGGACGAATAATTTTGTTTTAATCATTTTTAGCTTGATTTCATCTTATTCTAAAAACCCTGTAACCCCTTTTAATATTAATAAATGAAGTAAAATGTAGTAAGATTTGATAATAGCTCAAGGGGTCCAAGTGGGACCACATTAATTTTGTAAAACCTTTCAAGAAATTGAAAGGTTTTTTTGGCTTTAACAGTTGTCTAAGCTTTAAAAATACTAGAATTGAATATTTTTTATGATTTTTTTTAAAAATTAATTGGTTGAATCATTTTTTTCACTTAATATTGTCTCAAAGTTGAATTAAAAAGATTTTTTAAAATAACACTTAAAAGATTTTGATAAAAAGATTTTTTTTATATTTTTACAACTATGAAGATTGCTCCAAGAAAAATCAGCCTAAGTTTGTTAGCCTTGCTAACAACATTAAGTACATTTGCTGCTCCTCCAGTAGGGCCACCACCACCTACGCCGCCGCCGCCGCCAGGTTTGCCTATAGATAGTAGTATTGTATTGCTTGTTTTTGTCGCAATAGTATATGGTTTTTACACACTTAAGAAATTTAAATTACAATCTAAATAAAAAAAGGTACGCATTTGCGTACCTTTTTTGTTATAACCTTTTTTAGTTTTTGACTTTTGTCGAAACTTCTAAATTTCTTTCGATTGAATGTCCAGGTCTTGACCATTTTGGTTTTTCTCCTAATGATTCATATTGAGAATCTTTTGCTTCAACAGTTGTTGGTTGCATGATTTTTATAAATGGTTTTTGTGCATTCAAACCTAATAATTCGAACATTTTCATATCTTCATTTACATCTGGATTTGGAGTTGTAAGTAATTTATCTCCTGCAAAAATCGAATTTGCTCCAGCAAAGAAACACATAGCTTGACCTTCTCTACTCATGTTCATTCTTCCAGCAGACAAACGAACTTGAGTTTCTGGCATAATTATTCTAGTTGTAGCAACCATTCTAATCATTTCCCAGATTTCAACAGGTTTTTCTTCTTCCATCGGAGTTCCTTCTACAGCAACTAATGCATTTATTGGCACAGATTCGGGTTGTGGATTTAGTGTTGATAGCGCTACTAACATTCCAGCTCTATCTTCGATACTTTCTCCCATACCAATAATTCCGCCACTGCAAACAGTAACATTTGTTTTTCTAACATTCTCAATAGTCTGAATTCTATCTTCAAAACCTCTTGTAGAAATAACCTCTTTGTAATATTCTTCAGAAGTGTCTAAGTTGTGATTATAGGCATACAATCCTGCTTCTGCTAATCGATGTGCTTGATTTTCGGTGATCATTCCTAAAGTACAACAAACCTCCATGTCAAGTTTGTTTATTGTTCTTACCATTTCTAGAACTTGATCAAATTCTGGTCCGTCTTTTACATTTCTCCAAGCGGCTCCCATACAAACTCTAGATGACCCTGATGATTTTGCTCGTAATGCTTGTGCTTTAACTTGTTGCACGCTCATTAAATCATTGCCTTCAATATCTGTATGATATCTTGCTGCTTGTGGACAATATCCACAATCTTCGGGACAACCACCTGTTTTTATAGAAAGTAAAGTTGAAACTTGAACAACATTTGGGTCATGGTGTTCTCTGTGAATAGATGCTGCTTCGTAAAGCAAATCCATTAGCGGTTTGTTGTATATGGCAATTATTTCTTCTTTTGTCCAATTATTTCTCATTACACTCATAGTAGTATCTTATAAAATAGATGTCAAAAATAAGGATTTCGGTTTAAAGTTTGGTAAACATATTCATTTAAACTAAAAAATGTTTCTAGGAAAATAAATTTCACTAAAAACATTTTATTAAAAAACGTAATAAACTAGCTCTAAAAATGTTTTATGGGTCTGTCTTTCCAGTATTGCATTAATGTAAATGTTATGATTATTGATGATGCAATTCCTTCAAAAAAGAGCCCTATGCAGTATTGATTCATAGTGGGTGCTCCGCCACCGAATAAGAAATTTTGAGACAATTTTCCTAAATAAGCATCGCCACCTTTTATGGAAATGTAAATAAGTAAACCAATAACGCTTAATATTACACCTATTAATGCGGTTAATGTTCCTGAAATTAAATTTTCTAAATAGTCTATTTTCCCTTCGTTATAATTGGACTTTATAGTCTTGTTTAAAAAATAAATAACAATAACAATATTTAGCATTCTAAGAAAAAAAAGATGTGATAATCCTAATAATTCCATTATGAGAAAGTAAATCCCAATACCTATGAAAATTAAAGTGCCATTATTAAGTTCTTTTGAGATACTCATAACAATAAGTTTTAATTAAACAATTGGTTAAAAAAGTATAATAATACAATCAAATGTAATTAATAAATACTTGAATTACAAATATTTAACACTTATCTGTTTTTAAAAAATACTCTAATGAAGTGGTTTTGTCTTTTTGAAGTTGTATCTTTAATTCATCAATCGAATTAAATTTAATCTCGTCTCTAATAAATTCATGTACAGAAATTGTAATGTCTAAATCATATAAATCTTGATCTACATCAAAAAAATGAACTTCGATGGTTGTATTTTTTCCATCGACAGTGGGTTTTATTCCAATATTCATCATGCCTTTATGAGTTTCTCCTTGCCAAGAACCTTCAACAATATAAACACCATTTTTCGGAACAATTTTTTGAATATTATAAATGCTAATGTTAGCGGTAGGGAAATTTATTGTGCGTCCAAGTTGTTTTCCTTTTACCACTTTTCCTGTAAAAGTATAATTATAGCCTAAATATTGGTTTGCTAATTTTATGTTTCCGTCCTGAATTGCTTTTCTAATTTTAGTAGAACTTATTGAGATTTCATCTATTTCTTTGGCAGAAATCTGTTCTACATCAAAATGATATTTTTTGCCAAAATAAATTAAATCATGTATATCGGATGCACGATTTTTCCCGAAGCGATGGTCATAACCAATAATAATTTTTTGAATATTTAGTTTGTCGACCAATATGGTTTTTACAAATTCTTCGCCTGTTAATTCTGAAAAATTAGTGTCGAAAGTGTGTATTATTAAATTATCAACTCCTTTTTTTTCTAGAAGAGTTGTTTTTTCTTTATTAGTGTTCAGTAATTTAATGTTGCTTTCTGCTTGCAAAACACTGCGAGGATGTTGTAAAAAAGTAAGTACAACGGTCTCTAGTTGATTGTCTTGAGTGCTATTTAAAAGGCGGTTTATGATTCTTTGGTGGCCTAGATGTACGCCATCAAAAGTACCAAGAGTTACGACGGTTTTTTTTTTACAAGAAAATTCGGATATAGAATGGAATACTTTCAAAGGGAATAGTTTTATGTAGCAAATATAACTTAAGTTTTGAATTAATAAAAAGCAATATAAATGTATAATGTTTATATTTTTTGGTTGGTTAGGTGTTTTTTGTTAAAAAATGTAGAGTTTTTTTAAAAAATGATTATATTTGCTTTTATAACCAAAATTTTTTAATAATGAAAAAACAATTACTTACGCTATTGTCATTACTAGCTCTAGGCCAAGTGAATGCACAGTCAGAAAAGTACTGGTCTTCTAATAAAGGAGATAGTTCTAAAATGATTACTGATAGAGGTGTTTCAAGACAAACTTTTCCAAAGGAATTTAAATTATTTAATTTGAATGCTGATTTGCTTCATGGAGATTTATTTTCTATTGTTGGTAAAAATGCATCAAAAAATGCTACTATAATTTCTTTGCCAAATGCTGATGGAGGAATAGAACAATATGAAATTTATGAAGCTTCTAATTTTGAAACTGATTTACAAGCTCAATTTCCTGAGATAAGAGCTTATTCAGGAAAAGGGATTACAGATAAATACGCAACAATAAAATTAAGTGTTTCTCCTCAAGGAATAAATACAATGATTTTTAGAACCGATAAAGAAAATGAATTTATTGAGCCTTATTCTCAAGACCACAGAGTATATGCTGTTTACAAATCACAACGTCAAACAGGTAAATTACCTTGGTCATGTGGTGTAGATGATAAGCAAATGGCAGAAGACTTAAGTCTTAAGGTTTCTAATGTTCAAAAATCAAGTGCAGGTCAGTTAAAAGTAATGCGTTTGGCGCAGTCATGTACAGGAGAATATTCTGTTTATTTTGCTAATAAAATTGCAGTAGGAACTACGCCAACAACTGCTATTACTTTAGCTGCTGTAAATACTACATTAACAAGATGTAATGGTGTTTATGAAAAAGATTTAGGACTTCACTTGAATTTAGTAAACAACACCACTCTTTTATATTTAGATCCAGCGACAGATCCTTATTCTGATGCAGGAAGTGCAGGAAGTGGAGATGGTTTAGGTGCTGATGGTGCTTGGAATGGCGAACTTCAATCAACAATTACAAGTGTTGTAGGGGCAGCTAATTATGATATTGGTCACTTATTTGGAGCTTCAGGTGGTGGAGGAAATGCGGGATGTATAGGTTGTGTTTGTGTAGATGCTTCAAAAGGAAGTGGATTTACATCGCCTGGAGATGCTATTCCAGAAGGTGATAACTTTGATATTGATTATGTAGTACATGAAGTAGGACATCAATTAGGAGGGAATCATACTTTTACACATGGAAGAGAAACAGGTTCTACTGTTCAAGTTGAACCAGGATCAGGAGTAACTATTATGGGTTATGCTGGTATTACGTCATATGATTTCGTGCCACATTCAATAGATAAATATCACGCAGCTACTATTGCACAAATTCAAGCAAATTTATCTGGAAAAACATGTCCAGTTACAACTAATATTTCAGCAAATAATGCAACGCCTGTTGCAGGTGCAGGAGTGGATTATACTATTCCTAAAAGCACGCCTTTTTTACTAACAGGAACAGGAACAGATGCAAATGCAGGAGATGCTTTAACCTATAGTTGGGAGCAAATGGATGCTCTAACTGGCGCAGGGACAGGTTTTACAGGAGCATCTAGTGGTCCTAGTGCAACTAAAGCAACTGGTGGTGCAAACTGGAGATCTTTTAATGCTTCAAGCTCGCCTTCAAGAAACTTTCCATTACTTTCTACAACTTTATCTAATCTATCAGTAACACCTGGATTAGAAGTTAGTTCAGAAGCATTGAGTTCGGTAGCAAGAACATTAAATTTTAGATTAACAGTAAGAGATAATGCTCCTTATAGTTCAACAGTTCCAGTTAAAGTTGGTCAAACTAATTTTGACGATATGGTGGTTACTGTAAGTGGAACAGTAGGTCCGTTTGATGTAACTTCTCAAGCAACAGTTGATCAAACTTGGATTCAAGGATCTACGCAAACTATTACTTGGGCAGTTGGTGGTACAAATGTAGCATACGCTGCAAATGTTCCTGGCGATCAATTTGTAGATATTTTATTGTCTACAGATGGAGGTTTAACATTTCCAACAGTTTTAGTTGCTAATACAGCTAATGATGGAACACAAACTATTACAGTTCCAAATGTTACTACAACTAATGCTCGTGTTATGGTAAAAGCGCACACTCATATTTTTTATGATATTAATCCACAACCTATTGCAATTGGTTATACAGTTTCAAATACTTGTAACACTTATACTAATACTACACCTCTAGCTGTGCCAGACGGTACAGGTGCTAATGTTAATGGTGCTGTAGTTTCTAACACAATAGCTGTGCCAGTTACTTATAATTTGACAGATGTAGATGTTTCTCTAAATGTTTCTCATACATGGCCGAATGATTTAGTTGTGCAAATTACACATCCTAATACTACGACTTTTGCAAGTGTTTGGAACAGATCTTGTGCAGGGAATGATAACTTTAATATCACTATGAGTGATGGTGCTGCTGCGTTTACATGTGTAGCAAATATGACAGGAACATTTTCTCCTGCATCTCCTTTATCAGTGTTTAATGGTTTAGTGGCCAATGGGACATGGAGATTAACTACCGCAGATTTTTATAATGGGGATACAGGTACTATTAACTCTTGGGGAGTAACATTGTGTAATAAAACATATACTTTGTCTAATGATGAATTTGAGTTTACAGATTTTAATTTGTATCCTAACCCTAATAATGGAAGTTTTGCTGTTAAATTCACTTCAGATTCTAGCAATGATATCAAAATTAATGTACACGATATGAGAGGTCGTCAAGTATATGAGAAATCATTCTCTAATACTGGTGCTTTCAATCAAAATATTAATTTAAATAAAGTTGAAGCAGGAATTTATTTGGTATCTATTGTAGATGGTGCTAAGAAAACTGTAAAACGTATTGTTGTACAATAATATAATATTTATATAATGTAAAAAAGGAAGCCAATTTGGCTTCCTTTTTTATTTTCCGTTGTATATGGTCATTGTGTTTTCTAGTCCTGCTAATGCAAATGATTTAACTGCTTCTGAAGCTATTTCTAATCGTTCTGGAAGTTTTTCTTTTTCGATTTCGTCCCATTCGCCTAGTACATAATCTACTTGTTTTCCTTTTTTGAATTCGTCACTGATTCCAAATCTAAAACGTGGATAATCGGATGAATTTAGTGTTTGCTGAATGCTTTTAAGTCCGTTGTGACCGCCATCGCTTCCTTTTGGTTTTATACGAATGGTTCCAAAACTTAAGTTTAAATCATCGGTAATAATTAGGACATTGTCTTTTTCTATTTTCTCTTTTTCCATCCAGTACTGAACAGCTTTCCCACTTAAGTTCATATAAGTATTGGGTTTTAGTAGTAAAAGTGTTCTTCCTTTAAGTTTATATTCGGCAAGTGATCCTAATTTTACCGTTTGAAAATCTAGTGATTCTTTTCTTGCTAGAAAATCTAATACTTTGAAACCTATGTTGTGGCGTGTATTTACGTATTCGGCTCCTATATTTCCTAATCCTACTATTAAAAACTTTTTCATATTGTCGTTGTTGCTTTCTTCGGTTTTGGTTTTCGAAAAAAGAGTTGAAATCCACTGTATCATATTGCAAAAATAGAAAGTTAGATTTTTAGATTGCTAGATTTTTAGAAAATGTTTGATTTATTTATAATGTTTGTTTCTAGCCCTGATGGCAGTGGAAATCCTTTTGTCTCGTTCTCGTCTTTTGGGACGAGATAGCGAGGCAAAAGATTGTATCGTACAGCAGGAATAGCTCCTAATAAAAAAAGCGCCCCAATTGGAGCGCTTTTTGAAAAAGTATATCGAAATATTATTTTTTCTTTCCTTTTGCTGGTGCTTTTGCAGCTTTTGCAGCTTCTTGAGCAGCTTTCATAGCAGCACGAGAGATTCTTACTTGACAAACAACTGTGTTGTCTGGGTGTAGGATTTTGTATTTGTCATTTGCTAATGCTGTAACATAAATTTTGTTACCCATTTCTAGAGGCGTAATGTCTGCATCTAAGAAATCTGGTAAGTTAGCTGGTAAAGCTTTTACTTTTAGTTTACGTGAGTTAAGACGTAAAACACCACCTAATAATACACCTGGAGATGTTCCGATGATTCTTACTGGAACTTCCATAGTAACCTCTTTGTCATCAAATAATTGATAAAAATCAAGGTGTAAAATTTTGTCAGAAACTGGGTGTACTTGGATATCTTGCAAAACTGCGTTGTAAGATTTTCCGCCTTCAACTTCAATCACAACTGTGTGTGCGTTTGGAGTGTAAACCAATGTTTTGAATGCTCTTTCGTCTGCTGAAAAATGCACTGGTTGATCTCCTCCGTATAATACGCAAGGAACCGCTCCAGCATTACGTAAGGCTTTAGTCGCAACTTTTCCCACGCTTTCTCTTTCTGATCCTTTAATTGTAATCGATTTCATTTTAAAAAAATATAGTTAATAAATAATAATTTACATTAAAAATTTTCCACTAATGGAATTGTTGTGATGTACCATGTTCATTACTTCTGCAAAAAGAGGTGCACAACTCACGACTCTTATTTTGTTTGATTCTTTCTTTAGCGGAATAGAATCGGTCACTATTAATTCAAGCAATTTTGAATTCTGAATTTTTTCGTAAGCGTCTCCAGATAAAATAGCATGTGTGCATATTGCTCTTACACTTAATGCTCCTTTTTCTATCATTAAATCTGCGGCTTTCGCCAAAGTGCCTCCTGTGTCTATCATGTCGTCAACTAAGATTACATTTCGACCTTTTACTTCGCCAATCAATTCCATAGAATCGATTATGTTAGCTACTTTTCTTTGTTTGTAACAAATTACAACGTCTGATTCTAAGAATTTAGAATAAGCATAAGCTCTTTTAGATCCTCCCATGTCTGGCGATGCAATTGTTAAATTTTCTAAACCTAAACTTTTTACATAAGGTAGAAAAATTGTCGATGCGAATAAATGATCTACTGGCTTTTCGAAAAAACCTTGTATTTGGTCTGCATGCAAATCCATAGTCATTATTCTTGTAGCTCCTGCGCTTTCTAGCAATTTTGCAACTAATTTTGCTCCAATTGGGACTCTAGGCTTATCTTTTCTATCTTGACGCGCCCATCCAAAATAAGGAATTACAGCTGTTATATGTCTTGCTGAAGCTCTTTTTGCGGCATCTATCATAAGTAACAATTCCATCAGATTATCTGCGCTTGGGAATGTAGAACATACAATAAATACACGTAATCCACGGATGGATTCTTCATAAGACGGCTGAAATTCGCCATCACTATATTGCGAGAACGTTACTTTTCCTAACTGTACACCGTATTTCTCGGCAATTTTCTCAGCTAGGTAAACACTTTGCGAACAGGCAAATACTTTTGCTTCGGGTTCTAGGTGTGGCATTAATTAGTTGTTTTGTAGTTAGTTAGTTGTGTTTCGTTTTACCGAGGTGCAAATTTAGGAATTTAATTGGACTAAGAAAGATAATTTTTAAGTATTTTTTTATGAATTGCAAAAAAAATATTTACATTTGCAGTCACGAAATCAAAATGACGATCTATTACAGATTTTAATTTTGTCTCCATGAGCCCGGATGGCGGAATTGGTAGACGCGCTGGTCTCAAACACCTGTGGGAAACCGTGCCGGTTCGAGCCCGGCTCCGGGTACAAGATCCTCTTCGAAAGAAGGGGATTTTTTTTTTATGGGGTAAACTTAAAATATAAAAAAACCACCCGAAGGTGGTTTGTAGTTTTATCTAGCTAATTTATCAGCTTCTCGTTTAGCTTTTTCAATTCTTTTTTCTTGGTCGGCTAATTTTTCTTTCATTTTTGTTAGTTTCTCATTCCATTTTGTAATGTCTTGTGGAGATAATTTTCCTTTTTTGTTTTGCTTGTCAAATTTTTCGGTACTTTTTAAAATATCATCATTAATATCCGCAAGTTTTTCTTTTTCACTTATGTATTTATCTTGAGCTTTAGCAGATTTTTCTCTTTCTTTTTCTGCTTTTTCTCTTTCTTTTTCCATTTTTTTCTGAGCAGCTTCTAATTTATCTGCGGCCTTTTCAGAATCTTTAATTCTTTTCTCTTCTTTCTTTATTTTTTCTTCGGCTTCTTTTTCAGCATGTTTTTTTTCTTTTTCGGCTCTGTCTAAATCTTTTTGTGCTTTATCTTTTTCCTTTTTAGCTCTGTCAAGATCATTTTGGACTCTTTCGCTTTCTTTCTTTGCTTCTTTTTCTACTCTTTTTGCTTCCATCTCATTTGCCATATCCTTATTGAGATCTTTATATTCGCTCGTTTTCGCAGCTTCCTTAACTTCTTTTGTGTCTGAAACGGTATTTGTTACCTCACTTGATGTAACTTGAGCATTTAATGAAAAATTGAATAAAAGTGTTAGTCCAGCAATAATAATTTTTGTTTTCATAAATTTGTTTTTTAATTTTTTAATCGAAATAGAATGAATTTACTTATTATATTTACCTGATAAAAATACACTAATTAGATAATTTTATGAGATTTTATTATAAAATTTTAATTTATACCACTTCTTTTTTTGTTTTATTTGGATGTAATAAGCAAAAATCAGACCAAAATGAGAAATGCATTATTAAAAATAGTCTTGCAAGTACTATTGTTTCTATAAGTGATAAAAATTATTATTTACCAACCTCTACCACAGAAGAGATTGTAGAACATGAATTTTATACTTTATCATATAGCGAAAGACATGAGCAAGCGGAATGGGTTGCTTATGAGCTAAAGAAAAATCAGTTAAGTCATTCGAATTTAGAAAGACCCTATTTTATTGATGATCCTCAGGTAGAAACTGGTTCTGCTAGTTGGAAAAACTACAAGCATTCAGGTTATGATAAGGGTCATTTGTGTCCTGCTGCTGACAGGAGGTTTTCTCGAAAGGCTTTTTATGAAACTTTTTATACTTCGAATATTTCACCTCAGTTAAACGATTTTAATGCTGGAATTTGGAATAATTTAGAGCAAAAAACTAGATACTGGGCTGCAAAATATGATGGTGTTTATGTCGTGACAGGTGGCGTATTAACAAATAATTTAAATACTATTGGTAAAGAAAATGTTTCTGTTCCTAGGTTTTTTTATAAAATATTACTGGATAATTCTAGAGGAGAGTATAAAGTTATAGCTTTTTTATTACCTCATGAACCTTCTGAAAAACCTTTAAATACATTTGTTGTTCCTATAGATAAAATTGAAAAAATGACAGGAATAAATTTTTTTCCTAACCTTCCTGATAATATTGAGAATCGATTAGAAAAATCGGCCGATTATAAAGACTGGAGTTTTTAGTTTAAAAGATTATTTTACCATTCATTTACTTTGTTAGCATCCATTTTTATGAAAATGAATAGTAAAATGGTAAATCCCCATAAACTTGATCCACCATAGGACATAAACGGTAGGGGAACCCCAATGGTTGGAAAAATCCCGATTACCATAGAGATATTTACAAAAAAGTGTGTAAATAATACAGATGCAACTCCGTAACCGTATACTCGGCTAAATTTTGTTTTCTGATTTTCGGCTAGATACAGCACCCTTAAGATAAGACCAACAAAGAGCAAAACTAAAACAGATGACCCTACAAATCCCCATTCTTCGCCTACTGTTGTAAAAATATAATCAGTGTGTTGTTCTGGTACAAAATTTCCTTTTGTTTGCGTTCCTTCTAGAAAACCTTTCCCAAACCATCCGCCAGATCCTATTGCAATTTCTGATTGATTAGTATTGTAACCTATCCCATTCATATCAACATCTTTGCCTAATAAAATATTAAAACGATCACGGTGATGTTGTTTAAATACGTTTTCGAAAACATAATCAACAGATAAGACAAAAGCAGACATTAATATTAGTATTATAGTACTGGCTATAATATTTCTGTTAATTTTTCTAGATTTAATATAATGTAATGCAACTCCTGAAAAAGCTATTAATATCACATATTGTGGCTTTATGACTAATGTTAGTACAAAAATAATTATGGCAATAAACCCTGTCCATAAATACCATGAAGGAAGTCCTTCTCGATTTAGTACTAATATGAACATGACAAATATTAATGCACTTCCTGGGTCTGGCTGTGGCAAAATTAATAATATGGGTAAACTCATAATTAACAAAGCGATAACTTGATGTTTCAAGTTCTTTAAATTTACCTGACTATCACTTAAGTATTTAGCTAAGGCTAGTGCTGTGGCAGCTTTTGCGAATTCTGAAGGCTGTAATGTAAATCCTCCAATGGCATACCAACAACGTTGTCCCGCAATTGTTTTTCCAAAGACAAATAAACCTGCTAGTAATATTAATGAGGCTCCAAATATAACACTAGAAAATTTTTCGTAAAACTTCGCGTCTACAGTTAAAATTACAATTATTAAAATCACATTTAGTGAAATGAAAATTAATTGCTTCCCGTAATTTTGATTAAAATCAAGATAATATTCAGAGCTTGTAGTCATATCGGCAGAGTAAATATTCATCCAGCCAATAGCCACAAGCGCCATATATATAAGTACTGTTATCCAGTCGATGTTATTTGAAACACTTTGATTTTTCATTTATGTCGTTGGTTTACTCTTCTTAATAGAATCTATTTTCTTTAGATTGTTTACTCTTAAAATAGAATCTTTACGAATTTTTACTTTATACATTGAATCAAGATATTTTTTAGTAAAACGGTTATATTCACCTTGGAGGCTGGTTTCTAACACACGTTTTTCTCTATCTTTCATAGTGATTTCTTTTTTAATGTATTTTTCAAGCATTAAAGTTGTAATTGGCCCTGCTACAGTTGCGCCAAAACCACCATTTTCAACTAAAACAGCAATAGCAATCTTAGGATTTTTTTTGGGTGCAAAAGCTACAAATACAGAGTGAGGTTTTAGCATAACTTTGCGTCCGTTTACTTTGGCAAAATTATCTGCGGTTCCTGTTTTTCCGCAAATTTCTATACCATCGACTTTTAGAAAATAAGCAGTCCCGGTTTTAAACACTTCTGCTAAGCCTTCTATAACAGGTTTGAAATATTTTTTATCGATAGTAGTTACATGCTTTGTTCTAAACTTTGGATCTATTTGTTGTCCTTTAATTTTTTTAATAATATGAGGAGTATAATAATAACCTTCATTTGCTACTGTCGCCATCATATTGGCTAGTTGTATAGGTGTCATTAAAACTTCACCTTGTCCTATCGAGTTTGACACGACAGCAGTAGCTCTCCATCCTCCGTTTGGATACATTTTTTTATAGGTTTCTGAAGTCGGAATTTTTCCTTTACGACCAGTAGGTAAATCATATCCCATAAATTGCCCTAAACCAAAACTTTTTACGTGACTGCTCCAAAAGTCAACACCTTCCGATGGAGTTGCAAATTTATTGATGGTTCGTAAATAAGTATTTCCAAAATAAGCATTACAAGATTTTGCAATTCCCATATGTAATTTACGAACACCACCACCACAGTGACATCCCATAAATCTTCCTCGAGCATAACTAAAACCATGGTTACACACAAAGGTCGTTGATGTATCTATTGCTTGTGCTTGTAAACCGGCTAGTGCTGTTAAGATTTTGAAGGGTGAACCAGGCGGATATTCGGCCAGTAAACTTCTATCGTATAGTGGTTTTGCTAACGAGTCATTATACAGTTTTGTGTAATTTCTAGAACGTTGTCTTCCTACTAAAATTGCTGGATCGTATGACGGGGCAGTAACTAAACATAAAATTTCTCCAGTACTTGGTTCGATAGCAATGATTCCACCTCGTTTATTCTTCATTAATGCTTCTCCATATTTTTGAAGTTCTGCATCAATAGTTAATGTAATATCTTTCCCTTGTGCGGCAATAGTATCGTATTTACCTTCTTTATAAGGACCAATTTCTCTATTAAAACGATCGCGCTGTATATGTTTTACTCCTTTGGTACCACGAAGTTCAGTTTCATAAGTTTCTTCAACCCCTTGTTTTCCTAGTAAATCTCCACTTTTGTAATATGGGTTTTGTTTTACCATTGCTTCATTTGCTTGGGTAATAAAACCAAAGACATTGGCTCCTGCGCTTAATTGATAATCTCTAAGAGAACGTTTTTGAATGTAAAACCCTTCAAATTTTCTTTCTTTTTCTTGAAAAGCAGCATATTCTAATTTGTTTAATTGTCCTAAAAATACTGATGGTAACATAGGACTGTAAACAACTGCTTTTTCTATTTTTTTTATAAAATCGGCTTTGGTAATATTTAGAAGATTACAAAACTCAAGAGTATCCATTTCTTTGGTTTCGCGAGGTACCACCATGATGTCATAAGATGGCTGGTTGGCTACCATAAGTTCTCCATTTCTATCATAAATATAGCCTCGTTCTGGATAATCATATTTAATTTTAATCGAAATATTTTCTGATTTTAATTTGAAAGTATCATCAATTATTTGCAAAAAGAAAAGTCTTGCAATGATAAGAATACCAGCAAATATAACTATTCCTGGAAGTAATAGCTTTCTCATCGTTTACTTGGCTTAAATAGATATATGATTATAATGCTTACTATTAACGTAAAAATAGTTGTTACAATTGTTCTTAGCAATGCATCTAGAATAAAAATAAATTTAAAATACTCTAACAAAAATAATATAAAGTGATGAGTAAGTATTGATATTAATATAAATGTAAATCTTTCTGGGGAAAGTCTATCGTTAATTCTAATTGTTTGATATTCATAGCTTAATCCAAATGCAAATTTGAAATAAGTAGGTCTTACATAGGCTAAAATTAGACAAGACGTGGCGTGTATTCCTCCTGAATTTGCAAATAAATCGACAGTTAGTCCTAGTAAGAAACTTGCTACTAATAATCCTGCTCTGTTAGAGTTTACAGGGTATAGTAAAATAAATAATACATATGGGTACGGGTTTATATAACCAAATAAATCGATATTATTAAAAATAACGATTTGTGCCGCAAGCAGGAAAATAAAACGAACAATATTTAGTATCAATGCGTTATTCATTAGCTTTGATTGTTTCTTTTTCTAGTTTATTTATTTCTGCACTTTCTTTGTTAGTGATAATATACACGTGATTTAGATTTGTCATGTCGTTAAACAATCTTACTTTCAGTGTAAAATAATTTGTTTCGGTATCAGTGTATATTTTGTCGATAATTCCAACTGGAATATTCTCAGGAAAGATTGTAGAACGACCACCAGTAACTACTGTGTCTCCTTTTTTTACTGAAGCCAATCTAGGAACATCTATAAGTTGTACATAACCTGCATTTTTCCCGTCCCAAATTAAAGAACCAAAATGGTTGGATTTTTTAACTTTAGCATTTATCTGAGATTTGATATTTAATACACTTAGTATTGTTGCATATCTTGGAGATGTTTTTTCTACAATACCTACAATTCCTTGACTGTTTACAACGCCCATATCTTCTTTTATCCCTTGAAGTGATCCGCTATTAATAGTTAAATAATTTTCAGGAACGTTATAAGAATTATTTATGACTCTAGATTGAATTACATCTATTTTGTCATAACCTTTCAAACTGTCTTTTTTTAGTGTCGAAGTACTGTCTTTCTGATTAAAAAGTATTTTTCTCAAGGAGGCATTCTCTCTTGCTAATTTATCATTTTGTTCTTTTAAACTAAAATAAGTATTTACTTTATTTATTTCTTCATATATACTTCCTGTTGCTGAGTTGGCGGAGTTTACTACTGTGCTTCGGTGATAGGAATGTGATTGTATGGTTAATGTTAATGAAGTTATCAAAAGCAGCAAAAACAGTAAACGAGTACTGTTTTTAAATATAAAATTAATTATTTGCTGCATCGTAAAAAATTATATTTTTTTAAATTTTTAACACTCAAATTCTAAAACATTTTTGATATATAATTTTTTCGAATTTGGGGTTCATTTTTTCTTATTTTAGTAATATACTTCTGTATTTTGCTAGATTTTTTAAAGCCATTCCAGTTCCTCGAACTACGGCTCTTAAAGGATCTTCAGCAATAAAAACAGGTAAATCAGTTTTTTGAGATATACGTTTGTCTAATCCACGAAGCATAGAACCACCACCTGCAAGATAAATTCCTGTATTGTAAATATCTGCAGCTAATTCTGGGGGAGTTTGTGATAATGTTTCCATTACAGCATCTTCAATACGTTGAATAGACTTATCTAGTGCTTTTGCAATTTCACGAGAAGAAACTTCAACTTGTTTAGGTTTCCCTGTAAGTAAATCACGTCCTTGAACGGACATATCGTCTGGTGGAGAATCTAAATCTTCTATTGCAGCACCTATTTCTATTTTTATTTTTTCGGCAGTTGTCTCACCCACAAATAAATTGTGTTGTGTACGCATGTAATAAATAATATCGTTTGTAAAAACGTCACCCGCAATTTTAACCGATTTATCGCAAACAATTCCACCAAGAGCAATGACTGCAATTTCGGTAGTACCACCACCAATATCTACAATCATATTTCCTTTAGGTTGCATAATGTCGACACCTATTCCTATTGCTGCGGCCATTGGTTCGTGTATCAGGTACACTTCTTTACCATTTACTCTTTCACAAGATTCTTTTACCGCTCTCATTTCTACTTCGGTAATCCCAGAAGGTATACATACAACCATACGCAAAGCAGGAGTAAATAAACGCTTTTGTAAAGCAGGAATGTTTCTAATGAGCATTTTTATCATTTGCTCTGAAGCATCAAAATCTGCAATAACTCCGTCTTTTAAGGGACGAATGGTTTTTATGTTTTCATGGGTTTTACCTTGCATCAAATTGGCTTCTTTACCTACGGCAATTATCTTGCCTGAAATACGGTCTCGAGCTACAATAGATGGACTATCTATCACAACTTTGTCGTTGTGAATGATTAGTGTGTTCGCGGTACCAAGATCTATCGCAATATCCTCGGTCATGAAATCAAAAAATCCCATATTTAGTAAGGGTTAAATTTGTTTATATTAATTATTGAACAAAAGTAATAAAATTAATGTTTAAAATGACGAATTCCTGTAAATACCATTGCAACATTATTTTCGTTGCAATAATTTATACTTAATTCGTCTTTTATAGATCCGCCTGGCTGAATTACAGCTGCTATTCCAGCATTTTTCGCAATTTCCACACAATCAGGAAAAGGGAAAAAAGCATCGCTTGCCATTACTGCTCCTTTTAAATCGAATTTAAATGAAACTGCTTTTTGAATAGCTTGTGTTAGCGCATCAACTCTCGAGGTTTGTCCTGTCCCTGAGGCACATAATTGTCTGTTTTTTGCTAAAACAATTGTATTCGATTTTGTATGCTTGCAAATTTTTGATGCAAATAGCAAATCTTCAACTTCTTCCTTAGAAGGTGAGGTTTTTGTTGCAGTTTTCAAATGCGCTTCATCATCGGTAATTAAATCTTTATCTTGAACCAAAATACCATTCAAACAACTTCTAATAGAGGTTTCTGGTAAACTTAATTCTTTTTGAACCAATATAATTCTATTCTTTTTTTCTTCTAATAAATCGATAGCATTATCATCGTAACTTGGTGCGATAACTACCTCACAAAATAATTTATTTATTTCTTCTGCAGTAGCCAAATCGATATTTCCATTAGCAATTAGAACTCCTCCAAATGCTGATGTTGGATCGCCAGCTAATGCATCTAAATAAGCAGCTTTCATTGTTTTTCTAGTTGCAATTCCGCAAGCGTTATTGTGCTTTAATATGGCAAATGTTGGCTCATTATTTTTAAATTCATTCATTAAATTTACAGCTGCATCTACATCTAGTAAATTGTTATATGACAATTCTTTACCATGTAATTTTGTAAATATTTTGTCAAAATCACCAAAGAAAAATCCTTTTTGATGTGGATTTTCTCCGTAACGTAATACATCAGCTTTTGTCTCACTTATTTTTAAAACAGTTTCTTCTTTATTTTTGTTGAAATAATTAAAAATAGCTGAATCGTAATGTGAAGATACATTAAAAGCTTTTGTTGCAAATTGCTTTCTCTCTTCTAACGTAGTTTGTCCGTTATTATTTGAAATAATATCTAAAAATAGAGTATATTCATTAACAGAAGGTATAATCACTGTGTCTTTGAAGTTTTTTGCAGCAGCACGTATTAATGAAATTCCACCGATATCAATTTTTTCGATAATATCTGAATCAGATGCGCCAGAGGATACTGTTTTTTCAAAAGGATACAAATCGACAATAACCACATCTATTTGTGGAATATTGTATTCTTGCATTTGTTGTACATCAGTCTCATTGTCTTGACGGTTTAATATTCCTCCAAAAACTTTTGGGTGCAATGTTTTTACTCTTCCGCCAAGGATTGAAGGATAAGAGGTTACATCTTCTACAGGAACTACAGGAATTCCTAGATTTTTAATAAAATCTTCAGTTCCTCCAGTCGAGTAAATAGTAACGTTTTGTTCATGTAATTTTTTTACAATTGGTTCTAGACCTTCTTTGTCAAACACTGAAATAAGTGCCGATTGTATTGTTTTTGTAGTATTCATTGTGTTGTTGTAGTTTATTTTGCAAAAGTAGTTTTTTTGCAATTAATTTTGAGATAATTTTTCCGTAAAAACAATTAATTATAAACAAAAAAAGCTGCCTAAATTTTAGACAGCTTTTGTTTTTTTAGTGTTTTACAAAGTCTTATGGTAAGATAGGTTGTAAAACTCTGTCAATAGTGTGAATATTACCATTTGTAGCTTGTATGTTTACAAATTTGATATTACTTGCAGGAACTGCAATTGCTGGAAATTCTTTAATTTTTAAAGTTCCTAAAGTAATTTTAAAAGTTTGTGCAGTAGCCGCTAAAGTTGTGATTGTAACATCAGTAGTTGCTGATGATGAAGTCCAAGATGTTGCAGAACTAGAAGTTAAATTTCCATTTGATAAATGGTATCTCAAAATTTTACTAACGTTAGTTGGAGTAGCATTCGTACCTGTTAGAAAACCTCCAGCTGCAGTTGCAGTGTTAAACGCATCATTTAAAGGAGCGAAAAGCGTTAGTGGCCCAACTCCATTTAAAGTTGCTAAAACTGCTGATTGATCTCCATATGTTCCAGTTGCTGTACTTGAGACTACAGAGTATAAAGTCGATAAATCAGGATTTGCTATTATATGGTTTACTAATTTTGGTAATTTTATAACTGCATCTACAATATGAACGATACCATTACTAGCATCAATATCTGCTGTAGTGATTGTTGCACCCCCATTTGTTGCGCCCCCATTTACTAATATATCACTAGCTGGTTTGTTCACAAACATACTTAAAGTTGTACTTCCTTGTCCTGGAGCAAAAGTTTTTACGTACCCAGAAACTGTACTAGAAGCTATTAAGTCATAAGATTTAGTTCCTACTGCTAATACGTGGTTTTGTAGAATTTTTTTCAATTCAGCAATTTGCGCAGTACTTAATGTTGTTGGTTCTACTACTGTTGCATCATTTATTCCTGTAGGGAATAAAGTTGATGTGTAAGCTGCAAATGCAGTGTTTGTTGGAGCAAAAAGTGTATATGATCCAGCTGAACTAAAGTTAGTTATACCAGTAATTCTTAGTGATTTTACTAATACACTAAAGTTTGCATCTGCATTTAATGTTTCAGTAATCGTTGGCAATTTTGCAATTTCCTTATTGTTATCATCGCTTGTACAAGAGAAAGTTGTAAACACTATTGTAATAGCGAATATTAATTTTATGATTTGATTTTTCATATTTTTCATAATTTAAATTTATTATTATGTGATTTTTATTTTATTATTTACCAAAAGTATATCTTATTGTAAACTGCGCTTGCCATACATCAGCTATAGAAGCATTTTTTTGAAACGAATCTTTTGCTAAAAAGCGTTTTCCTTGCTCATCTGTTTGTAATGCCATTTGATAACCAGGAATGTAGTTATTACTACTTGAAGGAGCTTGAGATACTGTTAAAATACTTGGAGCAGTTGCTCTTTGTGAAACTCCCCAGTCTCTATTTAACAAATTAGTAAAGTTTAAGATATCTGCTCTAAACTGAAAACTATTCTTTTTACCCGCAATTTTAATATAAACATCTTGAGTAACTGATAAATCTATTTTATGTAACATAGGCAAAACATTGCTGTTTCTGTCTACATATTGACCTCTTTTTGTTGACAAATAAGGATCTTGATCAATAAAAGCATCAAATGCTGCTTCTTGTTGTGCTACGCTATAAAGCGTAAGTGATTGTCCACCTACTGTTTGTGTAATGTCTACAAAACGTAAATCAGACGCTTTGTTAGGGACATATAATAAATCATTACCACTTATTCCATCGCCATTTAAATTACCAGAATAAGTATATGAAAATGGACCAGATTGTTCTCCTATATAACCAAGGTTTATAGAAGTAGCTGCACCTAGTTTTTTACCATATTCAATTTTATACCCAATAATACCTACTACTCTGTGTGGTGTATTGTTATTAGATGCAGATAGTGATGCGTTATTGTTTCCATTTACAGATCTTATACTACTAAAAGTAGCTGCAGCTGTAGAACCAGCAGACATTAAATCTTCAGCTTTAGAGTGTGTATAAGAAACAGAACCCCAAAGACCATTTTTATATGGATAGTCTAGTTTGAATGTAGTAGAGTAAAAATATCCTTGATTTGTATTAGAAAGTACAATACCATTAATAACATTATTGTTTATTCTAAGACCATTATCTGTTCCTGCATAAAGTGGTCTATTATCTCCACTTGCAGAACCATTTATTGTTCCTACTGGTGCTGCTAAATTTGCATTATAGTAAAAAACTTCATTTATGTTTTTACTAAATATTCCTTCAATAGTTCCTACAAAACCAAATGGTAGTTTCTGATCTAAAGCAATTGTAGTTTTCCAAGCTTGAGGAAATTTAAAGTTTCTGTCTGTGAAATTTAAATCAAGTGTAGAAGGAAGTGTTGGTGTAGCTGGAGTAAAATATTGTGCTGGATTTGATGTAAAACCATATCCTCCAGCAATTAAACCATCTCCTGATACATCAACCAATCCAGTTAAGACACCATTGTTCCCAATAGCATTAGATAAGAAAACCATAGGAGGTCTTCCCGAAAAAATTCCTGTTCCTCCACGAACTTGTGTTTTAGCATCTCCTGTAACATCTAAGTTAAACCCTAATCTTGGTTCAAAAAGATATTGTGTTTTAGGCATTTCGCCAGTATTAAATTTTTCGCCATTTGCAAATGTCATAGCAGTTACAACAGGATTTTCTAAAGCTGTATCTTCAAAAGAAACTCTAGTTGCTCTAAGGCCTAAAGTTACTCTAAGATTATCATATACTTTAATCTCATCTTGAGCATATAAATCTATTTTATTAGATTTTAATGTTTGTAACGGATCTGCGCCTCCTGGTAAAGCAGAATATCTGAATTGAGTTTTTATTGGTAGATTAGCAGTAGAAGGTGCTCCTCCTGATGCTAAAGATTCGTTTGCTGCTAAATAAAATTCATCAAGCGAGTTGAATACAAAAACTCCATTAGATCCAGGGAAAAATGAATTATTTGATTTAAAGTGCTCGAAATTAGCTCCTAAAACAAAAGTGTGATTCCCAGAATGTCTTGTTAGATTATCTGTAAAGTGTAAAGTTGAATAGTCTAATAAATTTCCTTGTGTAAATGGATCTAAACCTGCAGAAATAAAACTATTATTACTAGTAGTGTAACCTGTTAGAGGTAAAGCATTAGGCACACCATTTTTAATGTCAATAGTTGGAAAAAAACCACCTCCTTGTAAATCTCTATCTTCATTTTGATAATCATAACCTCCAATGAAGTTATTATTCCATTTATTTGATAGTTTACTGTCTAATTCGACAACAATAGATCTTGAGTTATCTTTAATGATATAACCACTATTTTTGTAAGCCATTGAGAATTGATTCCCAGTTCTATTTCCAAATCCTAACGAGTTCGAACCTGACACACCTTGATCCGCATTAGAATCGTGGTGAATATATCGAACAGTTAATTTATGATTGTCATTAATATTCCAATCTAATCTAGCAAGAAATTTTTTAGATTCTTTTACAGCATCATAATTTTCCCAAGGACCAGTTGTGTAACCAAACTTGTCTTGTAAAAACGTTGAAAGTGTTTGCATTTGCGCTGTAGTTGGCGCAGATATTTGAGAACCTTTTAATGGAGAATCAGAAGTTGTCCAGTTTGTTGCAGGACTTGTGTTGTCAACTGTTTCAAAATTTCCAAAGAAAAATAATTTATTTTTTATAATTGGAGTACCAAAACGAACACCATATATTTTCTCATCAAAAGCAGCTGGTTCTATAGCAACTTTACCTGCTTTTGTACCTATAAACTCCTTTTTATTATTTCTAAATGAATGGTAAACAGATCCTTCAACATCATTTGTTCCACTTCTTGTAACTGCATTTATACCAGTTCCTGTAAATCCTGATTGACGAACGTCAAAAGGGGCAATATTCACCTGTACTTGCTCTATTGCATCAAGAGAAATAGCTGTAGATCCAGTTCTTCCTCCTGCTTGTGCAGTAGATCCAAGACCAAAACCATCATTGAAGGCAGAACCATCAATCGTAAAATTATTCATACGAGAGTCTTGACCTCCAAAAGAACCGTTAGAACCTGAGTTTGCATTGTATTTAGTAATTGCACTTATAGAACGAGATCCTAAAACGGGTACTGCATTTATTTCTCTAGTTGAAAACTGTTGAGAAGCACCTGTTCTTCCTTTAGAGAAGGCACTGTTAGGTTTTTTAATCGCTACAACAACTTCTTGTAAAGCATTTAGTTCATCTTGCAAAACAACACTTACATTAACATTATTTCCAAGTGGAGCATTAATGTCTGTTATTTCGGCTGTTTTCATACCCATAAAGGAGATTTTTACTAAATAAGGACCTCCTGGTCTTATCGCTGGAATTGCATAATTACCTGAAAAATCGGCATTTGCAAAATATTTTGTTCCAGTCGGTTGGTGTACAACTTCTATCGTTGCACCTGGCAACAATTCTCCTTTACTAGATTTTACAGTACCAGAAATTGAAGATTTGGTAACTTGAGAAAACCCGAAAGTGGATAGAAATAAAAGAAAAAGAATGAATACTTTTTTCATATAATTTGATTTATAAAATTTTAGCAAAGGTCGCCCAATATTTTTTTTCGAATGTTAACTAAACGTTAATAATCTGTTTTTAATAATCAATTTTAAATTGCGGTATTCTTAATAATGAATCTATATTAAACAAAAATAATATGGAATAATATGATATTGTATTTATTTAATGATTATTTTTTATAAAATGATTCAACAAGAACTCTGTCGAACTATCGTGATTTTTAACCTCTTGAGTGTTAATTTCTCTTAAAATTGAATTTGCTAATTGTTTGCCCAATTCTACTCCCCACTGATCATAACTAAAGATATTCCAAATGAGTCCTTGTACAAATATTTTGTGCTCATACATGGCAATTAATGAGCCGAGTGTTTCAGGAGTTAGAGAATCTATTAAAAATGTATTTGTAGGTTTGTTTCCTTCAAAAACTTTATAGGGAAGCAAGAATTTCGCTGTTTCTGATGAAATATCTTGTTCTTTAAACTCTGTAGCGACTTGATTTGAGTTTTTTCCATGAAGTAAAGCCTCTGTTTGTGCAAAAAAGTTAGACATGAGTTTGTCATGATGATCTTTATTGCCATACAAAGATTTTGAAAATCCAATAAAATCTGTAGGAATAAGTTTTGTTCCTTGATGAATTAATTGAAAAAAAGCATGTTGAGAATTAGTTCCTGGTTCTCCCCAAACAATTGTACCTGTCTGGTAATTTACTGTTTTTCCGTCACGACCAATACTTTTTCCGTTGCTTTCCATGATGCCTTGTTGTAAATAAGGAGCGAGTTTTTGCAAATATTGTGTGTACGGAATTATAGCTTCACTTTCTGCTCCAAAAAAATTATTATACCAAATACTCAATAAAGCTAAGATTACAGGAATATTTTTATCAAAAGATTCAATTTTAAAATGAGTATCCATTTTGTTTGCTCCAGACAATAATTTATCAAAATTATCAAAACCAACGGCTAAACTAATAGTTAAACCTACTGCGCTCCACAATGAAAATCGACCTCCAACCCAGTCCCACATCGGGAAAATATTGTTTTTATCTATCCCGAATTCAGTAACGTTTTTTATATTGGTAGAAACTGCCACAAAATGTTTCGCTACATCTTCTTGTTTTGCAAATTTTAAAAACCAGTTTCTTATAGTTTCAGAATTTGTTAATGTTTCTTGTGTAGTAAATGTTTTAGAAACAATTACAAATAATGTTGTCTCTGGAATTAATTTTTGAATAATTTCGCTTACATGATCTCCATCTACATTAGATACAAAATGGGTGTTTAAATGATTTTTGTAAAACTGTAATCCTTCGACTACCATTGCAGGACCAAGATCTGAACCACCTATTCCTATATTTACAATATCTGTAAAAGATTTACCTGTAAAACCTTTTTTATTTCCTGAAATTATATCTTCAGAAAATGATTTTATTTTATTTTTTACTTCAAAAATTTCAGGAATTACATTCTCACCATCTACTAAAACTGAGTCGTTTTTATTGGCTCGCAAAGCAGTGTGTAAAACTGCCCTGTTTTCGGTTTGATTTATAATATCTCCCGAAAAATAAGAATTAACACCTTCTTTTAACCCTATCTCGTTCGCTAAATCTAACAATAAATTGATAGTTTTTTGATTGATTCTGTTTTTAGAATAATCTAAAAGAAATTTATCCCACTTAATATGAAAATTTTGTGTTCGCAACTTGTCGTCTTGAAACATTTGTTGCATGGTTACATTTTCTATTTCATGGAAATGCTTTTCGAGTGCTTGCCATGCTATGGTTGTGGTAGGATTTGTATTTTGTAAAGACATTTATTATTATTTTACAGATTTGTAACTAAAAAGCGAATTTACGATTTTAAGATATATAATGTAAAATGGAATAAAAGAAAATTATTTTGGAATGTAATCTTTAGCCTTGATGGAAACGGCATCCTTTTCCTTTTTTCTTTAGAAAGGAAAAGATATAGTTGTACAGCAGGAATGGCTCCTAAAAATTAATTTAAAGCTGCTATACTGTCTAATTCTCTTTTTAATGGAGTCATAAACTCAATAAATCTAGGCTTATTCTTGCTGTCCATAGGTGCCGAATTTGGCAATTTAAGTTTTAAAGCATCTACTTGTTTGCCGTTTTTCCAGAAGCGATAACAAACGTGAGGGCCAGTGGCAAGGCCTGTGCTTCCTACTTTTCCAATGATTTGACCTTGAATTACATGCTGTCCGCGACGAACCAAGATTCTAGACATATGCAAATATTGTGTAGCGTAAGTTTTGTCGTGTTTTACTTTCACATAATTTCCGTTTCCTATAGAATATCCAGCTTTTTCGACAACACCACTTGCTGTTGTCATAATTGGTGTTCCTGTTGGCGCAGCATAATCGGTGCCACTATGTGCTTTCCACCTTAATTGTACTGGGTGAAATCTGCTTTTTGAAAATTTCGATGTAATATTTATCGATTTTAATGGCGCTTTTAAGAAGAAGTTTTTTAATGCCTTTCCTTCATCATCATAATAATCTACTTTTTTGTCTGATGTATTTTGCTTGAAAGGGAATGCGTAAATTTTCTTGCCTTTGTATTCAAAAAAAGCTGCTTCTAGAGAATCTATTCCATCATATACTGTATCATTTATAAATCTTTCGGTAAATGTTACGGCGAATTTGTCTCCTTTTTTAGATTTAAAAAAATCGATAGACCATTTATAAATTCCTATTAATTGACTTGATAATGCTGCCGATGCTCCTTCGTTGTGTAGTGTTTCTGATAACGAGCCATTTAATTCACCTGCAATTGTTCTTCTTTTGAATGTTACTGGTTTTGTTTTTTTACTTGCCAATACAATCGAATCTCGAAAATCGACAATGTAATAGCTTAATTGATCTGGCTGATATATAAAGTATTGTAATTTTTTAGATTTATCCTTGGAAAGGAGCATGGTATATGGTTTACCAATTCTTACTATTCGTACATCAAAGGTATCTTTAACTTTAGCAACAATGTCATATACTTGTTTGCTGTTTAAATTTTGTTTTTCGATAATGCTGCCAAATGTATCTCCGGATTTTATAGTGTCATTTATGACAAAAAAATCATTAAGTCGAAATCCAAAATCATAACGAATTGGTTCGGCTTTTTTTGTAGGTAAAAGCGACTTCTCATTGTCTTTTTTACATGAAATAATTAGTAGCGCAATGACTAATAGCGTTATAATCTTTTTCAAATGGAATGGTATTTTTTAGAGATTTTCTCCCCAAGTTTTTAATTCTTCATCTGTCCAAAGTTCGGGAAAAAATATTCTTCTTTGGTGTTTTGGATGCATATATTTTTTCCAATCGCTTCCGCCAGTTGCATCACCATCTCCAATATATTTTCTTGCTGCATTTAAATGTCCCATGACCCAAGTAATATTTACCGTTTTGTCATAATGGCGCATTGCTGCAATTAATTCTGTATTTTTTTGATCTTCTTCAGGTAATTGTTTAAATTTTCTCCAAAGATTTATGGTGTTATATTCTTCCATATAACGCAAAAATTCGTCTTTATATTTTCTTTCAAATTCAAGAAGTAAATATGATTTTTCTCCTGTTGTATGATCTTTTCCGGCAGCTTGCCAATACAAATGTTCGAAAGCATGTGTATAAGGCGTGTTTCTATCTATAGTCGCTCTAAATCTGTAATCAATTAAGTTTATTAAATCGGTTGAAGAAAATTCGATCATACGATATTGTGCGCTCTGAAAACCACTTGCTGGTGTTAGTGTGTGGCGAAATTTCATGTATTGTTCTACTTCCATTCCGTCTCCCATAATATCAAAAGAAGTGGTTAGCATATCAAAATAACGACTAATTCGCATTAACCTTTCGGTAAAAAAAGTAGTTGTTGGTTTTTCTGTATGCGACAATTGGTTAATTTCCCACAAAATCATTTTAAACAATATCTCATTTACCTGATGGTACATTATAAATACATTTTCATCGGGTAAAGTTGTTCTTTGTACTTGAAGATTTAGTAGAGCGTCAGTTTGTATATAATCCCAATATGTAATTGGTTTAGCCCAAAGTAAACCTTCTAGATGGGCTTCGGTTTTCTGATTTATTGCCTTGTATTTTTCGTCAATTTCTTGAACTATATTTTCAAATTTATTTGTCATATTAATTAATTACCATAAATGGATTTTTTAATCCTTTAAAAGTTTCTAAATCTGCTTTTAGCGAACCTACAGCTAGGCTGGCTTTAATTCTTAAGGGTATTTTATTTTCGTCGTCTGAGATCCAAACGGTTAAACTTTCTTCTTCTTTAAAAACCCTTCCAGATTGAACGAGAGGTCTAAAAATCATTGTTTTTACCTTACCGAAGTTTGTTTTTATTGTTTCTCGACCAATAAATTTTAATTTAAATTTAGTGATTTCATCATCAAAAAACATATCTATCATAATTGATTCTCCAACATTTAGTTTGTCTATGTTTGGATGATTTCTTAAGTAATAAAATGCAGAGACAATATCTTGCACGTTTTCACTTACGGGAAATGTTTTTTCGGTATTGTTCTTGTAGTCTTTAACTAGTATTGTATTTTTATCTTGGTTAAAAAAACCTTCTTGGTTTTTTGTATAACCTCCTTCGTCAATTTTACGAAGAAACTGATAAGGTTTGCTTGATGTTTTGTCTATAAAACTTTGGTAATGATCTTCTACTTTAAAGAAAGTTTTTGCCATTCCAGACGTATAGCCGTGCCCAACAGCATAAAAAACTTTTTTATTATTTATTGCAGCTTCTTTTACTTCTAGAGTAGCGTAACCAGCGGTTATCATACCATAGTGAATCCTGAATTTAAACCATTCTCCAACATCAAAAGCACTTTGATTTTGAGCGAATGTGTTTAATGAAATAAATAATGATAATAATAGTATTTTCGTTTTCATTTTAGGTTGATTTATATTCGTTTTAACAAGGAATACAAAATTCATTCCAAATGTACTAAAAAAACAAAAAACCCAGTCAAATAAATGACTGAGTTTTTATGCTTTAACCAACCAAAAAACTATAAATTATGAAAATTTATCAATTTTCAGGGAACCACCCCCTCAATTGCGAGTGCAAAAGTAGTGCGTGAATTCGTTTTTATCTAATGGAAAACCAACTTTAACATATTTTTATCAATTTTATTAACGCTACATCGATGTATGGTGGTAATAATGTAATAAAAAAGCGTTTTTGTTATAAAGTCCCTCTTTTTTCTTGTTCTCTTTCTATAGATTCAAATAGAGCTTTAAAGTTTCCTGCTCCAAAACCAGTCGCTCCCATTCTTTGTATAATTTCGAAGAAAAGAGTAGGTCTGTCTTCTACTGGTTTTGTAAATATTTGAAGTAAATAACCATCTTCATCGGCATCGACCATAATGGCTAATTTTTCTATCTCTACAAGATCTTCTTTCATCATATCCATGTGAACTCCTAATCTTTCAGGGATTGCTTGATAATATGCATGAGGTGGTGCTGATAAAAATTCGATTCCTCTAGCTCTTAGATCTGTTACAGTTGCAATAATATCATCTGTAGCTACTGCAATATGCTGAACTCCTGGTCCACCGTAAAAATCTAAGTATTCTTCGATTTGAGATTTTTTGTTCCCTTTTGCTGGTTCATTTATAGGGAATTTGATGCGTCCATTTCCGTTGCTCATTACTTTACTCATTAAGGCAGAGTATTCGGTATGTATTTGTTTGTCATCAAAGGAAAGAAAATTGACAAATCCCATGACATCTTCATAAAATTTTACCCAAGTATTCATTTCTCCCCAACCTACATTTCCAACCATGTGATCTATATATTTTAGACCTGTTGGTTTCGGATTGTAATCGGATTTCCACTCTTTGTATCCTGGCAAGAAAACACCATTATAATTTTTACGTTCTACAAAAATATGAACTGTTTCTCCGTAAGTATATATTCCAGATCGCACTACTTCTCCAAACTCATCTTTTTCGACAGTTGGTTCCATAAATGATTTTGCTCCACGTTTTGTTGTCTCTTGGTAAGCTTTAGTTGCATCTTCAACCCAAAGTGCTACTACTTTTACACCATCTCCATGTTTTTTTAAATGGTCATTGATTGGTGAATCTTCATTTAATGGAGTGGTTAATACTAAACGGATTTTGTCTTGTTTTAAAACATAAGACGCTCTGTCTTTAACACCTGTTTCTAATCCTGCATAAGCCAATGATTGGTAACCGAAAGCTGTTTTGTAATAGTGTGCCGCTTGTTTTGCGTTTCCAACATAAAACTCTACATAGTCTGTTCCTAGTAATGGAAGGAAATCCTGTGCTCCTTCAAATATTTTTTCTAATCCGTATTCTACCGATTTTACTTCTTTTGCCATAATATAATATTGTTTTAGTCCGTCTTGGACTTTAATTTTTTTTAATTTATTCTTGTAACCAAGATTGATAATATGTGTCATCTGCAATTTTCATAGCATCTTCTGTAACCATAAGTGGTTTGAAAGTATCTACCATAACTGCTAATTCTAATGTTTCTTTTTTACCTATACTTCTTTCTGCTGCTCCTGGGTGTGGCCCATGGGGAATCCCTGCTGGATGCAAGGAAATATTTCCAGGTTTCACATCATTTCTACTCATAAAATCACCATCTACATAATATAAAACTTCATCGGCATCTATATTGCTATGATTGTATGGTGCAGGAATTGATAATGGGTGATAATCATATAATCTCGGGACAAAAGAACAAACTACAAATGCTGTTGTTTCGAATGTTTGATGAATAGGAGGAGGAAGGTGAATTCTTCCTGTAATTGGCTCAAAATCATGAATTGAAAATGCATACGGGTAGTTATAACCGTCGTAACCAATGACATCAAACGGATGTGTAGCATAAACCATTTCGAAAATTTCGTCTTTCTTTTTTACTTTGATTATAAAGTCTCCTTTTTCATTGTTGGTTTCTAATTCATAAGGACGACGAATATCACGTTCACAATATGGTGAATGTTCTAATAATTGTCCGAACCAGTTTCGGTATTGTTTTGGAGTATAGATTGGCGCATGAGATTCTACTATAAATAAGCGATTATCTTCGGTATCAAAATCGATTTTATAGATAATCCCTCGAGGAATTATCAAATAATCTCCATATTTGAAATCTAAATTTCCATAAATTGTTCGCAGTTTTCCTGTTCCTTTATGGATGAAAATCATTTCGTCAGAATCGGTATTTTTATAAAAATACTCTGTTGTTGATTTTCTTGGTGCTGCTAAAACAATATGGCAATCAGAATTAGTAAGTACAATTTTTCTGCTTTCTAAAAAGTCATCTTGTGGCTCGACTTCAAAACCTCTTAATTTATAGGATTGAATGTTGTTTGTTTTAGCAAT
Source organism: Flavobacterium sp. (assembly GCF_046153165.1). Lineage (GTDB taxonomy): Bacteria > Bacteroidota > Bacteroidia > Flavobacteriales > Flavobacteriaceae > Flavobacterium. The sequence goes on along the minus strand of NZ_JBJXEN010000011.1, from coordinate 38,561 downwards.
TTTTGGTGCTACGCTATATTGCGAACGAATTTCTTTTACTTGTGTAGGGCGTTGTTCGTGGTAGGAATTGGTCGACATTCCGTCGAAACCAACAGTCCCAAAAAGCTGTTCATAATACAAATCTCCATTTGGTTTTCGGAATTGTGTATGACGTTTTGGGGGGATATTTCCTAATTTGTGATAAAATGGCATAATTTTTTAAATTAAATAATTAGATAATTTGTCAAGAAAATAAATTATTTTCTACTTGACGCATTGATTCATCGCTTTTTAAGCAATTCATTCTGGATTTCTCTTAATAAGAAATTTCAGAAAACCTAATAAACCTACCCATGTTGTTTTCATAATAACAAATATCGGAAATATTTAAATTTCTTCTTAATTTATTTGAAACTATTTATAAAAGTAAAAAGGCATTAGAAAATGATTAATCATTTTTTAATGCCTTTTTACAATTTTTGTATTCTTTATTTTTTGTCTGGATTGTTTAAAACACTATTGTTTTTGCTATATCCAAAATAGATAACAAGTCCTATTAATAACCAACCAGCAAGTCTTAACCAATTTGTCCAGCCAAGTCCATAAATCATTGCCAAACAAACTATGATTCCTAAAATTGGTACAAATGGCACAAAAGGAGTTTTAAATTCACGTTTCATTTCTGGATTTGTTTTTCTTAATACTATTACAGAAATACAAACTAAAATAAATGCAAACAAAGTACCAATACTTGTCATATCTCCAACAATATCTCCAGGGATAAATGCCGCAAATAAACCTACAATTACTAAAATTACAAGATTTGCTTTGTATGGTGTTTTGTATTTAGGATGTAAATCTCCAAACACTTTTGGTAATAAACCATCTTTACCCATCGAGTAAAATACTCTTGACTGACCTAAAAGCATTACTAATATAACAGATGTGAATCCAAATAAAATTGCTACTGTTACGAACTGTGCTAACCATCCATAACCATCCATTGCAGATGTAATTGCGTTTGCAACTGATGCTTCTTTTCCACTTGTTCTAAAAAACTCTACAGATTCAAGTCCAGTTAAAACGTGTGCAAAAAGAATGTATAAAACAGTACAAATAGCTAATGAACCTAAAATACCAATTGGCATGTCTCGTTTTGGATTTTTAGTTTCTTGGGCTGCTGTACTAACCGCATCAAATCCGATAAAAGCGAAAAACACAGTTCCTGCGGCTCCTAGAATTCCCATTATTCCTCCGTAATTATGGCCCACACCCGAGTCATCAGTAAATACTGAAGCTTGTGGTATGTATGGAGTATGATTTATTGGTTTTATATAATTCCATCCAAAAACAATAATCATTATTACAATAGAAACTTTTATAATCACAATTATTCCGTTTACAAATGCAGATTCTTGAGTTCCTTTAATTAATAATAAACTTATTACTGCTACTATAAAGAATGCGGGAAGATTTATTATACCGTGTTCTCCTGATGCAGAAATTTGAAAAGGAGAATGTGATAAAGAGTAAGGTATTGGACTAGTATGAAGCACATTTATGAGTAAATTATTTAGATATTCACTCCAAGCAATTCCAACAGTTGCTGCTCCCACAGCATATTCCAATATTAAATCCCATCCTATTATCCAAGCTAATAGTTCGCCCATTGTAGCATAAGTATAAGTATATGCACTTCCTGAGATAGGGATTGATGAAGATAATTCAGCGTAACAAAGTCCTGCCAAAGCACAACCTATTGCAGCAACAATAAAAGCAATAGTTACTGATGGACCTGCATTTTGAGCAGCTGCAGTAGCGGTTCTTACAAAAAGACCAGCGCCAATAATAGCACCAATACCAAGTGCAATAAGCGACCAAGCTGTTAATGTCCTTTTTAATCCTTTTTCAGATTCTGTAGCTTCTGCCATTAAAAGGGCAATTGATTTTTTCTTCCAAATAGACATAAAAATAAAAATTTTGTGTTTTAGTTCCCCAAAAATAGACTTTTTTGAAAACAATTAAGCAAAAAAAACATATTTATGAATTTTATTTTAAAATAAGATTGTTTTTAAAACCAAAAACCTACAGTAAACCAAGTGAAACTTTTACCTGTTTCTGGAGACCAACTTTGTTTTATTTCGATAGGTCCAATTAGTGTTTCCATACCATATCCTAATGCATATCCTGTATATTTTGGACTAGAAATCCATTCTTTACTATCAAAAATATTATTACCAATATTTGCAAAATTCGAAGCTATGTTAATGTGATTCTTTTTGACAAATTCATAATCAAAAGACAAACTGGCTTTCACGTAACTATTGCCTGAAAGAGCTAAATAATTATAACCATAAAAAGGTTTAAAATTATTTAGTTGATTAAAACCATAGCCACCCAAAACATAATCGAAAACACTATTGTTTTTTGTTCCGACTATAAATCCTCCTTCGGTTTGAATTTTTACCGAAATTTTCTTAAAAAGAGTTTGTACTATTCCAGTATCTGCTTTTAGATTTGTAAAACGAGTAAAATTATCGGTAGTATAATTTGACGCAGAAAGAAATGATTGAACATCACCCATAAAATACCAACCTTTTTTTGGAAAATATTTATTGTTAAAAGAATCGTATTTCAAAAAACCTATTAATGAGAGATAATTGTTTTTTTCTAAATGGGTTGTTGTATTTGCAATAAAATCGGTGGTTAAATCTACATGCTTATATTCTAATCCTGCTCCAAATAGAAATTTTTGCGCAAATATAGTTTGTAAATAGGCCTGATTAGATAAATCTAAATAATCTATATTTATACTATTCATGCTATTTAAACTATTTAATGATGTTAAAGCTAATGTTTGACCTCCGTTAAAATCGATTTTACTAGTTCTTTTAAACTGATTTAGTTTCGATTTGAATCCAAAACTCCAGTGAAAACCGTTGTCTATATAATAATCTAAATTGTAACGGATATTATCACCTAGAATAAAATCGAAAGAAGCTACGTCATTTTTAAAGAATAAATTTTTCTGAGTAACGTTTATAAGTGCACTCGATTTGAATAAATCATCATAGTGAACCCCTAATTTAAAATACGTTTTTACTGGGTTTTCTTTAACATTAATAATTAAGTTATCTTGAGTTCCTTCTTTTAATAATTTATAACTTAAAGAGCTAAAATTTTGAGTAGCATTAAGATTGTTTATACCGCTATGTAAATCAGTATAACTAATTTTTGTTCCTGGTTTAAATCTGAGTTTTCCAATAATATAAGAACGTGTATAGTGGTCATTACCATTTATACCAATGCCTTTGATAAATAAACTATCTATTTCTTTTATGCTTTCTGGTTCTTTTTGATAGTTTGTTCCTAATTTATCTAAAAGGTTTTTCATTAACAAAGCGGCATCAATTCCCTTTTGTACGATGGCACTTCCTTGATCGAAAGAGACTACTGAAAATCCTTCAATGTTTGGTTTGATATAAATGTCTGTTAGCTGTTTTTTTTCTTTCATTTTCTCAATCATCTGAAAATTTGAAATTTGGGTTAAAATCCCTAAAACACCACTTAATTTGTTTCTATGTTTCAAATCGTCTTGTACATCGACACCTATAATAATATCGGCTCCCATTTTTCGAACTTCTTCTACAGGGTAATTATTAGAAACACCTCCGTCTACATATAAATCACCATCGATTTCTACTGGCGAAAATAAGGAAGGAAATGCGCCACTTGCAGACAAAACTAATGGCAAAGATCCATTTTTAAAAACTTTTTCTTCTCCAGTTTCTAAGTTTGTAGCAATACATAAAAAAGGAATTTTAAGTTTGCTAAAATCTTGAATATGGCGAACATTATGAGTTAGCTTGCTTATTAAGTTGTAATTATACATTCCTTTAGATAGTCCTCTGGGAATTGAAATTTTAAAATGTTGAAACGGTAATGAAATAGCATATAATTCATCATTACCTTTTTCGTAGAAAGTTTTGTTTTTTCGAGGTACAAAATCTTGTACTAATTCGTCAAAATTCGTTCCTTTAAATATAGAATCTAATTGATTTGCGTTGTATCCGCTGGCATATAATCCGCCAATTATAGCACCCATGCTTGTTCCGCCTATATAATCTATTTTTATTCCTGCTCGTTCTATTTCCTTTAGAACTCCAATATGAGCAAATCCTTTCGCGCCACCACCACTAAGGACTAAACCTATTTTTGGTCGTCTGATTGAATCTTGAGCTTGTGAATTAAGAGAAAAAAGAATAGAGAAAAGAAGAAATACGTAAAAAACATATAAAACAGGACTCAAAAAAACTTCATTTTTTGCTTCTTGTTTCTTGTTTCTTGGAGGAATTCTCATATTAATTATTTTTAAGGTAAAAGTCGGTAATTTTTTTGGCTTTTGAAACACCTATAACGTCAGAAATTTCTTTTTCTGTTGCTAATTTCAATCTTTTAACACTTTTGAAATGTTTTATTAATGTCAACATGGTTTTCTCGCCAATTCCTGGAATAGATTCTACCGACGAATTAAGTGCTGCTTTACTTCGTTTGTCTCTATGAAAGGTTATCCCAAATCGATGCGCTTCATTTCGCAATTGCTGAATTACTTTTAATGTTTCCGATTTTTTATCCAAATATAAAGGAACTGAATCGCCAGGATAAAATAATTCTTCTAATCGTTTTGCAATTCCTATAATTGCTATTTTTCCTCGCAAATCGAGTTCGTCCATGATTTTGAGTGCCGATGATAATTGCCCTTTTCCACCATCAATAATAATTAAATTAGGCAAAGGTTGGTTTTCATCAAGTAAGCGTTTGTATCTGCGATAAACAACTTCTTCCATTGAAGCAAAATCGTTTGGCCCTTCTACAGTTTTTATATTAAAATGGCGATAATCTTTTTTGCTTGGTTTCCCGTCTTTAAAAACCACACAAGCCGCAACAGGATTGGTTCCTTGAATATTCGAATTGTCGAAGCATTCTATATGTCGTGGCTCGACCGAAAGGCGCAAATCTTTTTGCATTTGTGCCATAATTCTATTTACATGACGTTCTGGATCTACAATTTGTAGTTGCTTAAGTTGCTCTATTCTGTAAAACTTCGCATTACGAATTGATAATTCTAAAATTTGCTTTTTGTCACCTAATTGAGGAACGGTTACTTTTATATTTTCACCAACTTCAACTTCAAAAGGAACAATAATTTCTCGTGAAAGTAACTCAAAACGTTCTCGAAGTTCAATAATAGCTAATTCTAATAATTCCTGATCGGTTTCGTCTAATTTCTTTTTTATTTCTAAAGTATGGGAACGAATAATCGAACCATGCGAAATTTGAAGGAAATTAATAAATGCCGCAGCTTCGTCCGAAACAATAGAAAACACATCGATGTTAGTGATTTTCGGATTGATAATAGTAGAACGTGACTGATAATTTTCTAGAATTTCTATTTTTTCTTTTATTTTTTGAGCTTCTTCAAAGTGCATATTCTGAGCCAAATTGGTCATCACTTTTTTGAAATCTTTCATCGATTCTTTAAAATTTCCTTTCAAAATTTCACGAATGGCGTTTATTTGCGTTTGATAATTTTCTAGCGTTTCTAAACCTTCGCAAGGGCCTTTGCAATTGCCAATATGATATTCTAAACAAACTTTAAATTTATGATTTTCGATATTTTTTTCGCTCAAATCGAAATTACAAGTTCGTAAAGGGTATAATTCTTTGATTAAATCTAAAATCGTGTGAACAGTTTTAAAACTCGTATAAGGACCAAAATATTCAGAACCATCTTTAATCATTTTTCGAGTTGGGAATAATCTCGAAAAAGGTTCTTTTTTAATACAAATCCAAGGGTATGTTTTGTCATCACGAAGTAAAATATTATATCGTGGTTGCAGGGTTTTTATGAGGTTGTTCTCTAATAACAAAGCATCTGTTTCACTAGGAACAACAATATGTTTTATAGTTACAATTTTCTTAACAAGTACATTTGTTTTTGCAGTGTCATGTACTTTGTTAAAATAGGAAGATACTCTTTTTTTTAGATTTTTTGCTTTGCCAACATACAAGATTTTGCCTTCTTTATCATAATACTGATATACTCCGGGATTATCCGGAAGCGTTTGTATTTGTAATTCTAAAGATGGAATTGACATTTTTTGATATTGGAATTTATTTTTAAAAACAGTCAAATTTACGATTTCCAAAATATTATTTCTACATTTAAATTCTAAATTTAATAATAATGAAAAAAGCTAAAGCAATTACAATTCTTGGAGAAAGTATTAAAGCTGGCGAAAGCAAAACCATCGATATGGAAATTGCTCGTTTGCACACGACCACCAAGTTAAAAATTCCAGTAATTGTTGAGCGTTCTACTATTGATGGTCCTGTTATTTTGTTTTCTGCGGGTATTCATGGAGACGAAATAAACGGTGTTGAGGTTATTAGACAATTGATAATTCAGAAAGTAAATAAACCAAAAATAGGGACTATTATCTGTATTCCTATTGTAGATATGTTTGGTTTTGTAAACAAATCACGCGAATTTCCTGATGGAAGAGATTTAAATCGTGTTTTTCCAGGGAGTAAAAAAGGTTCTTTAGCGAGTCGTTTTGCACACCATATTCTAGAAGAAATTATGCCAATTGTCGATTACGCTATCGATTTTCATGCTGGAGGAGCTAGTCGATTTAATGCCCCACAAATTAGACTTACACCAAATAATTCAGAATTAAAAAAATTAGCAGATGTTTTCGACGCTCCTTTTACCTTATACTCTAAAAACATTGCCGGTTCTTTTAGAAGTTCTGCCGAGAAAATAAATGTAAAAATGTTGCTTTTTGAAGGAGGAAAATCGCTAGATATAAACAAATCTGTTGCTGCTGAAGGTGTGAATGGAGCAAAGCGTATTTTGTCACATTTGGGTATGTTAAATGAGAATCTTACTGCCGAAAAACAAAAGAACAAAACTATTTATATTGAAAAATCAGGTTGGGTGCGAGCCAAATGTTCAGGATTATTTCACGATAATAATTTAATAGGTTGTTTTGTAGAAAAAGGTACAATTTTAGGCACAATTACTGATCCTTTTGGGAAATTTGAACAAAAAGTAAAAGCACCAACTAATGGTTATGTGATAAATGCAAATCATTCTCCAATTGTTTATGAAGGAGATGCGATTTATCATATTTCCAACATTATAGACGATGATGGGGGAATAAATTAAACCTGTTTTTCACATATTAAAGACTAACATTTATCATGTTTTTTTTATTTTAAAGGATTTACTTTTGAAATAAAATTAATTTTATGATAGTGTGGAAAAAACTTTCTCAAAAAGAACGTCAAGAACGTATTGAAAAAGCATTAGATGGGAATGTGAATTTTGCACACGATTCGTCTTTGGGATATCCAGCTTCCAAACTCGACGGAAAGGTTTTTTATAGTGATGCGCCATTTTTAAAAGATGCACCAACTCTTAAGGCTTATGTAGCAAATCCTAATCATATAGGATGTCATACTTTTGGTTCTTCTGAAAAAGCTTTTAGCGGAACACAAGAAATTGAAAGAGAGGTTTTAAATGTACTGGCTGTAGATATTTTTAAAGCCAAACCAGATTCCTTTGATGGTTATATTGCTCCAGGAGGAACAGAAGCTAATATTCAAGCTATTTGGATGTATCGTAATTATTTTATTAATGAATTAGGAGCAAATCCTAATGAAATTGTAATTATCGCTTCAGAAGATACTCATTATTCTATTCCAAAAGCATCTAACTTATTAATGATTAATTGGTTAAAAATTCCCGTAGCCTTTCAAACTAGACTTATAGACACAGATGCTTTAGAATCTATCATAGTAAATGCTAAAAACGAAGGAAAAAAATACTTTATTGTTGTCTCTAATATGGGCACGACTATGTTTGGAGCTATAGATAATCCTGATGATTATATCCAGATTTTAGAAAAATATCAGTTGGATTTTAAATTGCACATTGATGGCGCTTATGGTGGCTTCGTGTATCCAATAAGTAATAAAGATTCTGTTATTAATTTTGAAAATCCTAAAATTAGCTCTGTTACTATTGATGCACATAAAATGTTGCAAGCACCTTACGGAACAGGTATTTTTATTTGTAGAAAAGGACTTATTGAAAACGTACTTACCAAAGAAGCTGAATATGTAGAAGGAATGGATCTAACACTATGTGGAAGCCGTTCGGGCTCAAATGCAATAGCGGTTTGGATGATATTGTTTACTTATGGTCCGTTTGGCTGGTGCGAAAAAATAAGGATTCTACAAATGAGGACAGAATGGTTGTGCGAGCAATTAGACGCTTTAAATGTAAAATACTTCCGAGAACCTTTTATGAATATTGTGACTATTCAAGCAGAATATATTACAGAACAATTAGAAGAAAAATACGATTTAGTTCCTCAAAAACATGATGAAAATAATAAATGGTATAAAATTGTAATTATGGATCATGTAGAAGTAGATCATTTGAGTACTTTTATAACCGATTTAAAAGTTACTCTCAATGCTAAAAAAGGAATTAAGGATAAAGTATAAAGCACTTCGCAAGTTACTTTCAGAGCAGGAAATAGAAGATTTGAGTTTGGCAATTGCAAACCATTGTCTTTTATTGCCTATTTGGGATAAGACTTATTTTCATGTGTTTTTACCAATTGTAGAACAAAAAGAAGTAAATACAGAGTTTGTTTTGCATTTACTACAGGGAAAAGATAAAGAAATTATAATTTCGAAAGCTGATTTTGTCACCCGAAAAATGACACATATTCTTCTTACTGACAATACTAAAATTAAGAAAAACGAATACAATATTCCAGAACCTGTAGATGGTATTGAAGTTCCAACTCATAAAATAGATGTGGTCTTTGTACCGCTTTTAGCTTATGATAAAATGGGAAATCGTATAGGTTACGGCAAAGGTTTTTACGATAAATTTTTATCGGAATGCAAACCCGAAACCATCAAAATTGGACTTTCTTTTTTTGAACCCGAAGAGTTTATTTCAGATGTTTTTGAAAATGATGTTAAATTGAATTTTTGTGTAACTCCAAAAATAATATACAGTTTTTAATTAATTATTTCCCAAATGCCTTTTTATTAAATACTATCAAAATTCCAACTCCAGTAGATATTGCCATATCTGCTACATTGAAAATAGCATTAAAAAAAGTAAAATGTTTTCCGCCAAAAAACGGCAACCATGTTGGTAAATCGCCGTCCCAAATAGGAAAATAAAACATATCGACTACTTTTCCATAAAACCAGGAACCATAAGGTTTATCGTTAAACAATGTTGCTAGATTATATGAACTATCATTAAAAATTTTGCCATAAAAAACAGAATCTATAATATTCCCGAAAGCGCCTGCTAATATTAATGCGATTGCAATAATCAACACGTTTGAGCCTCTTTTTTTTACAGAATCCCAAAGCCAATAACCAATTCCACATACGGCAAGAATTCTAAATAAGGTTAGAGTTAGCTTACCATAAATGCCGGGAATTTCGACACCCCAAGCCATACCTTCGTTTTCTATAAACAGTATTTTAAACCATGAGAATACTGGAACTTCTTGGTGTAAAACAAAATGTGTTTTTACATATATTTTAGAAATTTGGTCTATTAGTAAAACCAAAAAAACAATAAAATAAGCTTTCTTTAAATTCATTTTAAATTTATTATGGGACAAAAATAAACAATATTATATAAAAAACGCCCCAAAAAAGGAGCGTTTAGTAATTTATTAAGATATATTATTTCTGTAAATTTTTTGCTTCAATACTCATTGTAGCATGTGGGACAATTTTTAAACGTTCTTTGCTTATTAATTTGCCTGTTACTTTACACACTCCATAAGTTTTACTTTCTATGCGAACTAGTGCATTTCTCAAGTCACGAATAAATTTTTCTTGACGTATAGCCAGCTGTGAGTTTGCCTCTTTAGACATCGTTTCGCTTCCTTCTTCAAATGCTTTAAACGTTGGCGATGTATCATCCGTACCGTTGTTTAAATCATTCATGTAAGCACTTCGTATTAAGTCTAAATCTATTTTAGCTTTGTCTAATTTTGCCAAGATTAATTCTTTGAATTCTGCTAAATCCGCATCAGAAAATCTTATTTGTTCATCTACCATAATTTCTTTATTTTGAAATTAAAATCATTGTTTTTATATCATCAAACTCAATAATCGTACCGTTTTCGATACTTTCTAAAAGAATTAGTTCTTTTGTAAGTGTTTCAGATTTTATATAGTCTTGGTTGTCTAAAATGGCTTGATTTATCTTGTCATTTTTTTCGACCGAAACCGTAATCTTATCAGTCACATCGTAACCCGAATCTTTTCGCAAATTCTGAATTCGGTTTACTAACTCTCGGGCAATTCCTTCTTTTCTTAATTCATCAGAAATTGTAATGTCTAATGCTACGGTAATTCCGCCTGAATTTGCAACCAACCAACCTTCAATATCTTGCGATGTGATTTCTACATCTTCTATCGATAAAGTTATGTCTTTTCCTGAAATAACAATATCTAACGTTCCTTCCTTGTCTAATTGATTAATTTGAGCTGCTGTGAAACCTTGTATCTCTTTGGCAATCAACCCCATATCTTTCCCAAAACGTGGTCCAAGAGCCTTAAAATTTGGTTTTATTTGCTTTACTAAAATACCTGAAGCATCGTCTAAAAGTTGTATCTCTTTTACGTTTACTTCAGCCATAATCAAGTCCGAAACCGCTTCTATTTCTGCTTTAAATGCGTCGTCAAGTACTGGAATCATTACTTTTTGTAATGGTTGTCGTACTTTTATCATTTCTTTCTTTCTCAGCGATAAAACTAGTGATGAAATCGTTTGTGCTTTTTGCATTCTGCTTTCTAACGATTTATCAACAAAGTTTTCAACTGATTTTGGAAACTCAGCCAAATGTACACTGTCATATTTTTCTGACTGTGTTGTTAAGGTTAAATCTCTGTAAAGTTTATCCATAAAGAATGGTGCAATAGGCGCTCCAAGCTTAGAAACAGTCATCAAACAAGTGTATAATGTTTGGTAAGCTGCAATTTTATCTTGTGCATAATCTCCTTTCCAGAAACGTCTTCTGCATAATCTTACATACCAATTACTTAGATTTTCTTGAACGAAATCTGATATAGCACGAGCAGCTTTCGTTGGTTCATAATCCGCATAAGCGTCATCAACCACTTTTATAAGCGTATTTAGTTCCGATAAAATCCAACGATCTATCTCGGGTCTTTCGTTTAATGGAATTTCTGCTTCGGCATATTTAAACCCGTCAATATTGGCATATAACGCAAAGAAAGAGTAAGTATTATATAAAGTTCCGAAGAATTTACGGCGTACTTCTGCAATACCTTCTAAATCAAACTTCAAATTATCCCAAGGATTGGCGTTCGAAATCATGTACCAACGCGTAGCATCTGGACCATATTCTGCCAAAGTTTCAAACGGATCTGCGGCATTTCCTAGACGTTTAGACATTTTTTGTCCGTTTTTATCTAAAACCAATCCGTTAGAAACTACGTTTTTATAGGCAACTTTATCGAAAACTAATGTTCCAATAGCGTGCAAGGTATAAAACCAACCACGAGTTTGATCGACACCTTCGGCAATAAAGTCCGCTGGAAAATCTTTATTTTCGTCAATTTTGTCTTTATTTTCGAAAGGATAATGCCATTGCGCATAAGGCATAGACCCTGAATCGAACCAAACGTCAATCAAATCAGATTCTCGTTTCATTGGTTTTCCTGAGGCAGAAACTAACGTGATTTCATCGACTACATTTTTATGCAAATCGATTAAATCATAGTTTTCTTCACTCATATTTCCAACCTGAAAATCTTTAAAAGGATTTTCCTTTTGAAAACCTGCTGCGATAGATTTTTCGATTTCGTTGTATAATTCTTCAACAGAACCAATTAGAATTTCTTCTGTTCCTTCTTCGGTTCTCCAAATAGGCAACGGAATTCCCCAGAAACGAGAACGAGAAAGGTTCCAGTCATTGGCATTTTTTAACCAATTCCCGAAACGACCTTCGCCAGTTGCTTTTGGTTTCCAGTTAATGGTTTCGTTGAGGTCGAACATTCTATCTCTAACTTCTGTGATTTTTATAAACCAAGAATCTAGTGGATAATATAGAATTGGTGTGTCGGTTCTCCAACAATGCGGATAACTGTGCACGTATTTCTCTACTTTAAATGCTTTATTTTCTTCTTTTAACTGAATTGCAATTTCTACATCAGCAGAACGTTCTGGAGCATCTCCATCGGTATAATATTCGTTTTTAACGTATTTCCCTGAATAACTTCCTAAACCATCGATGAATTTACCTTGTAAATTTACTAATGGCACAGGATTTCCGTTTTCATCAAGAACCAACATTGGCGGAACTTCTGGCGTTGCTTCTTTTGCCACTTTGGCATCATCTGCTCCAAAAGTTGGGGCTGTGTGTACAATTCCTGTTCCGTCTTCGGTAGTTACAAAATCACCAGCAATCACTCTAAAAGCATTTTCTGGGTTTTGGTATGGCAAAGCCAAAGGCATTAATTGCTCGTAACGAATTCCTACTAAATCCGAGCCTTTGCATTCTGCTATGATTTGATATGGAATTTTTTTATCGCCTTCTTTGAAATTTTCAAAATCAGAAGCTTCAGTACTTTCAAAAAAACCTTTTGCAAATTGTTTTCCAACTAAGTTTTTAGCCAAAATAACATTTATATGTTTGAAAGTATATTGATTGAAAGTTTTTACCAAAACATAATCTATTTTAGGACCAACAGTCAAAGCAGTATTTGACGGTAAAGTCCAAGGTGTTGTTGTCCAAGCTAAAAATTGGAAAAGCCCTCTCATTGAACCTTCTCCGAAGAAAAGAGGATAATGTAATTTGAATGCTTTTTCAACTGTATTTTCTGGTGTTTCTCCATTAATATATAGCTTTGCTTTAAACTGTGCTACAACCGTTGTATCGGTAACATCACGGTAAGAACCTGGCTGATTGACTTCGTGGGAAGATAATCCTGTTCCCGCTTTTGGCGAATACGGTTGTATGGTGTAGCCTTTGTACATCAAATCTTTGTTATAGATCTGTTTTAGAATCCACCAAACGGATTCCATGTATTTGGGTTTGTAGGTTACATAAGGATCTTGCATATCGACCCAATATCCCATTTTTTCGGTCAAATCGTTCCATACGTCAGTGTAACGCATGACTGTTTTCTTACAGGCTTCGTTATATTCTTCGATAGAAATGGTTTTTCCTATATCTTCTTTGGTAATTCCTAATTCTTTTTCGGTACCTAATTCTACTGGTAAACCGTGCGTGTCCCAACCTGCTTTGCGTTTTACTTGAAAGCCTTTTTGGGTTTTGTAACGACAAAAAATATCTTTGATAGCACGTGCCATGACGTGGTGAATTCCTGGTAATCCGTTTGCTGATGGTGGTCCTTCAAAAAATACGAATGGCGTATTGCCTTCGCGAGTAGTTACACTCTTTTCGAAGATGTTTTCTTTTTTCCAAAAATCAAGGATTTCTGATGCTACCGTAGGTAGATTAAGTCCTTTGTATTCAGTGAATTTAGTGCTCATTTTGTCCTTTTCTTAAATCGTGGTGCGAAAGTAAGAAATTAAGTCGAAAGTCGAAAGTCGAAAGCTGAAAGTTTGTGCTTTGCGTGAGGGATTGAAATGAAAAGCCCACAGCCTGACGAAGGAAGTGCGAGGACTTGTAATGGAAAGCCCGACCCTTTTCGGGTCACGCCATACTTCGACAAGCTCAGTGTGATAATAAGTTAAGAGAAAACTTCTTTTAGAACGTCTAATGATTTTGGTTTTTTGAAGCCGTCGAGATGAAAACTGTAATAATCGATTAGGATTTTTAATAAAATTTGACGTTCGATGATATGGAAAGATTTTTGATCGTTGTCGAACTTTAAATCAATGAGTTTTTTGAATAAATTAGTCTCGTGTTCTGTGAGCGAACTGATGGCATGAAAAGGAGAAAAAACACCTTCGGTTATTTCGAAAAATTTGTATTCAGAGTTTGAAATATCTGGATAAAATCCTAAATATTTTGTGGTTTCTAAGAGTAGAATGAGATGGAAATTTGCAATCTCATCATGATTATCTAACCAATGTAAAGCGGTTTCGAGAAAGGTAAAAAAAGCTTCGTTTTTTTCTTCTTCGTGAATGGAATGGTGTAAAATTTCGGAAATAAACATCACGATAGTACTTTTTACTACATCTGAATGTATGGAATGAAAAGGTGTGGCAATTTTTATTTCTTTGAAATTCTCTAAAGTGCCTTTGTTCTTGTGAACGGCTTCGATTTCTAGAATTGTTAAAGGCTGAAAATAGGCGATTTTTTGGTTGGATTTTCTAGAAGAAAACGCGTCACGAACAAAATACGATTTTAGTCCATCGGAAAGCGTAAAACATTTGACTATCAAGCTTTTTTCTTGGTATTTGATAGAGGAAATTACGATGGCTTTGGTTTTTATTTGCATCTACGTTACCTGACAATCATTATTTTTTTCACTTTGGTTTCTCCGCCATCATCAGAAGAAAGAAAAATCATGTAAACTCCTGAGGCAACTTTATGTTTTCCTAAAGCTTTTGTGTCCCAAAGCATGGTTCCACCTTCGGAAATCCCTTCATGAACCAGATTGCCTTCAATATCAGTAATTTTTACGTTGGCTTTGTTCATAAGTCCAGTTATAAAAACACTTCCATTATATTCTGGTCTTACAGGATTTGGATAAATTATTACATTTTCGAAGTTTTCGGCACCGTTTGTAGCTGTTCCTTTAAATGATACCATTCCTTTTTCTGTAGCTATAAAGACCTCTCCTGTTAGGATATTAATATCAATATCGGTTATTGTGTTGCTGGGTAGTGGAGAGTTTTCTTTGGTGAAAATATTGAATGTCTTTTGTCCATCAGAGGATAGGTAAAATACTCCAGCGCCTGCAGTTCCTATCCATTTATTATTTGCGCCATCTACTACAATATCGGTAATGAATTGTTCGTAAAGAAGTTCTTGTGCTAAATTGTCTTCGAGAATTATAATAGAATTTGTAGTTAAGCTACTTTGTGTTAAAAAAGAATCTACATTTTGTAATATTCTAAGTCCAGCTGTAGTCCCTATCCATAGTTTGTTTTTATTGTCTACCGCAACTGCTCTTACATCCCCGTTTGGTAAGTTACCTCCGTCTTGTCCTTCATTAATGCTAATGCATTTGTTGTTGTATTTTTCATTGAAGCCTACTAAACCGCCAGAGTTTGTACATATCCATTTTGTATCATTTTTATCTATGGCTAATCTTCCATAATTTGTAGAAAATGGGGATAAAAGACTTGGTAAAGAAAATCCTTGCCATTGGCCATTGGCCTTTAAAACATGAAGTTCCTTGTTTACTAAAGAGTTAGTTATCCATATATTTCCTTCTTTATCAAAGGCAGAACCATTTACTCTAATGTCATCAGGTACTTGTCCGGTAATCGTTTGTAAGCTACTATTTGAGGTATTAAAGATTGTTGTTGGGACACCATTATCAAACTTTAATAGACCAGAATAGTATGAGCTAAAATAAACTTGATTCTCATTTTTTGGATTTATAGCAATTCGTGATATTGATTTAGCATTAAATAAATTTTGGTAAGGAGTTAATGTCCATAAATTATTGGAATCGTATTTACTTACACCAAAAGAATCTAAAGGATATGGATTATAATAAACACTATAGTCACCATATACAGCCCACAATCCGTTTGAAAAAGATTGGATTGCAAAGAGTTTGTTTTTGTCAGGACCATTTGGCGTTATGTTTTCAAAAATAGTTGGATTATTTAGAGATGTTGCAAAAAAACCATTTTCACGTGTTCCTATATATAATTTATTATCTATAACCGTGGCACAAGTAAAATTAGCAGTTATGTTTGGAATGTTTGTTATATGTAAAATTTCGGATAATGATTCATTATATACATAAATATTGTTTTGAGTGGTTATAATTAAGTGTCCATCATTGTGTCTAGTATCTAAAGGGATCTGAGGATAACTTGTAATAAGTACAGGATTGTCGTTAATTAATTTATAAATAGAACCATTTAAATTTACGGCTACTAATGTTGTACTAGTTGCCTCGACACTCGTCCAATTTCCAGCTGAAACGTTTGTCCATTGGTTAAAATCAATAAGATTTGGGTTTGTAACGGATGCTTTTAGAAGTCCATAACCATTAGCAACGGCATAAATAAATCCGTTGTAAATGGTTGTCTGTAAAATTTCGACATTTGAACCTCCAGAACCAATAAAATAAGTGTCGCCAAATTCTGAAAGATTTAAATCATATACGGAAATACCAAAATCTGTCGAAATGTAAACTTTACCATTATGTTCCATAAAATGGTTTATTCTTTTTTTGTTAGGAGGGACGGATGGTTTGTTTAATATATCTACTACATTAAGCATGCTTCCGTCTAGTTCATTAACAACAATTAATAATCCATCGGTGTGACCTATAAGTGTTTTTTTGTAGATTTCACTATGATAGATTTGAGAGATATCTTGTCCGGATAATCCTTCTATTGTGGATACTACTGAGATTTCATTTGTATTTATATTTTTTTTAAAATAAGCATTTTCTGCTGCCCCAAAAACTTGAGTTGTACTTTGTGAAATGTCTTTTACAGCATTATAAGAGAAGTAACCTTTCCATAGTTTGTTGTCTTGGGAAAATCCAGAGAATATGGTTAATAATAAAATAGTATATATATAAACGTTTTTCATTTAAAAAAAATTAGCAATTACAAATATAGAATAAAAACGATTTTATTTTGGTTTTAATATACTTGTGTATAAAAAAAGTGCTCGTCCAAGACGAGCACTTTTAAATTTATTTGTAAAAAAAGGAATATTAAACTACTCCTTGACCTAACATTGCATCGGCTACTTTTACGAAACCAGCAATATTTGCACCTTTTACATAATCTACATATCCGCTTCCATCAGAACCATATTGTACACATGCTTCGTGAATGTCTTTCATAATAACTTTCAAACGATCGTCAACTTCTTCTGAAGTCCAGCTTAATCTCAATGAGTTTTGAGACATTTCAAGTCCTGAAGTTGCAACTCCACCAGCGTTAGATGCTTTTCCTGGGGCAAATAATATTTTTGCGTTTTGGAAAACAGTAACTGCTTCTGGAGTAGAAGGCATATTTGCTCCTTCAGCCACACAGATACATCCGTTTGCCACAAGAGTTTTAGCTTCTTCTTCGTTTAGTTCGTTTTGAGTTGCACAAGGTAATGCAATATCACATTTTACATCCCAAGGACGTTTTCCTGCAATATATTTAGCATTTGGATATTTAGTTACATAATCAGAAATTCTTCCGTAGTTTACGTTTTTGATTTCCATAACGTAAGCCAATTTTTCAGCATCAATACCTGCTTCATCATAGATATAACCGGCAGAATCTGACATGGTTACTACTTTTCCGCCTAATTGTGTTGCTTTTTGTGTAGCATATTGCGCCACATTTCCAGAACCTGAAACTACAACAGTTTTACCGTCGAAGCTTTCTCCTTTAGTTTTAAGCATGCTATATGCAAAATATACATCACCATAACCTGTTGCTTCTGGACGGATTAATGAACCTCCAAAAGAAATTCCTTTACCAGTTAGAACTCCGGTAAATTCGTTTCTAATTCTTTTGTATTGACCAAACATATAACCAACTTCTCTTCCTCCTACACCAATATCTCCAGCAGGTACATCAGTATCAGAGCCAATATGCTTGCATAATTCTGTCATAAATGCTTGACAAAATTTCATAATTTCGTTATCTGATTTTCCTTTTGGATCAAAATCAGCTCCACCTTTTCCTCCACCCATTGGTAAAGTAGTTAAGCTGTTTTTGAAAGTTTGCTCGAAAGCTAAAAATTTAAGGATACTTAAATTTACTGAAGGATGAAAACGAATTCCTCCTTTGTATGGCCCGATTGCAGAACTCATCTGAATACGGTAACCACGATTCACTTGAGTTTTCCCAGCATCATCTAGCCAAACTACTCTAAACATGATAACACGCTCCGCTTCGACCATTCTTTCCAAAAGCATTTTGCCTTCGTATTTTTTATTCTTTTCAATAAAAGGAATTACTGTTTCAGCAACTTCTTTAACTGCCTGCATAAATTCAGGCTCATTTGGGTTTCTTTTACCTACTGCTTGGATGAAAGCATCAATACTTTGTGACATGATTTATAGATTATTAACGTTTAAAAAAACGTTTTCGTTACGAACAGCAAATATACATTTTATAAAAATATAGCAAAGAAATTTTATATTAAACTCTCATTAGAATTTAATATGTAAAAAAAACTCCTTTTTTTTTTGAAATGTTTGATGTTTTTATATATTTGTCATATAATGAACAAAATCTTTTAATCATGCCCAAATATTTTAGCTTAATCTTTTTATTCCTGCTAGGATCAATCAGTTCGATACAAGCACAATTTGGTTTTTCTCACGAAGTGGGGGTAATTGCAGGACCTGTAGCCTTTCAATCTGATTATGGAGAACGACATGATTTTCAGACAAATGCTGGAAACACAGGTATTGGTATCGGTTTGGTTCATTATCTTAATTTTTCATACAGAGCAGATTGTAATTGTTATACTCCGGAAACTTATTTTAATGATCACTTTAAACTTAGAAGTGAATTGTCTTTTAACAAGACAAAACTTAATATGTTTGGGGAATGGGTTACTCCAGAAAAGGTTAATAAACCTGATCCTGCTCCTGGTATTCCTAATGATGCAAAACAACTAAAGTCAATGGAAGGAAGTACTTCTGTTACAGATATTGGTATGCAACTAGAATATTATCCTTGGAGTATTAGGGATTTTACAGCTACTACTGGAAGTTTTGCTCCTTTTGTGAGTTTAGGTGCGCATTTTAGTTTTTTTAGCCCAGAAGTTCATTCAACTTTAGGGAAATTAGATGCAATAAATGTTCATCCTAAATATTGGGCTCCATCCGATGGTCAGAAACATGGGTTTTCAAATGAAAGCGGAAGTACTTGGTCTGTGGTTTCAAGTGTTGGAACTCGATATAAATTGACACCATTGTCTGATTTAATATTAGATTTACGTGTACAATACTATTTTTCAAATTGGGTAGATGGTCTAAATCCTAATCCTGCAGTTTATAAAGAAAATAAATCTAACGACTGGAATATTTGGTTAAACTTTGGATATATTTATTATTTAGATTAATCATCTAAATAATTTTCATACAAGAAAGCCTGTTCAAGTTTTTGAACAGGCTTTCTTGTTTTTTTATGAATATATTATATTTAAGAACCTATTTGAATTATAATCATTGGTTTTAAATATTATGAGAACTAAATTCCTAAATTTTGTAACATTTTATATGTAAATCATACTTATATATAGAAAAATAAATGCAGATGGTAGTATATATTCGATTATTGAAAGAGAGTTTTGGGTTTGCAATTAATGCTTTGCGAAATAATAAGCTACGTACGTTACTTTCGCTTTTGGGAGTTACAATTGGAATTTTTTCTATAATTGCAGTGTTAACAGCTGTTGATTCTTTAGATAGAAAAATTAAAAAAGATTTAAGTACACTTGACAAAAACACTATTTATTTAATGAAATTTTCATTTGGACCATCTGAAATTCCAAAATGGAAAAGACAACAATTTCCAGATGTAACTTATGAGGAATATCAGTATTTGAAATATAATGTAAAAGGAGCTGAAAATGTATGTTTCCAATTTTTCACAAAACCAGAGACTTTAAAATATGAAGGGAATACAGTTAGTAATATCAATGTGGTTCCAGTTTCAGATGAGTTTGATGATATCCAAAAATTAGATTTTAAATCTGGTCGATTTTACAATGAATCTGAATCAAATTCAGGATTATTATTAACTGTTTTAGGGAATGAAGTCGCTAAAAACCTTTTTGATAATATTGATCCTATAGGAAAAAAGATACGAATGTATGGACAAAATTTTACTGTTATTGGAGTATTAAAGAAACAAGGAGCAGGGCTTTTTGGTGATAGTGATGATACATCTGTTTATTTGCCTTCCAATTATCTGAGAAAAAAATATGGAGATAACACAGATTTTTTAACTCCAGTAATACTTTTGAAACCTGGAGAAGGAGTAGATATTAATGCGTTTAAAGCAGAAATCACTCAAAAGTTAAGAAACTTGAGAGGAGTTAAAACGGGAGAAATAGACAACTTTTTTATTAATGTACTTTCTGGATTTACAGATTTATTGGACGGAATTGTAGGACAATTAAAAGGCGGTGGAATATTCATAAGTTTATTTTCACTCCTTGTTGGTGGATTTGGTATTGCAAATATCATGTTTGTTTCGGTAAAAGAACGCACAAACTTGATAGGTATTCAAAAATCATTAGGAGCTAAAAATAAGTTTATTTTATTTCAATTTCTATTTGAGTCTGTTATTTTATGCTTATTTGGTGGTATTATAGGAGTATTTTTTGTTTGGATAATATCTTATATTTTAACCAATGTTTTAGATTTTGAGTTTGTTCTAGGTATTGGTAATATTATTTTTGGTGCTGGAGTTTCAGTTTTTATAGGAATTATTGCTGGAATTATTCCTGCATACATGGCTTCAAAATTGGATCCTGTTGAGGCAATTAGAAGTGGAATGTAGATTCATATTAAAATAAAAAACGCACTCAATTTTATTTGAGTGCGTTTTTTATTTCCTATATTTTTAAAATAAATTTATCTAACTTCTGTATTCAAAATTAAATCTAAATATAAATTTATTTTATCCTTTAGTTCTTTTCTTGGCGTTATAAAATCTAAGAAGCCATGTTCTAGGACAAATTCTGCTGTTTGAAATCCTTCAGGTAAATCTTTACCTGTGGTGTCTTTTACAACTCGAGGTCCTGCAAAACCAATTAAGGCTCCAGGTTCGGAAATATTTACATCACCAAGCATTGCATATGAAGCAGTTGTTCCTCCAGTTGTAGGATCTGTACATAATGAGATATATGGAATTTTTGCTTCGGCAAGTTGTGCTAATTTTGCTGAGGTTTTTGCTAATTGCATTAGTGAATAAGCAGCTTCCATCATACGTGCTCCACCTGATTTTGAAATCATAACAAAAGGAATGTTGTTTTTGATAGAATGATCTATTCCGCGAGCAATTTTTTCTCCTACAACAGCTCCCATTGAACCTCCAATAAAAGCAAAATCCATACAACAAACGACTAAGTCACGCCCTTTAGATTTCCCTACAGCTGTACGAACAGCATCTTTTAGCTTAGTTTTGCTCATGGCATCTACTAAACGGTCAGAATATTTTTTTGTATCAACAAATCCTAGTGGATCTTTGGAAGTCATGTTAGCATCAAGCTCTGTAAATTCGTTATTGTCATACAATATCTGAAAATACTCAGCACTGCCTATGCGAACATGAAAATCATCTTCTGGGCTTACCCAAAGATTTCTTGCTAGCTCATCGGCATCAACAATTTTTCCTGTAGGAGATTTGTACCATAGTCCTTTTGGCACATCCATTTTGTCTTCGGTAGCTGTAGTAATCCCTTTTTCTTTTCTTTTAAACCAACTCATATTAATTTCAGATTTCAAATTTCGGAAATAATTCCTAAATCGTAATTTATAGTGTATTAATGTTATTCAAATCGGCAAAAGCCTGTTCTAATCTTTTATTAAATGTTATTTCTCCTTCACGAAGCCATTTTCTTGGGTCATAATGTTTTTTGTTAGGCGAATCAAATCCATCTGGACTACCTATTTGGGTTTTTAGATAATCTATGTTTTTTACCATATAATCACGAATTCCTTCGGTAAAAGCAAATTGTAAATCGGTATCAATATTCATTTTTATAACACCATAACCTATTGCTTCTCTAATTTCTTCTAGAGTTGATCCTGAGCCACCATGAAAAACAAAATCTACAGGATTATGACCTGTATTGAATTTGTTTTGAACATAGTCTTGAGAATTTTTTAGGATTTTAGGTGTCAGTTTTACATTTCCAGGTTTATAAACACCATGAACATTTCCAAAAGAGGCAGCAATAGTAAAACGAGGACTTATTTTAAGTAATTCTTCATAAGCATAGCATACTTCTTCTGGTTGCGTATATAGTTTAGAACTATCTACATCAGAATTGTCTACACCGTCTTCTTCTCCTCCAGTAATTCCTAATTCTATTTCGAGAGTCATTCCCATTTTACTCATTCTAGCCAAATAAGTTTTGCAAATTTCAATATTTTCTTCAATAGGTTCTTCAGATAAGTCTATCATATGGGAAGAATATAATGGCTTTCCTGTTTCTGCAAAATGTTTTTCTGATGCATCTAATAAACCGTCAATCCAAGGCAAAAGTTTTTTAGCACAATGATCTGTGTGTAAAATTACTGTTGCACCATAAGATTCCGATAGAGTATGTATGTGTTTTGCACCAGCAATTGCACCAGCAATTGCAGATTTTTCGTTAGTGTTGGATAATCCTTTTCCAGCATTAAATTGAGCTCCTCCATTTGAAAACTGAATAATTACAGGAGCATTTAGTTTTGCTGCAGTTTCTATTACACAATTTATAGTGTCTGAACCTATTACGTTTACTGCTGGTAATGCAAATCCTTTATGTTTGGCATAATTAAAAATTTCCTGAACTTGATCACCTGTAGCTACACCTGATTTTATATTATGTGTCATTTTTTTAAATTTAAGATTTACAAAATTACTAATTTAACTTTTAGAATGGATAATTTATACCAATATTTGGAACAGCTTTGCTTAAATTTAATTCTTTAAACCATCTTTCGTTTTCGTCTTTTGCTGGATTGTAGGTTTTAAAACCAAAATCTAGCCTAGCTAAAAAGAATTTAAAATCATATCTCAGTCCTAATCCAGTACCTAATGCCAAGTTTTTTAAAGATGAAATTCCTGAAAAAACTTTAGCTTCATCTTGTTCGTTGTCAAAGACATTCCAAATATTACCACAATCTGCAAAAAAAGCACCATTTAGATTTCCAAATATTTTGTATCTAAATTCAGCACTAAACGCAATTTTCATATTTGCTTCATTAAAATCATATGATTCTAGAGAACTTCCAGGACCTAATCCATATGATTGCCATGCACGATTGTCGTTAGAACCTCCTGCAAAATAACTTCTAGAAAAAGGAATAGATTTAGAGTTGCCATATGGAATTGCAATTCCAAAGAAACTTCTCACAGCTACTGTTTTTCCATTTGTTAAATCCCAATTTTTTACAAAATCAAATTCTGCTTTTGCATACTGAGAATATTCTAAACCAAATATACTTCTTGTACCATCACTATTTCTTGGTTGTTTTGAAAGATTTGCCACGAGTGATAATAAATTACCCGCTGCTTCAATTTTACTTCTAAAACTATAAAATTCCTTGTCGAAAAAATCTGTTTTTGAATCTTTTGAATAACTAAAATTACCAGCAAATATCAAGTTATTTTCAGTTAATCTATCTTTTCTCTCTTTAATGCTTTTTATAGTTTTGTAATCTGGATTTGAAGCGGTTAGAAATGGATATGTATTATTTAATGTGTTGTTAATGAATATGTCAGCACTTCCATCCTCAATTCCTAGATTGCTGTCGGCATTAACAATGCCGTAAGTACGAGCTAAATTATTTAGTCTATTATAAGAAGAACCGTAAACATTAAAATAGTTATCAATATTAATATTTTTTATATATTGAAGGTTAACTAAATCAAATTTTGCAGTTACATTTTTTTTGGGTGTCCAATTATAATTTATGGCGGCTGTAAAACTTTCTTTATCTAAACCTATGTTTTTTTGCTTTGCAAATCCTGCACTAATTAGACTAGAAGGAAACATGCTTTTTGGAATAATTCTCTCGGTTTTAAATGGGAGAAATAATCTTGGAAAACTTAATCGCATATCGGCTCCAATTTCTAAGATATCAAAAAATTTATTGTCAGGACTAGATGATCCTTTAGAAGATCCTATATTTCCTCTTAATCCCAATTCTAATATTTCGGCACCTCTAAAAATATTTCGGATAGAAAGTGATGTAACTCCCGAAATTCCTATATCTTGAATATTAGAATGTGTTACATCTAGACTTGGCCTGAGGTTATATTTTGATTTTGAAGTTAAATAGATATTTGTTTTTAGAGTTTGTGTCAGTGTATCTTCTACAAACTGTATACTCGGATAATTAAAAACTTTTAAGTTGCTTAAAGAGCGTAAGGTTAATGTTCTATTGTCATCACTATACAAACTGTCTTTTTGAATAAAAACAGCATCTGTAATAGCTTTAGATCGATATCTTAATTTGTCTGTACTATAAAGATTAAAATTTTTGTAAGTTGCACTATCAGCAATTTTTTTTTGATTTTTGTTATCTAAATCAGTTGTAAAAATGTTAACAGCACCAATTTTATATATTTTATATGGTTTGCTTTTTACTGAATCGCCAAATTTTGTTGCTTGATTGGCAATTGAAAGTTTTACAGGTGCTTTTTTACTAGTAGTGTCAATTACAAAACTAATACTTTGTTGCTGAAAATAGTATGCACCATGATTCCTGAAATTAGATGTAATTCTAGAACGTTCATCATTAAAGTTGTCCAATTTATATTGTTGACCTTGTTTTATAAATGATTTAGATTTAGAAGACATATACAAAGAATCTAATGCTGGAGTTTCAATATCATACGATATAGTATCTAAGAATGTTGGTTTTCCGGTTATTACAGTATAACTTATTTCACCTCGTTTTTTTTCTAAATAATTTATTTTAAACTTCGCTTCAGTATCAAAATAACCATGGTTAAAATAATATGCTTTCAATCGTTTTATAGATCTTTTTGTTTTTAATGTATCTATTATGACAGGAGGTTCGCCAGTTCGTCTCAAAAAACTATGCCAACCAGAATACCAAAAAGACTGTCCTAATCGATCAACTTGTTTTTTTGAAAGCCATTTTGCTTTTCTTTTGTATTTAGCAGGATTGGCTGTGTACTTTGCCTTAAAAATAGAATCAGTATTATTCTTAGCTAAATTATACATGTTTAGCCTAAGTTTATATCCAAGAAGCGATGTATTGGGTTGTTGTACTAGCTGAGAAACAATAACATCTTCAGAGTTTTTCCTCTCGTTTACTAAAATTTCATTTTTAATTAGTAAGTATTTTTCGTCGGGAACTTTTTTTACCACATCGCAGGCAGTAATAAGTACCGAAATTAGAATAAATAATGATATTTTTGTATTAATATTGTTCAAACGATTCCAAAATTTACTTCAAAAATACACTTTTTTATGGTTAGTAAAAACCAAATAAAACTTATAACGAGTTTGGTTCAAAAAAAATACCGAAAACAACATCAATTATTTCTTGCAGAAGGAGTAAAAGTAATTGAGGAATTGTTGCGCTCTAATTTCGAATTAGAGAATTTATATGTAACTAAACCAATGTTTCCTGAGGTTTTAGAGTCAAAAAAAACAATTATTTCCGATTCTGATTTAAAAAAAATAACTGCATTAACTACTGCAAATGATTGTTTGGCAATTTTTAAAATTCCGCAAGAAAATGAAATTGAAAATGAAGGATTGATAGTTGCTCTAGATGATATTCGTGATCCAGGAAATTTAGGAACAATAATAAGATTATGTGATTGGTTTGGAATTTCTCAAATTATATGCTCTGAGCAAACTGTCGATGTTTATAATCCTAAAGTAGTCCAAGCTACAATGGGGTCAGTAGCTAGAGTTAATATTTCTTATGTAGATTTAAAACTTTATTTGGCAAAATCGAAATCACAGATTTTTGGAACTTTTATGGGTGGTGAGAATATTTATAAAAAGCAATTGCCAACTTCTGGAATTATAGTTTTGGGTAATGAAGCTAATGGGATTTCTAAAATAATAGAAGAACAAATAACGCAAAAAATCACCATTCCTCGTTTTGGGAACTTACAACTCACGGAAAGCCTTAATGTTGCAAGTGCTACAGCAATTGTTTTAAGTGAATTTAGGAGAACTTGTTAATGAAAGGCAAAATTTATAAAAATACCTCTAGTTCTAATTTGGTCTATATTTCCTGTCCAAGGACTATTCGGATCTTTATCTGAAATCAACTCGTTTTTCATACCAAAGATTCCTCTAATTGAAGGTGAAAATTTAAAGTATTCAAAATATAAATCTATTCCGAGTCCCATTTCATAATTACTAGTGCTTTTAGTCATTCTGAATCTATTACTCGAATTATCATCTGGTGAATCGGCATTACTAGATAAGTTCATGTCCGACGAAATACCGCCAAGTACATAAGGTCTAACATTTCCAATTCTTTTTGATGAAAACTTAAGTAGTAAAGGAAAATGTATATTAGTCGTTTTTACCTCACGAAGCGCATCAACTTTGTCTGTAATATGAGGAAAATGTAAATTTCGTTGACCATAAGATAAACCTGGTTCGAAACGAAGGTTAATGAATTCGGTAAGACGTAAGTCGGTTATTAAACCCACATTAAATCCTGTTTGACTATCTACGATTATATCTTCGTCATCATATTTTTTATCAATTTTAAAATCATAATTATTAAAACCTAGATAAAAACCAAAATACACCCTTTGTTTATCGAAATTTTCAAGATTTACAAGTGCATTTTTAGCAAACATACTTCTGCTAAATACCTGAGCATTGCTAACAAATGAAGTTATAATTAGTAATATTAATAAGAGTTTTTTACTCATTGTGAATCTTATTTTTTAGAAGCTGAATATATTGTTGCTACTCCAAACGTTTGAGGTAGATGCTTTATTTCTATAAACCCAATTTTTTGTAAAATATTGTTTAGTTTTTCGCCATAAGGAAAAATAGAAGCAGAATCTGATAAATATTGGTAAGCTACTTTGTCTTTAGAAAACATTTTACCAATAATAGGTAAAATATTTTTAGTATAAAAACGATAACCTTGCTTAAAAGGAAATTTCTCAGGAACCGATGTTTCTAAAATAACGAAAATGCCATTTGGTTTTAGTACACGCAATATTTCGGTTAGACCTTTTTCCAGATTTTCAAAATTTCTAATGCCAAAAGCAACAGTTACAGCATCGAAAGCATTGTCATCAAAAGGCATTTTTTCTGAATCTCCAAGAATCATTTCTATTTTGTTAGATAAATTTCTGTCTGCTATTTTTTGTTTTCCCACCTCGAGCATTCCTGCCGAGATGTCTAAACCTATAATTTTTTTAGCATCCGTATTAGATAATAATATAGCTAAGTCACCTGTTCCAGTAGCAATATCGAGAATGCTGTTAGGATTTTTAGCAGCAATCATTTTCAGGATTTTTTTGCGCCATTTTACATCAACACCAAAAGAGATAACTCTATTCAGATTGTCATATTTTGATGAAATGGTATCGAACATTTTTGCGACCTGTTCTTTTTTCCCAAGTTCAGAGTCTTTGTATGGTTTTGTGCTAATAGACATAAAAAATATTTCAGCAAATATAAAACTAAATTCCGAATGTTTAGAAAATGGTAAGTCATCGGTAAATTAAACTTCTTAGTCGCCTTTCTAACTAAAATTGGTTACATGTAAAAATACCAAATATCTGGTATTGTGAGGTTTTAAGTGTTTTTTTAAATTTATAATCTAATAAAGTTCTTTTGATGGTTGTTATCTAATGATCTTAGATTAATATAATGAATTGCACAATTTGTTATATTTCTTCATTCAGAGTCGACAATTGATTCTTTTTCAATTGATTTTAAAGTGCACAAACGTTCTTTGGTTAAATTTGTTTTTGGAAATTTTAGTTTCATACTTTCTTAGTGGTATTTGGAAGTGAAACTTTAGATATTTTTCTCCTCTTTTTATTGGCTTATATAACTTTGGTTAAACAATAAAAAGCAAAATAGATTTTGACTGTCGAATTAGATTTTTATCAAAATTATTTATTAGGGCAAAAGACACTTCATTTTTGAAGTGTTTTTTTTGTGACTAAACTATTTTATAAGTTTCAAAAGCAAAAGAATAATCATGTTTCTCGTCTTTATCATGAAATTGGGAAGAGACTAATTCCCATTTTGTTAAATCTATTGTTGGGAAAAAAGCATCAGCGTCAAAAGTATTATGCACACGAGTTAGTTCTATACAATCAGCCATATTTATAGATTGTTTGTAAATCTCTCCGCCACCAATAATAAAAATAGTTTCATTTTCAGGGCAAATAGCTATAGCGTTTTCGATAGAATCGACCACAAAACAGCCTTCAGGAACATTGTAGTTTTTGTTTCGAGTAATTATAACGTGTGTTCTATTGGGTAATGGTTTTGGGAAACTTTCAAAAGTTTTTCTTCCCATTACAATATAATGACCTGAAGTTATAGCTTTAAATCTTTTGAAATCATCGGGCAAGTGCCAAATTATTTGATTGTCTTTTCCTAATTCGTTGTTCTCGCCAGCAGCTGCAATAATTGTAATCATTAATTATTATTTTGGTCTAAATCTTTTTGTAGTTGCTCTATTTTTCGTTCTTGTTTTGCAATAAGTTTGTCAATTTGTGTACGTTCCCAATTTTTGTTCATAAAACTATCAGTAATAAAAACCCGAATAAAATGTAATACAAATAAGAAGCTTAAAATGGTAATTACCCACAAAAACCAATGTGTTTCTGGGTAAACACCTAATAATTTATTAATAATTATAGAAAATATACTTAGCAATACAAAAAAAACAAAATGATAATACAGTCGTTTTTTTTGCACCAAACGTTGTCTAGCATATTCGTATTGTTCGTGTTGGTTGGTATCCATAAATGTTGTTTTACGGATTTAAAGGTAAGATTTTTTTTGGAATTTAATATAGATTTATTTCTTGTCTACTTGTCTGAAAAGTTTTATTTTAATAAAATCCCAAATTCTTTTGCGGTTTGATAAGTCGAATGATAGCCTTTGTTTACTGCAAAATTTCTCATGCTTCCTCCTTCGTCGTCTTTATCTCCTGGTTTTATCATTAATTGATGACCTAAATTTGCTACCTCGTACAAAAATATTTTTGGTTTCCCTAAAGAATCATTATATGTCATTCTCGTTATATCATTAATTCCCAAATAAAAATATTCTGTATTATCAGGAATTGAATCAATATTATTAATGCCAGCCCATTGATTTACTAATGACAAGGCATTTTTTGGATTTACAATTTTATCGTTCAATCCTTGATATATCAATAAGATAGGAAATGGGCCAGTAAAATTTGGGTTTTGTTCTTTGATATTATTAATTAATTTTTTCTGATCAACATCATCTTTACTAGACATTGCTTGAATAGCGGCAAAAGGATTTGTTGCTATTTTATAAGCTCCTCCAGCAAATATGGCAGCACTTTGAAATAATTCTGGATGCGTTGCAATCATAGCCACACTCATGAAGCCTCCAGCAGAAAGGCCTGTTATGTATATGCGATTACTGTCTATATTGTATTGTTTTTTTGCAAAAGCAATCATCTCATAAATAGATTCACACTCTCCTTTGTTTTTTTCAATATCATTGTTTCTAAACCAGTTAAAACATAATGAAGGATTGTTTAATATCTTTTGTTGCGGATATAAAACAACAAAATTATTTAAATCGGCTAATTTATTCCAGCCAGTTAATTCGGAAACATTTTTTGCATTCTGGCTACAGCCATGAAGCACAATAACTAAAGGAGGTTTTATTGAATCTTTGATGATGTTGTTGTGAATAAACATTTTAAGATTTCCTGGATTTTCTCCAAAATGTTCAATCTCAATTAAGCTTTGACTATAGATATTATTTAAAAATAGTATTAAAAATAAAAGAAGATAAGATTGTTTCATAGCTTTAGGATTTAGTTGTTTAAACTGCAACTGCTCCTTTTATATGTGCATGTGCTTCGTAACCCTCAAGCGTAAAATCATCAAATTTAAAATCGAAAATATTTTTTACTTCAGGATTCAAAATCATTTTAGGTAATGGTTTCGGCTCACGTGATAATTGTAATTCGACTTGTTCGAAATGATTGTTATAAATGTGTGCGTCTCCAAAAGTGTGAATGAATTCCCCTACTTGTAAATCGCAAACTTGAGCAATCATCATTGTAAATAGGGCATAAGAAGCAATATTAAAAGGAACTCCTAAGAAAATATCGGCACTACGCTGATACAACTGACAAGATAATTTCCCTTCTGAAACATAAAACTGAAAAAAAGCATGACAAGGTGGTAAAGCTACTTTTCCGTTGGCAACATTTTCTGCAAATGATTTTGTAGTATCTGGCAAAACCGAAGGATTCCAAGCAGAAACGAGCATTCTACGACTATTTGGATTTGTTTTTAAGGTTTCAATTAGCTCTGTGATTTGGTCAATTTCTTCGCTATTCCAATTGCGCCATTGGTGTCCGTAAACGGGTCCTAATTCGCCATTTTCATTAGCCCAATCATCCCAAATTTTTACTCCGTTTTCTTGAAGATAAGCAATGTTGGTTTCTCCTTTTAGGAACCAAAGCAATTCATGAATAATAGATTTTAAATGCAGCTTTTTGGTTGTAACCATAGGAAAACCTTCGGCAAGATCGAAACGCATCTGGTAACCAAAAACACTTTTTGTTCCAGTTCCTGTTCTATCTCCTTTTTGTGTTCCGTTTTCTAGAACGTGTTTTACTAAATCTAGATATTGCTTCATTTTTTGATTATTCGGTTATTCGGTTATTTGTTTAATCGGTTCGCAAAGCGGTTAAACGATTAAACAAATTCACGATTAAACTATTACAGTTCTCTTTTCGAGATTTCGTCTCTTATTTTGGCTGCTTTTTCGTAATCTTCATCATTTACTGCAGTTTCTAACATTTCATGAAGTTCGGATAAGCTGTGTTTTGCAAACAAATTCTTACTATCGTTACTTTCTTCTTCCAAAAATGGTTCTGTCGACGAAAGAACGCTATCTAAATCATGTTCTGGATTTTCTGAATCTGGATTTATTTTTAGAAAAATACCCGCTTTGTCTAATATGTTTTTGTAAGTAAAAATGGGAGCATTAAAACGCAATGCTAAAGCAATCGCATCAGAAGTTCTCGCATCGATAATTTCTTCAATTTTGTCACGTTCGCAAATCATACTGGAATAAAAAACACCATCTACTAATTTATGAATAATAACTTGTTTGATTACGATGTCAAATCTATCGGCAAAGGTTTTAAATAAATCGTGAGTGAGTGGGCGAGGTGGTTTTATTTCTTTTTCCAAAGCAATCGCGATTGATTGTGCTTCGAAAGCGCCAATTACGATTGGTAATTTTCGATCGCCATCTACTTCATTCAAAATAAGTGCATAAGCACCATTTTGTGTCTGACTGTATGATATTCCTTTTATTGTTAGTTTTACTAAACTCATTTTTGGATTTTAGATTTGCTTCGCCAACTCGCTGCCGCTTGGATCTGATTTTAGATTTTTAAAATCAAAAGCTATTATTTATAAAGACTTATTAAAAAGCCTAAATTTTGTATTGCAAAGTAACAAAAAACTTTTGCTTCTAAAAAGAAAAAACTATCTAATAAAATAATTAGATAGTTTTTGTGGATTGTAATTTTCTAATTGAAAACTAGCTATTTTGTGCTTTAAAAGCTTTTAATTTTTCGGTTAATCTTGGTAAAATATCGAAAGCATCACCTACGATCCCATAATCAGCAACTTTGAAGAAAGGCGCATCTGCATCAGAATTAATAACTACTTTTACTTTTGATGAATTGATTCCTGCAATGTGCTGAATAGCTCCAGAAATTCCTACAGCAATATATAAATTAGTTGCTACGGGTTTTCCAGTTTGTCCTACGTGTTCACTATGAGGTCTCCACCCTAAGTCAGAAACTGGTTTAGAACAAGCAGTCGCAGCACCAAGAACAGCTGCTAAATCTTCGATTAATCCCCAATTTTCTGGACCTTTCATTCCACGACCACCTGAAACCACAACGTCAGCATCAGCAATGGTTACTTTCCCTGAACCTTTTTCTACTGATTCTACTTTGACACCAAAATCGGCATCAGAAATACTTGGAGCGAAATCTTCGGCAGTTGCTGAACCAGAATTTTCAAAAATTCCATAAGAGTTTTTACTTAAACACAATACTTTTATGTCTGTATTTATTTCAGTAATATTGAATGCTTTGTTAGAGAAAGCAGTTCTTTTTACTTGAAAAGGAGACATGCTTACTGGTAATCCTGTAACATTTGAAGCAAAACCTGCATCAAGTGATACCGATACTAATGGAGCAAGATACAAACTATCTGTCGATGAAGATAATAAAACTAATTTTGCATTTTCTTTTTGAGCAGCTTGTTTGATAGCATCAGCATAAGCTTTTGCTGTAAAATTAGCCAACTTGTCATTGGTAATTTTTAATACTTTATTTACTCCGTATTTTCCAAGTTCTGAAACATCATTCATGTTTACAGTTATAGCTGTAACAGTTTGTCCTGTTGTTTCTGCGATTTTTTTAGCATAAGAAACTAACTCGAAAGCTACTTTTTTAAATTTTCCTTCTGCAGATTCTGCGTATATTAATATTGACATAATTTTTTATTTAAGTCATAAGTTTTAAAGTCATAAGTCTTAAAGAAAAGTTGTTATTTCTTTCTACTTTTGACATTCTACTTTTGACGGTTAGATTACTTTCGCTTCGTTGTGTAATAAGTTGATTAATTCATCTAAATTGTCAGGACTTATTAATTTTACCGCCGATTTTGCTGCTGGCTTTTCAAATTTAATTGCTTTAGTTTCTGACGCTGCGCTAATAGGCTCAAGAATTGTTAATGCTTTAGTTCTTGCAGTCATAATTCCTCTCATGTTTGGAATACGTAAATCTTTTTCTTCTACCAGCCCTTTTTGACCGCCAACTATTAATGGTAAAGTGGTTGAAACGATTTCTTTTCCACCGTCAATTTCACGAGATGCTTTTGCAGTAGTTCCATCGATATTTAATTCTGTACAAGAATTTACAAAATTCATACCTAATATTCCAGCAATCATACCAGGAACCATTCCGCCATTGTAATCTAATGATTCTTTACCAGCAATAACAAGGTCATAACCTCCAGTTTTTATTACTTCTGCTAGTTGTTTTGCTACAAAAAAACCATCGGTTGGATTTGCATTAATACGAATCGCTTCGTTAGCACCAATAGCCAATGCTTTTCTTAGAGTAGGCTCAGTATCTGGACCTCCAACATTTACAACAGTTACGTTTGCACCCTGTTGTTCTTGGAACCAGATGGCTCTTGTTAAACCAAATTCGTCATTTGGGTTAATTACAAATTGTACACCATTGGTATCGAATTCTGAATCACCATTGGTAAAATTAATTTTTGAAGTAGTATCAGGAACGTGGCTGATGCAAACTAATATTTTCATATGCTGTGTCTTAAATTGAAACACAAAAATATGATATTATTTTAAATAATATACTATGCGCGCATAATATTTTTTTAAAACTATTTCGTTTTCGAAATGATTATTTTAATAAATTGAAGTATCAATAGATAATTATGCTTTTATATGATTTTTAATTTTTACTTTTGCTGTTCAATTTTACAGATATACATAAAAAATATATGAGAACGATACAATTTAGAGAAGCCATTTGTGAAGCGATGAGTGAAGAAATGCGTCGCGACGAATCAGTTTACTTAATGGGAGAAGAAGTTGCCGAATATAACGGTGCTTACAAAGCTTCAAAAGGAATGTTAGACGAATTTGGAGCAAAAAGAGTTATCGATACACCAATTGCAGAACTTGGTTTTGCTGGTATTGCAGTAGGATCTGCGATGAATGGTTGTCGTCCTATTGTCGAGTATATGACTTTCAATTTTTCGTTAGTAGGTATCGATCAGATCATCAATAACGCAGCAAAAATGCGTCAAATGAGTGCGGGACAATTTCCTATGCCAATGGTTTTTCGTGGACCAACTGCTTCGGCAGGACAATTGGGAGCAACACATTCACAAGCTTTCGAAAACTGGTTTGCTAATACTCCGGGACTAAAAGTTGTTGTACCGAGTACTGTTTATGATGCAAAAGGGTTACTAAAAGCAGCTATTCGCGATAATGATCCAGTTATTTTTATGGAATCAGAGCAAATGTACGGAGACAAGGGAGAAGTACCGGAAGGAGATTATATTATTCCACTTGGTGTTGCTGATATAAAAAGAGCAGGAACTGATGTTACTATCGTTTCTTTTGGAAAAATCATCAAGGAAGCTCATATTGCTGCCGACGAATTAGAAAAAGAAGGTATTTCATGCGAAATTATCGATCTACGAACTGTTCGCCCAATGGATTATGAAACTATTTTAACTTCTGTTAAAAAAACAAATAGATTAGTAGTTTTAGAAGAGGCTTGGCCTTTTGCTTCTGTAGCTTCAGAGATTACTTATATTGTACAAGAACGCGCTTTCGATTTTCTTGATGCGCCAATACAAAGAATCACAACAGCTGATACACCTGCGCCATATTCGCCAACTTTGTTAAAAGAATGGTTGCCTAATGCGCAAGATGTTGTAAAAGCAGTTAAAAAAGTAATGTATAAATAATTGACAATTATTATTTGTTAATTGTCAATTAATAAAATAACTATATTTGAAACTTCATCAGTTAATGATGAAGTTTTTTATTTACGATGTTTATGAAATATTTATGATGATTAAATCACGAATTAAAACGAGGATTTCCTCATAAATATACCATATTCAATAAAAAACAAATATTATCTACTTATGAAAAAAATATTTATAATCTTCTTTTTTTTACTTTCAATAAGTAATATAGCGCAAACTAAAGTAAGTGGAGTTATATATGATGACATGAACGGAACAGTTCCTTATGCAAATGTATGTTTTAAAGGAACTAGAGAATGTGTAACATCTGACGAAAATGGAAGGTTTTATTTAGAATCTGAATCTGATAGAAAAATTTTAATGGTTTCTTATGTGGGTTTTGAAGCCAAAGAAGTTATTCTTACAAAAGCAGTAAATTATAATATGAAAATTTCTTTTGCAGCAGCAAATACGCTAGAAGAAGTTAAAATATTTTCAGGAAAAACATCTAAAAAAAATAATCCAGCGCTTGATATTCTTAGAAAGATATGGGAACGCAAACGTAAAAATGGTTTGCATCAGTTCAATCAATATCAGATGAATAAATATGAGAAAGTAGAGTTTGATATGAACACTATCGATTCTGCTTTTATGAAAAATAGAGTTTTCAAAGGATTAGAATTTATTTTTAAACAAGTAGATACATCAAAAATTACAGGAAAAACATATTTGCCA
The DNA here is from genome assembly GCF_046153165.1 of Flavobacterium sp. Lineage (GTDB taxonomy): Bacteria > Bacteroidota > Bacteroidia > Flavobacteriales > Flavobacteriaceae > Flavobacterium. The sequence continues at coordinate 3,124 of NZ_JBJXEN010000011.1, read as the reverse complement.
ATTTTTATAAATGAGTCATTATCTGAAGTTTATGGAGACAACACAACAGGAAAGACAAAAGAGATTCTTAAAGCAAACAAAAATTCAGGAATTGGGGAAGGAAATGGAGTTGATACATTTATAAAAGATTTGTACTCAGAATATGATATTTATAACAATTACCTTAATTTCTTCGATAAAAACTTTGTTAGTCCATTATCTAAAACGGGAATTAACACTTATAATTATGTTTTAAGCGATAGTACATTTATAGATAAAAAATGGTGTTATAACATTGTTTTTTATCCACGCAGAAAAAATGAACTGACTTTTAAAGGAGATTTTTGGGTAAATGACACCACGTTTGCTATTAAGAAAATAAACCTTACAGCTTCAAAAAGTGCAAACATAAACTGGGTAAAAGATATTTATATAGAACAAGAATTTGATGTGCTAAACGATTCTGTTTTTCTTTTAAAACGAGATCACATGATGTCAGATTTTGCATTAAACAAAAAAGAAAAATCGAAAGGAGTTTACGGAAAAAGAACAACTCTATATAGTGATCATAAATTTAATGAAGTAAAACCAGATAAATTTTACAAAGAAGATGTAAATAATTATGATCAAACAGTTTATAAGAAATCTGATGAGTTTTGGCAAGAAAATCGTGGAGAATCACTAAACAAAGATGAAGCTGGAGTTTATAAAATGCTCGACACGCTAAAAACAGTCAAAAAATTCAAACAATTATATAATATTGTTTCTATACTTGGAAGTGGCTATATAAACAAAGGATTTATAGATTATGGTCCAATTTTTTCAATATTTGGGTATAATGATGTTGAAGGACAAAGACTAAGAGTAGGGGGAAGAACCTATTTTGGTACAAATGATCCTTGGCGTATACAGGCTTATACAGCATACGGATTTAAAGACAATAAATTTAAGTACGGTATTTCAGGAAAATGGATGATTGACAAGAAAAATCGAATCATACTTTCTGGAGGAAATCGTCGTGATGTAGAGCAAATAGGTGTAAGTTTAACCACTTCAAACGATGTGCTAGGTCGAAGTTTTGCATCTTCTTCATTTTTTGCAAGTGGAGATAATAGTAAATTAACAAATGTAAATTTAAGCTCCTTTTCAGCAGAAATAGAACCTGTAAAAGATTTAATTTTTCAAACAGGATTTTCATATAGAACCCTGCAATCCGCATCTTCAACCTTTAGTTTAGATTATTACACAGACTTGCCAAGTGCTACTAATCCAAATGGAACAATAAAAGCTGATGTAAAACAAGCCGAAACAACAATAGGAATAGATTTTACACCCAATAGGAAAACAGTAGGTTACGGCGTCGAACGATTAGAAGTAGATAATAATTATTCTCGAGTATTTGTAAACTATAGCCAAGGTTTTAAAGGTATTTTTAATAGCGATTTCGAGTACCAAAAACTGCAATTATATTACCGTCAACCTATATATATGGGCGGAATGGGACGATTATTTTCAACGTTCGAAGTAGGAAAAGTATTTGGTACAGTGCCATTAGGATTGCTTGCCGTAGTTCCAGGAAATCAGTCTTATTTTGTGATAGACAACACTTATAATTTGATGAATTATTACGAATTCGTAACAGATCAGTATGCTTCATTGCATTTAGAACAACATTTCAATGGGCGAATTTTCTCCAGAATTCCATTTATGAAAAAATTAAATTGGAGAGAAATTGTAGGTGTAAAAGCAGTTTACGGAAACGTTTCCGAACAGAATAGAGCCATAAATGCTTCTGGATTAAATTATCAAGCACCAACAAATGGCTACTGGGAATATCATGCGGGAATAGGAAATATTTTCAAAGTATTTCGTATAGATTTTGCATGGCGAGGCAGTTATTTAGAACTTCCTGAGGCCAAAAGATTTACTGTAAAAGGTTCGTTCGGTTTTTATTTTTAGGAGCTTTTTCCAGCTTTGCACTACAAACGAAGTTCACGGAACTCCAATTAAAATAAACATTAAGTGAATAATCTTTATTTTTTTAAAGGAAAAAAATAAAGGATTTTCATTTCAATCTGGGCTAGAATCAACAGGATGATTCAAAAGGAACATTGTTCAAAATTTAAAATTCGTTGTCTAAATTTTAAAAATATTGAATTTAAAACAACGAATTTTGAATAATAAACGTTGAAATAAATCATGCAACAAGCTATCAATTATCTATCGGAAAAAGATACAATTTTCAAAACCATAATCGACCAATACGGAATTCCAGTAATTCCTTCACGACCACAAGGTTTTGAGACTTTATCATTGCTAATTCTCGAGCAACAAGTTTCTATCGACTCTGCAAAAGCGACTTATTTAAAATTAAAAAATAAAGTTCAAGATTTTAAGCCTCAAAACCTATTGTCATTTTGCGACGAAGAATATAGAGAATGTGGTGTAAGTCGACAAAAAACTAAATACATCAAATGCCTCTCGGAGGCTATTCTAGGCAAACAAGTTATTTTAGAAAGTTTACCTAACAAAACGGCGCAAGAAGTCCGAAAAGAACTGATTAAAATAAAAGGAATAGGCAACTGGACAATCGATGTGTATTTAATGTTCAGCTTGCAAGAAAAAGATATTATTCCACTAGGAGATGTTGCTGTTGTAAATACAATTAAAGAATTATTTCAGATTCAGGATAAACAAGAAATGGAAATTTATACGCAAAAGTGGTCGCCATATCGTTCTATGGCAACATTTTTATTATGGCATCATTATTTGCAAAAACGAAATCGAAAAATTACTTATCAGTATTAAAATAGATTTATTGTAGGTTACATTCTACTTAATAGAATGTAACCTTACTACTTTATTTAGGTTATTAAATGTGTAAATTATGTTGTCGTTATTTTTTATTTACTAAAAAATTTCGAATCTAGACTGTATTTTCCAACACCAGTAAAAAGCAATCCTAAGTAAATTGTAAAATAAACAAAAGCAGGATTAAATTCCATTCCGTTTTGTCCCTGATTTATAATAGACATTGGGAAAACTACCAAGAAAATGTAACCCATACAAAACATTAAAACAAAAAGGCTAAAACGAGAAAACAACCCGAGTATTAGAAATAAACTACAAACTAATTCGGCAAAAA
>NZ_JBJXEN010000009.1:0-7997 GCF_046153165.1 Flavobacterium sp. | reverse complement strand
GAATATATACTAGAAGCATTAGAATGGTTAGGGATTTCTCCTGATGAAACGATAGGTAAAAATGAAAAATTTGGTCCATACAGACAGTCAGAAAGAAAACCTTTATACAAACAATATGCAGACCAATTGATAAGTTCAGGTTGGGCTTATTATGCGTTTGATACTCCTGAGAGTTTAGATACTATACGAAAAACAACCGAAGCAGCGGGAAATACATTTATTTACAATCATACCGTTCGTGAAACATTAGACAATTCATTAACTAATTCTCCGGAAAAAGTAGCTGATAGAATTGCTTCTGGTGAAGATTACGTGATACGTTTTAAAACTCCTGTTAATGAAACGTTACATCTTACGGATATTATTCGTGGCGATATAAAATTTGAAACTAATTTGTTAGACGATAAAGTTTTATTTAAATCTGATGGAATGCCAACTTATCATTTGGCAAATATTGTCGATGATCATTTGATGGAAACTTCTCATGTAATTCGTGGTGAAGAATGGTTGCCATCTATGCCGTTACATGTTTTGTTGTACAGAGCATTTGGTTGGGAAGCTCCAGAATTTGCGCACTTACCATTGATACTAAAACCTGTAGGAAACGGGAAATTAAGCAAACGTGATGGTGAAAAATTAGGTTTCCCTGTGTTCCCATTGCAATGGAAAACAGAAGAAGGAACTTCATTAGGTTATAAAGAGAATGGGTTTTTCCCAGAAGCTGTGATAAACTTCTTAGCCATGTTGGGTTGGAATGACGGAACCGAACAAGAACTTTTTTCGTTAGAAGAATTAGTGCAAAAATTTGATTTGAACAGAATTCACAAAGCAGGAGCGAAGTTTGATCCTGAGAAAAACAAATGGTTCAACCACCAATATTTGGTTAAAAAAGAAGATAAAGCATTGGCTGAATTATTCTTGCCAATAGTGGAATCAAAGGGAATTGTAACGAATTTAGATTATGTAACTAAAGTAGTTGCATCAGTAAAAGAAAGAGCACATTTTGTAAACGAACTTTGGGATTTATCTGATTATTTCTTTGTAGCACCAACTTCTTATGACGAGAAAGCTACAAAAAACTGGAAAGAAGAAACTCCTGAATTAATGAAACAATTGATTGTAGTTTTAAAAACAATAGAAGATTTTACATCCTTAAATATTGAAACTATTATAAAAGATTGGATGACTCAAAACGAAATAGGAATGGGAAAAGTTATGCAACCCTTCCGATTAAGTTTAGTAGGAAAAATGATGGGACCACATCTTTTTGATATCGTAGAAATGATAGGAAAAAAAGAAACCGTTAAGCGAATTGAAAAAGCAATAGCTAGTCTATAAAAAAGTAAAAGCCTCGAAATTCGAGGCTTTTTGTTATCTTATTTACAATTTTTAATGTTTTCGAAATCTTTATCAATCATAAATTGAAATAAATTTTGACCCATAACAGCAAAACCTTTAGGCATAAACAAATATAATATTTTACCTGTTTCACAATCAACAATAACTTTGTATGAAATAATAAATGATTGTCCAACAGGGCCCATATTTCCTTTGGCAATTTCATAAGGAACAGAAAACAACACTACTTTATCCTTTTCTTTTTCAATAAAAGCTTTATTTACCTCTTCATCAGAAACAATTTTAAGATTTCCATTATATTTTTTTAAACAAGCTCCTTTAGAAGTTTTTTCATATATAAGTGATTCTTTAACTAATAATGTTTTGTTCTTTATTAGTGGACAATTACCCTCAGCCATTTCTTTAATATAATTTTCAGAATTTATATTTTTCTTTTTAGAAATAATATAGTTTATATTGGATTGTAACACATCGAAGCAAAATTTATAATCCGCTTCATCCATAAGAATATTGCTTTTCTTACTAAAAACTGGCATATAAGCTTGAGAATCTGGCGCATCTTTATTTGATTCAATTCTTGTATACACAAAAGCATTTATATATAATTTTGTTCTAAAATCCGTATCAATATCTTTAAGTCTTAAATTTCTTAAAACTGCATAAGATTTATTTTTAGATTTCTTTAAAGTTTCTACCTCAGATTGAGTTTTAAATTCAAAATCTGTATTAAGTATCCAATATTTTTTAGCATAAAGAACAATTTCTTCATTATAAAGTTTAATCATATTTTTATATGCTTTTAGATCATCAGCATATTTTGGTTTTTCTAATTTCTTTAATATTTTTTCATCTTCTTCAAGTAATTCAACTATTAATGATCTGGTTTTAAGATCTGCAAAATCTTTAGCATCTCCATGAAAATAAGAGCTAATTTGTGCCCTCCCTAAAAAAGAGACCAAACAAAAAGAAAGTAATAATAGTTTTTTCATAATAAAAATTATTTTTTAAGTTAAAATAGAAATCGCGCAAATGTATACCATTTGCGCGACTTAATAATGTATTCTCGTAATTCTTATAAATTAAACAACAACTGTCCGCTTATAATTCCTAAGTTTCCTTTAAAATTGCTATTGTTGTTTTTCAGCTTTAACTCTTCACTTTTGTTTAAATTATTCAAAAAATTATTCAAACCATATTGGTAATTAACAACGGCGCGAATTCTTTTTGTTCCAGCCGAAATACCAATATAAGCATTTCCGTTTATTTTAGTTACATCGGTAATTTCTTTAGCAGTAAGTAAAGTTCCAACAACATTGTTTAATTCCGATTTACTATCTATTTTTAATTTATCATTTACTTGTAAAACTGGTCCAAAATCGATAGAAACATGGTCTTTTATCAAATTATAACTCGCCAATAACCGAATTTGAACACCCATTGTTTTATAATCTACATCAACTTTGTTTAATAAAGGAGTGAGCGTTTCGACAGAAAAATGATTTTCAAAAAATTGCATTCCAAAAATCGCACTAAAATTATCATAGTAATTTCCTCTAACAGACAAACCACCTACCCAACCAGATTCAGGTTTTGTAACAAAATTTGAAGTTTTTAAAGATGTTTGGGTAATTCCACCCATTATTCCTATACGATTTCCATCACGACGATTGTACTGTGCAAAAGTCATTACGTTAAATAGTAAAACAGAAAATAAAATTAATTTTTTCATTTTTTAAACATTTAATTTACACAAAAGTAATAATATTTGATGAGCACTTTGTAACTTTCAACATAAACTAACGTATAATCAATATAACAAACTTAAAAAAAACTACAAATGAGTACATTTTTTATTATTTTTCTTGTCTTAGGATTATTTATCCTATTCTCTTCTTTTTTTACTGTAAAACAACAAACAGCTGTTGTCATCGAGCGTTTCGGAAAATTTACTGGAATCAGACAATCTGGTTTACAACTCAAATTACCTGTTATAGACAATATTGCGGGTCGTGTAAATCTTAAAATCCAACAACTGGATGTTATGATCGAAACACAAACCAAAGACAATGTTTTTATAAAAATGAAAGTTTCGGTTCAGTTTAAAGTAATCCCTGAACATGTTTATGAAGCTTTTTACAAATTAGAATATCCACACGATCAGATTACAGCCTACGTTTTTGATGTGGTACGTGCCGAAGTTCCAAAACTAATTCTTGATGATGTTTTTGTTCGTAAAGATGACGTTGCTATTGCGGTAAAACGTGAGTTGAATGAAGCAATGACTACTTATGGTTACGATATTATTAATACTTTAGTTACTGATATTGATCCAGATATCCAGGTAAAAAATGCAATGAACCGTATCAATGCTGCCGAAAGAGAAAAAACTGCAGCTATGTTTGAGTCTGAAGCACAACGTATTAGAATTGTTGCTAAAGCCAAAGCTGAAGCTGAAAGTAAAAAATTACAAGGTCAAGGTATTGCAGATCAACGTCGTGAAATTGCTAAAGGATTAGTAGAAAGTGTAGCCGTTTTGAATGAAGTAGGAATCAATTCGCAAGAAGCATCAGCACTTATTGTAATCACACAACATTACGATACTTTACAAGCAATTGGAGCTGACACAAATTCGAATTTGATTTTATTACCAAATTCTCCACAAGCTGCAAGTGAAATGCTAAATAGTATGGTAACTAGTTTTACAGCTTCAAGCATCATTGGCGAACAAATGAAAAAGCAACCTAAACGAGTAAAAGACAAAAATCATACTTCAACAGATTATAATCCGTCGGATACATCTGAAGCAAATGAAATAAAATAACTAAATATTTTAAACAGAAAAAGAGGCTTAATCGCCTCTTTTTCTGTTTAAATACCAATTGAATACATAAGGAATAATCATCTTTAATATGGTTCCATACATTCCAGAAAAAACCTTTTTATACAAATTACCAATAAGTGTAGCCGTCTTAGAAGGAAGAATACTTTCCTTAGTTTTATCAATACTTAAAAGCATTTTTTGATAATAGATTTCTTTTTCTACTTTAAGAATTTCTAAATCGCGTTCTATCTCAGCATATGATGAATATTTTTTCTTCTCCATAATTAATCATTAAAAAATATTTCTGAGAATTTTTCTAAAATGGTTCCTTCTACAATTTTATCTTTTACTAAAAATAAAAAAGAAGCTAAAACTAAATAAACTCCAGCCACACATAAAAAACCTAATGGGTAACTATCTAATAAATTACCCAAAGCAAAAGCACCTGCAACAGATACAAAAAGCAATACAATTGAAAGACAGATTGTTATAAGAAAAAACTTTAGTATTAAAGTAGTAGATTTCATGGCTACTTTAAAACCCCAAAGTTTATAGTAAGCAATGCTACTCTCAATATAAGCCTTAGTGTTCTCTTGAACAGCTTCTGTGTTTTCTTTTAAATCTTCAAATGCCATTATTTTTGAAGTTTAGCGTTTTGTTTTTTTAATTCGGCTAATTTTTCTTCTAGAAACAAAATAGCTTCTTCGGCTTTATAACTAGAATTAGAAAGTAAATTTTCTACAGATTCTTTTAAATCTTCTTTTGAACCAGAAAGTTTTTCTCGAATATCTTCTTCGTAATCTGCCAATTTATTATTGATATCAATTTTCCAATCATCTAAATTACCTTTTAATTTTTCTCTAGTTTTTGAACCTTTATCCGGAGCAAATAAAATTCCTACTCCAACTCCAATTGCTGCACCAACTAAAAGTGCTAATGCATTATTTCCATTTTTGTTCGACATATCTTTTCAATTTAATAAATTTCAATTTACAAAATTTATAATGATGTAGTGTTAAATCGTAGTTAAACATAAAAACCACAATTTTTATACCTAAATTATATCAAAAATTAAAATAAGACCATTTTAAGAACGTTTTTTTAAGAAACATAAAAACACCTTACCTGTTTTTTAAAGTTTTTTAAAAATAATTTATGGGGGTCAATTATAATAGTTTTTAATTATGATTTTTAATTTTTTTATTATAAAATACTATAATAGTGAGATTTATTAAAAATAGAAGTTTACATTTATAAAAACTATAGTTTACGATTTGAAGAAATCATATACTTTTCGTTTTCAAATATTCAAAAAAACAATTCATGAAATTGAGTTCTTTTTTCAGGAACAAAACATTTCGGTTATTAAGAACATTTGTTTTGCTGATATTTCAATTTTGTTTCAAATAATATAAAAAATCAAAATCAAAAAGATTTTAATTTCCATCAGGATTAAAAACAACACTTTTCGCTTCCAAAAAACACAAAAACTAAAATAAAGCCATTTGAGGAACGTTTTTTCAAGAAACACAAAAACACCTTAACCTATTTTTTAAGTTTTTTAAAAACAATTTATGAAGGTTTTTTTTTAACGTAAAAACTATTATTTTTTAATTTTAAATAGTTAAAATCTATAATAGAAAAATCCACTCGAAAGTGGATTTTTTATTTATAAAAGCTATAATTCAAAAATTAAATAGTTTTTAGTAATTCTAAAACTTTTTCGTTTTTCTCCGTATTTTTTAATTCTGATAATTGCACTTGAAAATTAGAAAAATTCTCAGAATCGTTTTTTAGGTTTTTAATTCCTTCATATCTAACAAAAGAAGATTCGCTTTTAATAGACATATTATATAATTTATTTAAAGAATCTAATTCTAAATCAGAAGGTTTTATTTTATCAGAATATTTTAAAATAAAATTAGCAAATAACAAAGAGCTTTTATTGTTACTAATATTTTTATTAATTGAATTAATTAACAGACTAAAATTTGTAACACTTTTTATACTTTCTCCAATAGTATTTTGGATAATTATTCTCTCTTGTTTAGTATCAACTTTAAAATATTTATTGATTTCTTTTAACATATTCATCAATAAATTTTCTTCTTTTTTACCTTTTTCTTCCCAAGCATCTTTAAGTCCAACGGTTTTGTTAAAGACTAATTTTGAAGTACTTGAGTCTTTATCAACATTGAAATAACCCAAACGTTGAAACTGAAATTTATCATTCGTTTTCACATCAGAAAGACTTGGTTCTACAAATCCTTTTACGATTTCTAATGATGATTTGTTCATAAAATCGAGGAAGTTTTTCTCTTTGTGAGCATCGGGTGCTTCATCTATAAACAATCGATCATACAAACGAACTTCAGCTTCAATTGCGTGAGAAATCGAAACCCAATGCAAAGTTCCAGCTACTTTTCGCTTACTGGCTTCGGTACCGCTTCCGCTTAAAGAATCAGTGTCATAAGTCGCTTGAATTTCAGTAATATTTCCGTCTGAATCTTTGGTAACACTTTCTCCTTTAATAATATAACCATTTTTTAGACGTACTTCATTTCCTATGCTCAACCTAAAAAATTTAGCTGGAGCCACTTCAAGAAAATCTTCTCTTTCTATATATAATTCACGAGAAAATGGCACTTTTCTGAAACCTGCACTTTCATCTTCTTGATTATTTTCGGCTTCTAACCATTCTTCTTTTCCTTCAGGATAATTTTTAATGACCAACTTTACTGGATCTAAAACTGCCATAACTCTTGGTGCAGTTTTGTTTAAATCTTCGCGTAAACAAAACTCCAAAAGTGACACATCAATCACGTTTTCACGTTTGGCAACTCCAATAGTTTCACAGAAATTTCGAATCGATTTTGCGGTATATCCACGACGACGCAAACCAGAAATAGTTGGCATTCTAGGATCGTCCCAACCGTTTACAATATTTTCTTGAACCAATTGCAACAGTTTTCGCTTGCTCATTACGGTGTAATTCAAGTTCAAACGAGCAAACTCATATTGATTTGGTCTAACTTTAGTTGCATCATATATTTGATCTAAAAACCAATTGTATAATTCACGATGCATGACAAATTCTAACGTACAAATAGAGTGAGAAATTTGTTCGATATAATCACTTTCGCCGTGCGCATAATCGTACATTGGATAAATTTTCCAATCGTTCCCAGTTCTGTGATGATGACGATGCAAAACTCTGTACATCAAAGGATCACGCATTAGCATGTTTTTAGAAGTCATATCTATTTTAGCTCTCAAAACATGGCTTCCTTCTGGAAAATCTCCGTTTTTCATTGCTTCAAATAAAGTCAAATTTTCTTCAACAGAACGGTTTCTAAAAGGACCATCTACACCTGGTTGGGTTGGAGTTCCTTTTTGCATTGCCATATCTTCAGACGATTGACTATCTACATAGGCTTTTCCATTTTTAATCATTACAACGGCCCAATCATACAACTGTTGGAAATAGTCGGAAGCATAACGTTCTTCGGCCCAATTGAAGCCTAACCAAAGTAAATCTTCTTTAATAGCATCAACATATTCTTGTTCTTCTTTGGCTGGATTTGTGTCGTCAAAACGCAAATTTACAGGTGCATTGTATCTTAATCCCAATCCAAAATTCAAACAAATAGACTTTGCATGACCAATATGTAAATAACCATTTGGCTCTGGCGGGAAACGAAAACGCAATTTATCTTGTGGAAAACCGCTTGCTAACGAATCTTCTATAATTTGTTCAATAAAATTGAGTGATTTTTCTTCGGTTGACATAATTATGTTTAATTTTAGCAAAGATAAA
>NZ_JBJXEN010000008.1:0-4799 GCF_046153165.1 Flavobacterium sp. | reverse complement strand
AAAAAATAAAAATAGTTTTTTATCTAATAAGTTTAAAAAAATGGTGCATATTTCCCGTAAAAACACCTAAAATCTAAAAATACCTGTAAAAATGGGATAAAGGGTATTGCCAAAAAATTTTTATTATTTTTTTTATTAAAAATAGTGTAAATTTATTATTTAAGACCATCCGAGGTCAATTCGATAAAAATTTCACAAGATTGTGGTTTATGGTTATTCTCACTCTATATGTATTTGATTTATAAAAAAATTGATGAGAAATAAAATCTTTTTTAATTTTTTTTAACTCATATATACTAGAAATCATACTTTGATATTCCTTCGGTCTTTCTTCATCTTTTCCGCATGGAATAATATTAAAATTTTGAATTAATCCCTTCATTTGAAATTTTAACCAATAAATACTGAGGCAATAAAAAACTCTGTCTTTACTCTTTAAAATGTATAAGAAATTAAGTACGTTAATAGTGCTGAGTTTCGCTTCAATGTGTACCATATTTAGTCCTCCCTTATCGTAAGGTAGTATTAAACTGTTTCTTTTTATTAGCTCTTGTGAGTTGTTCCAAATAAATTTGTAAATCACAGATTTTTGATTCTTTAGGAATTTCTTATCAAAATTAGTAAAGTTTGCTAAGAACCAGAATTTACTTAAAATAAATGTTTTGATAACTACAACTCTTTCTATTATGTTTAGTTTACTCGATTGCCACATATCTATTGTTTTGGCTAGTTTTGTTTCTAAATTTGTAAAGTTTCTCTTGGTAATTCCATTATTGTTAAAATAAATACCTAAGATTTTCATTTCTACTATTTTTTCTTTGTTCAAAACGTGCATAATTTCAGTTTTTTCTTCATTTAAACTCGCACCTGAAATTTCTCCCCATTCTGCAAATTCTAGAAAAAATTCCTTTATTGATCTTTCATCAATTAAATATCCTGTAACGTCGTCCGCGTAGGCTGTTACTTTAATTTCACTTCCACTTACCATGTAACCTTTGATGCTCGGATTTCTTTTTATTCTAATTAACAGTTCTTCAATGGCTAAAATATATAACATGGTGGATAAGGGACAACCCTGCTTTATTCCCGAGTTGATTGAAATTTTTTCCGATGCATAACCGTTTATCAAAATATTAGTATATGAATCTGTATATATTTTTTTAATATTTTCAATAAAAAAACTGCCTAATTCAATGTGGTCTAGTAGTGCAAAAATGTATGTATGACTGATACTATCGTAGGCTTTTCTTTGGTCGGCACCTATTAGTTTTAATTCATTTTTTCTTAAATTTGAATCATTAATTAAGTCCCTTACTAAGACTAAGTTGTCGTTCATTCTTCTTCCGATAATGCCACAAGTTTGGTGGTCTTCTATGAGCTTATTGCTTAATTTATATAATCTATTTGAGAAAATTTTTGCTCTTATTCGATATTCGTAATTTGTTAATGAAATTGGTCTTAAATCGTTTATCGTTTTGATTTTGTTTTGATTTTTTGGTATTAGTTTAATAAGACTGTGCCTAAATGTCTTTGAGATACTGTTACCTTTACTATTTAGCAATTTTACGAAGTGGTGGCCAAAGTATTTGAAATATTTTTTAAAAAAACCTAATGTGAGGCCGTTTGGTCCAGGGGCTGCTTCTTTCATATTTTGTATGCATTCAAAAGCCTCTTTATAGTCGATCTCATATTCTAGATACATTTTCCTGTCCTCTTCTGATATTTTTTTCGTTTTGAATGAATAATTTTTAAGCTTTTCCTTATTAATTCTATCTTTTCCTAACAATTCTTTATAAAAGAGCGTTATATCTTCCATTATCTCGTCTATATTATCGGTCCTTTTTCCATTTTTACATTCAAATGTTTTCAAGGTGCTGCGTTTGGCGTTATTAATTTCTTTTTCTATTAAAACTTTACTAGGCTGGAAAACAAAGTTTCTTTTAATTTCGCAGGCTCTTTTTTCTATGCCTATTCTTTTTTCCTTATAATAATCGTCGATTTTGTTTTTAATGTCGATTTCAATCTTATTTTTAATGCTTTGATCTAGATCATTTTGTGAGTTTAAAATGTTTAATTCAAAATATAAATTATTTATATACTCTTTTTTCTTTTCATTAATTCTCCTACTTTCTCTTTTCAGCATTTTGATGATATCTTCTATAAAGTATTCATACCATAGATGACCGTATTGGCTTATTAGAACAGGAATAAATTTGCATTTATTTATGATGTAAATATCCACGAATTTATCTTCTAATACTATTTCATTTAATTTCCATGGATTTAATTTTTTAGACTTTGTTTTTTTATCTAATTCAATGTTTTGGATTGAGTTAACTATAAAGTTATGGTCGCTTATACTATTAATTTGATTTACAACATACTTGACCTTGACATCTTTATTTTTCTTGTAAAAAAATTTGTCTATTCTTGATGAGTTACAACCTGATTTCCATGTAAAATTTAATTTGTTTAACGATTCATCTTTTATTTCTGTAAAATCAAATAAATTTAAAAAGTTTCGCCATTTTCTAAAATTGATACTTGGATTCAAGGAAATATTGTCTAAGTCGCAGTTAAAATCTCCACCTAAAATAATATGTTTTTTATTATTGCAATGGTTATATAATTTTTCTACAAAATCTACTTGTTCGTTTGGTAAGTTTGGCGAATAAATATTAATTAGAGTAAAGATTTTATTTCCTATTTTCAAATCAATGCTTGTTATTCTATTTTCATAAAATTTATAATTTAAATTTTGAAAATCTTGAAAGTATTTTTTGCTGAAAATAATAGCAACTCCTTTTGATTTGTTATCATTTATTGTCCAAACACTTTCCATGTTTCTATCTAAAAATATTGATTTATAGTCTTCTATCGTTTTTGAGGAATCTAAGTGAGTTTCCTGTAAAAAACAAATTTCCACATTAAATTTCTCAAGTAAATCAACAATTTTATAAATTTTGGACTTGTCATTTATACCTCTGCAATTAAAAGTTGCTATTTTAATTTCAGTAGACATTTTTGATTTGAATTGAGAGAAATAAATAAATTAATTTTTTTGAGAAAATTAAAATTACTAATAGAGACATTAGATTAAACTAAAAGTATAACGTCTAAGAGTAAAAATGAAAAATAAAAATTGATAAATAAGTAAAAATAAAATTAAAAAATAGAAAAATAAAAATTAGAATACTATAGGGTTACTGTTTTTGCATTTTGTGATTTTAATAATTGTTTTTTTTGCTTCTGGCTCAATTTTCTAGCTATTTTTTCGATTGCTATCTCATTTCGTATGGAAGAAATTGTTAGATCGTCGTGAGTCGGTGAGTTTTGACTATTTGGTGACTTCGAGGCTGATTCATTATTCTCGATTTCGAGATCTTCGTAGCCATTTTCATCATCGTTGGTTACTTCTTCATCTGTTGCTTCGTGTTCGTCATTGTTTTCGCCGCTTTCTTCTTCAATTGCCCGCATTTTTGAGGTCGCGTCGTTTGTTGTGGGGCTGTTATCTGGGCTAATAACGCCATTATTTCTTTTCAAACGTTCGTTATTCGTAGTCGTATACGATTGCGGGGGTGGTGGCGGTGGTAATGGAACGTTCTGAGTTGGTGCGAATGGATTTGGGTTATCTTGATTTGTTGGTACCGATGTAGTTGACTCTTTAACTGGTTCGTTCGCGTGTGATTGCTCGTCGTTTGTTTTGTTCTCACTATCATCGATGGTTTGCAATTCGGCCGATAACTGTTCTTTTTCTGCGTTTGTTGCCGCCATTATTTTGTTTGCAGTTGAGCACTCCTTGGCCACGTGACCAAAGCCTCGACAAATTCGACAACGATCACCCGCTTGGCAATCGTTCTTGACGTGCCCGAGGTCAAGACATCTAAGACACATCTTGATCCCCGGAACCGTGACCAGCGCCTTGTGTCCCTCGATAACCGTTTTACCAACTAGTTCTCCAAGTTTATACTCTTCTTGCCGTAAAATTTGACATTTTATTCGCCTGATGCCGCTTTTAAGTTTACTCATACGCTCGTTGTTTGTTATTGAGAAGTTTTCTTCATTAATCACAATATTTTTTACACTGTCGAATTTTTTTTTGATGTAGTTGGTGATATCTTCGTCACTGATTTCTGCTGGTAACCAATGGATCCTTATTATCGCATGCTTCACGGATTGATCGAGGTTTGGGTCGATGAGTTTGACGGCTGAATTATACATTTGTACGGTTTTATCGACGAGTGAGGACGCTTCAATGGTGTTGTTAAATGCGATTACCCATTTTTTATTACTCCCAATTGGTCGAATTGCTGTAATGGCATCTAAGACGGCACTTGGGAGTTGTTGTTCTAATTCGTTGATAATCTCTTCCGCTTTATATGACTGATTAAAAGCGTCAAATTTGAAGAGAATGGAGTTTTGGTAATGGATTGTTTTAGGTTTTGTTATCTCAAATTGTTGCTTGTTTAGACGATTGTTGGCACCACGAAATGGTTGTTTATGTTGATTCGTTATCGGATACCCCAAGCGGGTCATGTTAACACCATTGGTGCCAGGTTTTTGCCCAGATTGGCAATTATTTGTTGTCGCACTACTTGAAAACATAGTGCGACGTGGAAGAGATTTCTCTCTTTTTTTTTTATTAATTTTTTTTTTAATTTATGCGTGTGCGTTTTTTTTTCATAAAAAATTTTTCGACAAATCCAGTTGTCATTATCAAGCAAAAAATTATTTTCTAATGATACACAAAAACAGATAAAAATCGATATATAAATACTGCTGGTGATTAAGTTAGAAAC
>NZ_JBJXEN010000066.1:0-79102 GCF_046153165.1 Flavobacterium sp. | reverse complement strand
CTTTTTTCATTCAAGAAATTATGATTTTTTTCGTACATACTGAATTCTCTATTCAGTATGTTCATTTTCTTTTCTTTTTCAGGTAAACCTATGAATACTTTTTCGGCCTCTGATATGTCTCCCGATAGATCGTTGTATTTTACTTGAAGGTTTTTTTCGGTGTTTTTGATACTTTCAATTTGGTAATCCGTAAGATCCTTTAGTTTGGCATCAATAATTTTAACTTTTTCGTGTTGTGGAGTATAAGTTAGTAATAAATCTTTTTTGTCGGCTTGTAATTTCTTCATGTTTTTAACCATTTCTGTCGAAAGCAGATCAGTAAATGCTTCAAAATTAGGAGCCAAATCCATATAATCATTTTTTCCAGAGGCGATATATTTGTTTAAATCTTTAATCGCATCAAGATTCATTTTGATATTCGTTTGTTGAATTTTAAGTTGCGATATTTTACGCAAATCGGTTTCTGTTTCTTGAGGAATGTTGATAATATTTTTATTGTCTCTATAATTTTGGATGTTATTTTCTGATTTTGCCAGCTTTTTATCAGAACCATCTATTTCTTTATTCAAAAAAGAAACTGTTGTATTAGCTGCTTTATATTTATTTTCAATATAATCTTTAATGTATATTTCAGCCAGTTTGTTTACAAACAATGCCGCTTTTTCAGGAACATTACTTTTCAGGTTAATTCTAATTACAGGAACATCTTTATCAACAGGAACGATGTCTAAATTTTTATTTATTTTGCTTAATAATTTTTGTTTGCTTAAAAATTCAAATTCGTAATTATCTATAATTTTTACTTCTTTTTTAGATTTGATAAATGCTTCATCAAGTGTGATTAACAGTTTGCCGTGTTCTATTTCTAAAGGCTTTCCAAAAGTGCCTTTTATATTATTCTCTTCATTTGGGTAAGAAAGTAAATAATTTTGGTTTGAAATTACCTGTAATGAATACCGTTTGTCTAATCCTTTTTCTGAGCTAAAAGTACCTTCAATATGAATAGGCGAATTGTTAAATAATTCTACCGATAACATATCACCTTTTCTATATATTTCTAAATCAAAAGGCAGCTCTGAAATGGCTTTTTCTAAAAGCATAGATGATTTTAGGACTTCAATTTCAGTTGATATTTTATTGGCTGAAGCAAAAACATCTAAATCTTTAAAAAGATTTGCTCCAGGAACACCTTCATGAACATCGGCTAGTTTAAGCATAGCGGTACTTTCATACATAGGAGTAACGTAATTCAAGTATTTCTTTGCTGCCAAAACAGAAATAATCATTACGATTACGATGATAGGTAATCCTCTAAAAAGCGGCTTGAGTAATCTAATATTTTCGTTCATAATACTAAGAGTTAAAACAATCCCATTATAATCGCAGCAGCGCTTATAGTAGTGGTTAGAGGAATAATAGTGGCAATACGTTTGTCAAATTCTTTGTTCTTTTTAGAAGGAACAATCACAATGTCTCCAGGATGCAATTGAATATTTTGATTTAAAATATCTACAGAATTTGTTAGATCAAGATTGGTAACTTTTACGTTTTCGCCTTCTTGACGAAGTATTTTAATTGCTTTCAAATTAGCATAAAAATCAAATCCGCCGGTTTTACTAATCATCTCGAGTAAATTGTTGCGGTCTTTATCTACCTGAATTGTATTCGGGTTTCTTACTTCACCTAGAATTGTAATTTCTTTATTTAATACTTTTACGTCGATAACTGGATTAACCAACCATTGTTTTAATTCTTGTTTTATTTCTTGTTTTAATTCTGGAATGGTTTTATTTAGAACATTTTTAGTGCCAATTTTTGGTATTTCAATATCGCCATTTGTGTCTACTAGAAGCCATTTCCCGTACACTTCGTTAGAGTTATAAATGCCATAAATAGAACCCACACTTAAATTGTCTTCACCCCAAACGGAGATAGAAATTTTGTCGTCTTTTCGTATTTTGTATTGATAATTTGCATCGTATTGAAAGTATTGTTTGTCATTAGTTTCTGTTTTTGAAACTAATAAATTTTGTGTTTTACAAGATGTTAGTAATATAACCCACAGTATCATTATTATATTTTTCATGTTTAAATAATTTTTGGGTGTCTGTTTAAATTTTATATGAATGAAAGCAACCTCTGAATAAAACTAGGATTTGCCTTTTTTAGTTCTGCCTTTACCTGAATTATTTTATTTATAATTAGGTTGATTTTTTCACAAACATCAGCATCTTTAATTATGTAATCAAAAGCACCATACTTTAGCGCATCAACAGCAGTTTTAATGTTTTCTTGACCAGAAATCATAACTACATAAATATTAGGATTGTATCTTTTTATTTTTTTTAATACTTCAAATCCTGTGATATCTTCCATGTTATGGTCAAGAAAAATAATTTCTGGATTAAGGTCTAAATTACTTAGACAATCGTTTCCATTACTGAAGTAAGTGATATCATTATAATTGATGTTTATTAGATGTTGTTCGTACAGATTAGCACAAAAGATGTCATCATCTACTATAAAAAATTTGAATTGATTTTGATTTTCCATGTTTTTTAAAATTTATATTCAATAACCCTTATGCTAAAGTCAAGCCAAAAAAATAACTCGCTGTTTATCAGCGAGTTAAATTTTTTAGATATTTTATTTTTTCCATATATTGGAAAAAGATTCCATGGATTTTAAAAAATTACTTATTTAATTCATTTTCTTGTAATTGAATGACAACTTTTTCTAATGTTGTTTTTATGTTGTCAAATAAATGGAGCATTTGATTTTTATCTGAAGTTTCTTTTGCTATTTTTTCTAAAAGTTTTACCTCTTCAAGTATTGAAACAACACCAATTCCTTCAATGCTAGGTTTTATTTTATGAATTAATTTACTTACTTCTACAAAAGCATTGTTTTCTAACGCTTGATTCACTTTATCAATGGTGTCGACAGTTTGTGTATTAAAAATGGTAATCATTTTTAATACAAAATCATGATTTCCACGGCTTAAATTATTTAAAGAGTTGAGGTTGTATAAATTTTCGCCAATGGTAGCATGTGTGTTTAATATATCTGGATTTTTATATACTTGTTTGGCTATTGTTTCTATTAAAATAGTTTCATCAAAAGGTTTTGTAATATAATCGTTCATTCCTGCTTCTTTGCATTTTTCTATTTCAGTTTTGAAAGCATTTGCAGTAAGCGCAATGATGGGGGTCGAAAGTTTAAATTCGTTTCGGATTATCTTAGTAGCCTCAATTCCGTCCATTTCTGGCATTTGAATGTCCATTAAAATGATGTCGAAATTCTGTTTTTTAAGTATTTCGAGCGCTTCGACACCATTTTCGGCCTCAGTAACTTTACAGTTAAAATATTGTAGAGAATTTTGTGCCACCATTCTATTCATATCGTTGTCCTCGACTAATAATATATGAATACCATCAAGATTAGATTGTAGTTTTTTTGAATTTTTTGTTTCAATATTTTTTGCATTGCCAATATTGAAGTTTAGAATAACTTGTACTGTAGTTCCTATGTTTTTTTTACTCTTTACTTCAATTTTACCATTCATCAAATTTACTAATTCTTTTGTAATGGACATGCCTAGTCCAGTCCCTCCAAATTTTCTAGTTATTTTTTTGTCTTCCTGTGAGAATTTTTTAAATAAAGTCTCAACATAATTTTCATCCATTCCAATTCCCGTATCGACTATTGAAATTTTTATATCTTGTGAGGATTTATGATTTTTAAGTAATTCGCATTGAATTAAAATAGATCCCTTTTGCGTAAATTTTAATGAGTTTCCAACTAAATTAAATAGGATTTGTTCGATTCTTAATGAGTCTCCTTTCAAAACTGGTGCAATATTTGAACTAAAATTCATGTCTATTTTTAGTCCTTTTTTATTTGCTTTTGGTTGTAAAACAGTAATAACATTAGAAATAGTTTTCTTTAAAATAAAATCTTCTTCTTCTAGAGACATTTCGCCAGCTTCTATTTTTGAAATATCTAAAACATTATTTATAATGGCTAGCAAATGTTTAGAAGCAATAGAACTATTTTCGATATATTTTTTTTGTAAAACAGTTAACTCTTGTTTGCTTAATTCTCTAAGAAAACCAATAATGGCGTTGAGTGGCGTTCTTATTTCATGGCTCATATTGGCTAAAAAGGCTTCTTTCGCTTTTGATGCTTCTTCTGCTTTTATTTTTTCTTTTTCTAGTTCAATTTCTAATTGTTTTTGTTCTGTAATGTCAAGATGTATCCCTATAGATCCTACTAAGTTACCTTGGTCATCATAATTGGGTGCACCACTTACTGCCCACCATTTTAATTCGCCACGCTTATTTTTTATTGGAATTTGATATACATCGGAAATTCCTTGATTTCGTAATTCTTTTTTTGATTTTATTACATCAAAATTTTCTCCAAAGACAAAAAGGTCAGATGGGTTTTTACCTAATAACTCTGAAGCTTCAAAGCCAGAAATAGCTTCAAAACTTTGATTTGCAAATAATATATTTTCGTTATTATCAACTTCGATAAGCCCAAGATTCATGTTGGAAATAATATTTCGAAATTTTTCTTCTTGAAATTTTAATATTTTTTCTGTTTTTTTTCTTTCGGAAATATCTTGAATAAATGAGCAGAAGAAAATTTCTTCATTTTGTTTTATGGGTATAATAGAAATTTCTATCAGAAACTCTTTGCCTTCCTTATTTAAGGCAGGAAGCTCTATTTGCTTGTTTAAAACAGGACCTTCTCCCGTTAATATATAATGTTTCATGCCTTCATAGTGGCCTTTCTTATGCTCTTTTGGAATGATCGTTTCTGACAATTTTTTGCCAATTACTTCTTCTTTTTTCCAACCAAAAATAGTTTCAGCCTGATCATTCCAAAATGTGATTTCCCCTTTTTTATTAATAGTAATAATAGCATTAAGTGAAGCATTCATAATCAATCGATTACGCTCTTCACTTTGTTCTAATAGATTTTGAGATTGAATGCTTTGTGTTACATCGGTGTATTTCCACAAATGACCTTTGTATTCATTATTGATAAAAATAGGAATATAATCTCTTTCCAAAAATTGATTGTCAATTGTTTCCAAAAGCTCTTTAGAAACAAGTTTTTTGTCACTTAAAATAGTATTTATTCTAGGGCTAAAATCATTTGAATTTTTGAATAAATTTTTAGATTGTTCGGCAGAATTGGTACAATCAATTCCAACCATATCTTGAGGATCTACTGGTATAGAAAACATATTGCAAAACAGCTTATTTGTAAATAATATTTTTCTGTTTTCGTCCTCTACCAGAATTCCAGATTGTAGATTTGCTAATAAATTTTTTAGTAGTTCAACAGTTGTAGAAAGATTTTTTTCAATTTCTTTTCTTTTTTCAATTTGTATATTTAAATACTTTGAAATAAAAAGAAGATCGTCAAAATGAGCTTCGCTTTTTAGATCATTATATTCTTCATCAAGAGCTTCTATTCCATCGTATAAATTAGAAATAGATTGTTTTTTTAGTTCATACTCTTTTTTTAAACTGTAGTTAATTTTATTATATTCTTTTTCACTTTCTTGAAAAGCGTGATTCATTAAATCTTTATCTCTTTCAAATGCCAAATAAGAATCATTTACAGCATTAATGAACTCTTTGAACTCAGGGTTTTCTATGCAATTTTGAGTCAAATACTTTTTAATTTGACGTTGCAACAGTTTATGAGATTCCATTATTTAATCTATTTCGTTGATACAGGTTATAGTCATGGTTTGATTGTGTAATTCACAGTTAGTTAGCGGTTTTAATGGAGAGATTTCTCCGTAAGAATAAAATCCAGTAAGTATTGTGTTTTCTCCAAAAATTTCTGATACCGCTTCAACCTCTTCGTCAATTCGGTTTCCTAAAATTATTTTTCTACCCACACAACTAATCAGTAAGGCTAACTTTGGATTATTTGTGTTCATTTCTAAACAAGTACTAGCGGCTTCACTTGCAGCATCAATCAATCTGTCGAAATTTGCTTTCATAAATCGAACTTGGCTACCTTCAGGAAGGTCGCCTGCAAAAGTCATGGATTGGTCTTTTTCATTTATAGATAAAATGGTTCTTACAATGGGTTCTTGTTCATTAGAGAGTTTTATAGACAAGGGAAATAGTAAGGCAGAACTAGGCAATTCATCAGCGTATTTGCCTAAGTATGTTTTGTATAACTCCAGAGCGTTTTTATCGTCAATTTCATATAAAACATTCTCTTTTGATTTTGTGACCGTTCTTTCCAATCCAAAACTTTCCCAACCACCTAAAGAGCCATGAGATAATCTTAATTTGTCGCCATATAATCCAATAGCAATTACATTGCCAGATGTTGGAATCGAATTAATACCTACAATTGTTTCTTCAAATTTATCGCCATCACCAGCAAGACCGCCAGTAATTAATACCTCGTTAGTTTTTACGGAATTCATTCCTTTTACCAATTCACTTCCATTTACTTTTCCGCCATCGGATAGAATAAATGCTAATTTCAGATTGTCTTGAGGTAATTTTTGTATTAGTGATTTTCCAGCTTCATAACTCGAAGGAAAATCTTCAATGTGAACTTCGGCAGTTGCAATAGTTGAAGAGGCAAAACTTATGGCAACTAACGAAATAGAATCGTCTAAGACCTCATTCCCAAAAATCTCTCCTGCCGATGAGCATAAGGCTATTTGAGCATTTGGAAATTTATTTTTTATGTTTTCATATGATTTTGGAGCCGATAAAAGAGCTCTTGATCCAAAACCTATAACTAATTTGAATAAGGATAAATCGGAATTTTCATGGTTTTCTATCTTTGTAAAAGAACCATTTTGATATAATAAAGAAGCTGTTATCATAGTTTTATTTTTTTTGCTCCAAAGATTGGATTAAGTTATAAATAGTCGATTTCCCGATATCCAGTTTTTTAGCTGTTTTTAAAACATCGTTGTCGTTTTTCTTTAAATGATGAAAGATGATTTCGGCCGTATATTCTTTTAAAGTTTTTATTTATGAAAGAAAAAAACTAGTGTCGTTTATAGAAGTAAATGTCAAGTCATTTGCCAGAATTTCTTTCCCGTCACTCATTACACAAGCTAAATCAATTACCGATTTTAATTCTCTAATATTTCCAGGAAAAGGATATTTGTTAAGTTTTTCTTTGGCTTCTTTTGACAATGAAATTGACTTTATTTTATTGTCTTTAGTAAATAAATCAATAAAATATTTTGCTAAAAGCAACGTGTCATTTCCACGTTCTCTTAATGGAGGTAATTCTATAGGCAATCCGATAATTCTGTAATATAAATCTTCTCTAAAAGTGCCTTTTTTTACTTCTTGAGCAAGGTCTTTATGAGTAGCAATAATCAGTCTGGCGTTAAATTTAACTGTTTCTTTTCCACCTAGTCTAATAACTTCTCTTTCTTGTAAAACACGTAGTAATTTGCTTTGTAGATTCAAATCTAATTCGGCTATTTCATCAAGAAAAATAGTACCTCCATCTGCTTGTTCGAATTTGCCTAATTTTCTGCTATCAGCACCTGTAAAAGCGCCTTTTTCGTGACCAAAAAATTCACTTTCTATTAATTCTTTTGGGATAGCAGCCATGTTTACAGCTACAAATGGTTTGTTTTTTCTGTCTGAATTATAATGAATGGCTTTTGCAACGACTTCTTTACCAGTTCCAGTTTCCCCGTTTATAGAAACATTAATATTTGTATTTAATGCTTTATTAATTTTAATAAAAACATTTTTAATAGCATCACTTTGCCCTATAATTGTTTTTTCAAAACTAAATTTTTGTTCTAGCTTTTCTTTTAGCTCTTCAACTTCTTGAACTAAATTGAGATTTTCCCTAATTTTTATGATTGAATTCCAAAGTAAATCTTTGGTGTGATTATTTTTTACAATATAATCTCTAGCTCCAGATTTCAAAAAATCTACTGCAACCTCAATTTCTTCTTGACCACTAATTATAATTATGGGGATAGCATTATTAATCTCTTGAATTTTCTTGAATAATTTATCACCAGATATGTCAGGTAAGCCAAAATCTAAACAAATAATATCTGGTTTTAAATATAAATTTTCTAGACATTCTTTTCCAGATTGAAAAAGATGTACGTCATAATTGGGATTCAAACGTAAATGATATTTTAAGGTTTCGCCAAAAAAAGGATCATCTTCTATTAGAAATATTTTTAACGTACTCATAACGTAAATTTTAGGAACTACTAATATATAAAATAAATAAATGCAAATTTCATGT
This sequence comes from Flavobacterium sp., assembly GCF_046153165.1. Taxonomy (GTDB): domain Bacteria; phylum Bacteroidota; class Bacteroidia; order Flavobacteriales; family Flavobacteriaceae; genus Flavobacterium. The sequence continues at coordinate 70,816 of NZ_JBJXEN010000066.1, read as the reverse complement.
TTTTCCAAAAAATGGAATTTTGAAATTTTGTTGTCAAACTTTAATAATTAGAAAATTTGAGATTATATTTGTCGATATAAAATGAATACAAAATTGTAAATCATGATTGATAATTTAAAGAAAATATTAAACGAAGACCAAGATCCAAAAGCTATAGAAAAAATTACAGCTAAACTTGAATCTTTATTAATGAAAAATGAAGAAGTGGGATATATTGGTGTGCAAAAAAAGCCAGCCATTACCGTTTTTCCAGATAGTATCGTAATGACTAACAAAAGAATTATTATTTGTAAGCCTAAAAATTTAGGTTTGTCTATGGATTTTATCGATTATGATTGGGATGATATTGCAGGTGCTTTTGTAAAAGAAAATATTTTAGGATCTGAATTTTCTTTTTCGATTAAAACAGAATTGGTTATTAGTATCGACTATATTCCTAAAAATCAAGCAAGAAAATTGCACACTTTTGCAAAAGAACAAATGGATTTGTTGAAAAATCCACCAGTTACTGCCACAATTATTGAAGAAGTTGCTGTTCAAGAAGAAATTTCTGTTGTAGATACAATTCCTTATGAAGAAGAAGTTATTGAGGAGTTTGAAACGGAAGAGGTAACTAATTTTGCAGAGATTATACCTGCAATACCAACGTATTCTGAGCCAGTTTCCAATCCAGTAAATACAACTTCTGCATCTGAAAAAAAACTAGCTGATTTGTCGCAAGATGAATTGTTCGAAAAACTACAGAACTACAAAAAACTCCTTGACAATGGATTAATCATGCAAGGAGAATATGATAATTATAAGAAAGAAATTTTGAGTTATATGTAATCTCAAAAAAAAGCGGAAAGTTATTTTTCCGCTTTTTTTATTTAATTTTTTAATGCTTCTTTAATCATTGTATCGTCTTTTAGTACGACCTGATAATATTGACTTTCACCTAATAATTGTCGGCAAAATTCAGCAGCGATATAACGTTTGATATAATTTTTACTCGAATCTAAATCGATCATAGTATTATTAAGCTCTATCATTTTTTTGAATTCATTGTAGTACAAATCAGAATTTTCAATTTTAGTAATAATCTGGACAAAATTTAGATTAGAAAATTGGTTTCTGTGGCGATCTAGTTCTTTAAATACATAATTAGAAACTATTCCTGATTGCATTATCATAGGAATAACTTCATTCCCTTTTGTAGATTCTAAAGGCACAAAAACATCTGGTACAATACCTCCGCCACCATATACAATTCGGCCTTTTGGAGTTTTAAATTTTAATGTATCAGCAATTTTTATACTGTCTTTAGCATATAATTCACCATTTTCGTAGCGCTTCATAAATTCATTAAAATATTCTTCGTTTCCTTCTTTGTATGATTTCTGGATAGAACGTCCAGTTGGAGTGTAATATCTAGCAACGGTTAATCTCACCGTAGATCCGTCTTCGAAAGGCATTTCTCGTTGTACTAATCCTTTGCCAAAAGAACGGCGGCCTACAACTAAACCTCTATCATTGTCTTGTATCGCTCCAGCAAGAATTTCACTTGCAGAAGCCGAGTTTTCGTTTATTAGTAAAGTTATTTTTCCGTTTTCGAAAACCCCATTGCTTGTAGCAAAAGTTTTTTCAATATTTTTTTTCTTATTTTTTGTAAAGACAATTAGTTTCTTGTCTTTAAGAAATTCATCGGCAATAGAAACTGCTTGATCAAGATAGCCGCCACCATTGTCTCGAAGGTCTACCACTAGAGAATTTGCACCTTGTTTAATCAGTTTGTCTAAACCAATTTTAAATTCCTTGTAAGTTGTTTCAGCAAAGCGATTTACTTTTATATATCCTGTATTTTTATTAAGCATGATAGCAATATCGACACTTTTTATGGGTATTATATTGCGAATAACTTTTAGATTGAATTTTTTGTTTGTCGATTTTCTAAAAACTGTCAAAATTACTTCGGAGTTTGGTTTCCCTTTTAGTTTTGAATATAATTTTTCTGTTGTAATTTTTTTGCCATAAATCTTTTCGTTGTTGGCTGATAAAATTCTGTCGCCGGCTTTAATTCCTGCTTTTTCCGAAGGACCGCCTTCTATAGGTTTGATAACTGCAACAGTATCATTATCTACAAAAAAATTAACACCAATACCCACAAAATCACCTTTCATACTTTCGGCTACACCTTGTGCTTCATTTTTTGCAATATAAACTGAATGTGGATCGAGTTTTCCTAGAATTCCATTTACTGTTTGATCTACAATCGAATCGGTATTTACATTGTCTACATATTCGTTATTTATAAAATCGATAAGCTTATTAAGCTTTTGCTTGGTCTGATTCTCAGTATTCTGTTTTACAGAAACTGGAATTCTTACAAAAATCCCACCCAACAAAAACCCCATTGCTACTGCAGCAAAAATGATTAATGGAAAATATACTTTATCAACTTTCATCTAGAATTATTATTTATTCAATTTCTTGAATGTGATTTACCAGAACGCCTGCTTTTTCTAGAAATTCTAATCCAGAATTGTCTTTGTAACCTTCTAGATAAACAACTCTTTTTATTCCCGATTGATGTATCAATTTACTACATTCTTTGCACGGAGAAAGCGTAATATATAAAGTCGCTCCCTCGCATGTTTGCGTTGAACGAGCTACTTTAAGTATTGCATTTGCTTCTGCGTGAAGTACATACCATTTTGTAAGTCCTTCTTCATCTTCGCAGCAATTTTCAAAACCAGATGGAGAACCGTTGTAACCATCGGAAATTATCATTTTATCACGTACAATAATCGCACCAACTTGCTTGCGTTTGCAATAGGAAAGTTTGCCCCATTCTTTTGCTAATCTTAAATAAGCTTTATCGTATTTGTTTTGTTTTTTCTCTTTCATTGATTACAAAAGTAAATCATTTTTTTAGTTGAATGATAAATAGAATGAATTTGACATAGATTTAACTAATTTTCATCACAAATTTTACAAATTAATATGTGAAAAATTAATTTTTCTATTTATTGAAGTTAAAATGATTTCTATGATACTTTACTTTTATTGGTTTAATAAAGCTTATTTAAAATAGAGATTGTCACAATATTAATTGTGAGCCAAGATATTTTTGGAGGATTGTAACAGAAGAAGAGAATAAGGTTTAGGTAAAAGCAAAACTTTTAGCTTCTAAAAATCAGTTTATCTACTCCAAATTGGACTTTGTATAATTAACGGAATGACAACGCCTATTATAAATGCCGACATGACCAACGTCCAATCTCTTTTAGAGAATCTAAAAATGGTTTGCACGATGTAGGATATGATTAGAATAACAAAAACAACTATTACTTGAGCGGTTTCTATTCCTAAAGCAAATTCTGATAATGGCAATAGTTTATCTGTTGCGCTTCCTGGTAAAATTGTTTTGAAATAGTTTGAGAAACCTAATCCATGAATAATTCCGAAGAATAATGTAACAAAAGCTAAAAGACTAATTCCTTCTCCTTTATTATTTTTCCCTGCAGTAAATAGATTGAATAATGCTACAATAAGGATTGTGATGGGAATTATAAATTCTATCAAATTAGCTTTAATGTAAACAACGCCAAAAACGGAAAGAATTAATGCTAATGTGTGCCCTAATGTGAATAATGAGATGAGAAGTAATAATCTTCTCCAATCTTTGAAAGCGTATGGAACAGTTAGTGCAATTAGAAATAAAACATGATCGTAAGCACCTATATTAAGGACATGTTTTAAGCCGATATTAAAATATAACCAGAATTCAGACATAACAATAAGGTTTGGGTTTATCAAACTTACAAATTATTTTTTGTTTATGACTATTTTTTAATATTTGATTGTTTTTAAAACTATTTTGAAAATGATTTTAAAGAAAATAAGAATATGAGTATCTTTGTGAAAATATAAAATATAGTATTATGTCTTTTTCAGATTTATTCGATAGCGAATTTAAAACAAGAAATAAAGGTCATTTTTCAGCTATTGTTCGTGTAGCAATTGCGGATGGTGATTTGAGTGCAGAAGAAAAACAATTTTTAGATAAACTAAAAAGTCGTTTGGAAATTTCTGATGCTGAATACGATGAAATTTTAGAGAATCCTCTAAAATATCCTATCAATCCTCCAGTATTGCATACGCAAAGATTAGAGCGTTTGTTTGATTTGTCTAGAATGGTTTATGCAGATCATGTTCTTGGGCCTAAGCAAAAGGAAATATTAACTAAGTTTGCCTTAGCATTAGGATTTACTCCAGGAAATGTAAATTATATTGTAGATAAAGCTTTATCGCTTCTAATATTAAATGTTGACTTAGATACATTTTTATACGAAATGCAACACATGAATAAATAATCTAAAAAAAAGCCCCCTTTAAAATATTTTAAAGGGGCTTTTTAAATAACTAAATCTTAAATGTTATAATTGGTTTTGTTGCATGGTTTACAATTCCTTCTGCTAGGCTTCCGTTAAAAAAATGAGCCAATCCTTTTCTTCCGTGAGTAGACATTCCAATTAAATCAGCTTTTACACTATTTGAAAATTTCAAAATTCCTTTTTCAACACTTGTTTCGTTGTAAATATGTGTTTGAAAATTATTTATTTTAAAATTAGAAACAAAACTTGCCATTTTGTCCTCAGCAGTTTTTGTAGATATAAACTGGTTAGGAGTGTTTATAGTTACTAAATGTAACTTAGCGCCAAATTTGTTTGCAAAGTTAACCACTTCTTGGAAAGGTTTTTTAATCTCATCAGAGAAATCAGAAGCAAAAACGAAATTATTGATAGCGAAATCATTGTCTTCTTCTTTTATTATTAGTACAGGGATTTCAGAATTTCTAACTACTTTTTCTGCATTAGAACCCACAAACATTTCTTTAAATCCGCTTGCGCCATGAGATCCCATAACTACTAAGTCAACATCATGAGCTTTACTTATTTTCATAATACCGTCAAACGCTAATTCAAACTGAACAATTTCAGAAACTTTAATTCCAGAAAGATACTCTTGTTCCATCAAATCTTCTAATTTTTGTAACACAGCATTTTTAAAAAACATCACTTCAGGAATTTCTCTTCCTTGCGATACCGCATCACTTCCTTGATGTGGTAACTCAAGCATGTGAACTAATAATATTTCGCTGTTATTTTTTTTGGCAATTTGCGCCGCTACTTTAAGAGCGTATTCGGCATTTTTAGAAAAGTCAGTTGGGACTAAAATTCGTTTCATAATCTTCTTTTTTGATTTTGTATTAGTGTTAGTTTGGAAATTAAATCTTCAATAAAGATAAGAAATTATTTAACACTATGCAATATTTCGTAAATTAAAAAAAAGTAGTATATTTGCGCATTATTAAGCAGTTTATCTAAATAATGAGGGAAGCACTGCTTCCCTCTTTTTATACAATATGACATTTAAAGAAAACGTAAAAGACCTTTTAGAGCGCGGTTTGGCAGAGTATCCAAGTCTGTTTTTAATTGATTTAAATATTAATGATGCAAACAAAATTGTTATAACTTTAGATGGTGATAATGGCGTTCAATTGCAAGATTGTATCAATATCAGCAGGTCAATTGATAATAATTTAGACCGAGAAGAAGTGGATTTTGCTTTAGAAGTTGCTTCTGCTGGAGTTTCGTTGCCATTAAAATTAGTTCGTCAGTATAGAAAAAATATTGGAAGAACTTTAAAAATAAAAACTTCGTCTCAAACCATTGAAGCTTTGCTTTTAGAGGTTTCGGAAGAGGACATAACGGTAGAATGGAGTTCGAGAGAACCAAAAAAGATAGGAAAAGGAAAAGAAACAGTAGCTCATAAAGAAAAAATCGCTTACGCGGATATTCAAGAGGCTATAGTTGTAATAATATTTTAAATTAAAAGAGTTGGCATGGAGAATTTAGCATTAATAGATTCATTTTCAGAATTTAAGGACGACAAATCAATAGATCGTCCAACGCTTATGGCGATTTTGGAAGATGTGTTTAGAAACGCATTGAAGAAAAAATACGGTTCAGACGATAATTTTGATATCATTATCAATCCCGATAAAGGTGATATGGAAATCTGGCAAAGAAGAGTGATTGTAGCTGATGATGATTTAGATTTAGATCACCTTGAAATTACACTTACTGATGCGAGAAAAATCGAGCCGGATTTTGAAATTGGTGAAGAAGTTTCTGAAGAAGTAAAGTTAATTGACCTTGGAAGAAGAGCTATTTTAGCATTGCGTCAAAATCTTATTTCAAAAATTCACGAACATGACAATACAAATCTTTACAAACAATTTAAAGATTTAATTGGTGATATATATACAGGAGAAGTTCATCACGTGCGTCCAAGAGTAGTAATTCTTGTGGACGATGAAGGGAATGAAATTATTTTGCCAAAAGAAAAACAAATTCCGTCTGACTTTTTCCGTAAAGGAGATAACGTTCGTGGAATTATTGAAAGTGTTGAGCTAAAAGGAAATAAACCTCAAATTATTATGTCTAGAACTTCAGAAAAATTTCTAGAAAAATTATTTGAACAAGAGATCCCGGAAGTTTTTGACGGATTAATTATGGTTAAAAAAGTAGTTCGTATTCCTGGTGAAAAAGCAAAAGTAGCTGTTGATTCTTATGACGATCGTATCGATCCAGTTGGAGCTTGTGTCGGAATGAAAGGATCACGTATTCACGGAATTGTTCGCGAATTAGGAAATGAAAATATAGACGTTATTAATTATACGACTAATACCCAATTGTATATTACAAGAGCATTAAGTCCTGCAAAAGTATCTTCTATTAAAATTAATGAAGAAACGAAACGCGCCGAAGTTTTCTTGAAATTAGAAGAAGTTTCAAAAGCAATTGGACGTGGAGGACATAATATTAAATTAGCCGGTCAATTGACTGGTTATGAGCTTGATGTAATTAGAGAAGGAACTGTTGCTGCTGATGATGATGTAGAATTAACAGAGTTTTCAGACGAAATTGAAGCTTGGGTTATCGAAGAATTTGCAAAAATTGGTTTAGACACAGCAAAAAGTATACTAAGTCAAGATGTAAACGATTTAGTGAGAAGAACCGATTTAGAAGAAGAAACTATTCTTGAAGTAGTTAGAATATTGAAAGAAGAATTTGAAGAGTAAATTCTTGATTAGCATGCGCATACCACAATAAAAAGATAATATAAAAAGATTTTATGTCTGAAGGTACAATAAGAATAAACAAAGTTTTAAGGGAATTTAATATCTCGTTAGAAAGAGCCGTAGATTATCTAAAGGATAAAGGACACGTAATTGAGTCTAATCCTAATACGAAAATCTCTGACGAAGTGTATAATGTCCTGTCTAATCAATTTGCTGGAGACAAAGGAAATAAAGATGCTTCAAAAGAAGTTGGAGAAGAAAAGCGAAAAGAAAAAGAAGCTTTGCGTGTAGAGAGAGAACACGAAATAGAAGAAAAACGCAAACAAGATGAAGAGCGTCAACGTCAGGAAGTTATCAAGGCAAAAGCGATTGTGACCGGACCAAAACAAGTCGGAACAATTGATTTATCGCCTAAAACTATTATCAAACCAGCTATTACTCCAGAAGTAAAAGCGGAAGTGAAAACTGAAGTAAAAGTGGAAGTAAAGGCTGAAACGCCAGTTGTTAAAGCTCCTGAAAAAGTAGAGCAACCAAAACAAAATGTAGTAAAAGAGGCTCCTATAAAGGTTATCCCAATTACTAAAGCACCACCTATTAAAGAAATAGTAAAACCAGTTGTCGAAAAAGCACCAGAAGTAACTTCAAATCCTTCAGTTGAAGAAGCTCCAGTTGATGAGACACATGAAACACAATATACAAAACTTTCTGGACCTACTTTTTCAGGTCAAACTATCGATTTGTCGCAGTTTAACAAACCTAAAAAGAAAGTTGAAGAAAAAGGCGCTATAAAACCAGCAGGAGCAGGAAACAATAATAACGCTAATAAAAATAAACGAAAAAGAATCCCAACTAAACCAGGTGAAGCCAATGCAACGCCTAGAACACCAGGGACAAACTTAATTAGACCAAACACAGGTGGTGGAAACGCGACTGGAGGAAGTTTTAATCGTGCAAACAAACCAGGTTTCGTAAAAGGAGCAAGACCAGCTATTGTAGCTAAAGTTGAGCCAACTGAAGAGGAAGTAAAAAACCAGATTAAAGAAACTCTTGAACGTTTACAAGGAAAAGGAAGTAAATCGAAAGCAGCGAAATATCGTCGTGACAAAAGAGATACACACCGTCAGAAGTCTGATGATGAGCAAAGAGAAATCGAAGCTGGAAGTAAAACTATCAAAGTAACAGAATTTGTTACTGTTGGTGAGGTTGCAACGATGATGGATGTGCCAATTACTAAAGTAATAGGAACTTGTATGTCACTTGGAATCATGGTAACGATGAATCAGCGTTTAGATGCAGAGACATTGACAATTGTTTGTGATGAATTTGGATTTGAAGTAGAATTTATTACGACTGATTTAGAAGAAAATATTGAAGTTGTCGAAGATTTGGCAGAAGATTTAGTACATCGTGCACCAATTGTTACCGTAATGGGTCACGTCGATCACGGGAAAACATCTTTACTGGATTACATTCGTAAAACAAACGTAATTGCAGGAGAATCAGGAGGAATTACACAACATATTGGTGCATACGGGGTAGAGTTAGAAAACGGTCAAAAAATCGCTTTCTTAGATACACCAGGACACGAAGCGTTTACTGCGATGCGTGCACGTGGAGCTCAAGTTACCGATATTGCAATTATTGTTGTTGCTGCCGATGATGATATCATGCCTCAAACAAAAGAAGCAATATCTCATGCACAAGCTGCAAATGTGCCAATTATATTTGCCATCAATAAGGTAGATAAACCAAATGCTAACCCTGAAAAAATTAAGGAGAAATTAGCTGCAATGAATTTCCTTGTTGAAGACTGGGGAGGAAAATACCAATCGCAAGATATATCTGCAAAAACAGGTATTGGTATGAAAGAATTATTAGAAAAAGTATTGCTTGAAGCCGAAGTTTTAGACTTAAAAGCAAATCCAAATAAACCAGCAACAGGAACAGTTGTTGAAGCATTCCTTGACAAAGGGCGTGGATATGTATCAACAGTATTAGTACAAGCAGGAACCATGCGTGTAGGAGATTATATTCTTGCAGGTAAAAATCACGGAAAAATCAAAGCTATGCAAGATGAACGTGGTAATAATGTTACTGAAGCAGGGCCATCTACACCAATATCTATATTAGGTTTGGCTGGCGCACCAACAGCTGGAGATAAGTTCAATATTTTTGAAGACGAAAGAGAAGCAAAAGCAATTGCTGCAAAACGTACTCAATTAATGCGTGAGCAGTCTGTACGTGTACAACGTCATATTACACTTGATGAGATAGGTCGTCGTATTGCATTAGGACAATTTAAAGAATTGAACATTATCCTTAAAGGAGATGTTGATGGTTCGGTAGAAGCATTATCAGATTCATTCTCAAAATTATCTACACCAGAAATACAAATCAACATTATTCACAAAGGAGTTGGAGCTATTACTGAAACTGACGTAATGTTAGCTTCGGCATCAGATGCAATTATTATTGGATTTAATGTTCGTCCAGCAGGAAATGCTAAGCAATTAGCAGAAAAAGAAGAAATCGACATTCGTCATTATTCTATTATCTACGCTGCAATTGATGATTTAAGAGATGCGATGGAAGGTATGCTTTCTCCAGAAATGAAAGAAGAAATTACAGGTCTTGCAGGAGTTAGAGAACTTTTCAAAATATCTAAAGTAGGAACTATTGCAGGATGTATGATTACAGATGGTAAAATACTAAGAGCAAATAAAGTACGTGTAATCCGTGACAACGTAGTAATTCACACAGGTGATATTATTGCATTAAAACGTTTCAAAGATGATGTAAAAGAAGTAGCAAAAGGTTACGATTGTGGTATCCAAATAAAAGGATTCAATGAAATTGAAATCGATGATATTATTGAAGGATTTACAGAAGTAGCTGTAAAAAGAAAATTGAAATAATATTAAATAATTAACTTAGTAAACTAAAAATTTTATAGGTTAAAAATAATATAATATTACCTAAAAAAGGGTCACGTTAGCGTGACCCTTTTTTGTTGAAAATAATAAAACTAAACTTAACTCAAAATTATTATTCTTTTACTAATTTGATTGTGGTTTGACGATTGTTGTCGTCAGTTATTTTTACAAGGTAAATGCCTTGTTTTAAATCATCTATGGAGTATAAATGATTAGTGTCGAAACTTCCTTTGAAATTTTTTACCAATTGTCCAGTGATATTATAAATCTGAACATTCGAAGCAAGATGGGTTAAGCTAAATATGTTATTAGTTGGATTAGGATATAATGAAATAGATTTTGTTAATTCAAATTCATTATTTGCTAAACTTGGTGCTAATTGGTTTCCGTAAATTCTAAATTCTCCAGCGGGAATATTTAATGTAGCAGTAGTATTGGTAACATTTATCGAAGAATTATCCATTAAGTTATACCAAGTTCCTACATAAGGAAAGTTGGGTATAATATTAAGTGCTGCAACTGAAAAGTTAGAAATTACAACTACATTTTTTAATGAATTTACAGGAAGTGCATCATCCCAAATATACATTCTTTGTCTAACATTACTTGCAGCTCCATCCGGACTAATAGTATAATTTCCTTCAAAAACAGGTTCGTTAATTTTTAAAGTATTCAGCTTTGCCCAATCATTATAAACAATAGATCTGTTTGCATCAGCCAACCAGTTGTTTGCCCACTGTGGTTGAGGTTTTTTGTCTAGTTTGCAATCTCCCGGAGTTGGATCAACTTGATTATTTATTGTTCCGTTGTTACAAGTAAAAATAGAGGAATCCCAGCCTAATTCTCCAAAGTGCCAAATCATTTTTGGACCAGGAACTAATAAGTGCATGGCTGCCATGGTTGACATTCTTTTTAAAGCATTGTTTAATATTCTAGCGCTTTGTCCTGCAGTGTTTCCTTCAGTAAGTGTTCTATACATGGTGCGTTCTTCGTCATGACTTTCCGCATAACCTACTAAACGTCTGTTTGTAAAACCTCTGCTACTGTTTCCCACACGAGCAATATCGCCATTAAATCCTTTTGATAAAGTAGCATATTCATCAGACATTTTCCCCCATAACATAACACCTTTGCTTGGTGTCTCTCCAATTCTATAATTTGCCCATTGTTGTTCTTCATTATCAGTTCCTAAATGTTCAAAAATAGTGTAATGTGTTGGGTCTAAACTCCAAGAATAATCGGCATAATCTTTTAGAATAGCTACTCTGTCTGCTTGATAAGCATTTGTGCAAGCATCATCTCCAGCAGAACAAGCTTGTGTAAAACCTTTAGTTAAATCCCAACGAAAACCATCAATTTTATATTCTTGAATCCATTGTTTTATAACTCTTTTAGTATAGTTTTTTGTTAATAATGAAGCATGATTAAAATCAGAACCTACACTATAACTATGTTTGGCTACGGTGTTGAAATAAGGATTTTCTGTGCTTGGATCACCCCAGCCATCACCATCAGGATCATTCATCCACATTCTATTCATAGGATTTCTTCCAAAAGCATGGTTAAGCGCAACATCTAGAATTACTGCGATTCCATTTGTGTGACATAAATCGATAAGTTCTTTAAATTTATTTGATGTGCCATAAAATTTATCTAAAGCCATGTGAAATGAAGTATTGTAACCCCAACTTTCATTGCCTTCAAATTCCATTACAGGAAGTAATTCTATAGCGTTGATTTTTAAATTTTTAAAATAAGAAATTTTGTTAATTAAATCTTGAAAATTACGATTGGCATCAAAATCTCTAACTAGAACTTCATATATTACTAAATCTTCTTTTTTAGGTTTCGAAAAATTAGTGTTTACCCAAGAATAAGCCGTTTGGCCTGTTTGCAAAACAGTAACTTCACGATCTTGTCCAGTTGGATAACTTGGTATGCTTGGATACGATGCTGCCGGTATATAAGGATCATCAGTAGGCGATAATACTAATGTCGAATAAGGATCTGCAGTTTTTACTAATGATGGAGAGTTTGCAATAGGAGTGGTGTCTACAACCCAATATTGATAATTATAATTTACCCCAGAAGTTAATCCTGTAAGTTCTAACCAAAACTTTCCAGTTGTTGGATCTTTCTTCATCGCATAAGAAGTATTGGGTTGATAGTTATTGAAACTACCAGCCACATATACAAAATCTTTACCGGGAGCATCAAGAACCAAAGTCGCTTTTGTAGCATCTCCAGGATTATAGTTAATGCCATCATCTAAACCACCAGCCATTGCTTGCGATGTTGTTCCTGGGTTTACTACAACATTAAATTTTTTCGAAAAAACCGTAACTCCTTGTGTTATTTGTAACTCATACGATTTGTTTGTCGTAATATTCAAATCGGTAAAGCTATAAGTTGTACCAGTTGAGGTGTTTATACTTGTTCCGTTTGCCAATAAATTATAATTAGCATTTCCATTGATATTATTAGCTGAAATACCTAAATTTTGACCACTTGATATAATTGTACTGCTATTCTCTATTGGAGATACTAATGTAGCTTGAAAAGCGCCAACATTCAGTTGTAAATCTACTGATTGTTGCGTGCCATCTGCACTTCTAAAAACGATATTTATTTTTGTAATAATTCCAGCAGCTACACTATAAAAACTTTGTATTGTAGGCGTTAGGTCTAACTTGTAAATATTTCCGGAAACTAATGTTAAAGCAGGTTGTGTAGTGTTATTTCCCCATGTACCAATAGTGTTAGACCATGTTGTACCATTTAGTGTTACGCCAGTATGAGCATAAATGGTTCCTGTATAAGCGGATAATCCAGTTCCAGTTTTATCAAAAAGTATCGTTCCCGTTTGATTTGCTTCGGGAATTAAACCACCTTGCCATGAAACCTGTGAAAAAGATTTGATGGATAAGAAAGAGAGTAATAGTATGAAGTAAATTTTTTTCATTTCTAAAATGGTTTTTTGTTTTATGAAAAAAAGGGCTGAAATATTCCAGCCCTTTTAAAATATTTTATTTAATTTACGCTATACGTATAAGCTCTTGGATTGCTTAAGTCTAGGATGACAGTATAAGTTCCCGGAGTAGTTATTGATAAATTTGGACCGCCAAAATCCATAAACCCGTCTCCATTATTATCACCACCTAAGTTTAATGTCCATCCATTATTTGCTCTAAATTTAAATTCTCCAGCTGTTAAAGCAATTGTAATTTGCCATTTTTTTGTTGTTGAATTATATGTCATGTCATGATCTAAAGCAGGGTCAGGCCATCCGTTTGGAGTTGCTGCACCAGTTATAGCCCAACTAGCAGGATCTGCAGAGTATTTTAATCCATTTGGATTAGCACCAGTTACAGCACCAGTATTTGCTTTTACATAATAATAACCTGCTGTTCCTACATTACAGTTTGATTCTCCAGTCTCTACAAGAGTTCCTGCAAAACTACCATCATCTCCAAAATCTGGAGTACCCCAATCAAAAGTCCCATCAACTTTAGGGGTTAAAAATTTATAATCCCCATCAAGCCAAACAAATCCTTCATAATCTGTCTTTCCATATGCAGAAGCAGCTAGTAATGGTGCAGTTGCTGGAGACCAACCCTGGTGGTTTCCAGGTACTGCAATTTTTGGTAATGCATTAGTGTAAGGAGTTACATTAACTGTAATTACATTTGAATATTGGATCAATGCATTTGCCCCATTACCCAAAGAAGATTTAACTCTAATATCTATATTAGTAGCAGTATAAGGAGTAAAAGTTGGTTCTGGAAGAAACCCGTTTAATTGTTCGTGTGTCCAAGACAAAAATTTACTGTTTGTTGTTCCAGCAGCAATTGGTGCTGCAAAATCGGTTCCGCTTTTTGCAATTTCTACAGTGTAATTTGCTTGAGAAGGCACACCGTTTTCACTGTGTTCCCAATCTAAGGCAGCAATTAAATTGTTTGCATTTGCAGGGCTTAATACTAAACCACCTGCTGGAACAGTTGATATAGAAAGTACGGGACCACCATTAGCAACCGCAACAGGATCGATGTCTTTTTCTGTACATGAGCCCAATGAAATTAATAAAAGGGCAAAAATTGATTTTTTTAATATATTTTTCATTTTCTTAAAATTTATAGTTAGTAACCTGGGTTTTGTGTCAAATTTGGATTTGCTTCTAAAGCTGTTGAAGGGATTGGGAATAAATTATAGTTACTAGAAATAGATGTTCCTGTTGCAGAACCACCTTTCCAAGGCCATAAATAACTTCCTCCTGCAAATTTTCCAAAACGAATTAAGTCAGAACGTCTATGACCTTCAAGATTTAATTCTCTTGCTCTTTCGTCAAGAATTACTTGTAACGAAGCTGGAGAATTTACAACAAATGGGACTCCAGGATCACCAACAACTAATGCAGTAGCACCAGCTCTTGTTCTAACATCATTAAGGTAAGTTAATGCTTGTCCTAAAGTTGTTCCTGTTGCGCCACGAACTGCACATTCTGCATACATTAAGTAAGCATCTGCCAATCTGTATAAAGGGAAATCTGTTCCAGAGAAAGAAGTTGGAGTTGATGGACCTGAAAAATTCGAATTTCTAAATTTAACACATGGATATCCATTAGTCCAAGTTTTATAATCTGTCATTTCATAAGTATGACCTCCAGTCCAGAATAATTGTGCTCTAACATCAGTTGAAGCTGCTAGTGCTCCAGCTGAACTACCAAACAATCCATACCATGCTTTTGTAGCTCTATGACCACCCCAACCATCAGTTGCTCCGTAGTTGCTTAGTGTCATAGTATCACTATTTAAACTTCCATTTACAATGTAAGTAGTGTTGCCATAACTCTGACTAGCAAGTGCGTCTGCAATAAGTGGGAAAATAATTTCTGTTGAGTTATTGTTATCTCCAGAAAAATTAGAAACAAAATTAGGTGATAATGAGTAACCACCTTGTGTAATTACTTTGTTAATATATGTTGCAGCATCATTGTAACGAGGTGTTCCCGTATAAACTTCGGCATTCAAATATAATTTTGCTAACAACATCCTTACTACCGATTTGTTTGCTCTACCATAACTATTTGTTTGTGCAATTTTAGATTCTACATCAAGCAATTCACTTTCAACAAAATTGAATAATTCAATTCTACTCGCTTGTGGTTTAGGAATTGCATTTCCTAAATCTGCTTCTGTAACTAAAACGCCTTTTCCAAAACAGTCAATCATGTAGTAATAAGCTAAAGAGCGCAAGAAACGCAATTCACTAACATATTGTTCTTCATTAGGAACATCGACACCTTCGTTAAGGATTTTGATGATATTACTCGTTTGTGGTACAGTATAATAAACTCTATCATATAAATATTTAAAGAATTTATTATTAGGACTCCAATCTTTTGTTGTGGTTAGTTGGTCTAAACCATCATCTCCCCAACGATTTTTCATACCATCGGCAGTAAAATCTTGTAAGTTTATAATTCCTCTTAAGAAAGCAGTTTCTCCTGGATCTGGTCCAGAAATATCTGAGCTCCCAGGACCACTAGGTCCAGAAAGGGCAAAAGTTCCATACATTTTAGACACAAGTCCTTCAATAGCTTGTGGGTCTTGAGCAAGTAAATTTTCTAGAGAAAGTTCTACTTTTGGTGTTGTATCTAAATCGTTTACACACGAACTAAATAGCAAACCAACTAACCCCAAACTTAAAATTTTAATTTTTAAATTTTTCATAATCTTTTATTATTAAAAGTTAAGATTTACCCCAAAACTATAAAGTCTAGGTCTTGGGTAAAAATTGTTATCTATTCCGTTGAAATTTTCAGGATCTTGTCCGCTATATTTAGTAATTAAAAACAAATTGTTTCCAGCTACATATAATCTTAACGAAGCATTTTTAATTGCTTTATTCATTTTGTATCCTAATGTAATATTCTCGCAACGAATGAAACTGGCATCTTGTAACAAATAGTCTGAAAATGAATTGCCAATATTATTATTAAAAGTTAAGTCACTTAATACATTGTTTAGGGAAGTTGCTGCAACAGGTGCTGCATGAGCTACATTTCCAACTAGTAATTCTTTTGTGTTATAAACCAAACCGCCTTTTTGACCTCTGAAACTAGTAGTGAAGTCAAAATTTTTGTAATTAGCGTTTAATCCGAAACCAAATGTCCAGTTAGGACGCATTGCTTTATAATATTTGTCACTATCAGTTATTGCGCCGTCTTTATTTCTGTCTACATAAGCACCTTCAATCGGTCTTCCGTTGGCATCATAAATTTGCTCAAAAACATAAGCAGAATAAGGCTGTAATCCAACTACATGATGTGCGATTTTAACACCTGTTCCGTCAGGGATAGATGATTCGTCGGCAAGTACAGATGTTAGACCTTGTAAATCGGTAACTTTATTATAATTATAGGCTGCGTTTCCATTTAAATCGATATTAAAGTTTTCTTTATCGATAACTTTGATATTCAAATTAGCCTCAATTCCTTTTCCTTCTGTAGAACCAACATTTTTAACATAATCATTAGTTAGTCCTTGTCCTGGAGGAAGAGGGACTTTAGCAAGTAAGTCATTAGTATATTTTTTATATACATCTACACTTCCTGAAATAGCTTGATTTTTGAATAATTCAAAATCTAATCCTGCATTATAAGTAGTTGTTTTTTCCCAAGTTAGGCTAGAATTAAATCCAAGTGCAGAGTAAGTATTGTAACCTGGTAAATATTGACTGTTTTGATTTCCAATACTAAATAAAGGGCTGTTAGGATAGTAACCAATTTTATCAATTCGTGCAATATCTTGTTGCCCTGTTTTACCCCAACCCAATCGTAGTTTTAGATTAGAAATTAATTTAGAGTCTTGTAAGAATTTTTCTTCGCTTATTTTCCAAGCAAAAGCTGTTCCTGGGAAATAACCCCAACGATTAGCTTTATTAAACAATGAGGAAGCATCAGCTCTCATAGAGAATGTGAACAAATATTTTCCTGCAATATCTACATTACTTCTCCCAAAAAAGGATTGTAAGTTTAATGCATGATAATAACGGTTACTTATATTGTTTTTATCTACATTCTCTTCACGCAATCCAGTAGTTGTATTGTACTTATAATTTACCTTGTTACCATCGGTTACAAAATTTTGGTAATTATAACCACCTTGTATATCAAACTTTTTAATCAAACCCGTTAAATCTTTGCTGTACACCAAGTAAGCATCCATCAATTTGTTAGTGATAGTCTGGTTTTCAGAGTAATTTACACCAGGATTAAAAACTCCTGTTATTTTTTGATAAGTCTGAATAGATTTTTCCCCGTAAGTTTCTTCGATTTTCGATTTAGAAGCTTCAAGACCTAAATTTAAAACCGCTCTTAGGTTAGGAAAAAAGTGTAATTTATAATCAAACTCTACATTTCCAATGACTTTGCTAACTTGTTCTGGACGTCTTCTTTGTTCAAGAACTGCTAATGGATTGGTTGGTCCATTTAACGCTACACCATTCATTCCTTGATAATAGCCGTCGAAAATATTTGTTGAACTGTAATCATAAATAGGTTTTGTAGGATCCATATTTAAAGCATTTCCAAAAGCACCGCCTTCATCAATTGCATTTTTCTCTGAAAACAATCCTTTTGCGTTTACATCTATTTTAAGATGATTGTCGAAAAGCATAGGTGTTAATCTAATAGAAGGGGTGAATCTTTTAAACTCACTAGTTCTAACCAGTCCTTCATTTTTTGTATAACCCAAAGAAGCTCTAAAAGGCATTTTTTTAAATAAATTAGTTCTTACACTA
The DNA here is from genome assembly GCF_046153165.1 of Flavobacterium sp. Taxonomy (GTDB): domain Bacteria; phylum Bacteroidota; class Bacteroidia; order Flavobacteriales; family Flavobacteriaceae; genus Flavobacterium. The sequence continues at coordinate 52,954 of NZ_JBJXEN010000066.1, read as the reverse complement.
AAGTTATTATCTGAGGATACTGAATTTTGATAAATTGCATCTTGCCAGTTAGTATTAGATAATATTCTTCCTTCAATTTCAGGTGTAGAAAGATTATCTGTTGCAGTTGTGCTTGGATCATCTACCCCTAATAAGTTGGTGTAACCTGGGAAATTTGTTTGAATGAAGTTTGTGTATTCAGCACCATCCATCATATTAATTTTCTTTTGTATAGATCCTATAGATACACTGCTTGAGAAATTATATTCTGTTGCTCCAGAAGTTCCTTTTTTGGTAGTAATCAAAATTACACCGTTTGATGCTCTTGCTCCATATATTGCTGTTGCAGAGGCGTCTTTTAAAATACTGAAAGATTCAATGTCGTTTGGATTTAGTAACGCTAAAGAATTATTATTTCCAGCAGCATTTTCATTACTAATAGGAACACCGTCTATTACAATTAATGGACTGTTTTCAGCACTTATAGATCCACCACCACGAATACGAATGTTTGGCGCAGAATCTGGATCTCCACCATTGTTTGTAATTCTAACTCCAGCAGCTTTTCCTGTTAGTAACTGATCGACAGAAAAAATAGCGCCTTTGTTAAATTCTTTCGAAGTAATTAGATCGACAGATCCAGTGGCATCTTTCTTTTTAACACTTCCGTAACCTACTACAATAACCTCATTTAATTTAGAAGATTCTTCCTCTATTGCAATGGTGACTGTTTTTTGTCCTACGTAGTTTAAAGTAAATTCTTTAAATCCAAGAAATGAGAAGGTAATTACATCTCCGTTTTTTAGATTAGATAACGTAAATGCTCCAGAAAAATCTGTAGACACTCCATTATTTGTCCCTTTAACTATTACATTAACTCCAGGCATATTTTCTCCTGTTGCTTTGTCTGTAACGGTACCGCTTAATTTGCTCTGTGCAAGCAAACTAACTGGGAGCATGAGTAATAAAAGTAGTAACTTTTTATACATTGTTTTCATACATTTTGTTTAGGTTAATTTTTTGTTTTTATTAGCGTATATTTTTACTTCGAATGTTAAATTTAGTTAAATAAACGAACGAACCTAAACGGTTTTTTGAAAAGGGCTTCCGAAAACGTTTTCGTGTTGACAACTTTCTCTAAAACATATATTTTTACTTAATAAATTGTCAATAATAAAAAATAAATCTACCTTTATTTGCGAATTAATACTTTCGAAACTAAATAATGAGAAAAAAAGTAACCTTAAAACAAATTGCTAAAGAGCTAGATGTATCTATATCGACAGTTTCTAAATCACTTAGAGATAGTGCTGAAATTAGTGAAGATACTAGGCAAAAAGTTCAAGCATTTGCTAAACTATACAACTACAAACCCAATCTTATTGCTCTAAGTCTAAAAAATAGAAAAACTAAAACAATAGGGATTATTATTCCAGAAATTGTGCATCATTTTTTTGCTACCGTTATTAGTGGTATCGAGCATCTTGCTAATGAAAAAGGATACAATGTTATAGTTTGTCTTTCGGACGAATCATTTGACAAGGAAGTTATTAATATGGAAATGCTTGCTAATGGCAGTATAGATGGCTTTATTATGTCTTTGTCTAAAGAAACACAACAAAAGAAAGATTTTCATCATATTTTAGAAGCTACTAGCCAAGGAATGCCTGTTGTCATGTTTGATCGGGTTACCAATGATATTTTTTGTGACAAAGTAATTATAGATGATAAAACAGCTGCACAAGATGCTGTAAATTTTCTTATTTATAAAGGAATGAGAAAAATAGGACTCATAACAACTGTCGATTATGTTAGTGTGGGCAAATTAAGAACCGAAGGTTATTTGCATGCTCTACAACAAAATAATATTATTTTAGATGAAAAGCTTATTTTAAAAATCGAGGATATTGATAACTGTACTTCAGAAATTGAAAGGTTTATTAAAGAAAATGAGATAGATTCTGTTTTTGCAGTCAATGAATTGTTTGCAGTAACGGCCATAAAAGCAATTAATCAAATTGGCAAAAAAGTGCCAGAAGATATATCAGTTATAGGATTTACAGATGGGATTATTTCTAAATACTCGACACCATCTATAACGACTGTAAGCCAAAATGGAATTTCGATGGGGCAAAAAGCGGCTAAATTACTCATTGATCGATTAGAAAATGACGAAGAAGATGAGTTTTACACCACCGAAATTATAGAAACACATTTGGTGGAAAGAGAGTCGACAATCTAAAAAAGTTATCAGAACTCTAACGTTATAGTTGTTGAGTTTTGCAAAAAATCTAAAATCTAAAATCTAAAATCTAAAAATTTATATATATTTACCATAATTATCAAAGCATATACTTTTACTTCGAAATAAAATTATGTTTTTGATAAGCACATAACGCTTATCGTAATAAATTATAAAAACGATAATGGAAAAGCGTAAATTAGGTTTCTGGGGAATCTGGAACATGAGTTTTGGTTTCTTAGGAATACAAATGGGTTTTGCTCTACAAAATTCAAACGTAAGTAGAATATTTCAAACATTAGGTGCGAACATAGACGACATCCCAATTCTTTGGGTTGCCGCGCCATTAACAGGTCTAATTGTTCAGCCAATTATTGGTTATTTTTCTGATAGAACGTGGACTAAATTAGGTAGAAGAAAACCATATTTTCTTGTTGGTGCTATTCTCGCATCAGCGGCATTATTTATAATGCCAAATTCTCCTATACTTTGGTTTGCTGCTGGAATGCTTTGGATAATGGATGCTTCAATTAATGTCTCGATGGAACCTTTTCGTGCATTTGTTGGAGATAATTTACCTGACAATCAAAGAACCACCGGTTTTGCTATGCAGAGTTTTTTTATTGGAATTGGGGCTTACTTTGCTTCAAAATTACCTTTAATTTTTACTTATTTTGGAGTTAGTAATACTGCTCCGTTGGGAATTATACCAGATTCAGTAAAGTATTCTTTTTATTTTGGCGGTATTGCTTTTATAATAACTGTTCTCTGGACAGTTATTACATCTAAAGAATATTCTCCAGAAGAATTAGAAGTTTTTGATAAAAATAGAGAAGCCGCATACAAAAAAGAAACTCATTCTGTCGAATGGTTTGCGTCAAATGGGAAATCTCACCTAACAAAAGGTATTTTATTTCTAATTATAAGCACTGTTTTTTCATTTGCAATTTTTCATTATGAATTAAAAAAGGATTTATATGTTTTATCATTAGGTCTAATTGGACTTGGGGGATTAGCAATGTTTGTCTCGGGTTTGATGCAAAAAACAAATAAAACTGAAAACGGGTTCATTACTATTATGAATGATTTTCAGTTTATGCCAAAAATCATGAAACAATTAGCTTGGGTTCAATTCTTTTCTTGGTTTGCACTTTTCTCAATGTGGATTTATACCACGCTTGCCGTTACACAACACATTTACAAAACAACAGACACGACATCTGCGGCTTATAACACAGGCGCAAATCAAGTTGGAGAAATGTTTGCTAATTATAATTTAATTGCGGCAATTGCGGCTTTTTTATTGCCATTATTAGCAAAATATACAAGTAGAAAATTTACGCATTTTATCGCATTAGTTTGTGGAGGTTTGGGCTTAATTTCTATTTATTTTATTTCAGAACCAACAGCTTTTACAATGGAATGGCTTCCAATGATTGGTGTCGGAATTGCTTGGGCAAGTATTTTATCTATTCCTTATGCAATGCTTTCGGGTTCTTTACCATCAAATAAAATGGGGTATTACATGGGAGTTTTTAATTTTTTTATAGTAATTCCACAATTGGTTGCAGCTTCAATTTTAGGTTTCTTGGTTTCTAAATACTTTAATAGCGAACCTATTTATGCACTGTTAATTGGTGGAGCATCAATGATTCTTGCAGGAATCCTAGCATTAACTATTAATGATAAATCGAAAATAAGTTTAAATGAATAAAAAAGCATTCATATTCGACCTAGACGGCGTTATTGTCGATACAGCAAAATATCATTTTATTGCTTGGCAAAAAATTGCAAGCCAGTTAGGTATCGAATTTACACCAGAACACAACGAAGAACTGAAGGGTGTAAGCCGAATAAGATCGTTAGAAATAATATTAGGATTAGGAAATATTGAAGCTTCGCAAGAGGATAAAAATTATTGGTTAACCAAAAAAAATGAAGATTATCTTTCTTATATAGAAAACATGAATGAGTCTGAAATTCTTCCAGGAGTTAGAGAAACTTTAGAATTTATCAAAGAAAATAATCAACTTATTGCATTAGGATCAGCTAGTAAGAATGCTAGACCAATTCTAGAGAAAGTAAAATTATTACATTTTTTTGATGCTATTGTCGATGGGAATGATGTAACTAATGCCAAACCTGATCCAGAAGTTTTTTTACGAGCTGCACAATTGCTAAAAGCAACAAATGAAAATTCAATAGTTTTTGAAGACTCAGTGGCAGGAATTCAAGCAGCAAATATTGCTAATATGCTCAGTATCGGTATTGGTGAAACAAAAACATTGCATGAGGCTCAGTTTTGTTTTCCAAATTTTTTACACATTGATACTAGTTTTATCGATACAATTATTAAGAGATAGAAGATTAAAAATAAAGTGTTCAAGGTTTGAGAATTAATTTCATCAAACTCTTAAATCTTTAAATTGAAAAAAATGAATCAAGATTATATAAAACCAGATAATTGGTCTATCATAGAAGAAGGATTTCATGCTGATAGCGTAAAATCGTCCGAAAGTCTTTTTAGTATCGGAAACGGTGCTATGGGACAACGTGCCAATTTTGAAGAAAATTATACAGGAGAAACTTTTCAAGGAAGTTACATTGCAGGAATTTATTATCCAGACAAAACAAAAGTAGGTTGGTGGAAAAACGGCTATCCTGAATATTTTGCCAAAGTGCTCAATGCGCCGAACTGGATAGGAATTAATATCGAAATCAATGGTAAAAACTTAGATTTGGCTCAATGTAAATCGGTCAAAAACTTTCGTCGCGAACTGAATATGAAAGAAGGTTGGTACCATCGTTCTTTTGAAGCAATCTTGCAAAATGGGACTGAAATTCTAGTTAACATTCGCCGATTTTTATCTTTAAATTTAGATGAAGTTGGAGTGATTAATTATGAAATTATTCCGGTAAACCAAAAAGCTCAAATTATTTTCAAACCCTATATTGATGCTGGAGTTCACAACGAAGATGCCAACTGGGAAGAAAAATTTTGGGAACCATTAAATGCTCAATATTCCGAAAACGAAGCTTTTGTAACTGCTAGAACGTTCAAAACACATTTTACGGCAACAACTTTTATGCAGAATACCATTTTGTTAAATGGTACAAATGCAAATGCTTCTCCAATACATATTGAAAAAAACAGCGAAAAAGTTCAATTTTCATATGAATATGAAGTCGCTCAAGGCGAAAAAATAACCATCCAAAAAATAGGAGGATATACCGTTTCATTAAACCACGAAAACACACAAGTTGCTGCCGAAAATGTTATAAAATCAGCTTTAGCAAAAGGATACGATAATTTATTACAAGATCAAATTGAGGCTTGGGCAAAAATTTGGGAAATGTCAGATATTACTATTGATGGCGATGTCAAAGCACAACAAGGCATTCGTTTCAATATTTTTCAATTAAATCAAACCTATTTAGGGAAAGATTCTCGACTCAATATTGGCCCAAAAGGTTTTACAGGCGAAAAATACGGCGGATCTACGTATTGGGACACCGAAGCTTACTGCATTCCGTTTTACATGGCTACAAAAGACCAGCAAGTAGCCAGAAACTTACTAACATACCGATACAATCAACTCGACAAAGCCATTGAAAATGCTACAAAATTAGGATTTTCTAACGGAGCGGCTTTGTATCCTATGGTGACTATGAATGGGGAAGAATGTCATAACGAATGGGAAATTACTTTTGAAGAAATTCATCGTAATGGCGCTATCGCATTTGCTATTTTTAATTACCATCGTTTTACGGGAGACTATTCATATATTCCTGAAAAAGGTTTAGAAGTCCTCATTGGAATCGCTCGTTTTTGGCATCAAAGAGCTACTTTTTCTACCAAAAGAGATCAATATGTCATTCTAGGCGTTACAGGTCCAAATGAATATGAAAATAACGTAAATAATAATTTTTATACCAATTATATTGCCAAATGGTGTTTGAGTTATACTTACGATCAACTCAAAAAAGTAGCGCTAGAATATCCTTCGGATCACAAACGCATTATCGATAAAGTCAACATTACAGAGGCAGAACTACAATCTTGGAAAAAAGTTTCCGATAATATGTATTTCCCTTATTCTAAAGATCATAATATTTACTTACAACAAGACGGATTTTTAGATAAAGAATTAGTTAAAGTTGCCGATTTAGACAAAAAGCAACGACCAATAAACCAAAAATGGTCTTGGGACAGAATTTTACGTTCTCCCTATATCAAACAAGCCGATGTTTTGCAAGGATTTTATTTCTTCGAAGATCATTTTTCTAAAGAAGAATTAGAAAGACATTTCAATTTTTATGAGCCATTTACCGTTCATGAAAGTTCACTTTCGCCTTGCGTACATTCTATTCAAGCAGCTGTTTTGGATAAAATGGATATGGCTTATACTTTTTATCTCAGAACGTCTCGATTGGATTTAGATGACTATAATAAAGAAGTCGAAGAAGGTTGTCATATTACAAGTATGGCGGGAACTTGGATGAGTATTGTAGAAGGTTTTGGAGGTATGCGTGTAAAAAATAATCAATTGCATTTTGAACCTCGAATTCCAGAACAATGGAAAGGCTATTCATTTAAAGTGAATTTCAGAAACGCCATAGTGAAGGTAGAAGTCAATCATCAAGAAACCAAAGTTTCGGTCGAAGGAAATCAATCGGTAGAAATAGTAATTAATGGCGAATCGCAATTAGTAAAAAATTAGTATAATGAAAAAATATTTTGTTTCAGTTATCATTGTTTTAATGTCTATTTTAGGCGTTTCTGCACAGGAATTTAAATCGCCAAATGGAAGTTTTAAAATGTCGTTTTCGCTATTAAAAGACGGAACGCCAACCTATACTTTATTATATAAAAATAAAGAAGTTATTAAACAAAGTAAATTAGGTTTAGAATTACAAAAAGATAAAAAGTCATTGTTGAATGATTTTAAAGTCATTGATACGAAAGAAAGTACGTTCAATGAAACTTGGAAAACCGTTTGGGGCGAAGAAACTGAAATTCAAAATCATTATAACGAATTAGCCGTAAAACTAAAACAAAATGAAACCGATAGAGAACTTATTATTCGTTTTCGTTTGTTTAATGAAGGTTTAGGTTTTCGATACGAATTTCCTCAGCAAAAAAATTTAATCTATTTTGTAATCAAAGAAGAAAGAACGGAATTTGCCATGACTGGAAATCACACTGCTTTTTGGATTCCGGGCGATTACGACACACAAGAATACGATTACACAGAAAGTAAATTATCTGAAATTAGAGGTTTGTTTAAAAGTGCTGTTTCCGAAAATGCTTCTCAAAAACAATTTTCAGACACAGGTGTACAAACGTCATTAATGATGAAATCTGCCGATGGAATTTACATCAATATTCATGAAGCCGCATTGATAAATTATTCGTGCATGCATTTAAATTTGGATGATAAAAACTTTGTATTTCAATCGCACTTAACACCAGATGCACAAGGAAATAAAGGACATATTCAAGCGCCAAGTGTTTCGCCTTGGAGAACCATTATCGTGAGCAATGATGCTAGAGAAGTTTTAGCTTCTAGAATGACTTTAAACTTAAATGAACCTTGTAAAATTGAAAATACGTCTTGGATTAAACCCATAAAATATGTGGGTGTTTGGTGGGAAATGATTACAGGTAAAAGCTCTTGGGCGTATACTGATGATTTGCCATCAGTACAACTTGGAATCACCGATTTTTCAAAAGTTAAACAAAGTGTGAAACACGCTGCGAATACAAAACACGTTAAAGAATATATCGATTTTGCAGCACTTCATGGTTTTGGAGGTGTATTGGTCGAAGGCTGGAACGAAGGCTGGGAAGATTGGTTTGGTCATGAAAAAGATTATGTTTTTGACTTTGTTTCGCCTTATCCAGATTTCGATGTTAAAGCTATTCATGAATATGCAAAATCTAAAGGGATCAAAATGATTATGCATCACGAAACTTCGGGCGCTACTCGTAATTACGAACGTCATTTAGATAAAGCATTCCAATTTATGAAAGACAACGGTTATGATGCTGTGAAAACAGGTTATGTTGGGAATATTTTGCCTCTAGGGGAACACCATTACAGTCAATCTATCTTAAATCATTACCAATATGTTACGGAAAAAGCTGCGGAATATAAAATTATGGTTAACGCTCATGAAGCCGTTCGTCCTACAGGAATTTGTAGAACCTATCCTAATATGATTGGAAACGAAGCGGCACGAGGAACAGAATTTCAGGCGTTTGGAGGGTCAAAAGCAAATCACACCACTGTTTTACCTTTCACCAGATTAATGGGCGGACCAATGGATTATACTCCAGGAATTTTTGAAATGGATATTTCGAAATTAAATCCGGGAAATAATTCACACTGTAATACTACAATTGCCAATCAATTAGGCTTATATGTAGTCATGTACAGTCCATTGCAAATGGCAGCGGATTTACCAGAAAATTACAATCGCTTTTTAGATGCTTTTCAGTTTATTAAAGAGGTACCAGTAGAATGGTCAACCTCAAAATATCTAGAAGCAGAACCTGGTTATTATATCACAACAGCCAGAAAAGATAAAAATTCAAATAAATGGTTTGTTGGAAACGTAAATGGATTAAATGTTAGAACATCAACTATTACGCTAGATTTTTTAGAAAAAGATAAAAAATACGAAGCTACCATTTATGCTGATGCGAGCGATGCTAATTATAAAACCAATCCACAGGCTTATAAAATAACAAAACAAAAAGTGACCAATAAAACAAAATTGCAACTAACTGCAGCTTCGGGCGGTGGTTATGCTATTAGTATTGTTGAGGTAAAATAAATAATTTAAACCCTTTCAGAATTTTAAACTCTGAAAGGGTTCTAAATATAATTAAAATATGAAAAAGGTAATACTATTGTTTTTAACGTTTTTTTCGTTACAAGTTTCAGCTCAAATTACTAAAGTTGAACCTCCATTTTGGTATGTAGGAATGCAAAATCCTTCGTTACAAATTATGTTTTATGGTAAAAATATAGCTCAAAATGACGTTTCTGTAAATGATGATGTTGTAATTACTCAGGTTCAAAAGACAGAAAATCCAAATTATATTTTTGTCACTATCAATACTGAAAAAACACCAGCTTCTGAAGTTATTTTTTCATTTTCAAAAGACAAAAAAGTAGCGTTTACACAAAAATATTCGTTCAAAAACAGAAAAAATAATTCTGCACAAAGAAAAAGTTTCAATTCATCGGATGTCATGTATTTAATAATGCCAGACCGATTTGCTAATGGAAATACTAACAACGACAGCACAAAAGATACCCAAGAAAAAGCCGATAGAAATAATCCTGGCGGACGTCACGGTGGTGATATAGAAGGAATCATAAAAAACTTGGATTATATAAAAGAATTGGGTGCTACAACAATTTGGAGTACGCCACTTTGTGAAGATAATGATAAGAATTATTCCTATCATACTTACGGTCAGTCGGATGTGTACAAAATAGATTCTCGTTACGGAACAAATGAAGATTATATACGCCTTTCGGCAGAAGCCAAAAAAAGAGATTTAAAATTAGTGATGGATTATGTAACTAATCATTGGGGAGCCGAACATTGGATGTACAAAGATTTGCCTACTTACGATTGGGTACATCAATTCCCAGGATATTCGCAATCCAATTATCGAATGGAAACACAATATGATCCAAATGCTTCAAAAATTGATGCGAAAAACTGTATGGATGGATGGTTTGTACCTTCCATGCCCGATTTGAATCAATCAAATCCTTTGGTTTTAAATTATTTAACACAAAACGCTATTTGGTGGATAGAATATGCTGATTTAGATGGATTTAGAGTAGATACTTATTCATATAATGATAAAGCCGCTATTGCAAAATGGACGAAATCGATAACGGATGAATATCCCAATTTTAACATTGTTGGAGAAGTTTGGATGCACGACCAAGCACAAATTTCGTACTGGCAAAAAAACAGCCCTATTTCAAAAATTCAAAGTTATAATTCTAATTTACCAAGCGTCATGGATTTTACGTTGCATGATGTTTTTGGTAATGTTTTCAATGAAGATAATGCGGGTTGGTTTGATGGAATGATTAAATTTTACAATAATTTTGTCAATGATTTTTTATATGATAATCCAAATAATCTTTTAATTTTTACCGAAAATCATGATACGAATCGTTTTAATCAAAATTATAAAAATGACTTCAAAAAATATCAAATGGCAATGAGTTTGTTAGCTACAATAAGAGGAATTCCTCAATTGTACTCTGGTTCCGAAATAGGAATGGCTGGAGACAAAGGAAAAGGTGATGCGGATATTCGACAAGATTTTCCTGGTGGCTGGAATAGTGACACAAATAACGCCTTTACAAAAGCAGGAAGAACGATAGAACAAGCAAAATATTTCGACTTTTCATCAAAATTATTTACTTGGAGGAAAACAAAAGCAGTAATTCATTCTGGTAAAACAACACAATATATTCCAGAAAATAATGTGTATATTTATTTCAGATATAATGAGAACGAAAGTGTTATGGTTGTCGTAAATAATAATAAAGACAAACAAGTAATAAAACTAGATAGATTTAGAGAAAGTATTCAAAATTACGTTTCGGGAAAAGAAGTGATTTCAGGAAAAATTTTCGACTTAAAACAGGATTTAGTAATAGAAGGCAAATCGGCATTAATTCTAGAATTGAAATAAAAAATATCAAATGAAGAAAATAATTTTATCAACATTGGTACTCATCACAATGTTAAGTTGCAAAAAAGAAACTGAAAAACCAGTTGAAGCAAAGCAGTTAGACATTGCCGCTATTACACCAGAACTTTCTGAAAATTCGGTTATTTATGAAGCAAATATTCGTCAGTATTCACCCGAAGGAACTTTTAATGAGTTCACAAAAGACATTCCTAAACTTAAAAAATTAGGCATAAAAATTCTTTGGATTATGCCAATTCACGAAGTAGGAGTTAAAAATCGCAAAGCAAAAGGGAATTTGTCTATTGAAGCCATTACGGATACTGTAGAAAAGGAAAAATACCTTGGAAGTCCTTATTCTATAAAAGATTACAGAAGTATTAATAGTAATTATGGAACAAAAGAAGATTTTAAAAAACTAGTAAAAACGGCTCATGAAAACGGAATATATGTCATTCTAGATTGGGTTGCCAATCATACTTCTTGGGATCATGCTTGGGTAACTCAGCATCCGGAATATTACACACATGATAAGAATGGTAAAATGATTGCTCCTTTCGATTGGACAGACGTTGCCGAATTAGATTATAACAATCAAAATCTTCGTAAAGCCATGTTGGAAGATATGAAATACTGGTTAACAGAATTTAATATTGATGGTTTCCGTTGTGACGTTGCTGCCGAAGTTCCTACCGATTTTTGGGAAAATACAACAACAGAGCTGAATAAGATTAAACCCGTTTTTATGCTTATGGAAGCTGAAAAACCGGAATTGATGAAGAAAGCTTTCGATATGCAATATGCTTGGGAAATGCACCATGTCATGAACGAAATTGCCAAAGGCGAAAAAACTATAAAATCTTTTGATGACCTTCTCAAAAAAAATGATTCAGTATATCAAAATGATGATATTTCCATGAATTTCACTTCTAATCATGACGAAAACTCATGGAACGGTACAGAGTACGAAAGGATGGGAGACGCTGCAGAAACTTTTGCGGCGTTAACTTTCGCTTTGCCGGGAATGCCATTAATCTATAATGGTCAAGAATATGATTTAAAGAAGAGATTAAAATTCTTTGAGAAAGACACCATTCCGCACACAGTGGGAAAAATGATGACTATTTATGAAAAATTAGGTAAATTAAAATCAGAAAACCCAGCTTTAAATGGCGGAAAAAACCCAGCTTCATATAATAGAATTTTAACTTCCGATGATTTAAAGATTCTTGCTTTTGAAAGAGAAAAATCAGGAAATAGAATCATTTTTGTAAGCAATTTAACTAAAGCAAATGCTGCTTTCACTGCTCCAATAGAAGGGATATTTACAGATTATATGTCTGGACAAAAAATAACATTCGCAAAAGATCAGAAGCTAAACCTCAAACCATGGGAATATAAAATTCTAATTGCAGAATAAAGTTTAATTTTAAAAACGCCTTTTAGTAAAGGCGTTTTTTTATACTTTTGATTTATGCTAAAAATAGGACATCGCGGTGCTAAAGGATATGTCGCCGAAAACACTTTGGCTTCGTTTAAGAAAGCGTTAGAACTAAAAGTGAACGGAATCGAACTAGATGTTCATTTAAGTTCCGACGCAGAAATTATGGTTATTCATGATGAAACCATCAACAGAACCACAAAAGGAAATGGTTTTGTAAAAGACTTCACTTCTGTGGAATTAAAGCAACTTGGAATTCCAACTTTAATCGAAGTTTTGGATTTAATAAACCAAGAATGCTTTGTTAACATTGAAATTAAAGACGTCAAAACAACGAAGTTAGTTGTTGAGTTAATTCAAAATTATTTATCTAAAAAACACTGGAATATCGAAAAATTTATAGTTTCCAGTTTTGATTGGACAGTTTTAAAAGAAATTTCACAGTTAAATTCTACAATTAAAATTGGTGTTTTAACTGAAGATAATATCGATGATGCAATCGCTTTCGCCAAAGAAATAAAAGCTTTTAGTATTAATCCGTATTTTAAATTATTAACAATCGATATTGTAGAAAGAATTCAAAAGGAAGGATTTCAAATTCATACTTGGACCGTAAATTCGTTAGAAGATATTACCTTTGTCAAATCATTGAATGTCGATGGTATCATTTCAGATTTTCCAGATAAAATATAATGAATTCAAAATACGATATAATTATTGTTGGTGGTGGTGCTGCAGGATTTTTTACAGCTATCAATATAGTTGAAAATAATCCAAAAACTAAAGTTGCTATTCTAGAACGAGGTCAGGAAGTTTTAAGCAAAGTAAGAATTTCTGGAGGTGGTCGTTGTAATGTGACGCATGCTTGTTTTGTACCAAACGATTTGGTTAAATTTTATCCTCGTGGCGAAAAAGAACTTCGTGGTCCTTTTCATCAGTTTTGCTCTGGAGATACTATCGATTGGTTTGAAAAACATGGTGTCGAACTCAAAATTGAAGACGATGGGCGCATGTTTCCTGTTTCTAATTCCTCACAAACCATAATAGATTGTTTTCTAGAAGCTACGAAAAAACTCGGAATCGATGTTTTAACGGGTCAAAGTGTGCAATCTATTTTTAAAAGTGATGCCTTTTGGAAAGTAGAAACCAATCACGAAACATTTGCTTGCAAAAAAATAATAATGACTACAGGAAGCAACCCTAAAATTTGGGAAATGCTTCAAAGTTTAGGGCATTCAGTTATTGAGCCTGTCCCGTCTTTGTTTACTTTTAATATTAAAGATGCGAGAATCAAGGATTTAATGGGGCTTTCGGCATTGGCTTCTGTCAAAGTCAAAAACTCAAAGCTTGAAGCTTCTGGTCCTTTGTTAATTACGCATTGGGGAATGTCAGGGCCAGGAATTTTAAGGCTTTCGGCTTGGGGAGCAAGAGAATTGTCTGACAAAAAATACCAGTTTGCTATTGTTGTCAATTGGTTAAACGATAAAATATTTGAAGAAACAGCAATAACTTTAAGAGAATTAAAATTGGAACATTCGAAGAAGGCCGTTTCTAAAAAATCGCCATTTGATATTCCGAACCGATTGTGGGAAAGTATTGTTCTTGCATCACAAATAGATGTAGAAGCAAAATGGGCAGATTTAACAAAAAATCAATTAACAAATTTGACTAATCAACTCACCAATGCGGAGTTTCAAGTGAACGGGAAAAGTACTTTCAAAGAGGAATTTGTAACGGCTGGCGGAATCGATTTAAAAGAAATAAACTTTAAAACCATGGAAAGCAAAATCTTATCTGATCTTTATTTTGCTGGAGAAATTGTAAATATCGATGCTATTACAGGAGGATTTAATTTTCAAAATGCTTGGACAAGCGGCTTTATTGTAGCTAGTTCTATTATGGAATAATGTTTTTTTAACATATTATTTAAATAAAACCTTCATAAATAATATACTTTTATTTGTTAAGAATTAAGACTATTCTTAATAAAGTATAAAGATTATCGATGCGATTTATTTAAAAATAATTATAAAGTTATAATGCCCTTATTCTCCCAATATTTAATTAGTTTTTTTTTTCTTTTTTCTTTTTCAGGAATTAGTCAAGAAAAAGATTTTCAAAACTTCACAACCGAAGAAGGATTGCCTAGCAATGAGGTGTATAGTTCATTTCAGGATAAAAACGGAACAATGTGGTTTGCTACGGATAGAGGTTTATGCCAATATAATGGTTATGAATTTAGAAATTTCGAACCCAAAGATGGGTTAACTGATATTACCATCTTTGAATTTTATCCTCAAGAAAATGAGCAAATATGGTGCTCTACTTTTAACGGGAAACTATTTTATTTTAAAAATGGCACCAGTAAATTTATTCCTTATAAATATAATACAGTAATTACTAAATATATAAAGACTCTTAATATACCCACTTTTTTTGTTAAAAGTTTAGCAGTTACAAAGCAAGGAGATTTATATCTTTCCAATGGCACTAATTCATTTAAGATAAATAATAAAGGTACCCTTTCAGAGATAGTTGAATTTAGCAAAGCTAAGATAAGCTTGAAGACTCCTAGGTATTTGACTAGTTTAAAAGTTAATAATAAACAATTTTTGAGCTATTTCTCATCAATAAAAAATGAATATGATGTTCCTTATGACAAAGGAACTATTAGAAATATAATTTTTCTTTCTGAGGGCAATAAATTGATGATATCTGATAATATAATTCGACTCTATAGAAAAGACAAAACTACAATAGATATTAGTTTTAACAATCACAATCCTATAGGTGCTGGTAAATATGACAGCCATCATTTTTGGGTTGGATTTAGAGGTAAAGGCTTTAAGGTTTTTGACTATAATGGAAAATTTATAAAAGAATTTCTAAAAGATCATTCCGTTACAAAAGTTCTAAAAGATTGTTATGATGGAATATGGGTTGCTACTGCCGATGCAGGAGTGTTTTATCAAAGAATAAATCAAATTAAAAAATTCACTTTTGAGAATTCAAGGGTTCAATCTTTAACAAGTGACAAAAATAAAAATTTGTTTATTGGAGCCTTTAATGGTAACATTTATCAAAAGAAATTTAAAAGTAAAGTTAAGCAAATTTACAAAGGAGTCTTTAATAACTCAGCTTTTGTACAATACCATCCTTATTTAAGAACTACTTTTTGCTATTCTGACAATCAGACATTTGTAGTTCCTAAGAACTATAAAAACCCAAATGTTGGAGGTGTTTTGAAGATATCGGATGATAATGACAGTGTTTTATCATTTAGTCAATATGGTTTTTTTACCACCTTAAATAAAGAAAAAATTCTGTCAGATACACTTAATTTTAGGATTCATGACATTTCATTTGTTGATAATACATTATATTTTGGAACAATTGATGGATTAAAAATTTCAGAAAACGGAAAAATTTCCCAAAAGAAGCAAGGTTTATTCAAATATCGTATTGATGATATTGATTATGTGAAATCCAACGGAATTTTCTATATGGCTACATTAGGAAAGGGTGTATTGGTTTATAATAAATCTACAGACCATGTATATGCAATAGATAAAACAAAGGGATTGTCTAATGATATTGTTACAGAAATAGTTGTAGAAGATAAACATACTATTTGGGCTTGTACGAATTACGGAATTAATAGAATTCATTTTTCGGACAATTTAAATTATACCATCGATTATATCACTACCGTTAATGGATTACTTAGTAATCAAGTAAAAGATGCAGAGATAATAGATGACTCTATATATGTAGGAACTACAAAAGGGCTTTGTGTATTTTCTAAAAATCAGTTTAATCAATTAATTTCTAAAAGACATTATTTTTTAAGAATAAGAGATATTGCAATAAATGATAAACTTTTTTTGTTTAATAATAATCTATTAGATCTAAACTATAGCCAGAATCGTATCGATTTTTTTGTTGAAGCAGTATCTTTTTCATTAAAAAAAGAAATTTTATATCAGTATAAGTTAGAAGGACTTGATAATGTATGGAAATACACACAGGATAGGAAAATTTCTTATGAATATATACCGCCAGGGAATTATAGGTTACTCGTAAAAGTACTCGAAGATGGTAAATCTTTCTCAAACGAGTGTATTCAAATTTCAATATGTATAAGCAAACCATTTTGGCAAACATTTTGGTTTTTAGGATTTTTAGGGCTTGTTTTGGGGGTAATTATTTATTTCTTTTTTAAAATCCGCGTATTAAGTTATAATGAAGATATAGTAAGAGAACTACTTCGTTTGTTGATGAAGAGAATTAAAAGAAAAGATGATTATTTTTCGTTTAAGGAAGCTGGAAAGGAAATTAGAATTAGAACATCGGATATCTTGTTTGTGCAATCATCTGGAAATTATATAGATATCGTTACAGTAACAAAAACATATACAGTAAGAGAAAAAATAGGAGATTTTAAAACATTAGTTTCTGATTCGCTGGAGTTTTTAAGAGTGCATAGATCTTATATTGTTCGAATTGATAAAATTAATAAAAAAAGTAAAAAGGCAGTTTATATAAATGATTACGAAATTCCAGTGGGAGAAACGTATTTGTCCGAATTGGATAAAATAGTTTTTTAAGAATTGCTGGTCAAATAGTAATACAATTTTGATAATAATTTAATCCCAAAATAAATGAGGTTCATCCCAAGAACCATTTATAGTTAGTTTTTGTTTTATAAAGTTCGTCACTTTTTTATAGAGGGTTTGTCACAAATAGATTTTTTTGTAAGTCTTTATTATGGATTCATTTTAGGTTTGCAGTATTAATTTTAAAAACAAACTATTATGAAAAACAAATTATTACAATTTAGAAAAGATCTATTTTTTTGCCTTTTTTGCTTATTAACAAGCACTCTTATTCAAGCTCAGACTATTGAATTGGCAAATACTAATGCTGCTAGTTATCTCTATAGTCCCAATTTCCCTTCAGTTGGTACTTATACACATACCTACACGATTCCTTTTTATCAGAATCAGTTAACAGGAACTTTTAAATTGAAAAAGGATGGTGTGTTTACTTGTAATCTGCCCAATTTGCGACTGATTTCAATTAATGCAATTCCAAGTGGTGCTTTCGTGGTTAATAATGGTCAATCAGGAGCTACTTATGTTACTCTACCAAATAATTATTCTTTTCCTGTAGGAGTTACTACTTTAAAAATGAGTTTTGGATGTGGAAACTTGTCAAACTCTATTTTCTTTCGGATAGTCGTAAATAAACTTCCAGATCCAGCTTTAAATGTAGTTTTGACACCATATTGTCAAACAGACACTCATACCAATTTATTTACAGGTAATTTTGGCTATCATGTTAATGGTACAGTAATAAATAAAACAGGATTAGAATTTAATGTTATAAAAACTTCTGGGCTTCCAATTTCAACAATTGAGTTATTGAGCAATTTTAATATAAATAGCTCGTCGAATGCTTTTACGCCAAACAGTAGTTTTTATAGTTCAAATACAAACACAACTTATACTGTAAAGTTGCAATATAGATATACGCCTGTAGGCTCTAATACTCCTATTGTTTATACTATTCCTAATGGTTCCTATGGATGGACGAATCACGTATGGTCGAAAACTTTTTCCACTTGTATGAATGTTGCTGTTGGAACACCAAATGATTCAGCTACTTTAAAAAGCGTAACAGCTCCAATCACTGACCCTAATGATGAGAATAGATCTCCAAGGAAACCAAAAAAGTTTACAACATATCCAAATCCTACAAATGGAGTTATTGTTATTGAGAAAACAGAAATGGATGTTGTTCTAAAAACGATCACAGTTTATGATACTAATAATATTGCAATAATGACTACTGCATTAGAAAATTTTAATCCTCAAACAATAGATTTAACCTCTTTGCGCTCTGGTATTTATTTAATGAATGTCGAGACAAATGAAGGTGTATTTGTAGAAAAAATAGTTAAAAATTAAACTTAACTAATCTTAAAAAAAAACCAAAAGCCTGATCTAACTAGATTGGGCTTTTTTAACTATTCAAAAACCAAATACTTCCGTTTAAAATAGTAGCAAAACTTACCCAAACTAAATATGGAATAAGTAGTTTTGAGGCATAAACATCGACTTTCTTAAAAGCTTTTATGGTTTCAAAAATCATCAACCAAAGTAATAAAATTTCTATTAAAGCTAGAAAAGGATTGCATAATCCAAAAAACAAAATTGACCAGATCGCATTTAGAGCTAATTGAATCCCAAAAAGCATCATTGCATTTTTAATAATTTCTTTACTTTTTCTGCTTTGACCTTTGTTATTCCAAATGATAGAAAAACTATAGCCCATTAGGATATACAAAATAGTCCAAATAGGTGCAAACAACCAACTTGGCGGATTAAAAAAAGGTTTTTTAAGTGTTAAAAACCATGTATCAACAGAAGAACGTGTTGCAAAACTCGATAAAAAACCAATAAGAACACAGGCTGAAATGGAGAGGATGATTTTAGTTAAATTAGCTTTTTTCAAAATGGTTGGTAAATTAGATTTAACAAATAAATAATAATCTAATTTAAAAAGCAACGAATTGGCAAAAAAAGTATCTTTGTTAAAATTTTTAAAATATGATTTCTGAAAAAGATTTTGTGATAAAAAATCAAGATATTACGCTAAAAAATGGAAGTTTCGAGTGGAGTTCGCCCAGTAATATTGCTTTAGTTAAATATTGGGGAAAGAAAGAAAATCAAGTTCCAGCAAATCCGTCTATAAGTTTTACGCTGAATAATTGTAAAACAATCACAAAATTAAATTTTATTAAAAAAGTAAATAACAATGATTTTTCATTCGATTTGTTATTTGAAGGAAAAGCTAAAGAAGATTTCAAACCTAAAATCCAGAAATTTTTCGAACGAATTGCCATTTATTGTCCGTTTCTAAAAGAATTCCATTTTACAATCGATACTCATAATACTTTTCCGCACAGCTCGGGAATTGCTTCTTCTGCATCAGGAATGGCGGCTTTAGCAATGACTATTATGAGTTTAGAAAAAGCGTTAAATCCGTCGATGAATGATGATTATTTTTATCAAAAAGCGTCGTTTTTAGCTCGACTAGGTTCTGGAAGTGCTTGTAGAAGTGTGAAAGGGAGTGTTGTGGTTTGGGGAAAACATGGAGAGATTTCTGAAAGTTCAGATTTATTTGGAATCGAATTTCCATCAATAATTCATCAAAATTTCAAAAACTACCAAGACACCATTTTACTGGTAGATAAAGGTGAAAAGCAAGTTTCTAGTACCGTTGGACACGATTTAATGCACAATCATCCTTATGCTAGCAGAAGATTTGAGCAAGCACACGAAAATTTATCTAAAATGAAAATAGTTTTAGAAAACGGAAATGTAGATGAATTTATCAAAATTGTAGAAAGCGAAGCCTTGACTTTGCACGCTATGATGATGACTTCAATGCCTTATTTTATTCTGATGAAGCCAAACACTTTAGAAATTATTAATAAAATCTGGAAATTTAGAAATGAGAACAATATTCCAGTTTGCTTCACGTTAGATGCTGGAGCGAATGTTCACGTTTTGTACCCTGAAAATAATAAAGAGATAATTTTGCAATTTATTAAGGACGAATTAGTTGGCTATTGTCAAAATGGTCAGTACATTTGTGACGAAATTGGATTTGGAAGTCAATTGATTTAATTTGTATATTTATATTCTGAAAACTAAAAATAAATGAAAGGACCATTATTTTACTCAAAAATATTACTTTTCGGAGAATACGGAATTATTCGTGATTCAAAAGGATTGTCTATCCCTTATAATTTTTATAATGGAGCACTAAAATCTGACGAAAATCCTTCAGTTGAAGCTATAAAGTCTAATCAAAATCTGAAAAGATTAGCTTCTCATTTGGCCACTTTGCAAGAAGAACAGCCAGAATTAGTTACATTCAATTTAGAAAGTTTAAATAGCGATATAGAAAGCGGAATGTACTTTGATTCTAGTATTCCCCAAGGATACGGAGTAGGAAGTAGTGGTGCTCTTGTTGCAGCAATTTATGATAAATATGCTAATAATAAAATCACAGTTTTAGAAAATCTGACACGTGAAAAATTATTAACACTTAAAAATATTTTTTCTCAAATGGAAAATTTTTTCCACGGGAAAAGTTCGGGATTAGATCCATTAAATAGTTATTTGAGCATTCCAATTCTAATCAATTCTAAAGATAATATCGAAGCAACAGGAATTCCTACTCAAAGTCTGGACGGAAAAGGAGCAGTTTTCTTGTTAGATTCTGGAATTGTGGGAGAAACTGCACCAATGGTAAATATTTTTATGGAAAGCTTAAAAGAAGAAGGTTTCCGAAAAATGCTAAAATCACAGTTTATAAAACACACTGATGCTTGTGTGGAAAATTTCTTGGGTGGCGATATTAAATCATTATTTGCCAATACAAAGAAGCTGTCTAAAGTGGTTTTAAATAATTTTAAACCCATGATTCCAGAGCAATTTCATGGACTTTGGCAACGTGGTATCGACTCAAATGATTACTACTTAAAACTTTGTGGTTCTGGCGGTGGTGGTTATATTTTAGGATTTACACAAGACCTAGAAAAAGCAAGAATGTCACTAAAAGATTATAAATTGGAAGTAGTTTATCAGTTTTAAGGACTTTCAAGCTTTACAACTTTCGACTTAATAAATGCTAACACGTAAATCAAAATTATTCTTAATCAAAATCTTCAGTTTGTTTTCTGTCGTGCGTGGTTATAATATTCCGGTAGTCGTTTTAGCGCAATATTTGTCCTCTATTTTTATCCTTTCGCCCGAAAAAAGAGCACTCGATGTTATTTTAGATTGGCGTTTATTTATACTCGTTTTTGCATCAACATTAACTATTGCATCGGGTTATATTATCAATAATTTTTACGATTCAGAAAAAGATTTAATCAACCGTCCTAACAAAACTAGATTAGACAGATTGGTCAGTCAGAAAACAAAATTACAAGTTTATTTTCTGCTAAATTTTCTTGCCACAATACTTGCGCTTATTATTTCCTTTCGAGCGGCCTTGTTTTTTGCAACCTATATTTTCTTAATTTGGTTCTATTCACACAAATTAAAAAAATACCCAATTGTTGGAAATCTAACAGCTTCATTACTTGCCGTTTTGCCTTTTTTTGGTATTTTATTGTATTTCAAAAATTTCTATCCTGTTATTTTTGCTCATGCAATGTTTCTTTTTTTGCTCATTTTTATTCGCGAAATGATTAAAGATTTAGAAAACATAAAAGGTGATATTGCAAACAATTATCAAACCATTCCTGTGCGTTTCGGAGAGCGAATTTCAAAACAAATTATCACAATTCTAACCATTTCGACCATCATTCCAGTGTATATATTAATCGAAAAATATGACGTAGGTTATATGGATCTCTATTTTTATGTCAGTTTAATGATTTTGATTTTCTTTCTACTCAAACTCTGGAAATCCCAAACACAACCCGAATATGTGCAACTTCATGTTGTGCTAAAAATACTTATCGTTGCAGGAGTTTTTTGCATCGTCCTGATAAATCCTTCGGTATTAATAAACGGAAAAGCATTGCTGAAATTATAATTTTTTTAGGAGCTATTTCCAGCTTTTCACTTTAATCTTTTGTTTTTTAAAGAAAAAAACAAAAGGATTTCCGTTGCAAACGAAGTTCACTGAACTCAATTGAAAATAAAAAATAAGTGAAGTAATCTGGGCTAAAAAATAAACTATACATTTCCTAATTTCATTATCAAATAAAGAAACACTATCTTTGCAAACTTGAGGTCATAAGACCCAAGAGAAGAAGTAAATACAGAAGTTATGAATAATTCAGGAGGCAATAAAAAAGGAAGTGGAGCGAGACCAAACAGTACTCGTCCAAGTTCTAACAAGCCAAAACCAGCGATGGCAAAGCGTGCCCAAGGTCCAAAAAAAGTAAAACCTACAACAAAAGTTGAAGCAGTAGACCCAAATAAAGTAGAGAAAAAACCAAATCAAGCACCTAAAAGACCAAAGGTGAAAGACGAAATACGCCTTAATAAATACATTTCTAATTCAGGAGCATGTTCACGTCGTGATGCCGATATTTACATACAATCAGGTAATGTAAAAGTTAATGGAATTCCTGTTATCGAAATGGGTTATATGGTAAAACCAGGTGATGTCGTAAACTTCGACGGATCGGTGCTTACACCAGAAAAGAAAGAATACATTTTACTAAACAAACCTAAAAACTTTACGACTGCTTTCGAAGAAGGTCAGGAAAATCGTAATGTTTTAGAGTTGGTGAGAGGCTCTACTAATGCAAAAATTGCTGCAGTAGGAAGAATGGACAAGAATACAACAGGGTTATTATTGTTTACAAATGATACGGATATGATTCGTAAATTTAGTTTACCAAGTCAAAAATCATCAAAAATATACCAAGTTTCCCTAGATAAAAATTTAAAATTTGAAGATTTAGAAAAAATCAACAAGGGATTGGTTATAGATGGTCACCGTGTTTTTGTAGAAGATGTAAGCTATATTGAAAATGAACCTAAAAGCGAGATAGGATTGAAGCTAAAAACGGCAAACGTAAAAGTTGTTCGTGCTATTTTTGAAAGTTTCAAGTATGATGTGCTTCGCATAGACAGAGTTTCATTTGCGGGATTGACTAAAAAGAATTTACCAAGAGGAAATTGGCGTTTCTTAACCGAACAAGAAATTATCAATTTAAAAAATACATAATACAAAATTAATTCCAAAGTTCTCTAAGAATCCACAAAGTTCACTAAGGCTATTAATGCTTTGTGTGTTTTGTGGATTCTTAGTGAACATTGTGTTTGAAACAAAATATATGACACCAGAAAAATTACAATCTATAGCATTTCGTTGGTTCGAAACATTCAATAATAAAGAATTGGAAAAATTATTAGCACTTTATGATGATGAAGCAGAACATTATAGTCCGAAACTAAAAATTCATAAACCAGAAACGAATGGTCTAGTAGTTGGTAAAGAAGCTATGAGAATTTGGTGGCAAGAAGCTTTTGATAGGTTGCCAAGTTTGCATTATAAAGTTAAGTCGCTTACAGCAAACACAGATAGAGTTTTTATGGAATATATTCGTCAAGTAGAAAACGAAGAAGATATCCTTGTTGCTGAAGTTCTAGAAGTTAGACACGGAAAAATTATTTTGTCACGAGTTTACCACGGATAGAATTAAAACTTTCTAAAAGATTAACCTAAAAAATTTCGTACTTCCAATGCATATTTTAACTTTGTAAATTCATAGTAATTTTAAAATATGTCAGCGAATAATAATAAAAGAAGAGAAGCATTACTATACCACGCAAAACCCACACCAGGGAAAATACAAGTTGTTCCTACTAAAAAATATGCTACGCAACGTGATTTATCATTGGCTTATTCGCCAGGAGTAGCAGAGCCTTGTCTTGAGATTGCAAAAGATGTAAACAACGTTTATAAATATACTGCCAAAGGAAACTTAGTAGCTGTAATTACTAACGGAACAGCTGTTCTGGGTCTTGGAAATATTGGTCCAGAAGCTTCTAAACCAGTAATGGAAGGAAAAGCTTTGTTGTTTAAAATTTTCTCAGATATTGATGTTTTTGATATAGAAGTTGATGCTACAGATATTGATAAGTTTGTAGAAACAGTCAAAGCCATTGCGCCAACTTTTGGTGGAATAAATTTAGAAGATATTAAAGCTCCAGAATCTTTCGAGATAGAAAGAAGATTGGTTGAAGAGTTGAATATTCCAGTAATGCATGATGATCAACACGGAACTGCTATTATTTCATCGGCAGCTTTATTAAATGCATTAGAGTTAGCTAATAAAAAAATTGAAGAAGTTAAATTAGTTGTTTCTGGAGCTGGTTCAGCCGCATTAGCTTGTGCTAATTTATACGTGCTTTTAGGAGTAAACCCGGATAATATTGTTATGTTCGATAAAGATGGCGTGCTTTCTTCGGAAAGAACAGATTTGTCCGACTTACAAAAAAGATACTCTAAAGCAAAACCAAATATCAATTTGCATCAAGCGTTAATTAATGCCGATGTTTTTTTAGGACTTTCTGCTGGAAATATTCTTACGCCAGAAATGTTATTAGGAATGGCAAACGATCCTATTGTTTTTGCGATGGCAAACCCAACGCCAGAAATAGATTATAATCTTGCCATTGCTACTCGTAAAGATATTATAATGGCAACTGGCCGTTCAGATTACCCTAATCAAGTAAATAACGTTTTAGGATTTCCTTATATTTTCCGTGGAGCATTAGATGTTAGGGCTACAAAAATTAACGAAGCTATGAAAATGGCAGCTGTTAAAGCTTTGGCATGTCTAGCAAAACAATCTGTTCCTGAACAAGTAAATATTGCTTATGGGGAAACCAAATTAAACTTTGGAAGGGATTATATTATTCCAAAACCTTTCGATCCAAGATTAATAACTGAAGTTGCTCCAGCTGTAGCAAAGGCTGCTATGGAAAGTGGTGTAGCTCAAATTGAAATCACCGATTGGGAAAAATATAAAGAAGAATTACTAGAACGATTAGGTTCTGATAATAAAATGGTTCGTTTGTTAGCTAACAGAGCTAAAACAGATAAAAAGCGAATTATTTTTGCTGAAGCAGATCATCTCGATGTACTAAAAGCAGCCCAAATTGTACATGAAGAAGGTATTGGAATCCCAATTTTATTAGGGAATAAAGAAATTATTTTAGAGTTAAAAGAAGAAATCGGTTTTGATGCTGAGGTAGCTATTTTAGATCCAAAAACAAAGGAAGAAGATGCAAGAAGATTGCGTTTTGCCGAAATATATTGGAAATCTCGTCGTCGTAGAGGAATTACCTTGTTAGATGCTCAAAAATGGATGCGTGAGCGTAATTATTTTGCAGCAATGATGGTTAATGAAGGTGAGGCAGATGCCTTAGTAACTGGATATTCTAGAAGTTATCCATCAGTTGTAAAACCTATGATGGAACTTATTGGGAAAGCACCCGGAGTTACAAGAATTGCAACCACAAATATGATGATGACTGCCCGTGGACCTATGTTTTTGTCAGATACAGCAATAAACCCAAATCCAAGTTCAGATGATTTGGCCAAAATTGCTTTAATGACTGCAAAAATAGTAAGAATGTTTGGTTTAGAGCCTGTAATTGCAATGGTTTCATTTTCTAATTTTGGGTCTTCAAGTAATGAAAGTGCTGCAAAAGTTCGTGAAGCAGTTGCTTATCTTCATAATTATTATCCGGATTTGATTGTAGATGGTGAGATTCAGACAGATTTTGCTTTAAATCCAGATATGTTAAAAAGCAAATTTCCATTTTCTAAATTAGTAGGTCATAAAGTTAATACTCTTATTTTTCCAAACTTAGAATCTGCAAATATTACTTATAAAATGCTAAAGGAATTGTATAAAGTAGATTCTATTGGACCAATAATGTTGGGAATGGATAAGCCAGTACACATTTTTCAATTAGGAGCAAGTGTGGAAGAAATGGTAAATATGGCTGCTGTTGCTGCTGTTGATGCACAAGAGAAAGAGAAAAAACTAAAATCCAGCAAAAAAACAGAAGAGGTTATTTTAATCGAGTAATCAAGTAGTTGGTCAAAAAAAGTAACTAAAATTAGAGAAAATTAGTATATTTGAAGGTTTACGAATTTATTTATGATAGCACACATTCAGGGAAAATTAGTCGAAAAATCACCTACAGAAGTTATAATAGACTGTAATGGTGTTGGTTATCATGTTAATATTTCGTTGCATACTTATGGTTTGTTGCCTACGACAGATTTTATTAAGCTTTTTACACACCTCATAGTCAAGGAAGATAGTCATTCGTTATATGGTTTTTTCGAAAAATCTGAAAAAGAAATTTTCAAATTACTCATTTCTGTTTCAGGAATTGGTGCAAATATTGCACGTACGATGTTATCATCAATCGAACCAAAACAAATTATAAATGCCATTGGCTCTGGAGATGTAGGTACTATTCAGTCAATTAAAGGAATTGGTCTAAAAACTGCCCAACGAACCATTCTAGATTTAAAAGAAAAAGTGTTAAAACTTTATGATTTAGACGAAGTTTCTATGTCACAAAGCAATACAAATAAAGATGAGGCGTTATCTGCATTAGAAGTTTTAGGATTTATTAGAAAATCGGCCGAAAAGGTTGTTGAAAAAATTGTTGCAACAATGCCAGATGCAACCGTAGAGACTATTATCAAACAAGCCTTAAAAAATTTATAATCGTTGAGACAATTTAGTTTATATAATTCGAATTCGTTTTTTAAAAACAGTGTTTTTATACTGCTTTTTTTTATTTCAATTGCTGCTAATGCACAAGTTGTTACGGATCCACAAGATACAGTTAAAGGTTATGATTCTGGTAGTATACAACTCCCAAATCCAAATAGCGTTTTAGAAGCATATTCGTACGATCCAGTTACAGACAGATATATTTATACCAAAACATTTGAAGGGTTTAATATTAATTATCCAATTGTTCTGACACCAAAAGAATATCAAGAATTAATTTCTAGAGAGTCGATGCGTGAGTATTTTCAAAAAAAATCTGATGCAATCGATGGGAAAAAAGCAGCTAGTAAAGATGCTAAAAAAGATTTATTGCCAAGATATTATATTAACTCAGGCTTTTTTGAAACTATTTTTGGAAGTAATACTATCGATGTAAAGCCTACAGGTACAGTCGAGGTCGATTTAGGAATGCGTTATTCCAAACAAGATAATCCTTCTTTTTCTCCAAGAAATAGAAAAAGTACTACTTTCGATTTTGACCAAAGAATTAGTTTGAGCTTGCTTGGAAAAGTTGGAACAAGATTAAAAGTAAATGCAAATTATGATACTGAATCTACTTTTGCGTTTCAAAATTTAATAAAATTAGAATACACACCAACTGAAGATGATATTCTTCAAAAAATTGAAGTTGGTAATGTAAGTATGCCCCTAAATAGTACATTAATACGTGGTGCTCAGAGTTTATTTGGAGTGAAAGCCCAATTTCAATTCGGAAAAACAACTGTTACGGGGATATATTCTGAACAAAAATCTCAAACAAAAACAGTTACGTCAGAAGGAGGAGGAGCAATTCAGGAATTTAACCTCTTTGGGTTAGATTATGATGTAGATAGACACTTTTTTTTATCACAATATTTTAGAAATAAGTATGATTCGGCACTTAGGAATTATCCAGTTATCGATTCTAGAGTTCAAATTACTAGAATGGAAGTTTGGATTACCAATAGGCAAAATAGAGTAAACACTTCTCCTGATGGAAATAATTTAAGAAATATTGTTGCCTTACAAGATTTAGGAGAGGCCAAACTTACAGGGTTTACTGATGCTGAAATTATTGGGATAACACCACCAGTAACATTTTTTAATACACCGGCAGATACACCATCTGATAATAAAAATAATAATTTCGATCCTACAAAAATTGGTATTGGTAATAGTAATTTAAATTCCGCTATTCGTGAAATTGCAACTGCTGGACAAGGGTTTAGTGGAGTTGCTCCAGCACCATCTGAAGGAACCGATTATGCTAAACTAGAAAATGCAAGAAAATTAACACCCAATGAATATACTTTTAATACCCAATTGGGTTACTTGTCATTAAATCAAAGATTGTCTAACGATGAGGTTTTAGCCGTTGCATATCAATATACAATTGGAGATGAAGTGTATCAGGTAGGGGAGTTCGGTACCGATGGTGTAGCTGCAACTAATGTAAATGCAACAGGTGTTCCTACTACTCAAAGTTTGATTCTTAAGATGTTAAAAGGGAATTTAGCAAGTGTAACTAAACCAGCATGGAATTTGATGATGAAAAATATTTATCAAATACCAGGAGCATATCAATTAGATGCTAAAGATTTTAAATTTAATATATTATATTCTGACCCATCACCACTAAATTATATAGAACTTGTTGGGTCATTACCAAGTCCTCAAGATTTAGTAACTCGAACACCTTTGCTAAAAGTGTTTAATGTAGATAGATTAGATTATAACAATGACCCACAAAATAATGCAAATGGTACATCTGGAGATGGTTTTTTTGATTTTATCCCAGGTTTAACCGTCGATACTCAAAATGGTAGAATAATATTTACAACAGTAGAGCCTTTTGGGAAACACTTATTTAACAAATTGCGTTCAAATTTAGGTGAAAACTATAATGGAGATCCAAATTCACCTATAGATTATAATGCGAATCAGAAAAAATACGTTTTCTCGAGTTTGTATCGTAAAACTCAAGCTCAAGCTTTACAAGAAAGTGAAAAGAATAAATTCCAACTTAAAGGAAAGTTTAAATCTACTGGAGGAGAAGGAATTTCTTTAGGAGCTGCAAATGTTCCTCGTGGTTCGGTTGTGGTTACTGCAGGAGGGAGAGTATTGCAAGAAGGAATAGATTATAGTGTAAATTATCAAGCAGGACGAGTGCAAATTCTCGATCCTTCATTACAAGCTTCTGGTACACCTATTAGTGTTTCTGTCGAAAATAATTCAGTTTTTGGTCAGCAAACCCGAAGATTTATGGGTGTAAATGTTGAACATAAGTTTTCTGACAAGTTTCAAATAGGTGCAACCTTATTAAGAATGACAGAAAGACCATTCACACAAAAAACAAATTATGGTCAAGAATCTATAAATAATACAATTTTTGGGGCAAACGGAAATTTTTCTACAGAGGTGCCATTTTTTACTAGATTAGTTAATAAATTACCCAATTTAGATACCGATGTTCCTTCTAATTTATCATTTAGAGGAGAAGTCGCTTTTCTAAAACCAGGGACATCTAAAACAGATCAATTTCAGGGAGAAGCAACAGTATATGTTGATGATTTTGAAGGTTCTCAATCTACAATAGATATGAAATCTCCTTTTGCTTGGAGTTTGTCTAGTTCACCAGTAGGATTTGGTGGAGAAGTAGCGGAAAATAATTTAGCATATAATGACAAACGTGCAAAAATGTCTTGGTATTCTATCGATCCAACTTTTTATACAAGCCAAAGACCAGCAGGAATAGATGATAACGACGTTTCTCGAAATAATACTAGGAGAGTTTACAGTTCAGAATTATATCCAAATACTGATATTGCAGTAGGAGAAACCACTGTCGTTCCTACATTAGATATGACTTATTATCCTGCAGAACGTGGTCCTTATAACTTTAACCCATTAGCAGTAGGGAATACTTTACCAACACCTCAAAATAATTTTGGAGGAATTATGCGTTCCATTTCTTCTACAAATTTTGAACAATCAAATGTAGAATACATTCAATTTTGGATGTTAGATCCTTATTTTGGAACGGCAAGTGACACAAATCCTGCAAATATTGGAAAATTGACATTTAATTTAGGTGAAATTTCAGAGGATGTCCTAAAAGATGGGCGAAAATTATACGAAAACGGATTGCCTGCCGGCGGAGCCAATCCAAATGTGATTAATACAACTTGGGGTAAAGTTCCAGCATCACAATCATTAATTTATGCTTTCGATACTGATGAAGCTAATAGAGCACAACAAGATGTAGGTCTTAACGGATTGTCAGATGCTGAAGAAAACGCGAAATATCCAGCATTTGCAGGATCAGATCCAGCACAAGATAATTATCAATATTTTCTAAGTGCTTCAGGCTCTATTACCGATAGATATAAAAACTATAATGGTCTAGAAGGTAACTCACCGGTAAATGTTTCGGATACCAATAGAGGTTCTACAACAACTCCAGATGTAGAAGATATTAATAGAGATAATACAATGAATACCATTGATGCTTATTATAAATTTACGGTAGATATTAAACCAAATTTGTCAGTAGGTGATCAATATGTTTCTGATGTAAGAGAAACCCAAGTTACGCTTGCAAACGGAAACACAACCCAAGCAAGATGGGTGCAATTTAAAATTCCTATTCTTGAAGCAACAGCTGCAAATATTGAAGGCGGAATTTCAGATTTCAAGTCTATTCGTTTTATGCGTATGTTTATGTCAGGATTTGCCGATAAAGTGACAGTTCGTTTAGGTGCTTTAGATCTTGTACGTGGAGAATGGAGAAGGTATAATAATACACTTCAAGCTTTAGATGTTGATCCAACTAATGACCCAACAGGTTTCGATGTAACTGCTGTAAATATTGAAGAAAATAGTAGCAGATCACCTATAAGATATGTATCGCCTCCAGGTGTAGAAAGAGAGCAGTTGTATAATAATAATTCGGTGCTTAAGCAGAATGAACAATCACTTTCGTTAAAAGTTTATGACAAAGGAAACCCACAATCTGGAACAAAAGGATTAGAAGCAGGAGATTCTAGAGCAGTTTTTAAGAATGTAGATGTGGATATGCGTCAGTACAAAAAACTAAAAATGTTCTTGCATGCTGAGTCATTAAGAAGAACATCTGCAGGCTTCCCAAATGGAGAAAACACACCTATTCAGGATAATGAAATGGTTGCTTTTATTCGTTTTGGAAATGATTTTACAAATAACTTTTATCAGATAGAAATACCACTAAAAGTTACTCAAGAAAATGCAGTGTCAGCTTCTGAAATTTGGCCAGTAGAAAATGAAATCGATTTACAAACGGCTTTGTTAACTCAGCTTAAAATTTTAAACTTAAAAGGGACTCAGCCTGTTGATGCAAATGGTATTTTCTTTCAAGATGCAGTTGCATTAGATCCTTCAGCAAAAGCAGGGATGAGAATAGGTATTAAAGGAAATCCAAATTTTGGTTATGTAAGAACATTGATGATGGGGGTTAAAAATCCTTCTACGGTTATAAATTCACATAATCGAGGAGAAGTTTGGTTTAATGAACTACGCCTTGCCGATACGGATAACAAAGGAGGTATGGCAGCTATTGCAAGTCTAGATACCAATCTTGCCGATTTTATGACACTTTCTGCAACAGGGAGAATGAATACCATAGGTTTTGGTTCTTTAGAACAAAGTCCAAACGAACGTAGTCGTGAAGATACTAAGCAATATGATATTGTTACAAATATGAACTTGGGTAAATTATTGCCTAAAAAATGGGGAATAAACCTACCATTTAATTATGGTATTGGAGAACAAATAATCACACCAGAATATGATCCGTTTAATCAGGATATTAAGCTAAAACAATTGCTAGATGTAACCACAGATCCTACTGATAAAGCAGAATTTAAAGATCGTGCTATCAATTTCACAAAAAGAAAAAGCATCAACTTTATAGGGGTAAGAAAAGATCGTGGGGCGGAACAAAAACAACATTTTTATGATCCAGAAAATCTAACAGTTTCGTATTCATATAATTCAGTCGAGCATCATGATTTTGAAATAGAGAATGTAGAAGACAAACAAGTAAGAACATCTGCAGACTATGCTTTTACATTTCAACCAAAACCTATTGAGCCATTTAAAAATACAAAGTTTTTGAAGAAAAGTAGTTATTGGAAAATGTTAAGTGATTTCAATTTTAATTATTTGCCTACTAGTGTGAATTTTAGTTCGACTATTATGCGACAATATAACAAACAACAATACAGACAAATTGACGTGCAAGGAATTGGATTAGATCCTTTGTATAAACGTAACAATATGTTTAATTATAATTATGGCTTCAATTATAATTTAACAAAAACTTTACGACTTAATTATACTGCAACAACAGCGAACTTGGTTAGAAATTATTTAGATGCAAATAATAATCCTATCGATGATTTTACTATCTGGGATGATTACTGGAATATAGGTACACCAAATCAACATTCACAACAACTAACTGCTAATTATGAATTGCCTATAAATAAAATTCCAGCATTAGCATTTATAAAATCTGATTATACCTATACAGGAGATTATTCTTGGCAAAGAGCGTCATTAGCATTACAAGCTTTTGATGATGGTGCGGGAAATATTTACGATTTAGGAAATACAATACAGAATGCAAATTCACATAAACTGAATACAGCATTCAATATGGATACTTTTTATAAATATATAGGATTAACAAAAGGAGTAAAACAAAAGCAAACTCTAAAAACACCTGTAGCACCACCTGCACCACCAAAACCGGGAGAGAAAGTAGTTGCAAAACCAAAGGTTAAAGAAATAAAACCTAACGTATTTCTAGATGGATTAATAGGAGTAGCTACTAGTATAAAAAATATTCAAATAAATTATAATGAAACTAGTGGGACAATGCTTCCTGGGTATTTACCATCTATTGGATTTTTAGGTTCGTCTAAACCAACCTTAGGATTTGTGTTTGGTTTACAAGATGATGTGCGTTTTGAAGCGGCTAAGAATGGTTGGCTAACAAATTATCCTGAGTTTAATCAGAATTTCACACAAGTAAAAACAAAACATATTACTGCAAACGCAAATGTCGAATTATTTCCAGATCTAAAAATCGATTTAATTGCTGATAGAACTTATTCAGATAATTTTTCAGAACAATTTGATGTAACTGGAGGTAATTATAATTCCCATTCTCCTTATAACTACGGAAATTTTTCGATTTCAACAGTTTTAATTAAAACAGCTTTCTCTCAAAGTGATGAGGTAACATCGCCAGCATTTGATAATTTTAGACAAAATAGACTTGTAGTAGCAGATAGATTGGCCACAATTTCTTACGGCACAACAGAGTTTCCTAGAGTGACAGATGTTAACAATCCTAATTATGGATACCCAATAGGTTTCGGGAAAAATAACCAAGCGGTTTTGTTACCATCATTTTTAGCAGCTTATACAGGAGGTGATGCTTCTGGAGTTTCATTGGGAGCATTTAGGAATATTCCAATTCCTAACTGGACTGTAAAATATACAGGACTTATGAGATACAAATTCTTTAAAGATAAATTCAAAAGATTTTCTGTACAACACGCATATAAAGCAGCATATACAATAAATTCTTTCCGTTCTAATTTTGAATATACCAATCCAGCGTCTTATGATACAGGAGGTAATTTTCAAAACAAAAACATTATTGGTAATGTCAACTTAACAGAACAATTTAGTCCGTTAGTTAGATTGGATTTTGAAATGAAAAGCTCTATAAAAATTCTTGCCGAAATGAAAAAAGACCGAACAATGTCTCTAAGTTTCGATAATAACTTGCTAACTGAATTAAAAGGAGTCGAATATGTTGTTGGGTTGGGTTATCGTATAAAAGATGTCCAAATAAAATCTAGATTAGCCGATAATGCAACAGGACTAATAAAGAGTGATGTAAATATTAGAGGAGATGTTTCGTTTAGAAATAATAAAACAATAGTTAGAAATTTAGATTATAACAATAATCAATTAGCAGGAGGGCAAAATATTGTATCTGCGAAGCTAACCGCAGATTATGCTTTTAGCAAAAACCTAACAACGCTTTTCTTTTTCGATTATACGTTCTCTAAAGCAGTTATTTCGACATCGTTTCCGCTAACCACTATTCGTGCAGGATTTACAATTAGATATAACTTTGGAAATTAATTATTAAAAAATAAGATTATTACGGTAATAATTTTACTTTTGTTTTAAATTAAAATTAAATAATAAAATGAACATACCAGCTAATTTAAAGTACACAAAAGATCACGAATGGGTAAGTATCGATGGAGACATTGCTACAGTAGGAATTACAGATTTTGCTCAGAAAGAATTAGGAGATATTGTATATGTTGAAGTAGAAACATTAGATCAAACTCTATCACAAGATGAAGTTTTCGGAACTGTGGAAGCTGTAAAAACAGTATCTGATTTATTCCTACCACTTTCAGGCGAAATAATTGAGTTTAATGAAGCTCTAGAAGTAACACCAGAAGTTGTAAATGCCGATCCTTATGGAAAAGCTTGGATGATTAAGGTAAAAATTTCTAATACATCTGAAATTGAAAAATTACTTTCTAGTGATGACTATAAAAAACTTATTGGCGCCTAGTAAAAATTCATTTTGGGTTGCTATTTTTTGGACTTTTATAATACTTTATTTAAGTTTAAAAACGACAATCGACACCCCAAAATTTAGTTTTCCAAATGAAGATAAAATAGTCCATTTTACTTTCTATTTAGGTTTTGTTATATTATGGTATAGGTATTTATTGTTTAGGAAAAGTGTTTTGTTAAACAATAAAATTGCGTTAGTAATTATCTCAATATTTTTTGGGATTGCTATCGAGTTTGCACAGAAATATCTAACAACAACACGACAAGCAGATATTTGGGATGTTGTAGCCAATAGTTCAGGAAGTTTGATGGGTATTTTTGTAGCTAGAAAACTTTTTAAATAAAAAAATCATCCCTAAAGTGATGTGTAAATAAAAATTAAAGAAAACATCCCATTTCGATGGGATTTTTCTATTTTTATAACTTTTAAATCTCAAGTTAAATTATTATGAACATCAAGCAATATCTAGATTCTACTTACTTAAAAACAGCATCACAAGCTAATTTATCTGAAATTGAAAATACTAAAGTAGTCGAAGATTTTATTAATGAAGCAATTAATGAGGAATTTAAGCTGGTAATGATTCGTCCTGATAAGGTACAATTGGCTAAAAAATTGATTGACAAAGCTAATTCTAAAGTTCTAATTGGAACTGTTATAGATTTTCCAGAAGGAAATTCTAGCTTAGAAAAAAAATTAGAAGAAGCACAAGAAGCAATAAATAATCATGCTGACGAGCTTGATTTTGTAATAAACTACGAAGCTTTTAAGAGAGGCGAAATAGAATTAATTAAACAAGAAATTATTGCTTGTACTCAATTGGGGTTATCGCATAAGAAAGTAGTGAAATTTATTATCGAAGTAGCAGCGCTTACAAATCATCAAATCATTCAGATTTCGGTATTAATAAAGAATACAATTATTGCTAATTTTAAAGAAGAAAATTTTGCTCATGTCTTTGTAAAATCATCAACAGGTTTTTATAAAACAGAAGATAATTTGCCAAATGGAGCAACAATTCCTACAATTATTTTAATGTTAGAAAACTCAAATCCACTTCCGGTAAAAGCAGCTGGTGGTGTAAGAACGCTAGAGGAAGCGTTGGCGATGATTCGATTGGGTGTAAAAAGAATAGGAACATCGGCAGCTAAAACCATTGCAGACGGAAATGTCTCTACAGGAAATTATTAAAAATAATAAAATGAAAAAATATCTTTTACTAATTGTAGTTTTTCTGTATGTTCAAAATTTGTTTTCGCAAGTAAGTAACCAAGAGAAATTCCCTATTTTTCCACATTGTTCAAATACAATGAATCAGGAATTAGAAACTTGTTTTTATAATCAATTACAAGATTTTGTTTTTAATAATTTTCAATTGCCAGATGTTGCAAAACAAAATAATTTCAAAGGAAAAATTATCACATTGTTTGAAGTAGATAGTACAGGAACTTTCAAAGTATTGTATACAGATGCTATGTATTCTGAACTAATAACTGAAACTAAAAGAGTTTTTTCGGCTTTGCCAAAAATCACGCCTCCTACATATAATGGAAAACCTACATATGCGAAATATACATTTACAATAGCAATACCGCTGCAAAGTGCAGCCCAAATAGCACAAGAAAAATTATTACAAGAAAACAAAATTGCAAATTCGCCTTCAGTTTTAGCAAATAAAGAAAACCCAGAATTTGAATCGGTAAAATTAAATTATAAAGAATTTAAAAATCCACAATTCAAAAGCCATCTTAATATTCCTTTCTCACATAATTTATACACAAATTTTGATGCAGAAATGAATCAAGTTGGGACTAATAATCATACGGCATCAAAACCATATACCTATTCTGAAGTTGCGAAATATCATAATTTTGACGAAGCTTATAATGCAATCAAAATAAATAAAGAAGGTTGGTGGGGACGAAAATTGTTTAATGAAAACTTAGTTGCAATACAAGGGGAAGATTATTGGTTTACACTAAATCCTATTTTCGATTTACGAATGGGGAAAAGTAATCCAACTGCCGAAGATTATACTTATGTAAATACACGTGGTTTACAAATACAAGGAGGATTGGGAGAACAATTAAACTTTACTACAACCATTTATGAAAGCCAAGGAGTTTTTGCCGATTATTATAATAGATATGCAAATTCTATTCAGCCATCGGGAGGAAATCCAGCAATTATTCCAGGGATTGGTATTGCAAAAGATTTTAAGACTACAAAATACGATTTCCCTTCCGCAGATGCAAATATTACTTATACGCCAAGCAAACATCTTAATTTGCAATTGGGTTACGGTCGAAATTTCATAGGTGACGGTTACCGTTCTTTGTTGGAAGGTGATGGAGCAAGTCCGTATCCATTTTTTAAAATAAATACTACGTTTTGGAAAATAAAATACACCAATACTTATATGTGGCTCAAAGATGTTCGTCCTGAAGTAACATTAGACAGAACGTATGCTACAAAATATATGGCAAATCATTATTTGAGTTGGAATGCTTCAAAGAGATTGAATATTGGTTTTTTTGAATCTGTAATTTGGACAAATGATAACAATCGTGGTTTTGATCTTAATTTTGTAAATCCAATTATTTTTTATCGTTCAGTCGAATTTTCTTCTTCTGCCAGAAGCGGAAATGCAGTTTTAGGAATTACATCTAAGTATAAATGGAATAATAATATCAATCTATATGGACAATTCTTACTCGACGAATTCTCACTTGGCGATATGAAATCGGGCGAGAAAAGCTGGAAAAATAAATATGGTTATCAATTGGGAGCGAAATATTTTAATGCTTTTGGTATAAAAAATTTATATCTACAAGCAGAATATAACCATGTTCGCCCTTATGTTTATGCACATAGTAATCCAATTACAAATTACGGACACAATAATCAAAGTATGGGGCACAATTGGGGATCTAACTTTAAGGAGCTAACAACTATTGCACGTTTTTATAAAAAAAGATTATTTGCTGATGCAAAAATGAGTGTAGGAATTCGTGGTTTCGATTTTGATACCGCAACCGATACAAAAAATTATGGATCTAATATTTATAAAGACTATGATGTAGATAGAGCTTATGAGAAAGGAGTTTCTATAGGTCAAGGTAATAAAACGAATGTTTTTATTGCAGATATTCAGGTAGGATATTTGTTAAATCCAAGCACAAATTTAAAACTATTTGGTAATTTAATTTACAGAAATTTTTCGCCACAAGTTAATACAATTACAACATTCAAAGAAAGTACTACTTGGTTTTCGATAGGATTGCGTGCAGATGTGTTTAACTGGTATTTAGATTATTAAAAAATAAAGATATTAGATTTGAATATTCCTATTGGTTATTGTTATCTTTGCAAAGTTTTAAAAAATAAATATTTCTGCCTTGAGCGCAACAAATACATTTCCTTCCATAAAATCTATTTTCACTGATTTCAAAGAAATTACTAAAGCAGGTCTTGCTATTAGTGTGGTTTTTTCTTCGTTAGCAGGATATATGCTAGGGATTTATGAGTTTAATTTAGGAAGTATTTATACACTTTTCATGCTGGCTATAGGTGGTTATTGTATGGTTGGAGCATCTAATGCATATAATCAAATTATCGAAAAAGACCTAGATGCTTTGATGGATAGAACTAAGAATCGACCTATTCCTGCAGGAAGAATGTCTGTAAACACAGCTTTTATAATAGCAACGATTTTAACCATTATAGGTTTAGGGATTTTATATATGATAAATCCTAAAACAGCAATGTTTGGGGCGATTTCAATATTTTTGTATACCTGTGTTTATACACCGCTCAAAACGGTAACTTCATTATCAGTTTTTGTTGGTGCTTTCCCTGGAGCAATACCATTTATGTTAGGGTGGGTAGCAGCTACAAATGATTTTGGGATTGAAGCAGGAACACTATTTTTAATTCAATTTTTTTGGCAATTTCCTCATTTTTGGGCAATAGGTTGGTTTTTATTTGAAGATTATAAAAAAGGAGGTTTCTTTATGTTGCCGACAGGGAGTAAGAACAAAGGAACGGCAACTCAAATTATTTTATATACATTGTGGTTAACTGTCGCTTCCATTTTACCTAGTTTCGGTTATACTGGACGTTTGTATTTGACAACTGTTTCTACGATAATTGTTGGTTTATTAGGTTTGTGGATGCTTGTTTATGCTGTCAAATTATACAAAAATCAAACAGATAAGTCTGCAAAAACGTTAATGTTAGTAAGTGTTGCTTATATATCATTAATTCAAGTGGTATATATATTAGATAAATTTTTAAGATAATAATTATGGAAGGAATGACTATTCAAGAACATAACGAAAGAAAAGCAAGATCTTACAAATTGTTGTTGCTTTTTGGAATGATAAGTATGTTTATGGTTTTTGCAGGATTAACAAGTGCTTATTTAGTGAGTTCATCAAGAAAAGACTGGGTTCACACTATGATTTTGCCGCCAGCATTTACTTTTAGTACAATTGTAATCATTATAAGTAGTTTGACTATTTATTTGGCAAAAAAAGCAATTCAAAAAGATGACAGGCAAAAAACAACATTATTTTTATTAACTACTTTGGTTTTAGGGATAACTTTTGTTCTTTTGCAACTAAAAGGATTTAGTCAGGTAATAGAAATGGGTTATTTTTTTACAGGAAGTGCAAGTACAGTTACTTCTTCTTTCTTGTATGTTTTAACAGTTTTGCACCTAACACACCTCGCAGGAGGTATAATTTCATTATTAATTATAATTTATAATCATTTTAAACAAAAATACAATTCAACTCAAAGTACTGGTATAGAGCTTGGTGCGATGTTTTGGCATTTTCTAGATATTCTTTGGGTATATTTGTTTTTATTTTTATATTTCGTAAAATAAGAAAATATTGTAAATTTGACAACTTTATAAACACAATTCTATGGCAACGACAGTTACTACTAGTGCTGAAGGCAAAACTTGGGGCGGCGGAAATGAGCCGATGAATGCTAGTTACGGAAAAATGATGATGTGGTTTTTCATCGTTTCCGATGCATTAACATTCTCAGGATTCTTGGCAGCATACGGTTTTTCAAGATTTAAATTTATCGAAACTTGGCCTTTGGCTGATGAAGTTTTTACACACTTTCCTTTTATGCATGGTGTTTCTGCACCTATGTATTATGTCGCATTTATGACATTTGTCCTGATTTTTTCATCAGTGACAATGGTTCTGGCTGTAGACGCAGGTCATCAAATGAAAAAAGACAAAGTAGTTCTTTACATGTTTCTTACTATAATCGGTGGTTTTATATTCGTAGGCTCACAAGCTTGGGAATGGAAGAATTTCATAAAAGGTGAGTATGGTGCAGTAGAAACTAAAGGAGGTTCTATATTACAATTTGAAAAAATTGATAAAGAACTTTCAACAGCTGATCATATTGTGTACAAAAGAGTAGCGCTTGCTGAATTTGCGGCCGATATTCCTAGTGAAAGAGTAGAAGATACTAAAAGCAAAGGAATTTGGTTTTTTGGAGACGAGACTTTGCCAACTTATTCAGTAGAAGAAGTGGTAGAAGGATTCAAAGCGCATTCAGATGTGTTAATTCGTACAGAAGTTATCAATCCTAAAACAAAAAGGAAAGTTACTTTAACTCGTGAAGAGTCACTAAAAAGAATTGAGGGAACTAAATATGTAGTAGAAGGTGCTAACTTAGTTCGTAATGAATATGGACAAAAATTATTTGCCGACTTCTTCTTCTTTATTACTGGTTTTCACGGTTTTCACGTATTTTCAGGGGTAATGATTAATATCTTAATTTTCTTCAATGTACTTTTAGGAACTTATGATAAAAGAAAAACTTATGAAATGGTAGAAAAAGTAGGTTTATATTGGCACTTTGTCGATTTAGTTTGGGTGTTTGTATTTACATTCTTCTACCTAGTTTAATTTTAATATAAGAAAAATATATATTGTTATGTCACACGAACACGTATCAAATGTAGGAAGAATCTGGAAAGTATTCGGATTGTTATCAATAATTACAATAGTAGAGGTTATTTTAGGGATCGTTAAACCTGATTTTTTACATTTTAATACTTTTTTAAGTATGAATTTGTTAAACTGGATTTTCATCACATTAACAGTGTATAAAGCATATTGGATTATGTGGGCTTTTATGCACTTAGAAGGAGAAACAGCATCATTGCGTTGGGCAGTTGTGGGAACAGTTGTATTCTTAATTATTTATTTAGTATTTATTTTGCTAGTTGAAGCTGATTATATATTCGAAGTTTTTAAAAACGCCACAATTAAATGGAATTTTTAACAACATATTAATTCAAAAAAGAGCTCCTATTACAGGAGCTTTTTTTATTTTTGTACTCAAATAAATTATACTTTCCCTATGAGAAATAAATTAGTCCTAATTGTCCTTCTAATACTTCCTGTTTTAATTTATTTAATATTTGCAACAGCAACTCATAATTCACTTTTTTTGCCAACTATTTCTAGAGATAACAAAGAGTTGCCAAAATGGAAAAGTTTAGATGGAAAGCCAGTTTCTCTCACAAACAAAATTACAGTTCTAGGATTTTTAGGGAATGATGTACTAAAGAATGAAGAAAACTTATTTAATCTGAACCAAAAAATATATGGAAAATATGAAGGATTTCATGATTTTCAATTGGTAATGATCGTTCAAGAAGGTTCTGAAAAACAAGTAGAAGATTTATTAGAGAAATTATCTAGATTTTCGGATGATTTATCAGGCTGGAAATTCGTTTTTGCTAAACCAAATGAGATTCAGTCTTATTTTGATTCATTTAAACTTCATGATCATCTTAACGAAAATCTTAGCACAACAAAGGTTATTATTATAGATAAGGATAAAAATCACCGTGGACGAAAAGGGAAAAATAAAGAAGGTAAAAACGAATATAAAGAAAGTTATAATACAAATTCTGCCGCCGATTTGCATAATGATATGTCTGACGATGTAAAAATTATGTTGAGAGAATATCGATTAGCTTTAAAACGTAACAATAAAAGAAAAGATTTCCGTTTGCACGAAAGTAAATAATTATTTAAATATGAAAAATAAATCATACATAGGTACCGCTTTTATTATTCTAGTTTTTGGAATTTATTTTGTTCCTAAAATTATTGACAGAATAAAAAATAATGATGTCGTAAAAGGTGATAGATTAAATATTGAAGGAACACCAACATCGACTAAAAGTGATTTGATGACTATAGGGAAAGCACCAGATTTTTCACTTATAAATCAGGATAAATTGACAATTTCTAACGAAAGTTATAAAGGGAAAGTATATGTTGTCGAGTTTTTCTTTTCTACTTGCCCATCTATTTGTCCAATTATGAATAGGAATATGAAACTGGTTCAAGAAGCATTCGCTACTAATACTAATTTCGGAATTGTTTCCATCACTATAAATCCAGAAAATGACACACCCGTAGTACTGAAAAAACATGCCGAAACAATAGGTGCAAAAGGAATAAATTGGAATTTTTTAACTGGTGATAAGACTAAAATTTTTGAAATCGCAAACAAAGGATTTAATTTATTTGTCGGGCAAAATACTAAAATACCTGGAGGATTTGAGCATTCTGGATTCTTTGCATTAATAGATAAAGATGGAAATATTCGTTGCCGAAAAGACGAATTTGGGAACCCTATTATTTATTATGATGGTTTAGAACAAAAAGGAATAACGGCAATAAAACAAGATATTACTAAATTATTAGCAGAATAAAAAATGGAAAATAAGATTTCAGAAAAAAAGTATAATGTTTGGATTACAATATTATCAATAGCAATTCCTCTTGTGGTAGCAATTTTATTTAAAGTTAAACTAAGAGATTTAGGTTTCGATGTAAAGCCATTGTCTTTTTTGCCACCTATTTATGCAACAATTAACGGAATTACGGCTATAGTGTTAGTTTGGGCGGTTATTTCTATCAAAAACGGAAAACGAAAGCTACACGAGAATTTAATGAAAACTGCTATTGCACTTTCGGTAGCATTTTTAGGAATGTATGTGGCGTATCACATGACATCTGAAGCTACAAAATATGGAGGAGATGGTGTTTTAAAATTGGTTTACTTTTTTATATTAATTACTCATATTACACTATCTATAATTACTATTCCTTTGGTTTTAGTTACTTACGTTCGTGCATTGGCAGAAAAATTTGACAAACACAAGAGAATAGCAAAAATCACTTTTCCTATTTGGTTATATGTTGCTGTTACTGGAGTAATTGTTTATTTAATGATTTCCCCTTATTATGCAAACTAAAATAAATAGAACAAAGAATATAAAGAATAGATATTCAGGAAAAATTATAGTTTTCTGTTTTCTACTTTCTGCTTTCTATACTTTAAGTTCAAATGCCCAATGTGCTATGTGTCGTGCTTCGCTAGAAAGTTCAGGAAACGTATCGCAAGCAGAGGCAGTAAATGACGGAATTGTATATCTAATGATTATTCCGTATGTTTTAGTGGTTCTTATTGCTTTTGCAGTTTATAGAATGTATAGGAAGAAAAACTAACTACATTCCATTTATATTTACTTTCACATTTCCTGTAATATTTAAAAAAGCAACAATAGCATTGTTAGTCAGTTGTACTTTTTCGAAAACAATATCGTTTAATTTTCCGTTTACAAAAACGCCAGTCATGGGTGAATAGTTATTTAAGTATTTTAGAATATTTTGCTTTCCTTCTTCTAAATTTGGTTGTATCGAGTAACGACAAGTGGCTCTTATTTTGTTTAATACTAAACCTTGTGCAAACCAGTTGGCAGTTTTCATGAGTTTACTTTTGGTTTCTAAGGCATAATCTAAATTATCAAAAAACAATTCTTTGGTTTCTGTATTATATTGTGGGAAACCAGATAAATAAATGCGCCCATTTAAGCTTCCAAGCATATCTAGTGCAATAACCATTTTGCCTTGCTTGTGCCAAATTTCTACATTTTGTATGGTTACTTTTCGTTTTCCTTCGCCAAATTCTTTTCCTTTAAAATTAGCTGTCATTACCCTAGAAGCATCTTGATAAGTAGAAACTGCAGCAATATTTGCTATTACTTTTTCAGGTAGATTTGCAATGGGTTTCAATACCATTTTTTCTTTTGCGAAATTAGGTTTTGGCTTTTGTCCTATATAGGATTCCATCAAGCATTTAAGACCAACAGTCATTGAAACAGCTTTTTTTTCTAAAGTAGCTTCGGTAGCATATATTTCCTGTGGTGTCACTTTTAGCCAAGTCTGATATGTTAGACTCATCTCGAATGGTTCACTTGCTTT
The DNA here is from genome assembly GCF_046153165.1 of Flavobacterium sp. GTDB lineage: Bacteria > Bacteroidota > Bacteroidia > Flavobacteriales > Flavobacteriaceae > Flavobacterium. The sequence continues at coordinate 9,240 of NZ_JBJXEN010000066.1, read as the reverse complement.
TTGCATCATTTCGAGAATATTAGATTTAAAATCAAGCGATTTTTCTAATGAGTTATCAATAGTTTTTTCAATTTTACTTCTAAAAATCCGTATAGTTGGATTTACTAAATAAGTAATAGGAATTTCTTTTCCAGCAATTATAATCGTTGGGCTTTCTTGCCATTCAAAATCTTGTAGTTCGGTTGTGGTAGTAATTTTCCAATTACTCATTTTTACATCACTCAAAAAAGTAATTGTTCCATTTAGGTTTAATTCGCGAGTGTCGTATAAATTAATTCCTAGTGCAGATGTTCCGTATTTAACTTTTGCCCAAATTTTTAGCGGAACAATTGTTTTTAGCTTATTGTTTTCTTCCGAAATTAATATTGGAGCACTCTTCCAGATTTTCATTTCGGTTTTATCATCATCAATATTATGGTCGTCATAAATTAAACCTACTAAAGCTTTATTGGTTTGATTTTCAATATCTTTTAGCGTTAATGTTACTGGAAAACTAATGTAAGAAGAAGTTACAGGATAAGTTATAGGTGTAGCTTCATCTGGCTCGGGTTTCATAAGTTCTATTTTTTGAGTTGTCGAGCAACTGGTGTAAAAAATCGCAATTGTAAAAAATCCAATAATTCGCAAAATGTTTTTCATCAAAAAGAGTAATTTGAACAAATGTAAAATTATTTTTTAAAATTTTTCATGCATTAATTGTAACAAATTGTTAAAGCAGTAGTCTTATTGTAAATTTAATTAGAAAAGATTAAATTCGCTATGCAAAAAACTTCCATATTATATAAAATGCAAAATATAAAATACTCATTTTTAATAATTACAACATTGTTCTACTCTTTCGTTTCTTTTGGTCAAGCCAAAAAATGGACGCTCGAGGAATGTGTAACTTATGCAGTCGAACATAATATTTCAATAAAGCAATCTACTTTAGATAAGCAGTTGTCTGATATTTCAAAAAAAGATGCAATAGGAAGATTTCTTCCTTCAATAAATGCACAAGGATCTCATTCTTGGAATATTGGTTTAAATCAGAATATTACCACGGGTTTGTTAGAAAATCAAACAACACAATTTACTTCAGCAGGATTAAATGTTGGTATAGATATTTATAAAGGTTTACAAAACCAAAATCAGTTGCGAAAAGCAAACCTTAGTAGGATTGCTTCTCAATATCAACTTACAAAAATGCAAGAAGATGTTTCATTAAATGTTGTAAATGCTTATTTGCAAATACTTTTTAATAAAGAAAATCTAAAAGTGCAACAACAACAATTGGCTTACGATAATAAACAGTTAGAAAGAACTAACGAGCTTGTAGACGCAGGAGTAACACCTCGTGGAGATTTGCTTGATGTAAAAGCTACAGTAGCTACAGATAATCAGAGATTGATTGCTGCCGAAAATGCTTTGTTTTTATCTAAATTAAGTTTAGCACAATTATTACAAATAGATGATTTTCAAGAATTTGATATTGCAGATGCGGAAATTCCTGTTCAAGAAAGTTCTATTTTAATGCAGGATCCAAAAACAATTTTTGATAAAGCAAAAGAAACTAGAACTGACTTGAAAATTGCCCAAACAAACGTGCAAATTGCCGAGAAGGAAGTTAAAATTGCTCGTGGTGCTTACCAGCCAACGTTACAAGGTTTTTATAGTTTTAGTACACGTGCAGGATATTCAAATAGAGTAGTGGGATTCACACCAAATACTAGCAATCCAACATCGATAATTGGTTATGTAGATGGTACAAATCAAGCTGTTTTGCAACCTAATTTTTCTACAATTTTAGGTAAACCAGATGCTGTTTTTAATCAGTTTAGTGATAATAAAGGACAAAATTTTGGATTAAATTTAAGTATTCCAATTCTTAACGGATTTTCAGCAAGAAATAATGTAGCTCGTTCAAAAATTGCATTAGATCGTTCGAAAACAACATTGCAGCAACAAGAATTAGATTTAGAGAGAACTGTTTTTACAGCATATACCGATACAAAAGGTGCGCAAAAAACTCATGAAGCAGCAGTTTCAACATTAGAAGCAAGACAACAAGCATTAAACTATGCAAAAGAAAGATACGAAGTAGGATTAATGAATGTTTTCGATTTTAATCAGGCGCAAACTTTATTTGTAAATGCCCAATCGGATGTTTTAAGAACTAAATACGATTATATTTTTAGAACTAAAATTTTAGAATTTTATTTTGGAATTCCAATTATTAAAAAACAATAAGTTATCATGACAAAAAAGACAAAATATATTTTATTGGGATTAGCTGTTACTACAGTTATAGGTGCAATATATCTTAAAAAATCAGGTGTTATAGGCGACAATAACAAAGGGAAAGAAGTAGAAATTGCTACAACAACACAACGAACGGTAATAGAAACTGTTTCTGGGACTGGGAAAATTCAGCCAGAAATTGAAGTCAAAATTTCATCTGAAGTTTCAGGAGAGATTATCGCTCTTCCTATTAAAGAAGGGCAAATTGTTAAAAAAGGGGATTTATTAGTAAGGGTTAATCCTAAACTATATACACAAGGACTTAATCGTTCTCAAGCTGGTTTGTCTAATACTAGAGCTGGTTTAAGTCAAACAGATGCTCAGTTTAAAGAAGCAAAAGCCAGTTATGAGAGAAGTAAAAAATTATATGATAAAGGTATAATTTCTAGAGCAGAATGGGATAAATCTGTGGCTACTTACGAAGGTGCTCAGGCAGCTAAGCAAGCAGCATATTATAACGTGCAGAGCGCATCGGCTACCGTAAATGAGTCTAGAGAAAATTTAGGAAAAACAGCTATTTATTCGCCTGTTGATGGGACAATTTCTAAACTTGGAGTGGAGTTAGGAGAGCGTGTTTTGGGGACACAACAAATGACTGGGACCGAAATGATGCGTGTTGCCGATCTAAATAATATGGAGGTTGAAGTAGACGTAAATGAAAATGATATTGTAAAAATTGCAATTGGAGATTCTGCAAAAGTTGAAGTAGATGCTTATTTAAAAAAAGAATTTAGAGGAATTGTAACCAGTATATCTAACTCTGCAAGTACAGCACTTTCTGCTGATCAAGTTACAAATTTTAAAGTAAAAGTTAGAATTCTTAAGGAATCTTACCAAGATTTAATGGTAGGGAAATCGTCAAATTTCTCCCCTTTTCGTCCAGGTATGACAGCAACTGTTGATATTATAACTACTCGTAAAGAAAATATTGTTGCTGTTCCTATTAGTGCTGTTGTAATGAGGACAGATACCACTTCTTCGCGTAAAGCATTTGTTGTTGAAGATAAAAATTCAGACAAAGAAGGTGAAGTGCCAGAGGTGAAAAACGAAAAAAGATATGAATGTGTTTTTGTTAAAGTTGGAGATAAAGTAAAACTTCGTATTGTAACAACTGGAATTCAAGACGATACTTATATCGAGATAATTTCGGGTCTTAAAAAAGGAGAAACGATTGTTACAGGACCTTACACAACGGTTACTAAAGAACTAAATCCTGGTGATGTGGTTTATGTAAAAACCAAAGAACAAATTGCTGCCGAAAAGAAAAAAGAAAATAAGGATAGCTAAAAATAAATAAAAATAAAAAAAGCCGAAAATTGATTTAAATTTTTGGCTTTTTTTTATTCTCACTTACATTACATTTTTTTGTTTTTCTAGGAAAACGTCTGCTTGTAATTCGAGTAATTCTTTGGCTCGTTTTCGTTTATATTCGTACAATTCTTTTTCGTCACGAATATCATCATAAACCCTATCATAAATAGAAGCGTCAGTTTGCTTGTGAAGATTTCGTTGGTAATTATTTTGTTCTATATGTGTTTTTAGAGATGTTTCATTATCTTCTAATTTATAATCATATTCTCCTTTTGGAGATAACATTTTAGCAATAATTGGAGATGTTTCAATGGCTAAAAATAAAAGCATAATAAAAAAAGATGGAAGAGAAGGTAATTTTCCTAAAGCATTTATTCGTGCCATCAAACCATCAAAACTATCAATTATAGGTTGTGTATCAGTTACTTTTTTATCTAATTCAGCTTGTAGTGTTTTAGCTTTTTTTTCTTTCTCGGCGATTTTTGCCAAGTTTCTTTTTTGTAAAGTATCTAATTCCTTTTTTGCTAAATCGTGTTTTGCTATTTTTTCTTTAAAAACAGGACCTTTACCTAATTTCTTTGTACCTGCAGTTCCTTCTGCTTCTGCTATATAAGTTTCATAATAAGTATTTACTTCTTTTTCTTTTTTAGAAAGTTGAGATTTTAAACTATCAATTTCGGCTTTGTTTTTATCCAAATCAGATTTGAAATAATCTGAAATCTGCTTTTTATTAGCCATTGCCAATTGATTTTTCTCTTTGAGCAAAACGGTATTGATTTCTTTTTCGAAAATTTTGATTTCTAATGGTTTCGAAATTACTACTGCGATAATCATAGCAAGAATTATCCTTGGTGTCGCTTGGAGAAATTCGTTCCATAATCGGTCACGTTTTCTAATTGTAGATACAATAAATCGATCGAGATTAAAAATAAGAAAAGCCCATACAATTCCAAAACAGATGGAGGGATAAATACTATCGAAAACAGTAAAAAGTGCGTAACTACTAGCTATAAAAGCCATAATAGCTGTGAAGAAAACTGTGGCTCCAATGCCAACATACTTGGTTTGTTCTCCTTCAGAACAAGAGGAAAGTAAATTCCTATCTGCGCCGGAGCACAGAATAAAAAAACGTTTTAACATGATTGATTTTGATTTGATTGATGATGTACAAATTTAACGCCAAAAATCTAAATTCAGTATAAAACGTTGATTTATTTTTTATAAAACCTTAATTATTAAATATTTGCTCTGAAATCATTTTGTAATTTTCATAGTTATTTGCCACAAGTAAAGACAAATGCTGGAGGAATATTTAAGAAAGTAAAATTTATATCTACTTTCTTAAAAAGAGTTTTCAATTTTGACAATGCATTTAATGAATATTGAAACTGAATAAATTTTCCTTTTTCTGATAAAACTTCGAAAGAGTTTTTTAAAATATTGTCTACAACAACATCTGGAATCATAGCAAAAGGTAAGGAAGAAATAATATAATCTGCTTTTTTCTGATTGTGTAAAAGCAGATAATGGTCTATTTTTTCGGCACTATCATTTATAACAATTAATCGGGAATCCTTAATTTTCATTAATTCATCATGAAATGCAGGATTAATTTCAAATGTTAATAATATAGCATTAGAAGACATTTTTTCTAATAATTTATGTGTAAAAACACCAGTTCCTGGCCCAAATTCGACAATGCAATTTGCATTGTCAAAATGAATAGGTTTTAGCATTTTTTTTGCAAGAAAAGAGGAACTTGGTGATAATGCACCGATAGTTCCTCCTGATTTGAAAACTTCTGAGATAAACTTTTTTTTGCTCAAAGTATTTTGTGATTATTTGCTTAATTCTACAAAATACTTGTAAAATAATGGAATAGTTTCAATTCCTTTTAGATAATTAAAAATTCCGAAATGTTCATTAGGCGAGTGAATGGCATCACTATCTAAACCAAATCCCATTAGTATTGTTTTACTTTTTAGTTCTTTTTCGAACAACGCTACAATAGGAATGCTTCCTCCAGAACGTACTGGTATAGCAGGAACTCCAAAAGTTTCTGTATAAGCCATGTTTGCTGCTTTGTATCCAATACTATCTATTGGAGTCACATAACCTTGACCTCCGTGATGTGGTTTTACTTTGACAGTAACTCCTGATGGAGCAATGCTTTCAAAATGTTTGGTAAATAACTCTGTAATGTTTTCCCAATCTTGATTAGGAACTAATCTCATAGATATTTTTGCAAAGGCTTGGCTGGCAATTACTGTTTTTGCACCTTCACCTGTATATCCACCCCAAATTCCATTTACATCTAAAGTTGGTCGAATAGAGTTTCTTTCGTTAGTAACATATCCTTTTTCTCCGTAAACATCATTTAAATCGAGTGCTTTTTTATAGTTGTCTAAATTGAATGGTGCTTTTGCCATTTCGGCTCTTTCTTCAAGCGACAATTCTTCTACATTATCATAAAAACCAGGAATAGTAATATGGTTATTTTCGTCATGAAGTGAAGCAATCATTTTTGCTAAAACATTGATAGGATTAGCCACGGCTCCACCGTATAGACCAGAATGTAAATCTCTATTTGGTCCAGTGACTTCTACTTCAACATAACTTAATCCGCGTAAACCAGTTGTGATTGACGGTTGTTGGTTAGAAATCATTCCAGTATCAGAAATTAAGATGACATCACATGCTAATTTTTCTTGGTTGCGTTCTACGAACCAAGAAAGTGATTTAGAGCCTACTTCTTCTTCACCTTCAATCATAAATTTGACATTGCAAGGTAAATTATTATTGGCAATCATATATTCGAATGCCTTAACGTGCATATACATTTGGCCTTTATCATCGCAAGATCCACGAGCAAAAATAGCGCCTTCTGGATGAATATCGGTTATTTTAATTACTGGTTCAAACGGAGGAGATGTCCATAAATCGATAGGATCTGCTGGTTGTACATCATAATGTCCGTAAACCAAAACTGTAGGTAAATTTTTGTCGATAATATGTTCGCCAAAAACGATAGGATATCCAGGTGTTTCGCAAATTTCAACAAAATAACAACCTGCTTTTTCAAGGCTTATTTTTACTGCTTCGGAAGTTTTAATAACATCTTTAGAATAAGCAGCATCAGCACTTACAGAAGGAATTTTTAATAATTCTATTAATTCATCTATGAAACGTTGCTTGTTATCTTGAACGTATTGTTTTATAGTATTCATTATTTTATTAATTAAAATTGAAGATTTAAAATTAAAACTCTAAAAATCAAATGTTTAAATATTATACATTATGTTGGTTATTGATTTTTAATATCATCTCTCAAAAATACAATAAAAAAATTCATAATTCATAATCTATAATTCAAAATTATGTTTATATTTGCACTCACAAATTTCGCGGATATGGTGAAATTGGTAGACATGCCAGACTTAGGATCTGGTGCCGCAAGGCGTGTAGGTTCGAGTCCTATTATCCGCACAAAACCCAACTGAAAAGTTGGGTTTTTGTTTTTTAATTAATTTGATGTTATTTCTAACTAATTCAATAGTTTATTTAATGTCTCTTGAAGTTCTGGAGAAGAAGGTCTCTCGGCATCAGCATTTACAATTTTTCCAGCTGGATCAATTAAAATAAATCTAGGAATACTGTTAATGTTAAGACTTTTGGTAAAATCCGAATTCCAATCATTATCAGCAAAAAGTTGTATTCCTCCTAGTTGCTTGTCGCTTACAAATTTTTTCCATTTTTCAAAATCTTTTTGCACGTCTACCGAAATACTAACGAATTCTATATTTTTTCCGTGATATTTTTCTTCTATTTTTTGCAAAAAAGGAATTTCTCCACGACAAGGACCACACCAAGTTGCCCAAACATCAATATATACATATTTTCCTCTTAGGTCTTCTAGTTTTGTAGTTCCTCCTTTGTGATTTACATAATTAAATGTTGGCGCAGTAGCATTATTCAATTTCTGAACTGCTTTACTTTCGTTATAATATTTTTGTAAACCTTTAATATTCATCAAAATATTTTTCTTCTGAATTTCAATAAATGTTTTATCTAAACTAGATTTATCTAAAAATGTTTCTTCTGTTAGTTTCTTTTCATCGGTCATTTTTTTGAAATCTTCTTCGCTCAAAGCGACTAATTTCTCAGGATTTACGTCTCCTTCTTTTATGACATCTTGTGCTAAATAATTATTTTCGGCTGCACCTTTTCCAGTGTAAATGATAGATTGGTCAAATTGTTTGGCATCCATTTTCAATTTTAAATCATAATCATTTTTCAGGAACAATCGTGTGTATTCGGTTCCGTCAAAAAAGATATAAAAATCTTCTTTTTCAATTTCAAAAGTGTCTTTAAAAACTCCTTTGTCATTAATTTTTATTTCCTTAATGGTTTTGTTTTTATTGTCTTTAATATAAATAACATCGCCGTTTCTATTAGCTATTTCTGCCTGAAAGGTTACTGTATTTTTAGATTGTCCGAAGCTGTAAATAGAACAAAAAGTGGTTAATGCGATCAAAAATAATTTTTTCATATGTGTTGTTTTAATTATATGTAATCAAACTTACAATTATTTCGATTATTTTAAGTACAAACTTCAAACAAAATAGTATTTTTGCAACCTAAATTTTAGGTAATGTACAGAAGTCATAATTGTGGCGAATTAAACGCTACGCATATCAATACAGAAGTTACGCTGGCAGGTTGGGTTCAGAAATCTCGAGACAAAGGTTTTATGAATTGGGTCGATTTAAGAGATCGTTACGGAATCACACAACTAATGTTCGACGAAAGTCGTTCAGATAAAACAGTTTTTGAATTGGCTAAAACTCTTGGTCGTGAATTTGTTATTCAAGTAAAAGGGACGGTTATTGAGCGTGAAGCTAAAAATAAAAATATACCAACGGGTGAAATAGAAATTTTAGTTTCTGAAATGACTATTTTAAATGCTTCATTAACACCTCCATTTACAATAGAAGACGAAACTGACGGTGGAGAAGATATTCGCATGAAATACCGTTATCTTGACATTAGAAGAAATCCTGTAAAAAACAGTTTACTTTTTCGTCATAAAGTAGCAATGGAAGTTCGTAAATACTTATCGGATTTAGATTTTTGTGAAGTAGAAACTCCATATTTAATAAAATCTACACCAGAAGGAGCTAGGGATTTTGTAGTTCCATCTAGAATGAACGAAGGTCAGTTTTATGCCTTGCCGCAATCACCACAAACATTCAAGCAATTATTGATGGTCGGTGGAATGGATAAATATTTTCAAATTGTAAAATGTTTCCGTGATGAAGATTTACGTGCCGATCGTCAGCCAGAATTCACACAAATAGATTGCGAAATGGCATTCGTAGAACAAGAAGATATTTTGAATGTTTTTGAAGGACTAACACGTCATTTATTAAAAGAAATAAAAGGAATTGAAGTAGAAAAATTTCCTCGTATGACTTATGATCATGCTATGAGAACCTATGGAAATGACAAACCAGATATTCGTTTCGGGATGGAATTTGGAGAACTAAACGAATATGCAAAACATAAAGATTTTCCAGTTTTTAATGCTGCCGAATTAGTTGTAGCTATTGCAGTTCCAGGTGTTGGAGAATATTCTAGAAAAGAAATTGA
>NZ_JBJXEN010000122.1:0-3539 GCF_046153165.1 Flavobacterium sp. | reverse complement strand
ACTATAAATCTAGTATTAAAATGAAATGCAGGAACTTTTGGATTTTGCATATGTGCCACAATAGAGATACCAGAAGCCCAAAAATTAGGATTATTTAACGCCCCAGGAATTTTTTTTTTAAATTCTTTATTAAATTTTCCTGAGACTGTTGAAATATTAACTCCGACCTTTTCAAAGACAGACCCATTCTCAATTAATGCAAATGTTCCTCCGCCTTTAGAACTTCCACCAGCATTCCACTTGGTTTTTTTAAACAAGATTTTCTTTTTAGATTTAAGATATTCAATTTTTTCAAATTCACTGCAAATAGAATTTCTTAAACTTTCAAACCAATTTTTAGCGATAATTTTTTTTTCTTCCAAATTTGAATTCATTATTAAATATTATAGTAATTGTTTTGCCTAAGTGCCTCAGATAATACAATAGAAATAGAAGTTACAACATTTAAAGATCTGGTATTTTTAGAGATGGGTATCTTTAGTCTTGCATCAGCTATTTCATGTACCGAATCTGGTACACCAGCACTTTCTCTACCGAATAATATCGTATCATTTTTTTTAAAATCAAAATTATAATAATTTTTTTTGGCTTTAGTGGTTAATAAAATTATTCTTTTATTTTTTTTAGTTTTAATAAAATCATCAAATGATTGATGTCTTATAATTTTACAATTTTTATAATAATCCATGTAGATGCTTTTGAGTCTCTTTTCATCAAATTGAAACCCACAAGGTTCAATAATTTCTAAAGTTGAATTTAAGCATGCGCACAATCTTATGGTTGCAGCCGTATTTTGAGGAATATCAGGCTGAAATAATGCAATATTAATCATATAAGAAATTTATTATTTATGCGTCATTCTGGCTATGGAAAAGAAAATAGTTTAGAAATAATTAAATTAAATATTTATGTCAGAAGATAATAATAATTCAGATAAGAAAAATAGAAGAGACTTTTTAACTGTTGCTACAACAGCTGTCGGTGCAGTAGGGGTTGGCGCCACTGTTTGGCCGGTTATAAACCAAATGAATCCTGACTCCTCAGTAAAAGCCCTTGCATCTATTGAAGTTGATTTGTCAAAAATTAAAGAGGGACAAGAAATAACTGTTCTATGGAGAGGAAAACCTGTTTTTATTAAAAGAAGAACTAAAGAAGAAATTACTAACGCTGAAAAAGTTGATCTTAAAGAATTAAAAGATCCTCAGCCTGATAATAAAAGAGTTAAAAAATCTGAATGGCTAGTCTTAGTCGGAGTTTGTACTCATTTAGGCTGCGTTCCGATTAGTGGCAAAGGTGATTACGGCGGTTGGTTTTGTCCTTGTCACGGTTCTCATTATGATAGTTCTGGAAGAATTAGAAAAGGTCCTGCTCCAACTAATTTAGAAGTTCCAACTTATGAATTCGTTGGGGATAATAAAATTAAATTAGGATAAAAATTATTATGAGTGAAAAAAATTCTAATTTTAATCAAAACGAAATCAAACCTGTTCACACAAATAAAGTTGGGGGATCTCCATTCAAAGGAGTTGTTGGTTGGATAGATAATCGTCTTCCAATTATTAGAATGTTTAAATACGAATATTTAGATTTTCAAGTTCCTAAAAATTTAAGTTATCTGTGGAGCTTAGGCGGAATATTAATGATATGCCTAATATTTTTAATTGTCACAGGCTTAGTTCTTGGAATGCACTACAAACCATCTTCATCTGAAGCTTTCGTATCTGTTGAAAAAATTATGCGAGATGTAAATTACGGATGGCTTCTTAGATACGCTCACATGAATTTTGCCTCTTTCTTTTTCATAGCAGTGTATATTCATATTTTTAGAGGACTTTATTATGGTTCTTATAAAGAACCACGACAACTAATGTGGCTTATAGGAATTATTATTTTTTTTCTAATGATGGCCACTGCTTTCCTTGGTTATACTTTGCCATGGGGTCAAATGAGTTATTGGGGCGCAACAGTTATTACAAATTTATTTTCGGCAGTACCATTAGTAGGGAATACAATAGTCACCTGGTTGTGGGGAGATTATGCGGTTGGTGATTCTACTTTGAATCGTTTTTTTATTTTGCATTGGCTTTTAGCCTTTGGAATTTTAGGTATAGTAATTTTTCACGTTATAGCATTACATATTGTTGGTTCCAATAATCCATCAGGTATTGAGCCAGCCGATACTAGAGATACAGTTAGTTTTGCACCTTTTACAACTAGTAAAGATTTATTTGCGATGTTAATTTTTTTATTAGCTTTTGTTTTAATTACAATGTACGCACCAAATTATCTTGGGCATCCAGACAATTACATTCCTGCTGATCCTTTAGTAACTCCAGCTCATATTGTTCCTGAATGGTATTTTTTACCGTTTTATGCAATTTTAAGAAGTATTCCTGATAAACTTTTAGGAGTTATTGCAATGGTGAGCAGTATTGCAGTTTTGGGTTTATTGCCTTGGTTAGATTTGTCTAAAGTTCGATCTTCAGTTTTTAGACCTATATGGAAGCAGTTCGTTTTTTTATTCGTTCTTGATTTTTTTATACTAATGTACGTAGGAGGAATGCCGGCAGAAGGCATTTATGTTTTAATTTCTAGAGTAGGAACCGTTTATTGGTTTTCATTCTTTTTAATTATTGCTCCCTTAGTGTCATTAACAGAGAAAACTTTACCTATGCCTAATAGCATTCACGAGTATGAGGATTGGAAAAAACAAGGAAAAATTAAAACATTTAAAATTTTTTAGATAAAACATGAGTTCTTTATTAAAATTTTCATTATTTTTTTTGTTTTTAATATTTAATATTTCAAATTCTTTTTCTGCAGAAAAACAAGAGAAGCTTTTAAAGCAATCTTGGTCTTTCGATGGTTTTTTTGGGAAGTTTGATAGAGCATCTCTTCAAAGAGGCTATCAAGTTTACACAGAAGTTTGTGCATCTTGTCATTCAATGAAACTTTTAAGTTATAGAAATTTATCAGAAGTAGGAGGACCGAGTTTTTCAGAAGAAGAAGTTAAAGCAATAGCATCAAAAATTGAAGTTTCAGACGGTCCTAATGATAGTGGAGAAATGTTTAAAAGAGCTGGAAAGCCCTCGGATAAATTTGCAAGTCCATTTCCTAATGAAAAAGCAGCAAGAGCTGCAAATGGTGGAGCATATCCTCCTGATATGTCAGTTTTAGTAAAAGCTAGAGCCGGCGGGCCAGATTATATTTATTCTATTCTAATGGGTTATGACGATAAACCTCCAAAAAGCGTAAAACTTGAGGACGGCGTATATTACAATAAATATATGGCAGGTAATAAAATTAAAATGGCACAACCATTAAATAAAGATTCTGTAAATTATTCAGATGGAACAGTTGCAACACAAGAGCAGCTTGCAAAAGATGTAGTGACCTTTTTAACTTGGGCGTCAGAACCTCATTTAGAAGCTCGAAAAAGAATAGGCTTTAAGACTGTTGTTTATTTATTAATTCTTACAGTACTAGTTTATCTTGTTAAGAAAAAGATTTGGTTACGTGTTGAACCTAAAGTGTAAAAC
>NZ_JBJXEN010000115.1:0-15453 GCF_046153165.1 Flavobacterium sp. | reverse complement strand
GTAATTCGTCTAAAAAAAGGACAAAATGTAGCTTAATATACTAAAAACACTATATTTGTATAACAAAGTTTAATAAAATTATACTATGTCAAAGTTTGGAGAACTAATAAATGCTCAAGTTCCTGTTCTAATCGATTTTTATACAGACTGGAATGAATCTTCACAATCTATGCATCCTGTTATTAAGGATGTTGCTGCTGCACTTGGTGATAAAGCCAAAGTGATAAAAATTGATGTTGACAAAAACCAAGAACTAGCCGAAGCACTTCGTATAAAAGGTTTGCCTACTCTTATGATTTATAAAGACGGACAAATGATGTGGAGACAATCTGGTGAGTTAGATGCAAATTCTATTATTAGCTTAGTTCAAGAACAAATTTAGATTACAAATTTTGTTGTTTTGAGTTCTAATAACAATGAAATCTCAAGAAATCACATCAAACACAAATCCTCTTTCTTTTAAGATTTGAATGGTTTTAGGTAAAGCGTATTCTAAGTTTCGGAATGCTTTTATACTATCATGAAAAACAATAATACTACCAGAAGTTACTTTTTGAGTCGCATTTTCTAGACATTTTTCTTTAGATATTTTTGCATCGAAATCGGCAGTGAGAATATCCCACATAATTATTTTGTAACCTAATTTTCGTAATTTTTTAGATTGTAAAAGTTTTATTTTGCCATAAGGCGGACGGAAAATTTTAGCTTTTATATTTAAAAGTTGCTTTTCACACAGCTCTACATTTTCTATATAATCAGCGGTTGTAGTTTTCCAACCATTTTTGTGATCGAAAGTATGATTTCCTATACCATGTCCGTCATTAATAACTTTATTAAAGATTTCTGGGTGTTTTTGTATGTTGTTACCAATACAGAAAAAAGTCGCTTTAATATTATTTTCTTTCAGAATTCCTAAAACCCATTCTGTTATTTCTGGTGTTGGACCATCATCGAAAGTGAGATAAATTTTGTTCTCCTTATTGGGAATATCCCAAACTTGATTACTAAATAATCGCTTAATGATTTGAGGTGTTTTTATCCAGTAGAAGTTCACGGTTTTTAGAGTTTTGAACTGTGTAATGGTTCTCAACTTTGCACTGGCGCGAAGTTCGGAACCGATTATTTTCTGTTAAAGATAAACATTTTCGGGAAGAAAATTTATGCGGTATAAACAAATTAGCTATTGCGGCAAACTGCTGTTACCAGCCGTTTTATTTATTGAATGCCTTTTTTAATTTTTCAACATATGGGCCAAAATGTTTGTCCTTATCAATTTCTGTTTCCGCCATCCATTCGTTGAATTTCTCAAGATTTTTTTGGCGGTAATATTCTCCTAAAATATTATACGCATTTTCAGCATTATAAGTTTTATCGGCTACTTCTTTCAAAATTTTTTCATAAGTTTCAATTGCATCTTTAAGCTGATTATTATGTATTTGTGAATATAAAAGTTCTTTATAAATGTAAGCGTCTTTTGGTTCGTGCTTAATTGCCTCTTTTAATATAACTATAGCTTTTTGAGATTGATTTAAGCAGTTGTAAGAAAATCCTAATTCAACTCGTAGACCTTTATAGTCAGGATTAATTTTGCTCGCTTTTTCCAAGAAATCCAATGCTTTTTCACATTCTTCCCATCCATTGTACATATAACCCCATTTATATAATCTCTCGATAGAGTTTTCATCTTTTTTATAATATTTGAGCCAATCTGGAAATTTTGAAATTTTCAATTCAGAAAAATGTGATTCAGGAATAATAGCTACTAATCTATTGTTGGGTTCTAATCTAACTTTCATTGAGCCTTCTAATTCTTTCTTTTTAAGAATGAACTTTCCATTATTATCAATTTTGAAGGTTCCTGCATAGTCAAAGGTTAATCCAGCCTGTGAATCTATGTATATAAAACCAAAATTATGAGAACCAATAGAGTCCGCTTCAAAGGCAACCCATTTATCTTCACTTTGTGTAAATTTTGTATTGAAAATTAGTTTTTCTTGAGAAAAGCAATTAAAAGTTAAGAGAAAAAAAATAGTTAAAAGTATGTTCTTCATATGTAAAAGTTGTTTCAAAATGGCTGGTAACGTTCCCGCGCTACACGGAGTTTGGGACTAAATTAAGGCCTATTTTTGGATTTGCCAAATCTTCCAAATACAAAACTATTTTCCCATTAAGCCAATTGCCCAAATTGCTTGTAGCGTGTGTTAGCAGTAGTAATTTCTTCATTTAACCTTGCGGTATAAAATCTATTATTTTTGGTTTCGGAAAGTTTAAAGTGTCCTCGTTAATTGTATATTTTATAAATTCGTCCTTATTAATTTTCAAATCAGAATTGTCCTTTATTTTACTGTAATTTTCTTCAATTCTGTTTTTTTGTAAAGCGGTATATAGTTTCATAATTGATGAATACTCTTTATCATCTTCAATAAAATTGTAGTAATATGTTTTTGAAGTTTCATTTTTGTAATTAATTTTAATTCTTAAAAATGGAGGTGCTTTTATACACCCAATATTTGCAAGATAATTAATTTGGCTTTTAGACTTTTTAGTGAGCTTATTTGTATGATGAATTAAAGAATCAATTATTTTTTTGTCAACAGTTGATTCGAAATATTCTTCTGTTTTATTTGGATGGTAATTACAAGAATAAGTTTTGTTATTTCCATTTTTGTCTATTGCTGAGTATATTTCGCATTCTAGTTTAAATTTTGGTTTAACTTTATTTATAGGCGTTTCAACATTCCAACTATAAGACAAGAATTCAATGTTTTTAATTTCATTTTCATTAGATGAACAGTTAATTAAAATTAATGCAAATAGCCAAGTTAGTTTCTTCATTAGTTCGGTTTTATTACTGCCAACGTTCCCGCGCTAGAAGCAGTTTGGGACTAAATTAAGCCCATTATTCGGATTTGCCAAATCTCCCAAATACAAAACCAACTTCAAATTAAGCCTAATACCCAAATTGCTTGTAGCGTGTGTTAGCAGTAGTGTCTTTATTAATTTAGGTTATTAATTAAAATCCAATTTTCTAAATCTTGATAATATCCAAACAAAACAGTATGATAATCATCGTCCCAAACTTTTCTGTTTTCTAATTTTATTTCTTTCCAATTTTCAATCATTTTATTGTTTGCCTCGAAAAGAATAGGATCAATTTTTTTAAACTCTTCTAATTCTTTTGAATAATCAAATTCAGTATTTGGGTCAGCCAAAATCGCAAATAATTTTCCAATATAAAAGTCTACAGCATTTTGGTTAATTGATGATTGAATCTTATAGTTCTGTTTAAGAGTATAAAGTTCTTCTGACGTGCATTTATTTTCATAAAAGTCTAATAGAAACTTCTCTTTTTCAAATCCTAGATTTAGATAAATTGGAAGCATTTTTATGTGGTCAAGGCAATTTCCCATATGTTCAAGTAATTCTTGTGAAAACATAGATGACAAAATTGAATTTTGTCTTATTGTATTATTTAATCCTCCACTAATAAAGCAATCCTTGCATCTTAAATAAACGTGAAGCATTTCGTGAGTAAATGAACTTTTAGATAAATTATCTTTATCAATATAAAATATCACATTCTTATTTTGTGCAAAACAACCATATTCTTTTGAAAGTGAATCTTCAAAAGATATATTATAATCTTTGGAAATTTCATTCCATAAATTTTGGTTTCTGTAATCTAAAAGTTCTTTCATTTACCGGATTTTTTGGGCATTACTGCCATTTTGTGAAACCGCTGTTATGCGATGGGGCTATTTTAACTATTACTTTGTTTTAACCCTATTTATTGGTATTCGTTAATCTTTAACATAAAAAGGATGGTGTTCGTAATACGGTTTTAGTTCGTCTTCAATGCGCGAAATGAGCTTGACTAATTTCAACTTTGAATTACTTGAAAATTCTAATAGAAACTCATCAAACTTATTATGATAAGTTGCTTGATTAAAAACCACATCTATTTCCATTTCACCAGAATTACTTTGGGCTAAGTGAACTTTTGAGCCATCTTTTTCATATTCAAAATCATTCAATTTCTCTACATTTATTGAACGGAAGTTATGCTTTACTAATTTAAATATATTAAAATTATTTATTTCAAAGGTTTTTGATTTATTTCCATCTTGATATTCCTCTACAACTGTCTTTTCAAGTTTGTCTATTATAATAAATAGTATATAATGATTTTCCCAATTGCTGATTTGCTCATTTTCTTTTACAGTCAATGTCAATGTAGATATTGTTCGAGATAAGATTATGTAATTGGCTTTATCAAGATTAAATCGATTGTGTATCTCTTTCGTTAATTCGGATAAAGATTTTTTCTGTGAGAATCCAGTATGTGAAAGTAAAATTAGCAGAAGTATTTTGATAATTATTTTCATTGGCATGTTGTCAATTTAATTTAGAAATTTCGCAGATAGAATATAGGGTTCAAATTTACCGATTGTTTTCGGCCCTTTCGCATAACGACAAGCGCGCTTTGCGAGGTTGGGGATTAAAGACGCAAGATTTTTCGGTTAAACACAAATTTTCCAAATACAAGACCAACTTTAAATTCAGCCTAAAACCCCAATCTAGCCAAACGGCTGTTACCAGTAGTGCCGTTATTAATCAAACTTTAACCTTCTAATTTCTGCTATTAAATTTGGAATATCTTGTTTTGCATTAGCTATGAAATCATAATCTGATTCGGTTGCTCCAAATAATTCAATATTGTTTCCTCTTTCTACACTCTCTCCAGTCATTATGAAACTTGAACCACTAGACTAGTGTGATCCCTTCCTTCTATGTATGCTTTCCACGAACCTTTTTGAGCTTTGTTGGCTCTTACTTCAATCTTGTTAAGTTCTTCTTCAGTCATATTCTTTTATTTCATTTTTGGAAACGTAGAAAATAGTTTTACCATTGTCATTTTCTACCCAATATTCTATTTCTGGATTTTCAATATTCTTATTCTTCGCATAATCTTTCGCCTCAATTTCTGAATTGAAAATCTCGTATATTTCTGCTCTTTCGCCACCAGTTTTGAAAAACGATAAATCTTTTCGTAAAACATGTCCAGTTTTGAATTCTGCTTGGCCGACAAAAAATTGATTTTCCATTTTTAAGATATTCGTTAAAGTATTACTGGTAACGTTCCGGCGCTACAGGCAGTTTGGGACTAAATTAAGCCCTATTTTCGGATTTGCCAAATCATCCCAAATACAAAACCAACTTTCCATTAAGCCTAAAACCCCAATCTTACCAAACGGCTGTTATGCAAACGGCTTAATATTCTTCCGTAATGCCTTTCGACAATCACATAACATAACAAAAGTAAAACAATTATTAAACAAAATGGGAGCGAAGGCCATATGCTAAAAGGCTTGAAAAATGCTGCTAATAAAAATATAGCTGATAGCGAAAACATAATCCAAGTAAATAGTTTTCTGCTAACTATAGAAGATAATATATTTTGTATCAATACAATTTCAAAAAAGATAAGGATAATATAAGGAAGTATTGCGTCGGTAATTTGTCGGTTGTTTTTTACCACAAACTTTGTTTCTGCAAACTGAAGTGATTCTACAATAATGAAGTACAGTAAAGTTTGGATTAAACTCATTATAATTCCAAGTATAAAAATCCGTTTAATCATATTTTAAATTTCAAAGTTGTTTTTACCACGATTCCAAAGCTGTTGCATAACGTTCTGGCACTACAGCGGGTTTGGGACTAAATTAAGCCCATTATTCGGATTTGCCAAATCATCCAGATACAAAACCAATTTCAAATTAAGCCTAATACCCAAATTGCTTGTAGCGTGTGTTAGCGGTTGTTTTTTCTATTTATTACCATATTTTCCACCATTTCCTTTTTTCAGCGTCTTCATTTTCGGTTTCATTTTTATTAACGATTTCTAACATATTAAAAATTCTTCTTTCGGCTTCTTTTTTAGAAATTCCATTATAATAATCTTTTACAAATGGATGGTCAAAATCTTTATGAGGAATTAATTCTGGTCGTTGTCTATTATTTCGGGTAATTACATCCATAGGAATGCTTTCCGAAAACTCATAATCTATTATGTCATTACAAAGCCAACCAAAATATCCTTTTTCTTCTCTGTCTTTTTTGAAGTTTTTTTCATAATCCACATAACTTTTTTCACTTAAAGAAACCCAAAGTCCGTAATCCAAATCTTCGCAATGGTCATTAACTTTTTGAATTAAAGTACAACGAATAAATCGATCAATTTGGTCAGTATGATTTATTGTGCAAAAATCACTGTCAATATATCCAATGCTTTTTTTTTCTTCTTCTGATAAACAGTTATAATTATCGGGAGAAATAAAAGTTAATGCAGGCCATTCTTCGTGGATTTCTCCACAACAACTGCATTTAAATTTAATGTTTTCTGACATTCTACTTTTAGTTTTTTAGTTTCAGTCGCTCAAAAATAACCACTAACGTTCCGCCGCCACGCCTCGTTGCGGAAAAGCGAACCGCGATTTCTCCAATAAGATAGAATTTTTTCGTGAAGAAAATGTTCCTGCTAACGAAATCGAGCAATGAGGCGTGACGGCAGTTAGGTGGCGTTTTTATTTCCTTTACTCATCACGGCTTGATATGATGTCATTCCTTTTGCCTTTTTCTCCATAACGTCAAGCCAATATTCATCATCAAATATTACTTTTTCGTTTTTGGCAGTTTTAAAGCTTCTGAAAAGATCCGCCACATCGTTATAATTCCAATTTTTAAGTTCATTTATTAGGAATTTTTTTCTGCCAGCTTTAAATTCTAAAAAATAATCTACATTCCTTTTTCCTTGAAATCTTATAGAAACTTTTACTTCATTCAAATCCAGTTCTTTTGAATACTTATTATCGTAATTATAGCCAATAAATCTAATGTTTCCATTTTCAATATTTACTGAAGTCACATAGTTTTTAGACTGAGCAATTGCGATTACTGTTGAAACAATGAAAACTAATAATAAAATCAAAATTCCTCTTAATTTGATTCCATTATTACGTAAAATACGCTCAACAAATAACAATATAATCCAGACTAAAATTATTATAAGTGGAAGCAACCCCTTAATCAAGCGAGCTTTGAATGATAAATATTTTCCTGAAAATTCGATTTTATCCACGAATGTTGTTTAAATGCCGCCTAACGTTCCGCCGCTTCTCGTCAATTGCGAACTTCGGAACTTTTTATTTTCTGTTAAAGATAAAAATTCTTGCGAAACGTGAACGTGAACTTACCACAAAATTCGCAATTGCGAGAAACGGCTGTTGTGTGCTGGTTTAACCTATAATTACTTATCTTCAATAAATTTTGATATTTTATTAAATATGGATTTATAAATGGTTGAATCATTAGGAGAAATTCTTGATGTAACATGATAATTTCTTTGTGTACACGCATTTTTTTCAAGACTGTAGCCTTCAATAATATAGGCAGTTCCATCTAAATATCGTTCATTTTTGCTGACTGGTAGTTCCCAAAAATCTATTTTATCTATCAACGCTTTTACCTCTAACCATTGAGCTTCACTTATTGCAGTTTCACTTTTTTTAACTAGACTATTTATTACAATTTCTTTATGGGTAATTGTATCTTCAAAATATTTAACATAATTTTTAGCTATAATAATGTAATTATCAGAGTTTTTATTTACACGGTAAGTTTTATAGTTTCCAAATGAGCTTAATATTAGGAAACGATATGTTTCTCTATCTAAGGTTTCTAATTCAGGTTCTTTAAGTTTATTCAAAAGTTGAACGAAAGATTTCTCCCTTTTGACTTTCGAGATTATACTATCATTCGATTTTAAAGTTTTAAGATCGATATGACAAATGACTTTTTTTTCACAGCTTGTACATAAAAGCAGAAGTCCTAATAACAGTAAAATTTTCTTCATATATAGAGTTTCAAAACCAGCACACAACATTCTGCCGCTTCTCGTCAGTTGCGAACTTCGGAACGAATTATTTTCTGTTAAAGATAAAATTTCTTGTGAAATGTAAACTTGAATTTACTACAAAATTCGCAATCTTGCCAAACTCCTGTTAGAAGTAGTTTTTTTTTATTTCTACTTTAATAATTTTCCAATGTATTCAAAATCATAATTTTTCAATTGGAAAGGTTCATATTCTTTTTCAATTTCTGCGTTTGGAATGTCTTTTTTTATTATGTTTCCGTTGTAATCTAAATAGTACCAAATATCATTTTTCTTTGCAGTAAATTTATTAATATGATTTTCATTTATCCAACCATGAATATCAAAATCCACTATAAGCGCATCATATTCAAATGGAATAATTATATCATTTTTTGAATTAAGAACTCCAAATTTATTATTTATTTTTCCTTTAATTATTCTATCATTAGAATAATATAATGAATCATAAGAAACAGGAATCATAATTTTACCATTGTGTTTTATTAATCCAATTTTATTGTCTTTTGAAACATAATGTGCTTTTGGTCCATACTCAACCCAACTTGTAATTTTGTCGTAAATCATTGGTATAAGAAAACGATTATTATATTTTAGCACACCAACTTTATTATGTTTTCTGGTTATGAAGTTATCTTTACCTTTTAGATTTTCATAGCAACAGGCGGTATTAATATTATCATACAAGTTTGGTATTACTATCTTGCCATTTTGATTAACTACTCCCCAAAGATTATCAACTTTAGTAAATAAATATTCATCTTGTCTTGATTTACATATAGTATCAAATTTAAAAATTGGATTAATAGTATCTTTCGAGATGGCGAATTTTTTATTATTTTCAATGATATAGTTACAATTGTCAAGTTCTTCTATAATTTTGGTTTGACCATATGTATTTATATAGACAAAAAACAGAATGTATATTGTCTTTAATTTATTTGTCATTTAATTCTCCGTTGTTTTGTATAATTGTGCAAACGCCCCCTACTACAGCAGGTTTGGGACTAAATTAAGCCCTATTTTCGGATTTGCCAAATCATCCCAAATACAAACCAATTTTTCCATTAAGCCTAATACCCAAATTGCTTGTAGCGTGTGTTGGCGGTTCGGTTATTTGGTTTCAATCAGAAGAGGTTTTGCTTCTATTTTATAATAACTAAATATTTCTTTTATTTCATTTTTATTTAATATTGTGCACTTAGTTTCAAATTCAGCTTCTTTTTCATCCATCATTGAACGCATTAATATTAATTTAAAAACTTCCGTTTTTTTATTCAATTCAATCTCAGTTCCATTTTTGGAAACAAACTTTTCATAAGCTTTCAGCATATTAAGCCAAACTTCAATTTCATTGTCAGGATTTTGATCCCGTTTAAAATTTGTAATTGTTTCTTCCAAAGAAATTTTATAGACGTCAGCAAATGATGATTGAATCTTTTTTATTTTCTCAATTTGCTTTTCAGACAATTGTTCGTGGACAATCTCATTTTGAACGAGTTCATTTGCATTTACACTTTTAACACTTTCTTTTTCCGATTTTGCTTTACGATAATATGCCAAAACAAATATGCCCAACAGAAAAATTGAAATGTAGATTATTTGATTCATTTTGATTTTCATTAAACTTTATTTTCTGTTATACGTTTTCTGTAGCTTGTAACTGACCGCCAACTTGTAAATAGTCACTATAAAGTAGCGTGTATACACCCAAATACGGTTAGATTGGCGCTATTTTTTTATTTTTTACTTCTCAAAAATAATGCTTTTATCTTATAAATCATCAAAGGGACTTTTTATTTGTTGCCATGATTTTGTGCTTATATGTTTAGAAAACATAATTATTATTAAGGTTTAATTTTTTGTGATAAAAAAATATTTTTTCATTAAATTATCACAAGTCTGTGATAAAATAATTATTTTCATAAAAATTATCACAACATAAAAACACCACAAAAAAATGCAGTTATTTGTTCCTCAGTTAGTGTATTCCTCCAATTTGTAAAGTGGAATGTATTGTTTTAATTCTATTCTGTTTGCGAAGTTGTGGCGATTGCCTCTTAGATAATTAACATTTACTTCTCCTATTTTTTTCAGAAATAGAGCTTATCAATTTTAAAATTTTCGGCGTTATATCATAAGGCGGCTTAATTGATACTATCAAAAGTTGTCTTTTCTTTTAATTTTTAAAATTATTAGCACAAACACTTCTTGTTTTGTAACTGTTGAATATTAAAAAAAATAAATTTCTTATGATATAACTAACTTTAAATTAAACAAAAAATGTAATATCCCAAACCTGATTACTATATAATCGTTTGATGATTTGAGGTGTTTTTATATTATACACTTTCATCAAACATGATTTCGTCTGAACTGCCTATTTTATACAAAGGTTTTTCAATGGGTAATGTAAAATAAAAAGATGAACCTTCTCCTTCTGTACTTTCTACCCATATTTCACCATCATTTTTTTCTAAAAACCCTTTTACTAATAATAAACCAATTCCAGCTCCTTTATCCTTTTTTCTTGTTTCTGAAAGTGTCTTTATTTGAGGAGTAAAAAGTTTTTCCATTATTTCTTTAGACATTCCAATTCCGGTATCTTTAACCTGAACAATAATTTTATCCTCTTTACTTTTTGCCGAAACTGTTATTTCTCCTCCTTTTTCTGTATGTTTTATTGCATTTGAAACAATATTTTGGATTATGGAAATTAACATTTTACCATCTGCAAATACTGAAGTGTCTGCTTCAATTTCGTGATGAAGATTTATTGCATTTATAGAAGTAGTTTCGTTTAAAGTTTCAAAAACTTTATCAATATATTCGACTAATTTTATTTTTGTTGGAGAGAATGTATCCGATGCATATTTTATTCTCGCCCATTCTACTAAATAATCTAACATATCTAATTCATCTGTTGATGATTTATAAAGTAAGTCTAGCATTTGCTGAACAGCACTAGGCTTCATTCTATGAAAATTTTCTTTTAAATATTTTGCAGTTCCAATAATAGCTGATAAAGGACTTCTTAAATCATGAGAAAGTATTGCCATAACACTCTCTTTGTGGGTATTAAGTTCTTCCAACTCTCTAATATATTTTTTTATAGCATCTTCCGATTGCTTCCTATCTGTTAAGTCTCGTAAAATTTTAACATAGCCCAACATTTCCCCATCTAAACCAATTAATGGAAATACCAAGCCATAAGCATAAAATAGGCTCTTGTCTTTAGCAATGTGCCATCTGTTATCCGTTGCTCGGCCTTCTTTTAAAGCTATTTCGATTTCTCTTTTTGGAATACCATTTTTTAAATCTTCTTCTGTAAATATTAAATCGAATGATTCTCCAATAACTTCCTCTGTTTCGTAACCAAATATTTTTGTAGATCCAGAACTCCAACTATTTATGATAAATTCTTTATCTAATGTAAAAATAGAATAATCTTGTAAGCTGTCAATTATCTGACTATAAAACTCAGTCGTTGGTATATATTTGTTTTTGAGGATTTTAGGATTCTCTTCTTTCTTATCCATTAGATTTGTTTTAGTTGTTTATTAGTGTTTCTACCCCATTACATATAACGAGCGCTCGCTTTATACTTTTCTCGATTTTGCGAAAATTTATATCTATTGGGACAGGTGTTCGCCTCTTTTTCCTAATATGTAAATTGCTGTATAACTGTACAAATATACCACAAAAAAAATGCAGTTATTTTTACAACAACTGCATTTTATAATAATCAATCCCGATAGCTATAGGGACTAATAATCTACTCCATATCTCTACCAAAACGATCAAAACGTTTATTGTAGCTATTAAAGGTTGCTTTTTCAGTATTATAAAAATCAGTGTCTTTATTGTTTTTCATAATTTCTAACAAACCTCTGTATCTTTCTATATTAGTGATAACATCGATAGCATTTTCGTTTTGTTCGCTAGCTTTTGTTTGGCTAAAATATTTTAGTTCGTCTTGGTATTTTGCTTCTAGTTGTTTGAGCAAAGTACGTGCTTTTTGTGTTTCGCCTATTTTATAATAACCATCGGCAAAAGGGTCGACCATACTATAAAACTCATAATAATCTAAAGGAAGTTTGGTTAGTGCTAATTCGATTATTTTTTTAGCTTTATCATTTTTCCCTTCGGCAATTAACTGATTCATTAATCTTGTTAAATTGGTACGATACGAAATACTATTTTTTCTAGTCTCTGGATCGTGGTATATTTTTGTGCTTTCGCCATTACCCCAATCTAGTTTCATCATGATGTCATACATTTTATCGGCATCAATGTCTCCCATTTCATAACCTGAAGCATCTTTGTCTAGTGGAGTTCTTACAGGAACTAGTTTGTACACCATTCCGTTAAGCTGTAAGTATTCTTTCATCCAGATATAATCATCATCTGCAAAAGCGCCTGGAGAGAAATATATAGGGCGTTTCCAGTTGTTGTTTCTTACAATGTCTAACATCATGAGGCGATTTTTGTATAAAGCATCTCCTTTTATATCAACATCTATGTAAGGAACTATTGAATCATTGTATTTTGGACTAACAACTTTGTTTGCTATCACTACATTTTTATCGACAGGAATTCTAATTTTATTACTTGGATAAAACTGAATTTTCTGGCCATTTTTCATCTCGATTAATGTTCTAGGATCATCGCTAGAAACAAAATCCATAAATTCTTTTACATCGAGTCTTGCATCAGTTTTTTGATCAAAAACTAAATAATCTCGTTTTCCGTCAACATAATCTTTGTGTGAAAACGAAATAGGAACTGGTTCAGAATCATAAGCTTTGGCCTTCATTTGATCGATATACCAGTCCGTCATTAATAAACTGGTGTTTACAATGCGTACATCTGTTCTATATCCTTCAATTTCTTGTAAGTACCAAATAGGGAAAGTATCGTTGTCACCAATAGTGAATAAAATAGCATTTTTGTCACAAGAATCTAAATAAGCTCTTGCCGATGAAACTGCTGTATATTTTCCTGAACGATCATGATCATCCCAGTTTTGAGTCGCCATAAGTATTGGTGCCGCAAAAAGACAAGCTGTTATAACTACTGGTACCGCAACTTTAGGTTGAATGTATGATTTTAGAAAATCGTAAATGGCATAAACGCCAATTCCTATCCAAATAGCAAATACATAAAAGGAACCTACAAGTGCATAATCTCGCTCCCGAGGTTCGAAAGGTCGTTCGTTAAGATAAATTTTAAGTGCTAAACCTGTAAATAAAAACAGTGCTAAAACAACATAAAAGCTCTTAATGTCTTTTTTGGCATGGAAGAAAAACCCAATAAGTCCGATGATAAACGGTAAGAAAAAATAAGTATTTCTAGCTTTGTTATTTTTCCATTCTGCTGGAAGATTTTCTTGAGAACCTAATCTTATATCGTCTATAAAAGGAATTCCACTTAACCAATTGCCATCTAAAGAAGTATATTCTCCTTGTTTGTCATTTTGTCTTCCAACGAAATTCCACATTAGATATCTCCAATACATATATCCAAATTGATATTGAACCATAAACGTTAGATTGTCTATAGTCGTTGGTTTGTCTATATCAAGATACTGACCATAGGCTTTCAGGAATTTTTCGTAATCTTCTATTTCTAATTTTCCAGAAGCATAAGAAGATCTAAATTCAGCGACAATGTCAGTCAATTCTTTTTCTTCGGCATATTCTGGTTTTATTCTAAAAGTAAGCACATTTGTAAACTTCATGTAGTTTTCTGCATGATCAGAGCTCCACATTCTTGGTAAAATGGCTTTGTGTTTGTCATCGGTATTTTGACTGCCATTTTTATAATTGTTTACAATTACATATTCTCCTTTTTTGTAATCACGTTCGTAATTTGGTTTTTCGTCTGTGTACGGATTGTCTTCATCTAATCCTGCATAAGTATCAGAAAATTGAGGTCCATAAAACAAAGGATTCACACCATATTGCTCACGGTTATAGTAGGCTAAAACTTCACGTGCATCAGAAGGTTTGTTTTCGTTAATAGGAGTATTTGCATTAGCACGAATAGGCAACATCATCCATGTAGAAAAACCTAACATGATAAATAGCACACAAAGAATTAAAGTATTATAAAGAACTTTTCCTTTTTCTCGAGTGTATTTTAATCCGAAATAAAACAATGCGATAAGAAGTAATGTAACGAATATTGTTCCTGAATCGAAAGGCAAACCTAAACTATTTACCATAAAAACTTCGGTAGCACCAAAGAAAATCATTGTCCAAGGCAATAACAATTTGAATATAAAAAGTAAAACAGCCACCACAACAAAATTGGCGATGATAAAACTTTTTACAGTAATATTTTTATAATTTTTAAAATAATATAAAAACCCAATTGAAGGAATAGTTAATAATGCCATGAAGTGAACCCCAAAAGACAATCCGACTACTAATGATATTATTAATAACCATTTGTTACCACGTTCGGTATGCATTTCTTCTTCCCAACGTAATCCGAGCCAAAAAAGCAATGCAATAAGCAATGTTGCCATAGCATAAACTTCTGCCTCGACAGCATTAAACCAAAAACTATCTGAGAAAGCAAAGGCTAAAGACCCTACAAAAGCGCTTCCTAGAATAACTATCGAATTGTTTTTATTAAGTTCAGTAAATCCAGAAACTATTTTTCTTAAAATAATTGAAGTAGACCAAAACAAAAATAAAATAGTAAAAGCACTAGAAAAGACGGACATCATGTTTACCATTAAGGCAATATGCTGTTTATCTATAGCGAACATCGCAAAAAACGCACCTATCATTTGAAATAAAGGCGCTCCTGGCGGATGCCCAACTTCTAAATTTGCTGCCGTGGCAATATATTCGCCACAATCCCAAAAACTCATTGTAGGTTCTACAGTAAGTGAATAGACTATAAGAGCGATAAAAAAGGTAAGCCAACCAAGGGCTGTGTTCCATTTATTGAAATTGAAAGACATAAATTTTTGGTATAAATATTACCCTACAAAGAAACTATTTTTTTATCTAAACAAAAGGTTAAAAATAAAATTTTAATTTTTTTTGATAAAAACCTTGCAGAAAATAAATATTGTAGTAAATTTGCACTCGCAATAAAGAATTATTGCAGCTTTATTGGTCTATGGTGTAATGGTAACACAACTGTTTTTGGTGCAGTCTTTCAAGGTTCGAGTCCTTGTAGACCAACAAAAAACCCTTCAGAAATGAAGGGTTTTTTCGTTTATAATTATTTCTGAAAATACTATTTAGAATTTGCCATAAATTCTTCTGCTTTTTCGACCATATTATAGCTTCCACAGAAAAAAGGAACACGTTGGTGCAATTCCGTCGGTTGAATCTCCATGATACGGTTATAACCATCAGAAGCTTTTCCGCCAGCTTGCTCTGCAATAAATGCCATTGGGCTACATTCATAAAGTAAACGCAATTTCCCTTTTGGTGCTTTCGAACTCGTTGGGTAAATGTATATTCCGCCTTTTATCATAT